>DATGIS010000113.1:0-19504 GCA_035295625.1 Candidatus Acidiferrum sp. | reverse complement strand
GAAGCCGACGGCGCCGAGCGCAACGAAAAGAAGTGCGAAAAGAACGGAGATCCAGCGCGGAGTGCCGGAGGACTCGTAATGATAAGACTCCTGCGGACTCGGCACGTTGGGAGAAATGCTCATTGCCCCTCCTCAGAAAGTGGCGGCAAAAAGATTAAGGTTGAGATGCAGACATAATTATGCGGCCCGCCCGCCGCGCAAGCAAGATGACAGTGCAGGGCGATGCCGTTATCCGCACATTGGGGAGGGGCCGCGCTTCAGTTTGGGGCGCGCGTGAGTTTGACGGAGAGGGCGTCGTAGTCGCCATGGAGCGGCAGATCGAGGCCGTGGTTCATCAGGTATGCGCCGCTGAGCGTTGTCGGGAGCGAGGCGAAGGCCTTGCGGTCGGTGCCGTCAAACCAGGTGACGGAGTAGGTGGCGGATTCATCGAGGCCGCGAAGGGGAAGCGCGGGCAAGTTGCGGCCGAATTGCTGAGAATGCAAAAACGCGAACAGGACCGAGGTGGATTGATCCGGCGCGACGTATTGAGTGGCTTTGAAATTGTTGTCGGAGGGCGGCGTGAGGCGATAGAGCGAGCCGTTCTGGACGGTTGCGCGGACGGATTTGTAGTAGGCGATCATTTTTTTCGCGAGCGAGAAGTCTTCCTCTTGCCAATGATTTAGATTTGAGCCGACGGCGAGAGAGCCTTGCATCGCGGTGAGGAAGCGGAACGGAAGGGAGACACTGCGACCGTTGAAATTGGGCACGTCGGTGACCCAGGCCATCATGATGTGCGGCGTGTAGGCGTAGGTGAAGCCTTGCTGAATGGTGAGGCGGTCGAAGGCTTCGGTGTTGTCGGACGGCCAGACTTCCTCGGTGTAGCGAAGAATTCCGAGATCGACGCGGCCACCGCCACCGGAGCAGGATTCGATTTCGAGCGCGGGATGTTTTTTGCGCAGGCGGTCGAGGATGTCGTAGAGGTTGTTCGTGAACTTCACGTAGATATTTTTTTGTTGCTCGACGGGAACTTCGGGCCAGCCGGGTTCGGTGAAGTTGCGGTTGTAATCCCACTTTAAGAAGGCGATGTCGTTTTTGGAAACGAGATCGTCGAGCCATTGGAAGATGTAGTCGCGGACATCATCGCGCGCGAGATTGAGGATGAGTTGATTGCGCGCTTCGGTGCGCGGGCGGCCGTCGAAGTGCATTGCCCAATCGGGATGCTTGCGATAGAGATCGCTGTCCGGGTTAATCATTTCGGGTTCGACCCAGATGCCGAAATCCATGCCGAGGGATTTCACTTTCTTGATGAGCGGGCCGAGGCCGTTGGGAAATTTTTTTGGATTGACGTTCCAGTCGCCGAGACCGGCGTGATCGGTGTTGCGCTGGCCAAACCAGCCGTCGTCCATCACGAAGCGTTCGATGCCGAGGCTCGCTGCTTTTTCGGCAAGCGCGCTTTGGCCGGGTTCATCGACGGCGAACTCGGTCGCTTCCCATGAGTTGTAGAGGATGGGGCGAGTGCGAGAGCCGCTGTTGTTCGGCAGGATGCGGAGCAACTCGAAGCGATGGAGCATGCGCGAAGCTTCACCGATTCCGAGGTCGGTGTAGCCGGCGTAGAGCGGCGGCGTGGAAAGCGATTCGTTTGCGGGCAAGAAGTAGCCGAAATCGAAGGGATTGTAACCGGCGGTGACGCGGACTTGCAGGTGCGGCGTCTGCTCGACGCTGATGCGCCAATTGCCGCTCCAGCCGAGTAGGCCGAACCAAACGGAGCCACGCTCGGGATCGGACGAGCCGTCGCGATCGAGAGCAAACCAGGGATTTGTCTGGTGGCTGGTGCTGCCGCGGCGGCTTTCCAGAACTTTCAAACCGGTGTGAACGGGCTCTTCGTTGAGCTGATCTTCGCCGGCCCAGCGGCCGCTCAAGTAGCGCAGGCGATAGCCATCACCCTGCGGAAGATAGAGTGCGCCGGATTGCGCGCTTTCGACGACGACGGGTTTGCCGGTGCGGTTTTCGATGGAAGCTTCTTTGCGCAGAATTCCGGTGTTCGGGAAAAGCGCGTAATGGAGATGGACGTAGAGTTCGCGCTCGATGTCCTTGAGTGTGACGGTGAGCGTAAGGCCCTCGATCTTGTGATCGAGGTAGTGCAGGACGAGGTCGCGATTGCCGTCGGGAAACGTAATTTTCAGGCTCGGCTCAACGTAGAGACCCGCGCCCCAACCGGGGTATTCCTGAGGTGTGCGTGTGGTGCTGACGTCGAAGGAGGCCCACTCGCTGGTTGTGCGCACCGCGGCAAAATCTTCTTCGCGTTCGATATGTTTGCCCCAGTAGACATGTTGCAGGCCGTTTTGTTCGTTAATGCCGAAGACGTAGGAGATTTTTCCATCGTCGAGGAAGAAGAGTTTCGATTTTGCGTTGAAGTGGATGGAGGGTTCCGCCAAGGAGAAAGGCGCCGCGGTTGCAAGAAGCACAACGGTAACAAGCACAAAGAGTGAAGTGAGAACGCGGAGTTTCATGGAGTAATGACTCGCTTTCGCCGGGCGTGGATCAGATCCTGGGCCAACCGAATTGAGGTGATGGCGCTGGGAATGGAAACGTTTACTTTTCCCGTTGCATCATCCCCTGACTCCCTCCTTCCGTCAACGCGGTCGCCTCGAGTTTCTCCGACCGGGTACTAGGAGAGGGTCTTGGCGAGATCGCACGATTCCAGGCTCCGGTCCCTGGTTTTCTTGACTTGCCGGGGACGCGACCTCAGAATAAATAGGCATGAGCGTAAGCGCTGGAGGCGCCGATTCGATGTTCCTCGATGTGAAAGAGCTAGCCGTCCGCAAGATGACCTTGCGCAAGAGCTATGCTCCCGGCGCGATCGATTACCATACGACAGAGATGAAGCAGGTCGAGCCGCTCAACGTTGTCGCTACGGCGGAGCTTTTCGAGGGCACAGATATCCGGATTACCGGCGAACTGGAAACCAAGCTGGAGCTTTCCTGCGCCCGGTGCCTTGAACCGGTTACGGAAGAGATTCACCGCTCATTCGACCTTTTCTACAGCCCGCTGCCGAAGACCGCCAAGCCGGAAGAAGAGCGGCTGAAAGACGACGACGCGGACGTGGGTTTCTATCAAGGGAACGGACTCTTTCTGGCGGATGTTTTGACCGAGCAAGTGCTGCTGGCGGTGCCGATGAAGGCGATCTGCCGCAGCGACTGCCGCGGGTTGTGTGCGGCGTGCGGCGCGAACTTGAACCATGAAGAGTGCCGTTGCGAAACGCATAGCGTGGATGTGCGCCTGGCTCCCCTGGCGCGCCTGAAGCAGGACTGGCTCAAGAAACAATAAGAGCGCGAAGTTTTTGGTCGTATTTTGCGGTTTTGTGTGTTTTTGTGGTGTGAAGCAGCAAGAGTTCCAGCGGACTAATTCAAGAGGAGTAGTACGATGCCGAATCCAAAGAGAAGACATTCGAAGCGCCGGACCAGCACGCGACGCGCGCATGACCACCTGACGAAGCCGGCCAGTTCGAAGTGCCCGAACTGCCATGAAGTGAAGATGCCGCACCAGGCGTGTCCGCACTGCGGCTACTACAAGGGCAAGGCCGTCAAAGAAGCAAAGGCGTAAGAGCCGGAGTTTGTAGCACTCATACCGAGCAGAGCGGTAACCAGTCCCCATGATTACGATTGCCGTGGACGCGATGGGCGGGGATAACGCCCCCCGCCCCGAAGTCGAAGGCAGTGTGCTGGCCGCACGCGAGCTGGGAGTGCGCATATTGCTGGTTGGGCAGGCTGCGGCGATCCGTGCCGAGCTGGCAAAGCATGCGCCCGCGAATCTGCCGATCGAAATTGTGCCTGCCAGCGAAGTGATCACGATGGACGATCACCCTGCTCAGGCATTCCGGCGGAAGAAGGATTCGTCGGTGCATGTGGCGACGCGGCTGGTACGAGAAGCCAAGGCGCACGGAATCGTCAGCGCGGGAAACACGGGCGCAGTAATGACCGTCGCGCGATTTTTGCTTGGCACGCTCGAAAGCGTGGATCGAGTTGCGCTGGCGGCGCCGTTTCCAAATGCCAAGGGCGGCGTGAGCGTTCTGCTCGATGTCGGTGCGAACGTGGATTCGAAGCCGGAGCATCTGGTGCAGTTCGCGGTGATGGGCGAGATTTATTACCGCGTGACCTTTGGCCATGGGCACCGCAGGCCGCGGGTGGGTTTGCTCTCGATCGGGGAAGAAGAGATTAAGGGAAACGAATTGACCCGCGAAGTGCACAACCGGTTGAAGAAGACCCATCTGCACTATATGGGGAACGTGGAAGGCGGCGATCTTTTCTCGGGCGAAGTGGACGTGATTGTTTGCGATGGGTTCGTCGGCAACATCGCGCTGAAGATTTGCGAAGGTCTGGCGTTTCAGCTTTTTACCTTCATGCGAAAGTCGCTGAAGAGTTCGCTGATTACGCAGTTCGCGGGAATGCTGTCGCAGGGCGCGTTTCGTGGGTTGAAGAAAAAGATTGATTACACCGAGTATGGCGGCGCGCCGCTGCTCGGAGTGCGCGGCGTTTGCGTGATCGGCCATGGCCGTTCGAACGCCAATGCCGTGAAAAATGCGATTCGCGTCGCGGCGGGCCTTGCCAGGGCCAACGTGAATCAGAAGATTGAGCAAGAGCTGTTCGCAAGTGGCGCGAGCGAGTGACGCCTTTGCGTGCCAACTTGCGGAGGTAGAGGACATGGGAAAAGTAGCGTTCGTATTTCCGGGGCAGGCGTCGCAATACCCGGGCATGGGCAAAGAGCTGGCGGAAAAATATCCGGCGGCGCGAGCCGTGTTTGACGAAGCGGACAAAGCGTTGGGGTTCTCCATTTCAAAGATGTGCTTCGAAGGCACGGAAGAGGATTTGAAGCTGACGGCGAACACGCAGCCGGCGATTTTGACGTGCTCCGTGGCGATTTTTCGTGTCGCGGAAGAGAAAGGCTTGAAGCCGGATTTTGTAGCGGGGCACAGTCTGGGCGAATATTCAGCGCTCGTCGCGGCGGGCGGATTGAAGTTTTCCGATGCCGTACAGCTCGTGCGCAAGCGCGGGACGTACATGCAGGAAGCCGTGCCGCAGGGCGTGGGCGCGATGGCCGCGGTGATGGGGATTTCGCACGCGGTGGTGGCCGATGCTTGCCAGCGTGCCGCCGAAGGCGAAGTTTGTTCGGCAGCGAATTTGAACTCGCCCGAGCAGACCGTGATTTCGGGCCATGCGGGCGCGGTAAAGCGCGCAACGGAAATTGCGTCGCAGCTTGGCGCAAAGCGCGCGGTAATGCTGCCGGTTTCCGCGCCTTTTCATTCGGCGCTGATGATGCCTGCGCAAGAAAAGCTCGCGAAGGATTTGGCAAAGGTGCAATTTTCCGATTTGCGCGTGCCGCTCGTGACTAACGTCGATGCGGATACGATTGAAAAGAGCGAAGAAGCGCGTAGCGCGCTGGAGCGGCAGGTTTCCATGCCGGTGCGGTGGGAAGAGTCCGTGCGGCTGATGATCGACGAAGGCGTGAATACGTTCGTCGAAGTCGGGCCAGGGCGCGTCTTGACGGGTTTGTTGCGGCAGATCGAACGGTCGGTGGCGACGCTCAATATCGAAGACGAAAAGAGTCTGAGCACGACGCTGGAGAAAATCGCCGCGGCAAAGGCCGACGCGGCGTGAAAAGTTGTAAGTTTTAGGTGAAAGCAAGAATGGTCCCTCTCTCTCTTGGGTTGCGTGGCATGCGGAAGAGAGAAACGACCCATCTTTCTTTCTTTTTTGCTCTTACTTAAGACTTACAACCTAAGACTTATAACTCTCCGAAAGGTTCGAATTGAATGTTTAGCCTGAGGGACAAAGTTGCGCTGGTGACCGGTGCTTCGCAGGGAATTGGCCGCGATACAGCTCTGGCGCTAGCCGAAGCGGGCGCGAAAGTCGCTGCCGCGGCCCGAAACGAAGAAAAGCTCGCCGCGCTTGTCAGCGAAATCACTGCCGCAGGCAGAGAAGCGTTTGCCGTGAAGATGGACGTGGCGGACGCCGAGCAGATCAAGGCAGGTTTCAAACAGGTCCTCGAAAAGTTCGGCAAGCTGGACATTCTTGTCAACAACGCGGCGATTACGCGCGACGGTCTTTCCATGCGCATGAAGCTCGAAGATTGGGAAGCGGTGCTCCGGACGAATTTGACCGGAGCGCATTTGTGCACGCAGCAGGCGCTGGCCGTGATGATGCGGGCGCGCGCGGGGCGGATCATCAACATTTCCTCGGTCGTGGCGCAGAGTGGAAACTCAGGTCAGGCGAATTATGTCGCGGCGAAGGCGGGATTGATTGGCTTAACCAAAGCTACCGCAATCGAGATCGCTTCGCGAAATATCACGGTGAATGCTGTCGCGCCGGGATTCATCGAGACGCCGATGACGGACGTGCTTTCGGCCGGCGTGAAAGAAGAATTGAATAAACGCATTCCACTGGGGCGAATGGGCAAGCCGCGCGACGTTACAGCAGCCATCGTTTTTCTTGCCAGCGACGAGGCGGGATACATTACGGGGCATGTGCTGAATGTGAACGGTGGGATGCATTTGGCATAACGAAAGGAGCTATATGCAATTCTACAGATTCGGACTTGTTTTGTGCTTTTGCGCAATTGCTTCCTCCGCATTTGGCAAAGATCCAGATTGTGCTGGTGGTTGGCCTACAACCATGGCGTTCGTTCATTTGAAGAACGCTGGTCTAACAAACAACGATAAGGTCGATTTTACGAAGACGAAGACCGTCCGACTTGCGTCGGAAAGAATCGGAAAAGATCTGTGGCAACAAATCTATCGGGTGACGTTCACGGAGTATTCGGGCAAGACGATCGAAACAATTGCTATTCACAAAGCTTCACAGGAAGAATGCTCCATGAGCGGTGTTGAGGTGTACGTTGTTTCTGCCCACCTTAACCCTGAAGGCAAGTAGGACTCCCAAAGTTGACCTTGTGGAAGGGCATGTCTAGAATGGGCAGGCTGCCTTTGTGGGGCTAAAACGGGCATTCTGCAAGAGTTCGGGCGCTGGCAGTGGGTGCGCCGAAGGTTGGGAATACTAAAATAAGCGGTCGCGGAGACCGCGGAGGAAATGGGAATGGCCAGCGTAGAAGAACGCGTAAAGCAGATTATTGTCGAGCAGCTCGGTGTGGACGAAGCGGAAGTGACGCCGACGGCGTCCTTCGTGGACGACCTGGGCGCCGATTCGCTCGACCAGGTGGAATTGGTCATGGCGTTTGAAGAAGCGTTTGGCATTGAGGTGCCGGACGAGGACGCCGAGAAGATGGCGACGGTGAAAGATGCCATCGAATATATCGACAAACACGCCAAATCGAAGTAACGGCGCGAATTCCGCACGATATTTCAAATCATCCGAGGTGAAGGAACGTTGACTCGCCGGGTTGTGGTCACGGGCGTTGGACTTGTCTGCGCGTTGGGCATTGGCACGGAGGAAAGCTGGAAAAACCTCCTCGCCGGCGTCAGCGGCGTCGGTCCCATCACGCAGTTCGATACCACCGGCTTCGACTGTAAGATCGCCGGCGAAGTGAAGAACTTCGACCCCTTCCAGTGGATCGAGAAAAAAGAATTAAAGAAGATGGGCCGCTTCATTCAGATCGCGCTGGCGGGCGCGGATTTTGCGGTCAGGCAGTCGCAGTGGAAACCGGAACAGTCGGACCTTGACGAAGTGGGCGTGTACATCGCGTCCGGCATCGGTGGGTTCGACATCATCGAGCGCGAACACATAAAACTGCTCTCGGGCGGTCCCGGAAAAATCTCACCGTTCTTTATCCCTTCCGCAATCGTAAATCTGGCGAGCGGGCACGTTTCAATTCGCTATGGTGCGCGAGGGCCAAACTCGGCAACGGCGACGGCTTGCTCGGCATCGGCGCATTCGATTGGCGATTCCTTCAAAATTATCGAACGCGGTGCCGCGGAGATGATGATTTGCGGCGGCACCGAAGCGACCATCACGCCGATGGGCGTTGGCGGATTTGCGTCGATGCGCGCGCTTTCCACGCGCAATGACGATCCCGGGACGGCGAGCCGGCCGTTCGATCGCGATCGCGACGGTTTCGTCGTTGGCGAAGGCTGCGGCATTTTGATCCTCGAATCGCTCGAACATGCGACGCGACGCAACGCGCCCATCGTCGCGGAAATTGTCGGCTACGGAATGTCCGGTGACGCGTACCACATCACGCAGCCGGTCGAAAACGGCGACGGCGCATTTCGCGTTATGAAGGCTGCGCTGAAAGACGCGAAGCTATCGCCGGACGATATCGGCTACGTCAACGCGCATGGAACGTCGACGCCAATTGGCGACGCCATTGAAACGCGCGCGATGAAGCGGCTCTTTGGCGAGCGCGCGATTAGCAAGAAACTGCCCGTGAGTTCGACAAAATCGATGACCGGCCACTTGCTCGGCGGCGCAGGCGGCCTCGAAGCGGGTATCAGCGTGTTGGCGTTGCGCGACGGCATTTTGCCTCCGACCATCAATCAATTCAATTCCGATCCGGAGTGTGATCTGGATTACGTGCCAAACGTGGCTCGCAAGCAGACAATTGATTACGCGCTTTCGAATTCTTTCGGCTTTGGCGGCACGAACGCCGCGCTGATTTTCAAGCGCTGGACGGGCAAGTAACCAGCATGCTTGGGCGCATGTCATCCTGAGCGCAAGCGAAGGATCTCAATTTTTGCGTGAGCTGAGAATTCTTGTTCACGCGATGTCGTTCCGGGAAGAATCCTCATGAAAATTATCGTATGCATTAAGCAGGTGCCGGCCAAGGACGCGCCGTTGGCGATTTCCGGCAGCTGGATCAAGGAATCGGATATCGGCTTCGAAATGAACGAGCCGGACAGTTACGCGCTCGAAGAAGCGCTGCGCTTGAAGGAAAAGCACGGCGGCGAAGTGATTGCGCTTTCGATGGGGCCGGAGCGCGTAAAGCAGACGATCAAGGAAGCGCTGGCGAAAGGCGCGGATCGTGCCATTCATATTTCCGACGACAATTTCTTTCAGCTTGATCCGCTGGGCGCGGCAAAAGCGCTTTCCGCAGCGGTGAAAGGCGAAAATCCGGATCTGATCCTGACCGGCTTGCAAAGCGATGACCAGGGTTTTGGCCAGACCGGAGTGCTTGTGGCCGCCGAACTCGACCGGCCGCACGCGACGATCATCATGGCGATCGAAGTCGCCGACGGAAAAATGAAGTTGAAGAGGGAATTGGAGGCGGGCTGGTTTCAATGGGTGGAGTGCCCGCTCCCCGCCGTGCTCTCGATTCAGTCGGGCATCAACAAAGTGCGCTATGCGACGCTGAAAGGCATCATGGCGGCAAAGAAAAAAGAGATTACCTCGGTCACGCGTGAGTCGCTCGGTGTCGCGAGTGAACCAACGCAGCGCGTCGAAAAGATTTACGTCCCGACCAAAACGAAAAAAACGGAATTCCTGACCGGCACGCCCAAAGAAATGGCCGCAAAACTTGTCGAAAAGCTGAAGTTCGAAGCGCGGGTGATCTAGCCATGAAAATCCTCGTCGTCACCGAGCATCGCCAGGGTAAGTGGAATAATGCCAGCTTCGAAACGCTTGCCGCTGCGCAACAAATTGCAAGCTCAGCTTCCGGCGCGGTCACTGCGGTAGTTCTGGGCAAAGGCGTCAGTGCGTTTGCCGACGATCTCGCCGGCAAAGCCGTCGCGGAAGTTCTCTCTGTCGAAAACGATCTCCTCGCCGACTACACTCCCGACGGCTACTGCATCGCGTTGAAGCAGGTCATCGAGCCCGCAAAGCCCGATCTCGTTTTGTTTCCGCACACCTATCAAGTCCGCGATTTCGCGCCGAAACTCGCCGCATCGCTCGGCAAAGGAATGATTGGCGATTGCGTCGGCTACCGCAACGAAGGCGTCAAGCTCGTTTTCGTCCGCCAAATGTTCCAGGGCAAAACCGTCGCCGACGTCTCTTTCCTCGGCGCGGGGCCGTGGTTTGCCTCGTTCCAAGCTGGCGCATTTCGCGCAGACCTTGTCCAAACTCACGCTTCCGGCAAGGCACCGGTCAACGCAGTCAGCATTCATCTGAGCGCCGCACAGATTCGCACCAAGCCGCTCGAACTTTTCAAGGAAGCAAAATCCGCCGTCGATCTCACGCAAGCTCCGCTCATCGTGGCCATCGGCCGCGGCATCAAAGCGCCGGAAAATATTCCGCAAGCCGAAGCCGTCGCCAAAGCCATGGGCGCGGAAATCGCTGCCTCGCGCCCCATTTGCGACGAAGGCTGGCTCCCCATGGAGCGCCAAATCGGCAGCTCCGGCCAGACCGTTGCGCCGAAACTCTATCTTGCGCTCGGCATCAGCGGAGCAATTCAACACGTCGTTGGCATGAAAGGCGCGCGCACCATCGTCGCCATCAACAAAGATCAGAACGCGCCCATTTTCGAAATCGCCGATTACGGCATCGTCGGCGACATCTTCGAAATCATGCCCGCGCTCACCGAAGCACTGGAAAAGTCCAAATCTTCGTAACTCTATTCGAACACTGGTTTGACGTATAATTTTCTTCGCGCATGAAAGCTCTATGACTTTGTTTACGCTGTTTTTCGCTACTTTTTTGTGCTCGCATTCCGATAGCGCAGGCCAGGCGCTTGCCTCAATGGCTGAATCGCGACCACGTTTCGAAGATTTCCGGGTTGGCGACGTATTTCAAGGGAGACACCCGAAAATTGTTTGGCCGGATGGGTTCGACCCCAGCGAACCGGCCCACGACAGGCTCGTTTTCGCGGCGCAGAGCACGGTCCAAAAGAAACCTAATTTTGCTGGTCACTACGGTATCGCCGAATATAGCTGCGGTACAAACTGTGCCGAGCTGGTGATAGTGGACCTAAAGAGCGGGGCGGTCTTGGAAAACTCTCCGTACACCACAATCGAGTCCCATTTTGATTCAAAAAAAGGGGCATCATACGAGGGCATATCGTTCCGCCGGCAAAGCCGGCTTCTCATTGCATCGGGATGTTTTGATTGGGACGTCCCGACTAGTTCCCGCGAATGCGGAACAAAATATTTTGAATTTAAGAATGCCAAATTCGTTCTTCTGCAATTTATCCCAGGCCCGATTCCCGAATATTTAAAGAGCAGAAGGTAGATAGGAAGGCTGTTCCAACGAGGCTTTACTAGTGACCGTCCAACGCGAACAACTCGAAGCCGACGTACTCATCGTCGGCGCCGGACCCGCCGGCCTTGCCTGCGCGCTGCATCTCGCCACCCTCATCAAAGCGCAGAACGCCACCGGCGCCAAACCCGAACTCTCCGCCGAAAATATCTACGTCCTTGAAAAAGGCCGCGAACTCGGAGCGCATCAACTCTCCGGCGCCATCATGAACCCGAAAGCTCTCGCCGAACTCGTTCCCGATTTCGAAAAGTCCGCGCCGCTCGATACGCCCGTAACCGATTCCGCCGCGCTCTTCTTCACCGAAAAATCGTCCTTCCGTTTTCCCATCACTCCGCCGCCCTTTGTCAACACCGGCAACTACGTTGTCTCCCTCAGCAAACTCGTCAAATGGCTCGGCGAAAAAGTCGAATCCGCCGGCGTCAATATCTTTAAAGAATTTGGCGGCGCGCAACTAATTTACGAACGCGATGGCATCGGCGGTGTCATCACGGAAGACAAGGGCATCGACAAAAACGGCAAGCCGAAGGACAATTTTCAACCCGGCTACGAACTGAAAGCAAAAATCACCGTCCTCGCCGAAGGCACGCGCGGCTCGCTCACCAAAGAGCTCGTCGCAAAAAAGAAACTCGACAACATCAATCCGCAAAGCTACGGCATCGGCATCAAGGAACTTTGGGACGTGCAGCCCGGAAAAATTCAGCCAGGCTACGTCGCGCACACGCTCGGCTGGCCCGTTCCGTCCAGCATGTATGGCGGCGGCTGGATTTACGGCCTTTCGAACAATCGCGTCTCCATCGGCCTCGTCATTGCGCTCGAATACGCCGACCCGCGCTTCGATCCCCACGCCACGTTCCAAAAGTGGAAAACAAATCCATTCGTCGCAAATCTCCTCGACGGCGGCAAGCTCGTCCGTTATGGCGCAAAATCCCTGCCTTACGGCGGCTGGTACGCCATGCCGCGCAATTATTTCGACGGCGGCCTCATCGTCGGCGATTCCGGCAGCTTTCTCGACTCGCAAAAACTAAAAGGCATTCACCTTGCCATGAAGAGTGGCATGCTCGCCGCCGAAACAGCGTTCGAAGCGCTCAAATCCGGCGACACGTCCGCAAAAGCCCTCAGCGCCTATCAATCCAAAATCGAAAACAGCTATATCAAAAAAGAATTGTGGAAGGTCCGCAATTTCCACCAAGGCTTCGCTCACGGCCAGCTCGCCGGCTTTTTCAACACGGCCTTCCAGCAAATCTCCGGCGGACGCGGTCTCGTCGATCCCATGCCCGCACACGCCGGCCACGAAGCCTACAAAAAAATCGATGGCACTGCCGCCGCACCGCGCTTTTCCGGCGACGGCAAACGCACCTTCGATCGCCTCACCGATGTCTATCACTCCGGCACGCGCCACGAAGAAGATCAGCCCTGCCATCTCCACGTCGCTGACTTGAACGTCTGCGCAACAAAGTGCGTCGAAGAGTACGGCAATCCCTGCCAATATTTTTGCCCCGCCGCAGTCTACGAAATGGTCAAAGACGGCGCCGCTCAAAAGCTAAAAATCAATTTTGCGAATTGCGTTCACTGCAAGACCTGCGATATCGCCGATCCTTATCAAATCATCACCTGGGTCGTCCCCGAAGGCGGCGGCGGTCCAAATTACGAAGGCATGTAAGTAGCTTAGCCACTCCTGGCTGAGCTCCGGCGACCGCTGCTTCCTGTTAAGCCCGATATCGCACTCGGCTTGCGTCTGAATGTTAGAAGGTGCTTCGCCAAGGCCATGCGCTTCACCGTCTATTCAGTTCGGCAGCAATCCATAAACATCCAATTCGCCCACACCGCCGTTCGTCGTCGAATTTCCGCGCGTCCCAATGTAGACTTTGCCGTTCGCAACAGTGGGCACCGTGAATTTCACTGCGTTGCCCGCAGTGTTGCCAGCCCCTTGCAAACTACTCCACAATTCGTTTGCAAGATTCGTCGCATCATAAGCGTGCAAAACGGCAGGCCCCGACCCGTTTGGCGTCGGTGGGCCGTACTTGCTGTTGTCGATCGCCCAGACGATTCCGTTCGTCGTCCCGCTCGATGAAACCGACGGAGTCGGCCCGGAAAAATTGTATGTAAGCGAACTCAGGGAAGTTGGCGTCAGAGAAAATAGGCCGGAGCCTCCTGCGTTGAACGAAAACGCTTTCAGGTTGTCGCCGCTCGTTCCTCCGTCTTGCGCACCTCCAACATAAAGATTTCCGTTCCAAAACGCTGGCGTTCCCCACATTCCATTTATCTGGTTGCGTATTTCCTGCACGATCTGCGTGTCCGTCGGGCACCCGTTGCAATACTGTCCAAGATTCGTTCGGTCGAGCAGATGAATCGTGCCATCTTTTCCGATTTGCACGAGCAGCTGCTTGTGCGATCCCGACGATAAATCTGGAATGACGACCACGCCACCTGCGGCTACGTCCACATCGCCCGCGTTCAGGTTCGCCTGGTCTGACGGCGTGAAGAAATCGAGGAACGGGAAGCCCCCTGCGCTTGGCGGCCCCATCTTCAAAACGCTGTCGCCGTATCCAGTGGCTTGATCAAAAGAACCATTCCCCGTCGCGAAATAAAAATTCCCGGCGCTGTCGAACGCGGGCGCTCCTCCCGCCATCCAGATCCCGCCCAGTCCGCCATTTGGCGTCGTATTAAAAACTCCGAGCCGTTGCGACAAATCCGATTTGTAGGCAATCACCCAGCCATGGTACGGGCTGTGGTCCTCATGCGAAGCCCACGCGATGTATACAACGCCGCCGCTCAGGCCAAGCCCCGATCGTTGGTGTTGATTGCCTGCATCAAACGCCACCACTCCAGCGGACGATCCGTCGCCGGTTCCGGGCACAGAAGCTGCGATTTTCAATGGTCCGCTGAATTTTTCCAGGCCGGTAGTCATGTCCACTGCATGAAGCCTCTGAAAAAATGCCACGGGACTTGCCGTGGGAATTACAGACTTGCTCACAACGTAGAGAGTATTCGTCGTCGCATCGATCACCGGCGTCCCCGTAATCCCAACTTCCGGTGTGATGTCGCCAAATCCATTTCCGACCAACGCGCCCGGGTTCGACGATGGAACCGATGTTTCGCCGGCAGTGCCGCCATGCGCCGGATCAATCAGGTTCGCGTGCCACAAAGTGCTGCAGGGATTCGCATCCGCGTCGAACGCATATAGGCTGTCGTGCTGCGTCGCCACAAAGATCACGTTATGTTTCGCGCCGTTGATCGTGAAATTCGCCACCCAGAGTGGCTGCGCGTAGATCGCTCCATCCACCGCGCACGAAAACAATTTGCCGAACGTTCCAGTCGTCACGGTCGCGGCCGTCAGCGCATATTCCTGCGCATTCGCTCCCGTACGCCCCGCGTCATTGTGATACGTAAACACTCCCGCCAAATCCGTCACCGCAACATTCGCGCTCGCGGTAATCGTCGTATCCGCCGCGCTCCGTGCCACCACCGAGTGCGTGCCGCCCGCCGCCGGCGGCGTATAAACACCACCGCTCGTAATCATCCCCGCGCTCGCGCTTCCTCCCGCTGTCCCGTCCACTTCCCATGTCACGCTCGTGTTGGCGCTGCCCGTCACCGACGCCACAAACGTTTGCGTTTGTCCGGTTGTCACCGCCGCCCGCTTCGGACTCACTGCCACCGTAATTTGCGGCGGCGGCGTATACGTACTTCCGCATCCGCACGTCCATGCGGTCAATCCCAGCAAGACAAGCGCAAGTCCAGTCCGCAGGAAGCTCACACCGGGCAATATCTTTTTCATGGGTCCTCACTCCGGGTTCAAAAATGCGAAGGAGTCGTGTTCGAGTCGCACGACGGTACTGCAAAATGTTCTGCCCTAGAACTTAACACGACGCCACCGTCGTGAGCACGAATCTTGTTCTTAAACAAAAAGGCCCGCCAACTTCGGCAGGCCTCTCGAGAATATTTTCAGAAAACTTGCTTATGGTTTCAGTCCGTACACCGAAATCTCTCCGCCAGTTCCAATGTACACCTTGCCATTCGCCACGGTCGGCACCGTGAATTTGACGGAAAATCCCGCCCGGTCCGCCGCCACTTGTCCGCTGTTCCAAAGTTCGTTCGCCAGATTGCTCGCGTCGTAGGCATGCAGCACCGACGATCCCGACGTCCCGCTCTGCGATGAGTCGATCGCCCACACGATGCCCTGCGAAGTCCCGTTCGCGGAAACGGACGGCGTCGCACCCGGGAATCCATACGATGTCGGCGACTGCGACGAACTCGGCGAGTTAAATTTCCCCGTGGACGTCACGAAGTCGAACGCCTGCACATGCCCGCCGCCGAACGCTCCACCGATAAAGAGTTTGTTGTTCCAGAAGGCCGCTGTCGCGTAGATGGAATCTGTGCCAACATTCAGTGATTGCACCGCTCCGCTATTCGTACTCGTAAACTTTCCCATGTTGTCGCGATTCAACAGGAAAAGTATTCCGTCTTTTCCGCCGCCGATCACGAGATGCTGCACCGGCCCACTCGGCTGGTCCACCAGGATTGCCGCGCCGCCGGAGCCGAAATCTGCGTCGCTGGTTTGCAGTGTTGATTCGTTGCTCGGCGTGAAATAATCGGCCACCGAGATCCCGCTCGCCGTCGAAAGCTTCAGGAACGAATCTCCGTAGTCGTCGTTCGGTGCCGAAGCATTGTTCGCGTCGAAAGTGCCGTTGCCCGTAATCAGATAGAGATTGTTGCTGCTGTCGGCTGCGGGCGCTCCGCCGCTCATCCAGATGCCGGATTCAATGCTCGTCGGTGCGTTCGGCGCCGGCGTGAAAACTGCAACCTGCGCGAGCGTCGAGGCGGAATACGCCATCATCCAGCCTTGATACGCGCCCTGGTCGCAATGGCTCGACCATCCTATGTACACGTTGCCGTTTACCAGCGCCAGGCCCGGCCGCTGATTATTTTTCAAAGGTGTGAACGTGGCCGATCGCAGGCTCGCCGAAATCTCCGTCGGCCCGCCGAACTTCTCCGCGCCATTCGTGATGTCCAGTGCGTGCAGCCGTTGATGAAACGCCACCGGCGTAATCGTTTTCGTCTTCGTCACGAGGTAGATCGTGTTGGTCGAAAGGTCGATCACCGGCGTCCCCACAATTCCGATTGCCGGCTGCAGATCCCCGCACGGTACGTCCACGGCTCCGCTCCCGCTCGTTACCCACGTTTCTCCCGTAGGTATCAACGAACCTGTCGTTGTTCCCACTTTCGACCAAAGCGTTACGCACGGGCTCGCGTCCGCGTCAAAGGCATAAATGCTGTCGTGCTGTGTGACCGCAAAAATTACGTTGTGCTTTGCGCCATTGATCATCAGATTTGGCACCCACAGCGGCTGACCATAAACCGCGGCATCAACCGTGCACGCAAACCGCTTGCCAAAGCTTGCCGTCGTCACGTTGCTCGGAGTCAGCGCAAACTCTCGCGTGTTTGAGCCGTCCCGCGAAAGATTGTTGTGATAGGTCGTTACTCCCGCCAAATCCGTTACACCCAGCGTCGCGGATGCGCTCTTTGTTATGTCAGCGACGCTCGTGGCTGTCACCGTCACCGTTCCTGCCACGCCAGGCGCGCTAAACGTTGCCCCTGTCGTGGTTGGATTCGAAATCGTTCCGCTCGTCGCAGACCACGTCACGCCCGCCGCGCCTACATCGTTCGTAACCGTCGCCGTAAAATTCATGCTCTGCCCGATGGTCAATCCGCCGCGCACGGGACTGATCGAAACCGACAATCCGGAAACGACAGCAGGCACAACCGTAATCGTTGCTGTGCCAGTTCGAGAAGTATCGGTCACAGACTTCGCCGTCAGCGTCACCGTCGCTGGTGAAGGCACCGCTGCCGGCGCCATGTATGTAATTGCCACGCCCGAAGCGCTGGAGTTCGTCGACAATGTTCCGCAAGTGACGCCGCTGCATCCTGTGCCGGAGAGCGCCCAGGTGACTCCTTTATTCTGCAAGTCATTCGTCACCGTCGCTGTAAAAGTCTGTGTCAGCCCAACGGTTACGTTAGGCGTCGACGGCGCAACGCTCACTCCAATCGCGGGAACAACTGTAATCGTCGAAGAAAAACTGCGAGTTCCGTCCGCAACCGAAGTCGCCTTGATGGCCACCGTTGCCGGCGCCGGTACCGCCGCTGGAGCTGTGTAAGTAATGGCCACGCCCGAAGCGCTGGAAGTCGTGGACAGCGATCCGCATGTCGCGCCGCTGCATCCCGTGCCCGAGAGCGACCACGTCACTCCCTTGCTCTGCGCATCGTTCGTCACCGTCGCCGTAAAGCTTTGCGTCTTGCTTACATTCACGCTTGCCGTCGTCGGAGCGACTGTCACGCCAACCGGCGCCGTCACCGTAATTCCCGCGGGCGAACTCTTCGTCGGGTCCGCAATCGACGTCGCCGTCAGCGTCACCAACGCCGGGCTCGGCACGCTCGCTGGACCACTATACGTAACCGAAGTCGTCGTCACGTTGCTCAGTGTTCCGCACGCTGCGCCGCTGCAACCCGTGCCCCCAAGCGACCACGTCACGCCTTTGTTTCCCGTATCGTTCGTCAGCACTGCGCTAAAATTCTGCGCTCCGATTCCCGCCTGAACATTTGCCGTCGTCGGTGAGAGCGTTATCGAAATCACCGGCGCAGACGTGACCGTAACGTTGGTCGAATCCGATTTCGCCGCATCCGCCTGCGAAATCGCCGCAACCTTAATAGTCGTGGTTGGAACCGCCGCGGGTGCCGTGTACAGGCCGCCCGCGCTGATCGTTCCTGTCGCCGCGCCTCCACCCGTCACGCCATTCACCTGCCACGTCACTGCTGTATTGGTGGTGTTCGTAACTGTCGCGGTGAATTGCAGCGTCTTGCTCACCTGTACCGAAGGCGTCTTCGGGCTGATGGCTACACCAACCGGTGGCGGCGCCGTCACCGTCACCGTCGCATTTCCAGTCTTGGTCGTGTCCGCTTGCGAAGTCGCCGTCACCGTAACTGTTCCGCCCGTGGGAACATTTGCCGGAGCTGTGTACAGGCCCGTCGCGCTAATCGTTCCAATGCTTGCCGCTCCTGCCGATGGGCTGCTGATTTGCCACGTCACGGCGGTATTCGCTGTCCCTGTAACGGTAGCTGTGAATTGTTGCGTCTTGCCGGTCTGCACGCTTGGCATTGGTGGCGTAACCGACACGACGATCGGCGGTGGAGTGATGGTCGTCCCGCCCGGACCCGCGCAACCCGCGGCGAACACCGCCGCCAAAATCAGAATCGAATAAACAATGTTGGGCTGCAACCGCGCAGAGCGAGGCAAGGTTTTCACGGAGCGACACTCCAGTTTCGATTCAAAAATGGTCGGGACGCACAGGAAACCCGGGGGGCTGGTTTCCTTGTTCTATCTAAAAAGCTAGCACAGTCGCGGCGCTGGTTGAATGGGAAGTAGGGCCGCTGTCCTCGCCGTCTAACGCACCCTATACTTTCGGTCACTTGGCTTCGGCTAAGATTTCGGTTCCCACATCCGTTTGAAGAACGTCCGCACGCGATCCGTGACGGATGGCGTGGGAGCTGGAGTTTTGGCAGCCGCCGCCTGCACCGGTTGGCCCGGCTTTGGCGCGGCAGCCAGCGGCGGCGCTGCGTGGCTTTCCGCAACCAGTGCCTCGCCCTCAACGCGCCCTTCGAAAATAAGCGTAGGCCGGACTCGCACTCGCCGCACCAGCACAATCAGGTTCGGATCGGGCGGTTGCTGCACTTTCAGATTCGAGTCATACCGCATCGGCGGCAAAAACACCTGATAGGTCGGACCTTCGTCCGCTGCAGGCTTTGCGTTCGCTTGCGGAAGATTCGGTTTAGCATCGGCGAGATGCTTTTCCTTTACTTCTTCTGCCGTCGCCGGCACGCTCACCTGCGGCAATGGCTGCTGTTGCAATTTCACGTCGCCCAGTTCGCACGCAACGTGGCCCGCTCCCGGTTTCATGCCATTCAATTGGCCATTACTCAGAAGCACGTCCGCGTTCTGCGGCACCACGATACTTTGTCCGGTCAATTGCTGCTCGATTCGAACCGCGCCCGCAATCGCCCGCACCGAAAGTCCGCCAAGCGCGTCCAGTCCGATCAGCGTATCTTGCGGCGCTCCGCCAATCGTCAGCGGCTTCGCCTGCAGCAGCGCCGTATAAATCGTCAGCGACGGTTCCTGATCGACGAACGTATGAATCGTTCCGGAATCGAGCGCCACCGTCAGCGCTCCGCCGGACTTTAAAACCGAAAGATGCGTCGGCCCGCAAATCGCAATTTTCCCGCCCTCCACCAGATCAATCGTCGCGCGTCCGGATTTTACGCGCACGTCGCCGCCGCTCCGCAGCACCGTCTTCACTTGCCCGCCCACAACACTGACGGACATCGGCCCCTGCACCGAAATC
>DATGIS010000112.1:0-9547 GCA_035295625.1 Candidatus Acidiferrum sp. | reverse complement strand
ATCTGCGCCCAACGCAAAATCTCGACGCGCTCATCGGCCAGGAAGTTCAGGTTCGTATCACCAAGCTGAACCGCCGCCGCGGCAACATTGTCGTCAGCCGCCGCGCGCTTCTCGAAGAAGATCTCCACGCCAAGCGCGCCGAATTGCTCCAAAATCTGACCGAAGGCCAGACCGTCCACGGCACCGTCAAGAACGTCACCGAGTACGGCGCGTTCGTCGACATCGGCGGCCTCGACGGCCTGCTCCACCTCACCGACCTCAGCTGGGGCCGCATCAAGCACCCGTCCGACATCGTCAAGCCCGAACAGGAACTCGACGTCATCATTTTGAAATTCGATAAGGACAAGCAGCGCGTTTCGCTTGGCCTCAAACAGCTTTCGAAAGACCCCTGGATTGACGCAGCCGATCGTTATCCGGCCGGCGGCAAGTTCAAGGGCAAAGTCGTCGGCGTCGTCGACTACGGCGCGTTCGTCGAACTCGAACAGGGTGTCGAAGGCCTCGTGCACGCCACCGAAATGAGCTGGACCAAGAAATCCGTCCAGCCTTCGAAGGTCGTCAAAGCCGGCGATGAAGTCGACGTGGTCGTCCTCGACATCAAGGCCAGCGATCGCCGCGTTTCGCTCGGTATGAAGCAGGCGCAGCCCGATCCATGGCTCCTCACTGCGGAAAAATATCCGGTCGGCACGATCGTCACCGGAAAAGTCCGCAACATCGTCGAATTCGGCGCCTTCATCGAAATCGAAGACGGCTTCGATGGCCTCGTCCACGTCGGCGATGTCAGCTGGACCGGCCGCGTCAACAATCCTCACGAAGTTTTCAAGAAGGGCGAATCCGTCACCGCAAGAGTCTTGCGCGTGGATCCCGATGGCCGCCGCGTCTCGCTCGGCATCAAGCAAGTCGACGACAAATTCGACAACTGGGTCAAACAGCACCGTGTCGGCGATCTCGTCAAAGGCAAAGTCTCGCGCATCGCCATGTTCGGCGCTTTCGTGGACTTCGGCGACAACATCGAAGGTCTCTGCCACAACACGGAAATCACCGACCGCCGCGGCCGCGATGAAGGCCCGGTGGCTCGCACCACCACCGGACCGCTCAAGAGCGCGGGCCCGCTCGAACCCGGCAAGGAATACGATTTCAAGATCATCAAGATCAGCCGGGACACTCGTCGCATTGGCCTCAGCTACAAGGCAGCCGTAAAGCAGGTCGAGCGTCGTGAAATCGAGCAGTATCGCACCAGCAAAACTTCGGCGACGGCCACCATCGGCGATGCGCTGAAGCAAAAACTCGCTTCGCGCGGTTAGTTCGGTCTGGTTTTCCCATACGGGGCTTCGCAAATTGCGGGGCCCCGTAAATTTTGTTTTACCTTCAGGGCGTTTTAATGATAGGAAGGGGAGCAATCGGTGGGGTTTGTTCCCCAGCTAAACCCTTCCGCATCATGCATCTGCGGCGTATCATGTTCTGGCAAATTGCGAGGCCTCATTACGATGAGCAAGCAACCGACGCTGACTAAGGCGGACTTGATCGAAGAAGTGCTGCGGGTGACGGAATTGCCTCGCAAAGAATCCGAATCCATTGTCGAAACGATTTTTGACAGCATCATCGAGTCGCTGCAAAAAGGCGACAAGATCGAAATTCGCGGTTTCGGCAGTTTTCGCACTCGCCAGCGCCGCGGCCGCGTGGGCCGCAATCCAAAGACCGGCGAAAAAGTCGAAGTGCCCGCAAAACGAATTCCTTTCTTCAAGCCCAGCAAAGAATTGAAAGATTTCGTCAACAGTGAAGAAGCCGCCAGCATGACCGCCGCCGCCGAAGCGGCCGCAGCAGCCGGCGAAACCCACCGCACGTAAGCCGGCTCCAATCAGAAAGAAATGCATGCGCCGGCCACCGCCGGCGTTTTGTTTTGCGCTATTCTTTCCCCGACCAATTCCGTGAATCGAGGCGCACACCGCGATGGATTACATCTGGACTCCCTGGCGCTATCAATACATCACCAGCGCCCTCGCCGGCGAAAAACCGGATTGCATCTTTTGCGATGCCGCCAAACGCACCGACGACGAAGTCACACTCGTTGTCCATCGCGCAGTCAGCTCCTTCGTCATTCTCAACCGGTTTCCTTACACGTCCGGCCACCTCATGATCGTTCCCTACAAGCACACCGCGGAGCTCGTCGGCCTCGATTCCGCCACTCTCACTGAAATGATGCAGCTCTCCCAGCGCGCGGAAGTTGCATTCAAATCGCTCTACAAACCCGACGGCCTCAATTTCGGCATGAATCTCGGCCGCGCCGCCGGGGCCGGCATCGCCGGACATCTTCATCTCCACGGCCTGCCCCGTTGGATCGGCGACGCCAGCTTCCTATCCGTCACCGGCGAAACCCGCGTCCTGCCCGAAGATCTGTCCACAACGTTTCAGCGCCTCCGCTCCGCCCTCGCCTAGACCCTCAGAACCAATTTGCCGCGTTGCTCGTGGGTGCCCCACACGCCGCCTTTGCGTGTGGGAGTTTTGCGTAAACGGCAGATGCGCGGGAACTCCGCTCCCGGAATTTATCCCTCGGCACTTCCTGCGTTACACTGTTTGGTATTGCAGGTGATTCTCATTTGAACCTCGCTCTCACCGACGACCAGCTCCTCCTCCAAAAATCCGTTCGCGAATTTGCCGACTCGGAAGTAAAACCCCGCGCCCGCGAAAATGATGAAACCGGTCATTTTCCGCGCGAACTCTTTGCAAAAGCCGCCGAACTCGGCCTCACCGGTGTCGCGCTTCCCGAATCCGAGGGCGGCGCAGGCTTCGACCACATCTCGTACACCATCGTCATCGAAGAAATCTCCCGCTGCTGCGCCTCCACCGGGGTCATTCTCTCCGTCCAGAATTCTCTCTATTGCGATCCTGTTCATCGCTTCGGAACCGACGAACAAAAGAAGCGCCTACTAGTTCCCTTCGCGCGTGGAGAAAAAATCGGCTGCTACGCGCTCACCGAGCCACAAGCCGGTTCGAACGCCGCTGCCCTCCAAACCAAGGCCATCAGGAAAGGCGACACCTACATCCTCAACGGAACAAAAGCCTGGATCACCAACGGCGGCGCCGCCGATGCGGCCATCGTTTACGTGAACACCGATCCTGCCAAAGGTGAAAAAGGTATCACCGCGCTGGTCGTGGAAAAGGGCATGCCCGGCTTCAAGGTCGGCAAGGAAGAAAAAAAACTCGGCATCAACGCCACCGCCTGCAGCGAACTCGTCTTCACCGATTGCGAAGTCTCTGCAGCCAATCGTATCGGCAACGAAGGCGAAGGCTACAAAGTCGCACTCTCCACCCTCGACGGCGGCCGCATCGGCATTGCCGCACAAGCCACCGGCATCGCTCAAGGTGCCTTCGAAGCCGCCCTAAAGTATTCGCAAGAGCGCCTCGCCTTCGGCCATCCCATCTCGCAATTCCAGGCCATCCAATTCATGCTCGCCGATATGGCCACCGAACTCGACGCCGCTCGCCTCCTCATCCGAAGAGCCGCATGGAAACAAGACACCGGCGCGCGCTTCAGCATGGACGCCGCCGCGGCTAAACTCTTTGCCAGCGAAATGGCCACACGCGTCACTCACAAAGCCATTCAAATCCACGGCGGCAACGGCTACAGCCGCGAATATCCCGTCGAGCGCAACTACCGCGACGCCCGCATCACCGAAATCTACGAAGGCACCTCCGAAATCCAGCGCCTCGTCATCTCCTCTTGGCTGTTAAAGGGTTGATCCGCTCTTGCGTGGACTATGGAAATGATTCCGAATTTTCACGATGGTAACTTTGATGGGATTTGGATCCGTCCGCAAAAGGAAGCACATCTCTACCTACGAAACGTGGATCGCGTCGAGTTTGTTTTGGTTTTGGATGGCGTGGAGAGAGTCGCTATCAACAACTTTAGCGCTGGCAACATCATCCTGGACTTGATAGCTCGTCCCGCTAGCCAAATAACTGAGGCAGACATCGCGATCTTGTACGGTGTTGCAGTCGAAGATCCACAAACACAGAAATTATTGCAGTCTGCGCAGGCCTCAAATCTCCAAGTGCTGGAAATCAATTCATCTTACGGTGCGGACGGCTTAGTTCTCTTTCGCGGATGGCGCTTAGGTGAGAGCGCGGGCTAGACGTCACGTATTTCGTGTCTCCATAGTATTCTGAGGAGGTGTTAGATTTTGACATTTCCTCTTAGCTTCTAAAATAATGCGCAGAATCGCCCCCCTTCTATTGATAGCGGCCTGCCTAGCTGCCGTCGGTTTCTCTCTTTTGCAATTGGAAGGCGAACACATCTCCACCGGTCACGACACTCTGTTCGAGTTCGTCGGCGGCCTCGGTCTGTTCGTGCTCTTCGTCGCCTTCATCGTTGTACTCATCGTGTACGCCAAATTTTCTTTCAGGCTGACGCCACTCCAAGCGCTGACAATCGGACTCGTAACCGCCGGAATCGGATCGGTTTTGTGGCGGGTTCTGGTAGAGCGCGTCAGCGTCCACTCGTGGAATTTTGTGTTACTCGCACTGCCGGCAATTACTTTCATAAGCGGATTGCTGGCCACAGTGATTGGAGGAGTTCGTTTGTTCAGAAAATATATGAAAGCACAAACCACGTAATCTACGCGCCGTCAGACGAGTCTCAAATCACGGTATTCTAAAGGCGTGCTGGAATTCGACTGCGGCCTCGAATTCGATCCCTCTCAGGATGCGGACTTTTTCTCCGCGCTTCCTCCCTTTTCCGCCATCTGTTTAATCGAGCCGCGCGACCCAAAGGCTGAACCATACCTCATCAAAACGCAAGACTTGCGCCGCCGCCTCCAGCGCCTGCTCGGCCCGCTCGATCCTTCCAGCAAACGCCTCAACCTCCGCGACTTCGCAAAAACCGTCCGCTACCGCGTCACAGCCTCTGCCTTCGAACAAACTCTCGCTTACTACGAGCACGCAAAGCAGCTCTTCCCCAAAAAATATCGCACCATGATGCGCCTTCGCCCGCCCGCAGTCCTTAAAGTGAATTTGCGCAACGCCTATCCCCGCTGTTACGCCACACGCAGGATCCCAATGGATGCAACAGGCACACCCTCCGGTGGCTCTTACTACGGCCCTTTCGCCTCCCGAAAAACCGCCGACGCTTTCGCCGAACGTGTCCTCGACCTCTTCAAAGTCCGCCGTTGCCAAATCAAAATTCGCCGCGATCCCGCTTTTCCGGGCTGCATCTACTCCGAAATGAAAATGTGCCTCGCGCCATGCTTTGGCGGTTGCAGCAAAGAAGAATACGACGTCGAAGTCGGCCGCCTCGTCCAATTCCTCGAAACCGGCGGCGCCTCCCTCCGCACCGCCTACGAATCCGAACGTGACAAAGCCAGCGAAGATCTCGATTTCGAACGAGCCAGCGCCATTCACAAAAAACTCGAGAAGCTGGACGACGCCTTGCGTGGCCAGCCCGAATTGCCGCGCCGAATCCAGGATTTGAATCTCGTGATTTTCCAGCGCGCCGGCGCCGAACAGACAATTATGGTCTTCCCGGTTTTCTCAGGCCGGCTTGCCGAGCCTTTCTTTCTTTCCTTCTCTCAACTCGCCGGCGAACCCCGCTCCCTCGAACAACTCCTCCGCGACCGCCTTGAATCCAGTGAACCAACTCTCATCCCCGGCGAACTCAGCGAGCACCTCTTCCTCGTCTCCCGCTGGTTTTACAGCAATCCCCGCGAAGGCGAAATTTTCTTTCGCGAAAAGACCTGGCCTTATCGCAGAATGATGCGGGCCTGTGCGCGTCTGCTCGCGCCTCCGGAGCCCGATCCGCCCGCACCTGAAACCGGCACCACAGGAGAATCCCGCACTCCATGAGCAAAGGCGCCACACTCGAAGGAACAAAACGCTTTGCCGAAAAATGGCGCGGCCGCGCAGCCGACGAACATTTCCGCGAAACCAACGGCCTGGTCGTTTCCTCGCTCGGCGCCGGCACCTACCTCGGCCAGCCCGACGAACTCACCGATGCCGCCTACACCGAAGCTATCGCCACGGCTGTCGAAAACGGCATCAATCTGATCGACGCCGCCATCAACTACCGGTTCCAGCGCAGCGAACGTTCCATCGGCGCCGCGCTCCAGCAGCTCACAGACAAAGGAATTCCGCGTGACGAACTCGTTCTCTGCACCAAGGGCGGCTATCTCACGCCCGATGGCGCCATGCCCTCCGACCCGAATAAATATTTTTTCCAGCAGTACATCCAGCCCGGAATTTTTTCCGCAAAGGACATCGCCGGCGGCAGCCACTGCATGACGCCGCGCTTCCTTGAAAATCAGCTCTTTCGCAGCCTCCACAATCTCGGCGTCGATTGCATTGACGTCTATTACCTCCACAATCCCGAAACCCAGTTGAGCGAAATCTCCAAACCCGAATTCGCCAAACGCATTCGTGAAGCCTTCGGCTTTCTCGAGTCCGCCGCATCGCAGGGAAAAATTCAGTATTACGGCTTGGCCACATGGAACGGTTTCCGGCAGGACGCGCGCGCCCGCGACGCCATTCAGTTGAGCGAAATGGAATCCATCGCACGGGAAATCGCCGGCGAACGCCACCGCTTTCGCTTCGTGCAGTTGCCGTTCAATCTCGGCATGACCGAAGCCCTCACACTCGGCAATCAGACCATCAACGGAAAACAATTCACAATCATGGAAGCGGCCAGCGAACTCAACATCACGCTCATCGCGAGCGCCTCTCTCCTGCAGGGCCAGGTCGCCCGCAATCTTCCTCAATTCGTCGCGCAAGCTCTCGGTCTTGAAACCGATGCCGAGCGAGCCTTGCAATTTGCCCGCTCCGCTCCAGGAATCACCGCCGCTCTCGTCGGTATGTCAAAAATTGAGCACGCCAAAGCAAACACAAAACTGGTCTCGGTACCTCCCGCCACGCTCGACCAGTTCAGCCAGCTCTTCGCGCGCGGCGAATCGGCGTAATCGTGAAATTTTATTTCGCGGAAGCGTCCGGCCAATCGCCCATCCAACTCGTAATCGCTTTGCCCAACTCTTCGACTTTGCCTTTGAAAAAATGGTCCACACCTTCCACCACAACCAATTTCGCTTCTCCCGGCAGCGTCGCAACAAACTCCCGCAATTTGTTCACATCTCCGAATTCATCCTTCTCGCCATGAACAAATAATTTCGGCTTCGCGCACGAATCCAGATAAGAAAAATCCGAACTGTTCACCGGTGCGCCGATTCCGATCAGCCGCTTCACCCGCGAATCCCTGCATCCAACTCGCAATCCAACCCAGCACCCAAAACTGAAACCCGCAAGCACCACCGGTAAACCGGAGAATTCCTTCGCGAGAAAATCCAGCACCGCAGTCACATCTCCCTGCTCGCCCTGCCCGCGGTCATGCACGCCTTCGCTTAATCCCGTTCCACGAAAATTGAATCGCAACACCGCACCCTGCTTCGCATCCAACGCTTTCGCTGCTTGATAGACCACTTTGTTGTGAAGTGTCCCGCCAAACAGCGGGTGCGGATGGCAAACAACGGCAGCGAATCGCGCAGCAATTCCAGCCGGCGGCGTCCAAAGCACCGCTTCCAACTTCCCTGCTGGCCCCGCAAGAAAAAAGTTTTTCGATTCGTGATTCGCGCTCATCAGTCGAGCATGTAGTTTAGCCGAACTTCAACCGCTCTGGGCCGCACGCCCATCACAATTAAACTATCTCTCGCCGAATCGTAACCATCACCGCCGCCATCTTTGGCAAATTCTCAATCTTCACAATTTTCGCCGGCGTATCTCCATTCCCCGGCCATGGCCGTGAATCTTTCCCGACAAATGTCACCAGCATCCTGTCGCCCGCCGCATGTTCCCTGTGACTCACAAACCGAATCTCTTCCGCCGAAACTTCCGTCGTCATCGCTTCCTCGAACCACGGAATATGTTCCGGCCGCACACGAATCGCCACCGCCGCACTCCGCAACAACCCATTCTTCTGCGCCAAAGGAAGCGCTTTTTCAATCAGCATTTCACGCGGTTTCTCCGCGCTTTTTTCTACGATCGGTTTCGGCACAAGCGGCACGCTCTCAAAATGCAAAGCAATTTCTTCCCGGCCCGCGCCATTTTCCGGTGCTGCCCGGCTTCGCATCACTCGCGCCAGCACTTCCGGCTGCTCCGGCGCTTCTGCATTAAACGGAAACGTTACCCACAGAGGAAATCCTTCGTCGTGATGTTCTTTGCAGGAAATCAGCAGCCCGCCGCGCGAGACGTTCCGCGTTTCGCAAATTTCCGTTTGTTGTCCAAGAGATGCAGTCCACCGGAGCCTTACGGGAAGGCGCAGACGTACCCGCGCGTGCTGACGGCTCGTCATAGGGGCCAATCAGTGGGGAGTGAGCGCCGGGTAAACTGCACTATAACACCGTTCGATACCAAGACTGCTAGAACCTCGTACTAGAACGAAATTGATGCCTTTTCAGATTGCGCTCCCGTACGCCCGGGTGTTAGCGTTTCTCAGATTCTGTTGCAGTTTTTATCGTCCCTAAGCGAGGATGCATGGCAGACGGAGCCGAGCGCCGTGAAGCGCGCCGATTCACGATGACCCTTCCTCTGCGGGTGTTTCCCCACGAATCCACCGGCATCGAATTTAAGGCTCAGACTCGCGATGTCAGTTACCGCGGCCTTTATTTTCTCGCCGACGCAAAATTTTCCGTCGGCAGCGCCATCGATTTCGTCATCACCTTGCCCGAGCAAGTCACACAATCCGGCGACGTAAATATCCGCTGCCAGGGCCAGGTCGTCCGCGTCGAGCCCGGCGATAACGGCAACGTCGGCATCGCTGCAAAAATCGACCGCTACGAATTCCTCCACGCCGCCGCGTAAGCGCTCGTCCCTCCTCGTTTCCGCAGTTTCTTCCTCGTCAGCCTGCGCGTACAATTTCCTTCGTACCCACAGGGGGCTTCATGTACCACTACAATCCGAGAACCGCTCTCGAAGAGCTGCAGGAAGACGCGCTGCTTCCTCATCCCGTAAAACTGCGCGACATGATTCTCCGCACCGAACACGGCCCCGAAGAAGCGCAGCGCCTCAATGCCGAATTTCAGGATTACCTCGCACGCTTCGGCGAAATCCAAAAACTCGCGCGCGGCATCCTCGAAAAAATCGCCGCCGCAAAAGCGAAACATGCCTGACGCGAACTCGCGCAAACCGCGCGTTCTTCTGCTCTCCGCTTCTTCCGGCGCAGGACACGTCCGCGCTTCCCAAGCTCTCGAAAAAGCCTTCGCCGCTCGCGGCGATTGCATCGTCGAACATGTCGACGTCATCCAGTACGTCAGCAAAGTTTTCCAGCGTCTCTACGACAAGGCGTACATCTCCATGGTCCGCCGCGCGCCGGAACTGATGGGCCTGCTCTACAACAGCACCGACCATCCCTGGGAAAAAATGCGGCAACGCCTCGTTGTCGATCGCCTCAACACGCGCCCTATGATCCAGCTCCTCAAGCGCGCTCAGCCCGATCTTTGCATCGCCACTCATTTTCTTCCCGGCGAAATCATCGCGTGGCTCCGCGCCAGGAAAAAATTGCAAACGCACAACGCCG
>DATGIS010000111.1:0-53822 GCA_035295625.1 Candidatus Acidiferrum sp. | reverse complement strand
GCTTTTCGATGTAAGCGATTTGCGCGGCGGCATCGTCGGGAGTGCCGTAGAGCATGGTGACGGGAATCATCGCGGGAAGATTGTTGGTGAGGCCGCTGGTGAAGAAGAGATCGAAGCCGGCGTGCTGGTAGTCGCCGCCGTCGCGAACGTCTTCGGCGGAATGCCAGGGATCGATGGAGGAGGCGGTGTAAGCGTTTGCGGGTTCCGCAGAGGATTTTTCAGCGGGAACGAAATTCTTTTTTGCGTCGAGGGCGCCGAGTTCGATTTGCTGCATGGCGTAGCCGACGCAATTGCGAACGTCGGCCGCGTCGTGCTCGTCGCAAGTATTGGAAGACTCCGACATCAGAATGCGGACGAAGCGCGCGGCGACCGGCGAGGCGGCAAGTTTGAGAATTGCTGTGCCACCCTTTGCATTCGCGATTTTTCCAGCGTCGAACGTTTTCCATTCGCCTTTCGGGCCACCGTCGAAATCGAGCGCATTCGTCCCGACCCAATATTCGACTTGAAATTTGGTGGCGAAGGGCGAGGCCCATTGAATGCGCGCGGCGCTGATTTGTTTTTCGGCGGCAAGATCGACGATCACCCATTGCGGATGGAGGGCATCCGATTCGCCGGTGAATTTGCTGGTGAGATAGGGATTGCTTTTCCAATAGAGAAGATTGGGGCCCCGCACGGGACGATCGCCGCTGGTGGCGAAACCGCGATGCGGCAGCGCGTAAGAAAGAATGTAGCGAGTCGGCGCTTTCAGTTCGGTGCTGCCCGTGAAGTAGCCGCTCTGATGAGTGGCGTCGCTCCAGGAGCCGTCGGAGTTCCAATGCCAGGCGGCCATGCGAAGCTCGGAGTTATTGCGATAAGTGATGGGGCCCCATCCGGCGGAGAGAGATTCCTGCACGATGTGCGATGTGTGGACGCGATCGATGTCGCGATGGGAGAGAACGTCGAGCGAACTGCCGAGAGCGGAGTCAGGGTCGAAAGAATTGATTTGATGCGCAGGAGTGACGTCAACGTGGACGGTGGCGTCGGGAGCGGTTTGTGCCGCGAGCGAGCCCGCGGAACCGATGGCGGTGACGAGAAAAAAGAAGCAAAGAAATCTGGGCATAAAGGGACTCCTGAAGAACCGGATGGTAGCACTCTTCATTCGATTTAAATAAGGAGAAATCGGTTGTCACGGCGTGAGCCATGCATCGCGGTGCTGGCGGACGAAGTCGTCGTCGTTGAGATGAGGATAGGCCGCGTAGACGCGAGAAATCTCCTCGGCCTGGCCGGGACTGAGCGTTTCGCCGGGATCGAGACACCAAATTCCCTCGAGGAGTCCCTGGCGGCGGAGAACTTCGTGCAAGCCGGCGATGCAGCCGGCGAAATTGTGGGCGGGGTCGAAGAAGGCGGCGTTCGAGTCGGTGACTTCGACGCTCTGTTGCAGCAACTTTGCGGGAACTGGATCGCCCGACGACACGGCGGTGCATGCCTTGTGAAGTTCCACGGCGCGACGCGTCCAGACGGACCAATGGCCGAGAAGGCCACCGACGATGCGGCGCTTCACCGTTTGGCCATTGCTTTGAAAAATAAAAGGCGTAAGCAGGTCGAGCACGATGTTGTCGTCGTTGCCGGTGTAGAGAGCGATGTCGCGGCCGGATTCGGCGACGGCGCGGACGACATCGAGAGTCTGATAGCGATTGAAGGGCGCAATTTTAATGGCGACCACGTTGCCGATTTCGGCAAATTCGCGCCAGAAGCGATAAGAGAGGATACGTCCGCCCACAGCGGGCTGAAGATAAAAGCCGATGACGGGAAGAACTTGCGCGATGGCACGGCAGTGGGCGAGTAGGGCGGCATCGTCGGCGTCCTTCATCGCAGCGAGACTGAGCAGGCTGGCGTGATAGCGCAAGTCCGACAAAAGAGTCGCTTCCTGGACTGCCTGGGGAGTTTCTCCGCAAATGCCGCCGACGCGAAGCAAGGGTTCGGTGCGATGGATGTCGGCGCGATCCATTTCTTCGGCGGCGAGCGTGAGGACTGGCTCCAACAAGCCAATTTTCGAATCGCGAATTGCGAATTGCGTTGTGTGGACTGCGACGGCGAGGCCGCCCGCGCCGGCGGCAGCGTAGTAGCGAGTAAGCGCGCGCTGGCGGCGCTCATCGAGGCGGCGATTCGCGTTCAAGGCAAGCGGGTGCGCGGGAATCACAGTTCCCTGCCTGAGGATTTGCTTCAGCTTTGGATCGAGTTGCGTGGTCATTTCTTTGCGATCCTCATTTTCGATTCAGAAGCGGCCGGCGCGATTTTCAAAGTGAGTCGGCTTGGCGAGTGTTTCGCCGCCGCGAATCGTCCAGTCCGCGATCCAGTCGAGCATCCGTTTGAGGGAGACGCGCGGCGGCCCGCAGTGTTCGCGCGACTTTTGCGAATTGCTCAACAGCGCGTCTGGCGCTTCGACTCCTTCAAACTGGACCGACTTGTTGAAGCGCAGGGCAAATTCCTGCGCCATTTCGCGAACACTCAAGAGCTCTGCGCCAGCAACGTTGATGACAAACGGCGGCGAGGAGGCTAACGCGAGAGATTGGAGACTCATGGCGTTGGCGTCGCCCTGCCAGATTGCGTTGAGATAGCCCATCGCGAGCGAGACCGGCTTGCCGGAGAAAACGCGCTGCGCAATATCCACAAGGACGCCGTAGCGAAGTTCAGTTGCGTAATTCAGGCGAATGATGGAAACGGGAATCGAGAGAGTCCGGCTGAAATGTTCGAAGATGCGTTCGCGGCCGAGACAGCTCATCGCATATTCGCCGACAGGTTGGAGCGAATCCGTTTCGCAGGAACCGGCTTGCGAAACGGGGCTGAGCCCATAGACATTTCCCGTCGAGAAAGCCGCGATGCGGCTTTTCGCGTACCGCTCGCAGACGAGGCCGGGAAGATAACTGTTCATCGCCCAGGTCAGGGCTTCCTGGCCGGTGGAACCAAATTTCATGCCCGCCATGAACACGACATTAGGTGCGTCCGGAAGAGCCGCGAGAGAATTGCGATCGAGCAAGTCGCAGCGAATTGTCTCGACGCCCCAGGAGTTGAGTTGCTTTTCCAAACTGGGAGAAGAAAAACGCGCGACGCCAATCACGCGGCGCGAAATTCCTGCTGCGTCGGAAGCGCGACGCGCCATGCGGGCAAGCGTCGGCCCCATTTTGCCGCCAACGCCGAGAACCACGATGTCGCCCTTGAGCGCGGCGAGGGAGCGAATGGTCGGTTCATCCGGCTCGCTCAGCAGATGATCAAGCTCGGCGACATCGCGAATGGAATTTTCACTCTGTGAAATCATGAAAACATTTCCGAAGCAAACGGTCGACGCGTGATTGTACTCGAAGACAGTTAGAATTGGCGGCGAGGATTCGGCATGGAAATACGAACGATGACGAAGGCGGACATTCCCGGCGGAATGCGCCTGAAGGATTTGGCCGGATGGAACCAGACAAGCGCCGACTGGGCGCGTTTTCTGGAAGCGGACCCGCGCGGAAGTTTTGCAATCGAACTGGACGGAGCGGTGCGCGGAACCGCTGCGACGATGAATTATCAGCACAGATTTGCGTGGGTCGGGATGGTGCTGGTGGATCCCGAGTATCGAGGGCGCGGCATCGGAACGGCTTTGCTGAAACAATGCATCGAGTATCTGGATGCGATTGGCATGCCATGCGTCAAGCTGGATGCGACGCCGCTCGGAAAACCAATCTACGAGAAGCTTGGTTTTTCGATTGAATACGAACTCGAGCGATGGACATTGAAGAGGGCACTCGTGGATGCGGCAAGCGCAAAGCAAACAGAGTCCGAAGAAGCGATGTCTGCGCCACTGTTTGAGTTTGTGCTCAAAGCGGACGGCGAAGCGTTTGGCGCGGACCGAAGCGCCGTGCTGCGATCGGTCAACGCCGAGGAGCCGCGCTTTACGGACGGATTGTGGAACGCCGGCGGAATGGAAGGGTACGTTTTTGGCAGGCACGGTTCGTTCGCGGATCATTTGGGGCCGTGGATTGCAAAGGACGCGAGCACGGGCGCGCGATTGCTCGACAGATTTTTGGAGCAGTCAGTTCGCGGCACAATTGTGACGGATTGCAGCGCGGCGAATCCGTTCGCTCGAAAACTTTTGCAAGCGCGGGGATTTGAATTTGCGCGGCCGCTCACGCGGATGTATCGCGGGCAAAATAATCACGCAGGTCGGCCCGAATTGGTTTGCTCCATTTTGGGCCCGGAATTTGGGTAGAATGCGGCAGGATTTTCGCTACTGAAAGAATCGATGAGCACATTACCGATACTTCGATTGGGCACGGTGAAAGAGGTCGAGCGATTCCAGGCGCACCTTCAATCGCTCGGTTTGGAGATTCCGTGCGACACGGAATTGCAAAGCGGCGCCGATTCTCCTCTCCAAATGCCGCTGAAAGCGGGCGCATTGACGATCGGCAATCGCATCGCCGTGCAGCCGATGGAAGGCTGGGATGGAACGCTGGACGGAAAACCTACCGAGCACACGAAGGAGCGCTGGAAAAAATTCGGCCGCAGCGGCGCGAAGCTGATTTGGGGAGGCGAAGCGGTCGCCGTATCGCACGAGGGGCGCGCGAATCCGAATCAGCTGGTGATTGGCGAGCAGACGAAAAAAGATCTGGCCGATTTGCGACAAACGCTGATCGAAGAGCATTGGCGAACGACTGGATCGGCGGACGGATTGGTGATCGGGTTGCAGCTGACGCATTCCGGCCGGTATTGCCGGCCCAACCGGCACGACAAGCCGGAGCCGAAGATTCTTTACCATCACCCGATTCTGGATCGGAAGTTGGGATTGCCGGGTGATTATCCCGTGCTGACGGACGGCGAGATTGAAGGAATCTTCGAGCAATTTCACGACGCGGCAAAAATTGCGGAACAACTGGGCTTCGATTTTGTAGACATCAAACATTGCCACGGATATCTGGGCCACGAATTTCTCAGCGCGCACACACGAGAAGGAAAGTTCGGCGGAACTCTGGATAATCGCACGCGCTTCTTGCGGGAGATCGTGCACGCGATCCGCTTGATTGCACCGAAGCTCGCGATTGGCGTGCGGCTTTCCGCGTTTGACACGGTGCCGTACAAACCTAACCCGGCGAAATCGGCGAAGGGGAAATTGGGGCCGGGGATTCCGGAAGAGTGCGCGATTCCCTATCGCTGGGGATTTGGCGTGGATTCGCAAAATCCGACGCGCGAGGATTTGACGGAAACAATTCAGTTTCTCGTGTTGCTGGAAGACCTCAAGATTTCGCTGGTGAATTTGACGGCGGGAAGCCCTTACTACAACCCGCATATTCAGCGGCCCGCGCTGTATCCGCCGTCGGATGGATATCAACCGGCGGAAGATCCGCTGATCAGTGTGGCCCGGCAGATGAACGTCACACGCGCGCTGAAAGCAAAGTTCCCGAAGCTCGCGATTGTGGGCACGGCGTACAGTTACCTGCAGGATTTTCTGCCGCACGTGGCGCAGGCGGCCGTGCGAGAAGGTTGGGTTGACGCGGTCGGGATGGGGAGAATGATTCTTACGTATCCCGAACTGCTGCACGAGGCGAGCCGAGGACGCGCAATCGATCACAAGCGGATTTGCCGGACGTTCAGCGATTGCACGACGGCGCCGCGAAAAGGATTGCCGTCGGGATGCTATCCGCTGGATCCGCTCTACAAGAATTCCGAGATGGCGGCGAGATTAAGAATAGCGAAGGCGAAATGATGCGGACGGAAGAAATTATTCGGCGCAAGAAGCCTGGACGCAAAGTGGAAGGAATCGCGGCGACATTTTTGCCGTTTGAAGCGGATGGGCGAATCGCGGTGGAGGCGTTTCAGAGTCATTTGCGCGCGACGAAACGCGCCGGACTGAAGAACGCGGTGAACATGGACACCGGCTACGTGAATTTTCTGAGCGAAGCGGAAAAATTGCAGGTGCTTGCGTGGACGCGGGAGGCGCTCGGGCCGAACGTGCCGTTTGTTGCGGGCGCGTACATCGAAGGGCTGCAAGGAGACATCGTCGCGCTGTACCGCAATCAGATGGATGCGATCGTGGCGCACGGCGGCATTCCTATTCTGTTTCAGACGCAGCGCCTGCATGGAAAAACGTCCGCTGAAAAAGCTGCGATTTATGCGGCGGTGAGTAAGGGCTATCCGGGAGTGCTCGCGTTCGAGCTGGGCGAAATGTTCGCGCCGAACGGAGAGATTTTTGACGACGACACAGTGCGGCGGTTGATGGACATTCCTGAAATTAAAGGAATGAAGCACTCGTCGCTGGACAGACTGACGGAGTTGCGGCGCCTGGAATTGCGCGATGCCGCCCGTCCGGAGTTTCGCATTTATACCGGAAACGATCTCGGCATCGACATGATTGAGTACGGTTCGGATTATCTGCTCGGGCTGGCGACCTTTGCGCCGGAAAAATTCGCTGAGCGCGACGGGTTCTGGGCCAACGGAGACGCCGCCTACTACGCGCTCTCCGACGCGCTGCAATATCTGGGTAATGTCGCATTTCGTGATCCGGTCCCTGCGTACAAACATTCCGCCGCCGTCTTTTTGCATTTGACGGGGCGAATTCCGAGCAGCCGAACTCATGCAAAGAACATTCAGCGGCCGGAGTGGGAAGCGGGAATCCTCGCCGATTGCGCTCGCCGTTTGGGCATCGAAGCGAATCCACAAATGAACGCGGCGGCGCGTTCATGACCGCGAATCAGTCCGGCAAAATATTTTATGGCTGGTGGGTGGTCGCGGCGGCGTTCCTGAATTTCTTCTTCATCGTTGGAATCATTTTTTATGGCTTCCCCGTTTTTTACAGTTCGTTCGTGGAATCGCTTGGATTCACGCGCTCCCAGGTCACGCAGGGTTTCTTTCTGGGCTTTTTGATTGTCGGATTGCCGTTTGGCCTGGTTGCCGGGGCGATGATCGATCGCATCGGCGCGAAGTGGGTGATTGTCGCCGGCACTGCCTTCGTTGGCGTGTCGTTATTGCTGATGGCGCGGATGACGAAGCTGTGGCAATACGAAGCGCTTTGCGTACTGGAAGTGCTCGGCTATGTTTTTGCCGGACCGATTGCAACACAAGTGTTGGTGGCGCGGTGGTTCCGCGTGCGGCGCGGGCGAGCGATGGGAATCGCGTACCTGGGACTGGGATCGGGCGGAGTTGTCGCGCCGCTGCTCGTGAACTATCTAATCCGGACTTGCGGGTGGCGGCACGCGCTGGAGATTGTCGCGCTGGCACTGATGGGAGTTCTGTTTCCGATGGGAATTTGGATTATCAAGTCCACACCAGAAGAATCCGGATTGCAGCCGGATGGAGAAGCCGCGAGAGGCGATTCCGGTGACGCGTTCGTTGCGACAGGCTCGCTTGGAGTTGCGGAAGCGGTTCGTACAACGAACTTCTGGTTGATTTTGTTCGGATCGACGCTGGCGATTGGCGCAATCGGAGCCGTTATTCAACATTTTATTTTGTTTTTGAAGGACCAGGGGTATTCGTCGGCGGTAGCGGCGCGATTTTCCACGGGATTGCTGCTGGCGAGCCTTGCGGGAAGGATTCTGGTCGGATACGCCGTGGATCATGTGAGCAAAAAGAATGCGATGGCGCTGTTTTATTTTTTGATTGGAGCGTCGGTGCTGCTGCTGGGCGTGGCAAAAATTCCGACGGTGGTCTGGGTGTTTGCGGCGATCTTTGGATTCTCGATGGGAGCCGATTACATGCTGGTTTCGCTGGTGGCTGCAGAATGTTTTGGCACGCGAGCGCTCGGAAAATTGTTGGCGTTAATCATCATGGGTTATTCCCTGGGCCAATGGGGATTTCCCTGGATTGCCGGGAAAATATTTGATGCCCGGCACAGTTACGACCTGGCATGGAAGGGCGTCGCGGTCGCGGCGATGATCGGTGGTCTGGCAATTTACGCGATTTCGCAGCGAAGAGAAAAGACCACTGCCTGAGCATTTCCTAGCGCGGAGGAGCGTCGTCGGCGTCGAACGACACGAGGTGTTCTTCCCACTGGAATCCCGGTGATTGCAGGAGACGCACGCAACGATTCCAGCGAAGGATGGCGTCGTCGTTTCCCGCGGGGCGAATTTGTTCCGCCTCGGCAAAACATTGCAGCGCGCGTTCAAACAGAGGAAGCAGGGTGTGGGGCGATTGGCCGCCGCAGAGCTGCGCCTTCGCGCGGCGTTCGTAAAGAAGGCCGGTGTAGTAGAAGCGTTCGTAGGTGTCTGTAAGCTTAAGAAAAATTTCTTCGGCGTCGCGGTAACGGTCACCGATGCCGCCGGTGAATTGGTCGGTGATGGCGAGACCGAGCATGCGGAGAGCGAGTTGTTGCGCCGGTTCGATGGAAAGAATGTCTCGGCAGATGGATTCGGATTCTTCCGGCTCGTTGAGATAGCGGTAGAGTTCGGCTTTGGCGAGGGCTTCGGCAATTCCGGCGTGCGAGATGGATTTTAGCTGGTAATTCATGAGCGCCTCCGGCAAAGACTTAGGAGAACAATCCAAGCTCAACGGGGCTAAAGCCCCTACACTACACAAATCCAACAACGACTACGAGCCGCGGAGTTTGCGCAAGAGCATGGTGACCGGGTCGTAGAACTCGTCGACGACACGCTCCTTGAGAGGAATGATGGCGTTGTCGGTGATGTGAATTTCCTCTGGGCAAACTTCGGTGCAGCATTTGGTGATGTTGCAGTAGCCGATACCGAGTTCCTTTTTGAGAAGGGCCGTCCGGGAAGCGCCGTCGAGCGGATGCATTTCGAGGCTGGCGGCGCGGACGAAGAAGCGCGGTCCGCCGAATACTTCGTGTTTTCCGTGATCGCGCAGAACGTGGCAAACGTCCTGGCAGAGAAAACACTCGATGCACTTGCGAAATTCCTGAACGCGGTCCACGTCGCGCTGATCCATTTTCCACTGAACGTCTTTGCGCGGCTGAAACGCGGGAATTTTTTTGTTGACCTTGTAATTCCACGAAACGTCAGTGACAAGGTCTTTGATCAAGGGAAATGCTTTCAGCGGCGAAACGGTAATCGGCTGGTCGAGTGGCAGCGAGTCCATGCGCGTCTTGCAAGTGAGGCGCGGACGGCCGTTCACTTCCGCGGAGCACGACCCGCATTTGGCGGCCTTGCAGTTCCAACGAACCGCCAAGTCCGGCGATTGATGGGCTTGAATCGAATGCAGTGCGTCGAGAACGACCATGCCTGGAGCGAGCGGAACTTTGTAGTCGACGGCCTGGCCGCCTTCTTTGTTGCCGCGGAAAACGCGAAGAATTGCGTCGGGCATATTATTTCTTCTCCTCGAGCAATTGCTTCAACTCCGCGGGCATTTCGGGAACGGGGCGCTGGTGCAGAGTCATCGCGCCGTCTTCGTTCGCAATAATGTTGTTCTTCTTTTCCCACTCGGGATCGTAATTCGGAAAATCGATGCGGCTGTGGGCGCCGCGGCTTTCGCGACGGGCAAGGGCGCAACGCGCGACGGCCTCCGAAATGAGGACCATGTTTTTCAAGTCGCGTGTCAGATGCCAGCCGGGATTGAACATGCGCGAGCCATCGATGCGGAGTTTCGCGAGACGCGGTTTCAGTTCGTCGAGTTGAACCAGGGCTTTCTTAAGATCTTCTTCATTTCGGAAAATCCCAACCAGATTGCCCATCGTTTCCTGCAAGTCATGATGCAACGCATAGGGAAATTCGCCTTCGGCGCGCTCAAACGGAGCGAGCATTTCGCCTTCGGCTTGTTCGAGTTGCTCGGGATCGATTTTCGTTGCGGAGGCGCGGCCGGCAAATTCGGCGGCGGACTTTCCCGCACGGCGGCCAAAAACGAGAAGATCGGAGAGCGAATTTCCGCCGAGTCGATTGGAACCGTGCAAGCCGGCGGCAGCTTCGCCCGCCGCAAATAGTCCGGGCACTGTGGAAACGGCGGTCTCGGCTTCGACGCGAATACCGCCCATCATGTAGTGGCACGTCGGACCAACTTCCATGGGGCCTTTCGTGATGTCCACGTCGGCAAGTTCCTTGAACTGGTGGTACATGCTCGGCAGTTTTTTCTTTACGTACTCGGCGGGCTTGTGCGAGATGTCGAGATACGCGCCGCCGTGTTCCGTGCCGCGGCCTTCCTTGACTTCCGTATAAATTGAGCGTGCGACAACGTCTCGGGTGGAAAGTTCCATTCGCTTCGGATCGTACTTTTCCATGAAGCGCTCGCCCATTTTGTTGCGAAGAATACCGCCTTCGCCGCGAACAGCTTCCGTGACGAGAATTCCCTGCACTCCGGGCGGCCAGACCATTCCGGTCGGATGAAATTGCACGAACTCCATGTCCATGAGTTCCGCGCCGGCTTCGTAAGCGAGAGCCATGCCGTCCGCGGTGTATTCCCAGGAATTCGATGTGACGCGCCAGGCTTTGCCAATGCCGCCCGTGGCGATCACGACGGATTTCGCCTTGAACGCGACAAAGCGCCCTTGTTCGCGCCAGTAACCGAACGCGCCGGCAACGCGATCGCCGTCTTTGAGGAGGCGGGTGATGGTGCATTCCATGAAAACGTCGATGCCGAGTTCGACGCCGCGGTCCTGCAGCGTGCGAATCAGCTCGAGGCCGGTGCGATCGCCAACGTGGCAAAGACGCTTGAAAGTATGGCCGCCGAAAGCGCGCTGCAAAATATCACCGGTGGGAGTGCGGTCAAAGAGCGCGCCCCACTGTTCGAGTTCGCGAACGCGGTCCGGCGCTTCCTGCGCGTGAAGCTGCGCCATGCGCCAGTTGTTGACGAATTTTCCGCCGCGCATGGTGTCGCAAAAATGCGTGCGCCAGTCGTCGGCTTTGTCGACGTTGGCCATGGCGGCGGCGATGCCGCCTTCCGCCATCACGGTGTGCGCTTTGCCAAGAAGCGATTTGCAGACGAGGCCGACGCGCGCACCTTGTGCGATGGCTTCGATTGCGGCGCGAAGTCCGGCGCCGCCTGCGCCAATGATCAAAACATCATGTTCGTGGGTTTCGTAGGATGCGGTCACAGGATTCGGAGGTCCTTGAAAACGCCGGAAGCGAGCATCCGGATATAAAAATCGGTACAGCCGACCGTCACCAGACTCGACCAGGCGAAGATCATGTGGCGTTCGTTGAGGTAGCTGACGAGACTCCACGCGGAGTGGCGCGGAACACCCAACGTGGCGCAGGAAAAGCAGTCGAGTTTGCCGCCAACGATGTGACGCAACGAATGGCAGGAGAACGTGTAGAGACTCAGAAGGCAGACATTGACGAGCATGATGATTGTGCCGACGCCGATGCCAAATGTGCCGTTGAACCAGAAAGCTTTGAGGGCGTCATACCAAAGGAAAACGAGAAAAAGAATGGCGCCGTAAAGAAAGTAGCGATGAACATTTTGAAGGATAAAGGGAAACGAGGTCTCGCCACGATAGTTTTTGCGGAAACCGGGTTCGCCGACCGCGCAGGCCGGCGGGTCTGCGAAAAAAGCGCGGTAGTAGGCTTTGCGATAGTAATAGCAGGTCGTACGAAAACCGAGCGGCGCGCCGAGAATGAGGAGAGCAGGAGAAAGCTTCCACCAGCTGAAGGAAAGGAGAGGCGAATAAAACGGCGAGAGATACGGTCCCCACTCATAGAACTTGCCCTCGAAAGCGCGCAGGGTGGCGTAGACGCCGAAGCCGCCGAAGAGAATGATGATGGGAATGAGTTCGAGCCACCAGGCGTCGCGACGCTGAGTCTGACCGAGCTGAGTTGTCGAGCCGTGAACGGGAGCGGAAGCCATCAAATCACCAGCCTGTCCGGGACAAGGTTAATCAGGAAAGTCTAATTTGCAAGCGAGAAATTCGAGAACGAGCAATGGCGATGAAAATGCACTGTGGTCTTGGCTCAATGCGGTAGTGGCAGAACATGTAACCTCGGCGACTTGAAGGCGGTGTTATACTCTCGCGGCAAGTGGGGGAAAGGCTGGAACGCAGCGCCCAGAAACCACTGATGGAAACTTACGACCTTCTCGTGCTTGGCTCCGGTCCCGCGGGACAGCGCGCAGCCATCCAGGCATCAAAATTCGGCAAACGCGTCGCACTCATCGAAAAGATGGAAGTGGTCGGCGGCGTTGCGATCAACACGGGCACGATCCCGAGCAAGACGATGCGGGAAGCGGTGCTGCATCTTTCCGGATTTTATTGGCAGACCATTTACGGCGTAAATTACCGCGTGAAGGACCAGATCACGATGGCGGATCTATCGTTCCGCGCGCAGCACGTGATCAAGACCGAAATCGATGTGACGCGAGCGCAGCTTTCGCGCAACGGCATTGAAGTGCTGAACGGCGTGGCGAGTTTTATCGACCCGCACAAAGTTCGCGTGGTGAGCTCGCGCGGACAATCGGAATACCAGGCAGAGAACATTGTAATCGCGACCGGTACCAAGCCGGCGATTTCGCCGCTCGTGCCCTTCAACAACCGCAACATTATCAACAGCGACCAGGTGTTGCAGATGCCGGAGATTCCGAAGACGCTGATTGTGGTGGGCGGCGGCGTAATCGGCGTGGAATATACGTGCATGTTCGCGACGCTGGGCGTGCGCGTAGCGCTGATTGAAAAGCGGCCGCGGCTGCTCGAATTTGCGGACGCGGAGATGGTGGAAGCGCTTTCGTACCATTTGCGCGACCGGCGCGTGACGATGCGTCTGAATGAAGAAGTCGAAAGCGTCGAAGAGTTGCCCGACAAGACGGTCGTCGCGAATTTGAAGAGCAAGAAAAAAGTGAATGGCGACGCGCTGCTTTATGCGGTGGGGCGGCAAGGCAACGTGGACGAATTGAATCTGGCGGCCGCTGGTTTGGAAGCGGATTCGCGCGGAAGAATCAAAGTGGATGAAAATTACCGGACGGCGCAGCCGCATATTTTCGCGGTGGGCGACGTGATCGGATTCCCCAGCCTGGGTTCGGTTTCGATGGAGCAAGGAAGAATCGCGGCGGCGAATGCTTGTGGGATGAAAATTCATTCCAACCCCGCGCACTATCCGTATGGGATTTACACGATTCCGGAAATTTCTTTCATCGGGAAAACGGAAGATCAACTGACGGACGCCGGTGTACCCTACGAAGCCGGCATCGCATATTTCCGCGAAATCGCGCGCGGACAAATTCGCGGCGATACAACGGGCCGCTTGAAATTACTTTTCAGCCCGGAGACGAAAGAACTCCTGGGCGTGCACATCATTGGAGAAGGAGCGTCGGAGCTGCTGCACATTGGGCAGGCAGTGCTGGCGCTGAAGGGGACCGTGGAATATTTCGTGGACACGGTGTTCAACTATCCGACGCTCGCGGAATGCTACAAAGCCGCGGCGTTCAACGGATTGAATAAATTGTCGAACGTCTAGCGGCGGCCAGGGGCGCTGGGCAGGAAGTGGAAGGCGAGCGATGAGCAAGCTAGCCGGAGTGCATGTCGTACAACACGTGGCGACCGGGTTGGTGGAAAACAACCGGGTAGTGGGAGGGGTGCAGCCGTTTCCCGCGAAGGATGCCCCGCACGATGTGCTGCTCTCGATGCCGGCGGACGATATTGCGACTACGATCGCGGAGCAGGTGAAGGCAGTTGCGAAGGGCGAAAAGCTCGATGCGGTCGGAATCGGATTCCCCGGAATCATTCGCAACGGAATTGCGGAAGAATCGCCAAACCTGCACCAGATGAAGGGGTTTCACCTGCAGAAGGCAGTTGAGGCCGCGCTGCTGAAGGCTGGGATTAAAGTTTCCGTCGGCGTGTTCAACGACGCGGATGCGACGGCGGCGGGAATCGCGGCGACGCGCGGCGTGCTTCACAAATTGAATCGCGTCTGGGCGATCGGCAACGGCGTGGGCTATGGAAGATTTCCGTGGAGCGAAGGAATGTGGGAAGGCGGCCACTCCGTGGTAACGATCGATCCCAAGGAAAAGTTTTGCGGATGCGGCGGAGTGGGGCACCTCGAAGGATTCCTGGGATATCGCGCGATGCGCATGCGCTTCCTGGACATGGAGCCGGAAGAAGTTTTTCAAAACGCGAAGGCGGGCGACGCGCGTTGCGCTGATTTTGTGTTGCAATGCCATCGTGCACTGGCTGCGGCATCGGCGACTTCGATTCACATGGCCGGGCCAGGACCGTTTTATTTGACGGGGCCGAATGCGGGTTTCCTCGACGTCGGATTGCTGGACCGGCTCGTGCATGAAATGGTGAAGATGAGCCCGCTGCAAGGCAGCCGGTTTGAAATGATTCCGGAAAACGATGAATTGGGCGTGATTGGCGCGGCGGTGAATGCGGAACGCGCGACGCACGGACAATAGCTGATCGAAAACGCTTCGCCGCAAATATCACTGCAAGAAAACTAACGGCTTCCCTGCCCCGGCAATTGTGTTTCCTGCGCGGCAACTACGCGCCAGCCGCGCGGCGTGTTGATGTACAAACGCAAAATGCGCAGCTGACGGACGAATTGTTTTCCCTGCTGTGAGCCACGCTCGGTCAACAGGCTCGAAACCGACGCGACGTCGCGATAGATTCTCACCTGGATATCCGAGCTGTGGACGAAATCCCAGGTAACAGAAGACGTTTGGATGTAGCGAATCTGCTGCGCTTTGTTGATGACCTCGCCGAAGTAGGTTGTGCCGGAAAACTCGTCGCTATAGACCGTGTTGAAAACCGTCGAGTTGTTCAGCTGCAAAGCATGGGCGAAGCCCTGCTCGAGATTCGTAATGGCCTGGCGGTCGGCTTCCTGGTTTGGCTTGTAGTCGTCCGGCTCCTGCGAAAAAGCAGCGGAAGCGAACGCAAGAAATGCGACGGCGGGCAGGAAGAACTTTTTCATAACAACAACTCCGTCGAGCGGCTGAATATCGGTGTTCGCAAACGAGGCGAACGTTTACCGCTATAGAATAGTGCCGGATCGCGAACCGAAAACGGCGGGTCGCGCATCGAATAGCCGAAACGCCACCCCCGGCGGAACGAAGGGACATCTGCTAGACTCGGAAAGCTTGTGGTGGCGAGATCCCTGTCCAAATCTGAGAGAGAAACCATGCAAAACAAAGTGCAAGACCCGTCGCGCCGGAATTTTCTGGCGAAGACGTCGTATTTGAGTGCGATGTACGCGGCGGCGAGCATGATTCCGCTGCGAGCGATGGCAAGTTCGCTGGCGGATGATCCGCGAATTTCGCAGGCGCCGGTGGTGGATAAGGGCTTCGCGTCGGTGCGAAAGATCGGAAACGGTTTGTACGCGACGATTTCCGATACGTCCAAAGGCCTTCAGACGATGTGCAACGGCGGATTCCTGGTAGGCACCGACGGCGCGATGGCGATCGAAGGATTCGTAAGCGCGGCGGGCGCGGCGTTTCAGCTGGAGACGCTCCATTCCATTTCGCAAGTGCCGATCAAGGGCGCGATGGATACGCACTATCACTTCGATCACTCGATGGGAAACGCGGTGTACGGGGCGCATGGGATTCCGTTGTGGGCGCATGCCACGGCGGCAAAGAGGATTTATGACAGTTATGGCCCATGGCAAAAAATGGACAAGGCCGCGGTGACGGCGCCAATCGAAAAAATGCTCGCAAATGCAAAGTCTGACGTCACGAAAAAGCATTTGCAAGGCGACCTGGCGACTCTGGGAAATTTCTACGATTTGGTAGCTGCCGCGCAACTGGCGCTGCCGAACCATTCGTTTGATCCCGCGAAGTTGCCGCACAAAGTGGATCTCGGCGGATTGACGGCGGTGATCGAGCACTATCCGGGACATTCCGGGACAGACATGATTGTGAAGGTGCCGGAGCAAAATGTGGTGTACACGGGCGATTTGCTGTTCAACGGAATTTTCCCGGTGGCGTTCGACGAGCAGGCGACGGTTTCGGGATGGCGTGCGACGCTGAAGACATTCGCGTCGTGGGACAAGGACACGCTCTTCGTTCCGGGACACGGGCAGCTTTGCGGACAAGAAGCGGTGGCGATGTTCCGCTCGACGTTCGACGACATCGAAGAACAGGCGATGAAGCTCTACAAAGCGGGAGTGCCCGCCGAGGAGGCGCAACATCAATACGTGATTCCCGAAAAATTCTCCAAGCTGACTCCGTTGGCCTGGGGATTCTCAATCGGACCGACAATTCAGAAAATGTACGCGGAGTGGGACAAGAAGAAGTGAAATAGAAGAGGGAACTTGGAAAATAGAAGAGGGCCGGATTCGCATCCGGCCCTCTTTGTGTTTGCTTTCATTGCCGATGAAACAAAAGGCTGCGGCTAGAAATCGAAACGCAGAGCCAATTGTCCCGTACGGTTTCCACCAAGCCCTTGCGGCAGCGTGCTGGTCAACACGCCGAAAGTGCTTTGGTTGCTGACGTTCAACGAGGGCGGCGCGAAGTTCGAGTGGTTCAGCACGTTGGTAAACGTGGCCTCAAACCGCAAGTGAAAACGCTCCTTCAGGGCAATCTGCCGCGAGAGGCCCGCGTTCACATTGATCTCTCCGGGGCCTTGCAATATGCCCACACCACAAGTGCCGAACCGTCCGGCATTCGCGGGAGGAAGAGCGAAGGCACTAAAGTTGTAGTAGTTCAGAACAGACCGATTCGCGGGGACGGGATTGCCCGTGCAATCGGGCCGCGCGATCGCTCCTCCCAGGAAGCGCAGATTGTTCAAATTGGTGTTCGATTGATCGGAGACGGCATTCATGATTGGGGTGAGCCACTGGCCGGTCTGCAACTGCGTAACCGTGCTAAGGCCCCAGTTTCCGAAGATGCCCGCAAGAATTTTGCCTCCACCCGACCAGCGCCGGCCGCCGCCATAGGGCAAGTCGTAAGTCCCCGTGAGCAGCAATCGCTGCCGCGGCGTTCCCACGACGTTCCCGCGGTCGTACCGGAGATTGTAGCGGTTCGCAATCTCCACGGCATAAGGCTCTTCTCCGGCAGACACCGTGGGCGCATCGCTGCCTTGCGCATTACTGATATTTTTCGCCCAGGTGTAACTCCCAAGAAGAGCCAACCCGTAGGAGGTTCTATGCCGAATTTCGGCGATTCCGGCTTGATAGTTTGAGTTTCCAATGCTGTCCGAATACATCAACAGGCCGAACTGCGGATACGGGGAACGTGGATCGGCCCAGGCCGGAATGCCGCTTGGTTCGCCGGGCGCAAGAGTGGGCACATAAGGCGTGGTGCTCGGCCGAATCTGGGTGAGGTCCACGGTGACGGGCAGATGATATGTGCCCTGGCCGACATAGCTGAGCCGCACGCTGGTGTTCGGCGTAACTTGCCGTTCGACCGTCAGGTTCCATTGCGCCGATGTGCCGTCTTTAAGGAAAATGTTGTTTCCTTCTTCAAAAGAGCCTCCACCCAGTGCGACCTGGCCCGGAATGGACGTCTGCGGAAACTGGAACGCCGGCGTGCCGTTGGTCACGGAATTCGGAAAACTGAGCAGAGCGGACAGGGTTACACCCGCATTGTTGTACGAGAGCGGTCCAAGAGTAGTCATGGTGAATAGGCCAAATCCCGCGCGAATCACGGTCTTGTCATTGCTGAACGGCCGGTAGGCAAGACTCACGCGCGGATCAAAATCGTGCATTGGCGTGTGCCGCAAACCTTGTGGCAAGCCGGCCTTGCTGGCGGTAATTACGGGTGTGCAGGGTAAGGCAGCGAGTTTGTTCGGTAGATCGCACCCGTTGTAGGACTCGAGAACTGCCGTGTACACGCTGTTCAGGAGCGGACTGCTTCCCGCCAAGGCAGGGAATTTATCAGGAACTATGATGCTGTTCAGTCTTGGATCGAAGCTGGCTATGTCGCCGCTGGTTTCCTTGAACGCGGGGAGCAATTCCCACCGCAAACCGAAGTTGAGGGTCAGATGGCTGTTCACCTGCCATTGGTCCTGGCCGTAGAAACCCCAATGCCAGCTGTAGGCGTTGATCTGCGGCGCAGTGACTGCAAAGAAAGACTGCGGCAATCCAAGAAGAAAATCGCCGAAAGAATAATTTGTGAGCGCGCCGTTAAAGTTGAACTGGCCGTAGTCATCGGAAGGCTGGAAATACAACGGAGCGCCGTAGAAGAGGCGGCGTGTGTCCATTCCGAAGCGAAGCGCGTGCTGGTGGACGTGGAAAGAGACGTTGTCAGTGAATTGGTAGGTTTTCGAAACGGTAGTTCCTACGCGGCCTTGTCCGATCGAGTTAACGGTGCCATCACTGAAGTTGAATGTCGGAAAGGCTTGTCCCGTTGGATGAAGGGCAAGGTTTACGCCATTGTTTAGAACCAGCCCGAGTTGCGAAATCGCCTGTGAGCCTTGGATCGGGAAGGTCTCATTTTCTGTGAACTTGGTCAGTCCAAAACGAAATTCGTTGATCAGCCTCGGCGTGATGACGTAGTTGTACGAGACCACCAAGCTGCGGTTTTGTTCATGAGCTTGGTCATTCGGCAAGAAGACACCAGCGGGCCCAATGACCGTGTCATTGTTGAACTCGTTGAGAAACACGTTCTTCCAGCTGTAGCGAGCGTAGAGCTGTTGTCTCGAAGTGAGCGTCCGGTCGACGCGCAGATCCCACGCGTTGGAGTTGGAGGGAATGGGGACCAGCGTCTGGTAGTTGTACCCGTTCCCATTGACGTTCGGCAGCGGGTAGTAGTTATTCAGCAGCGTTTGTGCAACGGGATTAATGCAGTCCTTGGGATTTCCGCACGGGTTTCCGGGGCCGCCAGGAATGATGTTGTTGGGATAGGGTTTATTAGTAAAGGGATCTATCAGTGGAGTGCCCACTGCCGCTACCAGGCCGCTGAGATCACCCGCCCTTTCCGCAGCTGTTGGAACTAGGAGCAGTTCGGGTGACGAAGTGGTCTTGCGATTGCCTTCGTAGTCGAAAAAGAAAAATGTGTTATCTCGCGCGTTGTGAAGCTTGGGCAAGTACACCGGACCGCCGAAGCTGCCTCCAAATGTATTGAATCGCTTGGGGGCCTTGGAAGCAAAATTATAGGTGGTTGCGTCTAATGCGTCGCTCTGGAAGTACTCGAACGCGCTTCCATGAAATCGATTGGTTCCACTCTTCGTGGTAAAGGTGACATCTCCCATCTGCGCGAACTCGGCGTTGTTGTTGAACGCCGTCACGTTCAATTCCTGGATTCCTTCGATGGACGGATAAGCGTCCTTGAGTGATCCGTTCGCCCTCACGTTAGCAGTGGAAATCCCGTCCACCGAGAAGCCGGTCTGCGCGGAAGTCGAACCGCCTACGCTGAAATTCCCCTGGCTGTCGGAAGTGACATTGGGATTTGTTGCGAGTGCAGAGAGGGGACTGCTGGTGACGGCCCGCGAATTGATCGGCATCGTGGTGAGAGCGACGTTATCCTGCGCGCTGGAAAGCGTTGCGTTTTCCGTGTTGATGACCGGGCCGGCATCGCCGGAGACCTCAACAATTTGGGCGGCGGTTGCAAGTTTGAGCGGTACGTCGATGCGCAGAGACTGGCGGGCATCGAGCTGGATTGAAGTGACTTTGAAATCGGCAAAGGCAGGCATTCGGACGAGCAACTGGTAGTGTCCGGGCTTGAGATTGCCAAATTCAAATGCACCACCGGAATCGGAAACAGCGGAATGTTGCGATTGATCATCGAGACCGAGGAGCATAATTTGGGCAGTGCCAATAGGATCCTGATTCGGATCGCGGACCACTCCGACGATCGTGCCAAAAGTGGATTGTGAAAAACTGGACGGACCGACCAGTAAAGACACTGCCAGAAAAATCGAGAGTCGACGAGCAAACATTAGAGGAACCCCTTTTGCTGAACTTCGGCGTTGCTGCCGTTGAGCAGAAGGTAAGGTGCAAGATGTAAGTAAAACGTAAAGGAGTAAAAAGGAAAACTTGATGAAGTCCTGCAATGTTTGCATGGAATGAAACAAAAAAGTTGATTGCTTGTGGGCGAAGAACTTGCGAGCTGAAAAGAAAAATGGGAGACGATGGATTCGTCTCCCATTTTAGAAGTGCGTTGTGATTAGAACTTTACGAGAATTGCGAGATTCAAGCGGTTCTCGATTTTGCGCAGGTCGGGAAACCACGTGTTGGACGGCGAGCCGTCGCATGTGGTGAATCCCTGCAAGCAAACGAAGGAGCCAGGCGCGCCGTTGTTGCCACCGGGAGGGGTAACGCCGCCGGAACCGGAGAAGTACGGCACGTTGGCGGCACGGTGATTGAATTCCCAGCGGAATGTGATGTATTGGCTGGGCATCCAGTCGAACGTTGCGGAAGCGTCCCAAGCTTTGTATGGATCGCCGGGATTTCCGGTGAAATAGGGAGTGCCGCTCGCAGCAGTGGCGCCGTTGATAGGCGGAATCAAAACGAGGTAGCGGCCGGGATTGTTGATGCGGCCGCCGCCGAGAGTGAGAGCGTATTTGTCATTGTCAAACCACGTGCGGTTGTAAAGCATGAAGCCGAGAAAATCTTGCTTCGGTCCCTTGGCGGAATTCCCGGCGCAGCTTACGCCGCCGCCGTGTTCGCAACCCAAGTCACCGGTAAGTGAAAATGCCGCTTTGTCGAGGAAGTGTTCCTTGTTGTCGAAATATTTGATCTGAATACTGTCGTCGGTGTGATAGCGAATGCGGCCGGGAGTGTTGAGCGTGTCCGCGCCGAGTGCGTATTGATTGCCGAGAATGCTCAGCCAGCCGTTTGGCCGCCACAAGAATTGCATGCCGATGCCGGGACGATTGTTGAAGCGGCCGTAGGATTGCCAGCCGTTGATAAACCATCCTTCGATTTTGAATTTTTCGGTGGGAAACACCTGGACGCGCACGCCGTTGAAGAACCATGGAGTGTTGGAGGAAACGTAAGACGGCTGATACGCCCAGTTGTCGAAGTTGTAGTAACTGAAGAGGCCGACGTAGGACATGAAGATGCCGGCATCGACATTGATGCCATGAAGTTTGTCGAAGTGGTAGCCGCCGTAGGCTTCGGAGATGTAGCGATAGGCGTTGTCGAGATTCCACTGGCCGCGCGCGGGGCTTGCGTCATTGCGGGGCGTCGTCTGCGAATACAAACCGAATTGTGTCATGAGGCGCGCGCGAACGTTGTCGAAATGGAAGTCGCCGCCCACGCCTAGTTGGGTGAGGTGGACTTCGTTGGCGCGAAAGACTTCGCTGGAACCGCCGATGGTGTCGTCTTTCGGATGATGGAAATCGTAGATGTAATCGGCATCGACGCGAATTTCCGGCGTGAAAAATTTTGTGTCGAAGGCGAGGTCTTTGGTGCGGGCGTTGCCATTGAGCCAGGTGAAATCGGCGAAGGCGAAAGGTTCCGCTTTGGGCGGTGCTTGTGCGGCAGCGGGATGAACTGCGGGAGGCGCAGCGGCGACGGTCGTGAAGGCCGGCTGGGCGACGTTAGAGATTGTAGCGCCAGCGGTGGTGGCAGGCGCGGTTGCAACGGTGGCCACCACCGAATTCGCCGGGACTGATTCCGGCGCGGACGGAGTTTCGGTGCTTCGCTTCCCTTCCAATTCTGCGACGCGTTTTTCGAGCAGTTCGACGCGGTCGAGGAGCCAACGTTCGCGCTCTGTAAGCCCGGGAGGAGTGGAAGATTTAGCGGCGTTCGCGACAGATGAGGCGGAATCGGATTTCGGAGAATCGTCGTCGGCAAGGAGAGGCGAAGACGAAACGCCACAGACTCCTGCAATTACGATACATGCGATGCAAATTTTCGATAACAGAAGACGCATTTCTAGGCTCCTGAAGTTAAGGCAACGAATGTTAGATGTCGGGAAGGCAGCCGAAGAAGCAAGGCTCGAGACAGAGCTCTGTTGCCAACTGAGGGTAGCGAAGCGACCGTAAGAATTCTATAAGGCGAGCGTGAGGAAGGAATAACGCTCGTAACTGATTAGAAAGTCGGGTTTTGCGGCGGCGAAGCGGGATCGCGACGAGACAGGTCCAGCGCGACCAGGCGCATTTCTTCGTGGATTAAGCCGTTGGTAGCGAGGACGACGGGGCCGCCGAGTTGATAGGGCGCGCCGTGAAAATCGCTGATCTTGCCGCCGGCTTCTTCGACGAGAAGCACGCCCGCGGCGGTGTCCCAGCGATTGAGGCCGAATTCCCAGAAGCCATCGAAGCGGCCGACGGCGACGCAGGCGAGATCGAGTGCAGCGGAGCCATCGCGACGAACTCCATGTGAGCGGAGCGTGAAATCGTAGTAGTAGTGAATGTTGGGACTGGCTTTCCGTTTGTGAACGGGAAAGCCGGTGCAGAGGAGGCTGGTGGCAAGCGTCGGAACTTTGGAGACGGCGATTTTGTTTCCGTTGAAGGTGGCTCCTTCGCCGCGCGCGGCAGCAAAGAGTTCTTCGTAAATAGGATTGTAGACGACGCCGGCGATGACCTGATCGCGGTGGGCGAGCGCGATGGAGACGCTAAAGCAGGGGTAGCCATGGGCGAAATTGGTGGTGCCGTCGAGCGGATCGACGTGCCAGCGATATTCGGCGTCGTGGTCCTTGCCGAGGCCTTCTTCGGCGGCGATAGCGTGCGTCGGGAAGTATTTGTTGAGGCGATCGACGATGGCCTGTTCACTGCGCTTGTCCGCTTGCGTGACGAGATCGACGTCGCCTTTGTATTTGATTTCGGGAGGACGAGCATATTCTTCGCGGAGAATTTTTCCGGCTTCCAGGGCGGTTTCGACGGCAACGTCGAGGTAAGTGCTAGGCATGTGAAGAACAGTCTACCATTCGACGAGACGACCAGAGGCGCCTGACCTCGTGCTAAACCGCAGGCATGACAGAGTCGGGGGGGGCCCCCCTCCCCCCATTTTGCGTAAGTATTCATTCTAGGGCACTTATGCTGAGGGTACCCCCTAGTACGGGTACCAGGCATCGTTCTGAGTGAGTGTCTTGGACGGGAAGGTGCGACAGCCGGAGCAGACCAGAACAGAGAGGTGGATGAGAAATGGTAGGGGAAAAATGGAGAGAAGACTACTGGCCGGAGTGTGGGAAAAGGTACAGCTGAACATTGAGGGTCGTGTTTTTTGGGGGATGCGGGGAAAGCTGCGAAGTGCGGCGGTGAGGCAATGACTGTGGGAATGGTATAGTCCGCTGGCGAAAAAAACTGGCGGTGGGAGGACAGAGATGCTGGAGCGGCGAGAGTTTGTGCGGAAGTGCGCGGGACTGGGATTTGCGGGAACGCTGCTGCCGGGAGTGTTGTGGGCGCAGACGCAGGCCACGGGCGCGAAGAAAATTACGAAAGAGATGATCGAGAGCGCGGCGGCGATTGCGGACGTGCCGATTTCGGAAGAATACAAGGAGATGATGCTGGAAGACCTGAACGATCACGCGAGCGGGTACGAAGAGATTTATAAGCTCCACATCCCGAATTCGGTGCAGCCTGCATTGATTTTCGATCCGGTCATATCGCGAACAAAGTTTGAGACGGAAAAGTGGCCGATGAAACTATCGGCGGCGAAGCTTCCCGAGGAGTATTTGCAATTCGGCAAAGCGGGGCTGAGACCGAACTACGAAATTCTGGCGTTTGCGAGCGTGCGGCAGCTGGCGGAGTTGGTGCGGACGAAAAAAGTTTCGTCGCAGGCGCTAACGCAGATGTATCTGGAGCGGCTGAAAAAATATGACGCGGTGCTGAAGTGCGTGGTGACTTTGACGGAAGAGCGAGCGCTGGCGCAGGCGAAAAAGGCGGACGAAGAGATCGCGGCAGGAAAATATCGCGGTCCACTGCATGGAATTCCGTGGGGCGCGAAGGACTTGCTGGCGACGAAGGGATACCGGACGACCTGGGGAGCGGCCGGGTTTGAGAATCAAATGATTGAAGAGGATGCGACGGTCGTGAAGCGATTGGATAAAGCGGGCGCAGTGCTTGTGGCGAAGTTGACGCTGGGAGCGCTGGCGCAAGGGGATGTGTGGTTCGGCGGAGTGACGCGGAATCCGTGGAACACGAAACAAGGATCGAGCGGATCGTCGGCGGGGCCCGCGTCCGCGACGGCGGCGGGACTTGTGGCGTTCAGCATTGGATCGGAAACGCTGGGATCGATTTCGTCCCCTTCGACGCGGTGCGGATGCACGGGATTGCGGCCGACGTTTGGACTGGTGCCGCGAACGGGAGCGATGGCGCTTTCGTGGAGCATGGACAAATTGGGGCCGATTTGCCGGACGGTGGAGGATTGCGCGCTGGTGCTGGATGCGATTTACGGCAAGGATGGCTTGGACAAGACAGTGCAATCGGCAGCTTTCAACTGGGATGCGAATCTGGATTGGAGAAAATTGCGCGTTGGTTATTTGAAGGCAGCGTTTGAGCCGCCCGCGGAACAACCGGCGGCAGAAGCGAAAGAAGAGCCGGCGAAAACGGCCGAAGAGCAGAAGAAGCGGGACGAACAGAAAAAGCGGCGTGAGGCGGCGCAAGCGCGACAGAAGTACGACAGAAAATATTTGGATGCGACACTTGTGAAACTGAAAGAGATGGGAGTACGGCTGATTCCCATCGAGCTGCCGAAATTTCCTTACGACGCAGTTACGACGATGCTGACGGCGGAATCGGCGGCGGCGTTTGATGAACTGACAAGAAGCGGGCGGGACAAATTGCTGACTTCGCAGAAGGATTACGACTGGCCAAATACTTTTCGATCGGCAAGATTCATTCCGGCGGTCGAATACATTCAAGCGGCGCGAGCGCGGACGCTGTTGATGGAGGCAATGGCGAAAGTCTTTGAAGACGTGGATGTAATCGTGACGCCGTCGAACGGGCCGCAACTGACCTGCACGAATTTGACGGGACATCCGGCGTTGATTTTGCCGAACGGAATGCGGGGCGACGACGCGCCCAAGCCGATTTCGGACGATCCGGGAGATTTTACGAATGCGGGCGGGCCGGGAACGCCGACCAGTTTGACGTTTTTGGGAAAACTGTACGGCGAGGCGGATTTGCTGGCTGTGGCGCGTGCGTATCAAGAGGCGACAGGATTCCACTTGCAGCACCCAAGCCTGGCGACGACGTAAGACGTGAGCCGCGGTGGGGTTGCAATCGAAGGTGCCGGCTTAAGGCAAGAGCTCTACTCTTTTCCCATGTAATAGTTCTTGCGATGGCGGACTTTGTAATCGCCGAGGACGTTGATTTCGATGTTGCGAAGCGAATCGGCGGGGCCGCGCGGATTGGGGTAGTAAGCGAGTCGATATTGAGTGCGGAGTTCGCGATCGATCTGGTCGAAGATGATGCCGAGTTCGGCGGAGCTGTCCGGAAAGAACATGGCGCCGCCGGTGGTTTCGGTGATGGTCTGGAGCGCGTGCTCTCCTGCGGTGTTGCGACCGTTTTCATTTTTAATGGTGCGGATCAGGATCGTATAGAGAAGCGTTTCCGAGCGGACGGCGGCTTTGCGAGCGGCGTCAAAATCCGCGTGGCTGGTGGTTTCGCCGCCGTCGGTGACGAGAATGATTACGTGGCGGCGTTCGCCCTTTTGCGCGGCGAGGCTACGGGAACCGAGAACGAGCGCATCGTAGATTGAAGTGCCAGCGCCGGCAGGAATTTTGCGGACCGCATCCTGGAGGACGGAGATCCTGTCGGAAAAATCGGCGACGCGTGTGACGTTTTCGTCCACGCCGAAGACGGCGAGGCGGTCACCCGGGCGGACAACTTGCTGGATGAAGTGGGCGGCTGCGGCGCGTTCGGCAGGCATGCCGATTTGCGCGCTAAGGCTGGCGTCGATCATAAGAGCCACGTCGAGCGGTTGCTGCGTTTCTTTTTCAAAAACTTCGACTTTTTGAGGATTGCCTTCTTCGGTGACCTGAAATGCCTCGACGGGAAGGTCGGGCGCGGGACGATTGTTTTCGTCGAGAACGCTGACGAGAACGTTGACGAGATTCACTTTGACGCGAATGGTGGTGCGGGATTGCGTGGCATCGTCGGAAGCGGAGACCGTGTCGGGCGGTTGTGAAGTTTTTGCGGAAGCCGGCTTATTTTTTTGTGCCCAGGGAGGGCGATTAGGATTGTCCTGCGACGCGCTGGCGAGCGGAAACGCAACAATCAGAGCGCAAAAGCCGAAGGCGGCACGCAGGGGTGTGGGCGTCATTGAAAGTTAAGATGCAGGTTTTGGCGCCGGTGTCGCCGCAGGGACGGGAGGCAATTCGCCATCGGCCCAGACGGCGCCGTCCTCGAAGAATTCCTTCTTCCAGATAGGCACGGTTTTTTTGAGCGTGTCGATGGCATGGCGGGCGGCTTCGAAAGCGGCTTTGCGGTGAGGCGCGCTGACGGCGATGAAGACGCTGGTTTCGCCGATTTCGAGGCGGCCGAGACGGTGGGCCACGGCGACGGAGTCGATGGCGAAAAGCGTGTGAAGCGACGCGGCGATCTCTCTCATTTTTTCAAGGGCCATGGATTCATAGGCTTCGTATTCGAGGTAGAGGGTGGCGCGACCCAGAGAGTGATTGCGGACGCAGCCATCGAAAGTGACGACGGCGCCGTCGTGCGGTTGGCGGACGTGACGGACGAGAGCTTCGAAGGAAATGGGTTCGCGAACGAGAAGGACCAGATCGGGATTGGGAGTTGGGGCCATGGAAATAGTTAGCCGCCACTCACGGGAGGGAGAAACGCGACTTCGTCGCCAGATTCAAGGAGCGCATTCCAGGAAACAAATTCGCGATTGCGGGAAGCGACGACGGAGGAACGATAGCTGGCAAATTCAGGATGGCGTGCGGCACAGAGTTGAAACAAATCTTCGACGGAGGATTTCGGAGGCAGCTCGAGCGAGGCCTCATTGGTCTGGTAGACATCGCGGAGTTTGCCGAAAAAGAGAACCTGAATTTGCATGGAATCGGTCCCGGAGCTCGACTGCCGGAAATTTAATTATACCGCGAGGAGGCGCGGGGGAGTGAGCGCCCGAAGGTGCCCGCCAAGGATGGACGAGGCGGTTCGCCGAAGCCTGGGTATCACGCTGCAGCAACTGATACTATCTCGAGGAGCCGCGCGTGAAGCGAATCCGATGAAAATTCTTGTGACTGGATCCACCGGACTTGTTGGCAGGAGTCTTGTCGCTGCACTTACCAGGAGCGGACATTCCGTCTGCCGGCTGGTGCGGCCGGGAACGAATACGAACGATGATGCCGGCGGGTTCAATGTGGCGTGGAATCCGGCGACGGGGGAGCTGGGAGGCGCGGCGGTTGGGCCGGACGCAGTGGTGAACCTGGCGGGCGCATCGATTGGAGAGGGGCGATGGACGGAAAAACGCAGAGGTGAGCTGCGCGCGAGCAGAATCGAATCGACGCGGGCGTTGGTTGCGGCACTGGGACGAATGAATGTGAAGCCGTCGTTGTTTATTTCGGCGTCGGCAATCGGATTTTACGGCAACCGAGCGGACGAAGAGCTGACGGAAGAAAGCGCGGCGGGAAACGATTTTCTGGCGCAGCTCGCGCAGGAATGGGAGTTCGAGGCGAAAAAGGCGGAGGCGTGGGGGACGAAGGTTGTCCTTGCGCGGTTTGGGATTATTTTGGCGAAGAGTGGTGGAGCGCTTTCGAAGATGCTTGCGCCGTTTCGCCTGGGAGCGGGCGGGAGGCTGGGCAGCGGAAAACAGTGGATCTCTTGGATCGCGCTGGAAGATGTGATTGCAATTTTGCAGTTGTGCCTGGAGCGAACGCCGATACAAGGAGCGGTGGAGTTTGCGCCGATTTCGGGTGCGTTGAATGTGGTGGCGCCGGTGCCGGTGACGAATGCGGAATTTACGCGCGCGTTGGGAAAAGCGCTGCACCGGCCGACGATATTTCCGGCGCCGGCATTTGCGCTTCGATTGGCGCTGGGCCGGGAAATGGCAGACGCGCTGCTCCTGTCGAGTCAGCGCGTTTTGCCAAAGAAATTGATTGGCGCGAATTATGAGTTTCGGTTCCCAACTTTAGAACTGGCGCTGAAACATATTCTGCCGGACGCCAGTGAGACCGATTCACCTACTTGAGCACATTCACCGTCACGCTGACGTGGTAGACGTGGCCATTGAGCGGGTCCGTGGCGACGATGCTCTCAATGGTCTGGCCATCTTTGAGGACAGGATTTATTTCAGCGCGGAATTGGCGAATGATGGGCGCATTGTTCGCGCCGCTCGAATCGGTTGAGATGGCGCTTCGCTCGACGTTCATCGTTAGTTTGAAGCGGCCGTCGTCCTGGAGCAAAGCCGAGCAATCGATGTTGGTGCCGATATCGAGATAGTTGATTTTGTCCTTGTCCGTGGAGATGGGGACGCGCGCGCCGTTGCGCACCTGGGAATTGGGGCGGGTGCGGCGCTCGTCGGCGTTGACGGAGAAAGTGTAAGGCAAGCTGGAGACCTTTTTGTCGCCGTCAAACTCACTGAACACGACCTGGACGCGCAGTGAAGTTACCGCCACGGTCAGATCGTCTTTTTTGGGTGCCTGCTGCGGCTTAGCGGCTTCCTGAGCCCGCAGCGCGCCGGAGCCGAAAACTAACGCCATTAAAAACGCCATCGAAAACGCTCTCTTCATTTTCATTCGCCTCATTTCTGAAATTTAAATATCGACCGCGTGTTTCGTGTGAAAACTACTTCGAATCCCCTTCTGATTCCGATTTCGACAGAGCCGGAATTTTCAGGTCGCCGAGCTCCAGTTCTGTAATCTCCAGCGGAGTGATTCCCGCGGAAACTTCCAGAGATTTGGCCGCAAGGACCTGTGACTTCCGCGCTGCAATTCCGCGAAGAAGCGTTTCATATCGAAGCAATGCAGCTCCTTCTTCGGGCGCGACGATGACTTGCGGTGGAATTGACTTTGAAACCGAGACAACGGTCACAGCGCCATCGTGTTGCGAAGACTTGACGCCACCGGGGAATAAAGTGTTCAGTCTCGGTGGCTGCACGGAATTTGCGGAAGTAGTGGCCGGAGGCCGCAGCGTTGCGATCGGATTGGCGGCTGGGACGTTTCGCGCATGCGGAAGATAGATTGCTGCGAGGATGGCACCGGCGGCCAGAGCCGCGACGGCGAAGGCCCAAGGGAGAGTTACGGGGCGGTGGGGTGCCGGCTCCTTCACAATTTCAGCGCGCACACGGGCGGCGAGAGAAGCAGGGACACTGGCGTTCACGGAAGCGCGAACACCCGCGTCGAGCGCGACAAGAAGAGATTCTTCCCGCTCGAACGCGGAGCGGCAAGATGTGCAAGCGGTAAGGTGATGGCGTAACGCAGGCGCGAATTCCCCGGACACGGCGGCGTCGGTTAGCGATTCTCTGTAAGTTTCACAAGACATCTGAGTTTCTCCGCGAGCTGTTTCCTTGCAAAAAAGAGCCGAGACTTCACAGTGCCCACCGGAATGGCCAGAAGAACCGCGACTTGTTCGATGGTGTGGCCATCCATGGCGCAAAGCAGAAGGACGAGGCGTAATTTTTCCGGCAATTCGTCCACGGCGCGTTCGAGGTGCTGCTCGAATTCACTGGGCGCAGCGGGCTCGTTCGATCGGGAACGCTCGTGTTCACGAAGCCAATCGGCTTCGCGGACGCTGCGGCGTTTTGCGGAACGGATTCGATCGAGCGCGAGACGAAAGCTGATACGCACAAGCCAGGCGCGAAAACGGGCGTGGTCTCGCAACTTCTGGAAGTTGCGAAACGCCCGAACGAGCGCTTCCTGGGCGACGTCTTCCGCGTCGGCGTCGTTTCGAAGGACGCCGCGGGCAACGCGGTAAGCAAGGGCGGTCGAGTCGGCGAGACGGTCTTCGAATTCCTGTTGGAGCACGCTACGCTCGGCGTCGCGCGTCCATTCGGCTTTGGCCGTGCTACCGGGTTCGATCAGCATCGACTCCTGCATGCCCTACCTTCTGCGGATTCCAAGAATGCGATCGTGCGAAATAGCGTCTATTGGCCAGACGCCGTAGTTCGGCGAAAGGTTCAAGTTGGCCGCGAGGAAGTAATGAAGGAAGAAGCGGGCGAAGTAAAGGAAATTTCGGGTAGGCGAGAATGCCGGATTGAAACTTTTGGATTGGAAGCCGGTTCCGATTTGGAACAAGAATCGGAGGAGTCTGGCCGCAGAGAGAAGCTTGACGTTCGCGCGAAAGTAGGGCAGCCGTTCGTAACTCATTGACACCAAATATGTTAGGAAGGCATGCAGGATGGCGGAGCCCGGCAGCCTGGGTGTGGTCATTCGCCTGCTTTTCGCCATGGCATGCGACCCTTTCGGCAGAGTCACAGCTCGCTCTCCCTTTGCCTGGGGGTCGCAGGATTGATCGCGGCGGGCGTTTACTTCGAGGGCTGCGGAGGGGGAGGCGCAGTCATCGGTCCGCCTTCGCCACCACCTCCCTCCATTGTTGTGACCGTGACGCCGAATGCGTCGAGCGTGCTGCTGGGAAGTTCGCAGAGCTTTTCCGCGCAAGTGACAAATGCGTCGAACACGAACGTCACGTGGAGCGTGAATGGGATCGCCGGCGGGAACGCTGCTGTCGGAACGATTTCTTCCAGCGGCGTTTACACCGCGCCGGCGGATTTGCCAGCAAATGTGGCGGTGCAAATCACGGCGACGAGTGCGGCGGACACGACAAAGTCCGGTTCGGCGCAGGTGACGCTCGGGAGTGATGTTTCGGTTTCCGTGATACCGGGGTCGGCGAACGTTGAATTGGGAGCGACGACAAAACTCGCTGGTACGGTCACAAGCAACGGCCATCCGGATACTGCGATTTCGTGGAGCGTCAGCGGCGCGGCTTGTCCGTCCGCCTGCGGAACGATCGACGCGAGCGGAAACTATACGGCGCCGCAAATTCTGCCGGCATCGCCGAGCGTGGTAGTTCGCGCGCAGAGCGTCGCGGATTCATCCAAATTTGCCGCGGCGAATTTAAACATCACCAGCAACTTCACGTTGCAAGTGAGCGGACCTTCCACAATCACGACAAACGGATCGGCAACTATCGTAGCGACATTGACTCCGGTTCCAGCGTCCAATCCAAGTCAAATTTTGAATTGGAGCGTGTCCGGAACGGGATGTAGCGGGAGTTCGTGCGGGACGCTGGTGACGACAACCACGCAATTCGACACCAACGGCGCGGAGGTTTCTTCGGCGAACTACCTTGCGCCTACTACCGCGCCAGCGCCGAATACAGTGACGATCACAGTGACGCCGACGGCGGATCCGAGCAAGAAGGCACAGTTGACGATTGCGGTGCAGACGGGGCCGAGCGTTTCCGTTTCTCCTGCTACCGCGACGGTTGCGGCGAATCATCGTGTGACGTTGACTGCGCAAGTGAATGCGATCGCGAACACAAGCGTGAACTGGTTTGTGAATGGCATTGCCGGCGGAAATACGACCGTGGGACAGATTTGCGTCGTGGCTTCGGTTCCCTGCCAAGCCGTGACAAACGGCCCTGCGCAACAGGTGGATTATGTCGCGCCGGGCGCGATTCCCTCGCCGAATCCAGTGACGGTTTCGGCGCAGAGCGTAGCAAACGGGGCGATTCAGGGTTCGTCACAAATCACGATGATCAACCACGTTGCGGTTAGCGTGCAGCCGGGCAGCATCACTCTGGCGCCGCTCGCGGTACAGGGATTTACAGCCGGCGTGCTTGGAACGACAAATCAATCGGTAACGTGGCAGGTTCAAGGTACAGGATGCGCGGTTGCCGGATCGTGCGGAACGATTACGCCGACAGGAACTTACACCGCGCCAGGCGCGGCCCCTTCGCCGGATGCAATTCAGATTTTGGCCATAAGCGCGGATGATGGTTCGCAATCCGGCACAGCAAACGTGACGATTTCCACTGGCGCGAACATTCTGGCCCTGCATCCATCGAGTGTGTACGCCGGAGAAGCGAATGGCTTCACGTTGTCGGTCGACGGCAGCGGATTTTCTCCGGCCACAAGCGGCACTGGTTCGGCCTTGCTGATTGGCGGAACAGCGCGGACGACGAATTGCACGAGTGGAAACACGTGTACTGCGGTAGTGACTGCGGCGGACACGCAAAACGCGGGGAACGTTTCCGTGCAGATTCAAAATCCGAATGGCAGCCGATCGAACAGCGTTTCACTCGTGGTGGTTGCGCCGGGGACGGCGCTCGATTCGATTGCGCTCACATCAGCGAGCCCGGCCGCGACGGCGAAAGATATCGTCGTCGTCGATCCGACGACCGCGGGTGTCTCTCAATCCGGAAATACAGTGGACCTCGACATCGCGGCGCTCGGGCCGTTCAAGACAACGACAAATTCATGCACGCTCGGAGGGAATCCGATCGTAATTGCACGGCCGTCGAGCGGCGCCGCGACATTCGACGTTTGTATCTTTTCGCAGGGCGGGCTGGACACGAGCATGACGTACACGGTTTCCGGGTCTGGCGACGTTTCAATCCTCGCGAAGCAGCCTGCGGGACTGGGCATCATTCATTTGACGTTGCAGATTTTTTCGAGCGCGCAAACGGGCGCACGAACGCTCTTTATCCAAAATACAAATTTGGATAAGACGGCAGCCAGCGGTGTTCTGGAGGTGGAATGAACTATCACATGAGGCGAAGACTGCTATGGATGCTCTTTTTGATCGGTATGGGAGTGCCGACTGTTCCGGCAAACGCGACAACGCTGGCGAGACTAAGTTTCGACGAGCTTGCGCAACGAGCGACGGGAATTGTGCGCGCGCGATGTCTCGGCTCATTGTCATTGTGGAGGAATGGCGAGATTTGGACAGAGACTGACTTTGCGGTTACGGCAGTGAACAAAGGAACGGCTCCGGGCATTCTGCGAATTTCGTTGCCGGGCGGAAAAGTTGGGCATGTGCAGTCGCAGGTGGACGGCGTCCCGATTTTTCATGAAGGCGAAGAAGCGTTTCTGTTTCTCTGGGAAGTTCCCGGCCACGGGACGTACGTTTTAGGCTGGGCGCAGGGTACGTTTCGCATCGCGCGGGATGCGCGAAGCGGCGAGGAGCGAATTACGCAAGATTCGGCAGCTATGCCGGTGTTCGATCCCGAGACGCATCAGTTTCGGAGAAGCGGAACACGAAATCTGCCCCTGGCGGCTTTTCAGACGAAGCTGAGACGGGCGTTGGAAGGACTTAATCCATGAGACTTCAGAAAACACGTTTCGAGATAACGCTCCATACCTCGATTCGCATCATCGTCGCGAACATTCTGCTGCTTTCGACAGCGCTGCACGCAGTGGGCTATGCATTCAACGAGACGGTGCCAGATGTGCGGTTGCCGGCGTCACTTTCGGGCGGATCGGCGTGTCCGGTGCCTTCGCGGCAACTTACTTCGACCGGCAGCATTGCAATTCGCTGGAGCACGGCGCTTTCGACGAATCCGGTAACGATTATGACGCAGGATCAAACGCCGAACGGGCGACTAAGTGAAATCGAGCAGGCGATCCAACAATCGCTCGGCGTGTGGATGGGAGTTTCGGGCACGACACTGCTGCCCGCGTCGCTCGCACCGCTGACGCGCGTCAGCGCCGCAACATCATGCGGAGCAGACGGTATCAACTCGATCTGTTTTGATCAGCCAGATATGGCATTTACGCCGGGCGTGCTTGCGTTTACGCGAATCGTTACGGCGGATCATATCGGCGAACAACTCGCCAACGGAAGTGCGGCAACGTTCCCAGGTCAAATTCTCGATGCGGATATTTTTTTCAATCCGGATGACTCGAATGTGATCTTTTCCACGCCGGCGGTCCTCGGCGCAAATCCGAAGACCTACGACCTGGAATCGATTCTGACGCACGAGCTAGGGCATTTTTTGGGTTTTAGCCACTCGGCAATCTGGAGTGCGATGATGTATCCGTTTGCGCCAGCACCAGGAACGTTCACTGGAATTCGACCCACCGCGCAGCAGCCGGACGCTCCGCTCGCCGATGACGATCGCACAGGCTTGCGCGTGTTGTATCCTGATCCGGCCGATGCGATTCACACTGGGTCGATTCAAGGCAGAATCGTGCCGGCGAATTCACTCGCGCTTCCACTGAGTCCGCCGGGCGTGACCGGAATATTCGGCGCACATGTGGTGGCCGTGGATGCTTTGAGCGGCGTGGTTGTGGCAGGAACTCTCGGCGGATGGAGCTGCACGAATCCCGGGCCTGCGCAGTTCGACGGCAGCTACTCGATTCAAGCGCTGGCGGTCGGGCACAGTTATCAGATTTACGCCGAGGCGCTGAACGGCACGGTAGATCCATCGCAGGCGAGCAACGCATTGACGACACTTTGCCGAAATCCGACGACGGACGCGGGCTGGCCGCCACTTTCCAGTTGCGTAGTGCCGCAGCCCAACGTCGAATTTACGTTGCGAGCGCGGCCTTTGCCGTAAGTTCCGGCGTTCGTCGTGAGCGGATTTACGTGGATCGCACGGAACTGATCCAGCCGCCACCATAAAGGAGACCCGGGCCCAGGGAGGCAAGAAAAATCGGATTCGTATCGGCAGAATTCGACAGCCAGGAAGCTTCCAATAAATGATGCAACGCTGCGGCACAGGTCGAAGATCCCAGGTTTCCGTGAACTTGGGCAATCGATGGAAAGCGATCCACCGGGACGTTAGCCTGCTTTGCCAACAAAGCGACGAGCCTTGGATTTGGCTGATGTGTCGCAAAACCAAAAACGTCTTGCCTGGAAATTCCGCTTCGCGCTTCGATCTCTCCGATCAGTTGCGTTAATTTCGAGATCGCTGCGCGCGAAAGAGCTTCGCCTTCAAAGACAACTTCGAGCCTCCCGTCGGACTGGTCGTCAACTCGAATGGCGTGCGCGAATTGTGATGCGCAGCCGAACTGCAAGCCGCCGATTGCGAACGCGTTGCCTGGTGCCGCGTCGGATGCGCGCTGAATCACAAAGGCGGTGGCTCCATCGCCGAAAAGGCCACCGAATTCGCCGCGCACTCTTCCGGCCGTGAGAATCCGACTGTGCACATCCGCGGTCAGGACTAGCGCGCGATTTGCGGCGCCACTTAGAATATACGACTGTGCCGTGGCCAGTGCATGGAGCAGGCCCAGGCAGGCTCCGCCAACGTCCATCGCGCCGCAAGAATCGCGCAAACCGAGAGACTCATGAAGTTCGGCGGCGAGCGATGGGAACGTGTGATGCGTTTCACTGGTCGCGAAAAGCCAGTCGCACGAATCGGCGTCGATACCAGCTGCTGCAAGAGCACTCTGGCCGGCCCTCGCGGCGAGCGTAACTTCGGTTTCTCCGAGGACAGCACGCGAAACGCTTAGGATTCCGGCGCGATTTCGCAGCTTTCCGATTTCCATGCCAAATTCCTGGTCGATCTTTTCCGAAGGAATCGACCGGGAGCCAAAAACAGCAGCGGATGCAACGACAGCAGCTGGATTCCCGTGCATGGAAGAGTCTGAAAGAGGCATTTGAGTCCGCGTTCCATTGTGCGGACAGTCTTTTGTCGCGGCAAGATTTAGTTTGAAGAAATTTGCCAACGGTTTTGGCGAAATCGCGCGGTTCGCAAAGCTTATTACGGAAAGCCTTGGCGAGGCTCGACTGGTGTTTTCTTTGCAGAGGAAGGCAAAATGGATGAGAGCGTGCGATGATTCGCCAAGTTGCAATCTCGTCTGCATTTTTCCTGTTCGCCCTGCCAACTTCTCTTTTTGCGCAGCGAGAACGGGGTGAATTGCGAGTCGAAGTACATGACCAGCAGGGCGCGGCAGTCGGCGGCGAAGGCAAACTTGTAAGCGAGTTGAATGAATTCCGCCGTGAATTCAAGGTTGGCTCCGACGGACACAGTGTGCTGCAAGGCCTGCCTTTCGGGCAGTACCACCTGCGGTTTATGGCGCAAGGATTCGCTGAGTGGTCCGGGCTGCTCGAAGTGCGATCGGAAGTACCGGTTTTATTTGCCGTCACGCTTGGCGTTGCGCCAGTGGCAACGCAGATCCAAGTATCCGATTCGGCGACGCTTGTCGATCCGACACGCACCGGAGTGACGTACGCCGTTGGCAAAACGGCGATCCAAGAACAGATTCCCGCACAGCCCGGACGGACTTTGACGGATCTCGTTAACGATCAACCGGGATGGATTTATGAGGCGAATGGCGTGCTACATCCGCGCGGCTCGGAGTACGACGTGCAGTACGTGTTCGACGGATTGCCGCTGACGCAAAATCGATCGGCAGCGTTTGCGCCCTCTCTCGATCCGGACGATGTCGAGTCGATGCGCGTATTGACGGCAAGTTTTCCGGCGGAGTACGGAAGAAAACTCGGTGGCATCGTGGAAATAACCACGGAGAGAAATCCGCCGGGCGGCCTGCACGGCGAATTCAGTGTTGACGGCGGAAGCTTCGATTCGGCCGCGGGAACGGCGCGAATTTCGTTTGTGACGGACAAAAACCGGTTCTCCGCCGGCGGTCAGGGATTTCACACGGAACGCTATCTCGATCCACCAGTTTTGCAGAATTTCACGAATCGCGGCAATTCGGATGGTTATTTCGCGGCATATGAACGCGACTTATCCGAACGAGATCGGCTGCGCATTAGTGTGTCCCACAACTCCGTTCGCTTCCTGGTGCCGAACGAATTGCTGCAACAGAATGCGCAGCAACGTCAAGACGTAGCGGATGTGGAGACAGCCGGAGAAATGTATTTTCAGCACATCGTATCGGCCGAGATGGTTTTCAGCGCCGCTGGCAGCATTCGCGATTCGAGCGCGACTCTCTCTTCGAATCCGCAAGCTACGCCCGTGATTGTTTCGCAGGACCGCGGCTACCGGGAGGGTTATGCGCGCGCCGACTTCGCAGCTCACCATGGCCACCAGGACTGGAAGATCGGTTTCGATGCAATGTTCAGCCCGGTGCACGAAACTTTTCAATATTTGATTATAGATCCAACTCAATTTGACTCGGCGACGCTCCAGAAGTTCACGTTTCCCTTGCATCGTACGTGGGACGTCGAACAATCTGCGTACTTGCAGGACGCACTGCACTACGGCAATTGGAATTTGAGCGCCGGCTTGCGGCTGGATCATTACGATTTCAATGTGAACAAATGGGCCGTGAGTCCGCGACTGGGAGTGTCGCGGTTCGTGCCATCGTGGAACCTGCTGCTGCATGCATCCTATGACCGTGTGTTCCAGACGCCTGCACTCGAAAATCTGTTGCTGGCAAGTTCGCCGGACCTGAGCGTCGTGAATCCGAATGTGCTACGGCTGCCCGTGCGGCCAGCGCGCGCGAACTATTACGAACTTGGACTGATGAAGGCGGTCGGCGGCAAGCTGCGAATCGAGGCGAACCTATTTCGTCGCGATTTTCGTGATTATCCCGACGACGATGTTCTGCTCGATACAGGCATAGGCTTTCCAATTTCTTTTCGGAAGGCGCGGATCGTAGGCGAGGAGTTGAGCTTGCAGATTCCACACTGGTGGCGTTTTTCTGGATTCGTGAGCTACTCAAATCAGGCCGGGTATGGAGAGGGGCCGGTGACGGGCGGGCTATTTCTTGGCGATGACGCTTCGAGCGCGCTAACGAATACCTCCAAATTTGCGGTGACGCAGGATCAACGAAATACGCTTCGCGCGCGCATGCGGCTACAATCCTACAAGCGAACGTGGCTTGCGATCAGCGGCGAGTACGGAAGCGGATTGCCAGTGGAGCTCGACACGAGCAAAGTGGACCAACACTTTTTACTAACGCAATACGGGCCGCAAATCCTGGGAAAGATGAACTTCGCGAAAGGACGGGTCGCGCCTAATTTTTCATTAGGCGCGGCGGCGGGCTGGGATGTCTATCGGAAAGAGACTCGCTCGGTTGCGCTACAGATCGAAGGCGCAAATTTGACGGATCGGGTGAACGTGATTAATTTTGCCAGCTTGTTTTCGGGAACCGCCGTGGCGGCGCCGCGGAGCGTATCGGCGCGGCTGCGAGTTTCGTTCTAAAGAAATCGACACTGCACAACTTACCGTCGGCGGACCTTGCTCAAAAGCCGCAGAATTTCCAAATACAGCCAAATCAGAGTGACCATCAGACCGAATGCGCCGTACCATTCCATGTATTTCGGCGCCCCGGTTTGGGAAGCACGTTCGATCATGTCGAAATCAATGATCAGATTGAGCGATGCGATGACGACGACAAAAATGCTGATTCCGATTCCGAGCGGCGTGGAGCTGTTCAACACGGAAATTTGCGAGTGGAAGAAGAGCGTCATGACCATGTTGACGAGGTAAACCAGCGCGATTCCACCCGTCGCCGCAATCACGCCGAGCACAAAACCGCGCGTAGCCTGAATGATTCGGAATTTGTAAGCGAGCAGCATCACGAACATAACGCCAAAAGTTAAACTGATCGCTTGCATGGCTATGCCGGGATAATTCTTTTCAAATAGCGCAGAAATCCCGCCCAAAAACAATCCTTCGAGCAGGGCGTAAATTGGCGAAGTCAGCGGTGACCAATTCTTTTTGAAGATGGTCACGAGCGCCAACACGAGGCCGCCGATGGCGCCGCCGAATGTCCAGGGCAACGCCGCTTCCGGCTCCGGCGAATGGCTCAAACCCCAGGTCCACGCTGCGCCGACCACGACGCAGAGCATCAAAATGCCGGCCTTGTTCACGGTGCCTTGGATGGTCATCGTAGCGCCGGACGCAAGTTCGCCCGAGAATGCGCTTTCTTTGAGGACAGGATTGTTCGAACGGAAAGGGTTCGCCATGAAAGTTACCTCGGCAGCTGAAGAAACTTTGGTACCGCTAACGGGAATCGAACCCGTATTTTAGCCTTGAAAGGGCTACGTGCTAACCGTTGCACCATAGCGGCACTGTGTTGCGGGGTTGCTACTCTTCTAGGATACGGGAATTTTGGCGCAGCGACAAGCCGTTGCAAACCGCATTTTTACCCGCCAAATTGACGAAGATGATGGTCGCAATGGCGGTAGGCGAGACGCATCCAGCCATTGTAGGAAAACTTGCCGAGACTGGGATGCTCCGGCCAGGCGAAATCTCGCGGCAGATTTATGAAACGGTCGATCAGGCTGCGTAGCTCCGACTGATCCCTGGTAAATTCTTCCGGCGGCGTGCCGCCGCCAGCCTGCTGATCGAGTTCGCGCATTGTCTTGACGCCGTGAGGCCACGGAAAAGGCATGTAAATCGCAATAGTTGCCATCAACCACTTTGGCATGGGCGACGCGACCGTTTGGGCCTTTTTCTCGCCCATGTAAAGCCGAAATCCGTCGGAAAGATGGCAAATCATCTGGTGCGAAGACATGGAGCCCCAGAGACGTTCGGTCGAAGGCTGAATGAGATGCACTCGACGCAGAATTTCCTGTTGTTGTGCAGGGTGACGAAGCGACTTCATGGAAACGCTAGCCCTGGCGATCCTGAAATTCCTCGTGCCAGGCCATTTGAATGGCTTCGAGTTTTGCTTCGTTGGACTTCGCGGAATCGCCGGAAAAACCTTCGAGCTCGGTGATCCATTTGTGCATGTCGGTGAAGCGCACGGTCAGAGGATCGGTGTCCGGAAATTTGTCCGTCAGCGCGATGGCGATGTCTTCGAAATTGTCCCAATCAAATGTGTGCGGCATATTTTCTCGAATACTTCTAGTGGTCGAGTTCTTTCGCGTAGTTCTTATTCCATTCCGGAATTTCGACGACGATGTCTGTCGTTCCGTCTGGAACCGTCTGACAACCTAGGCGCGATTTCGGCGTAATACCTGGCGCTTCGTCAAGTTCATCGAGTTCGGCGTCGGTGGCTTCGTTGCAGGATTCAAGTCCCTCGCGCACGATGACGTGGCAAGTTGAGCAGGCGCAGACGCCGCCGCAGGCATGGTCGAGCCCCGCTTTGATTCCTTCCGAAATATCCAGAATGCTGCCGGGGATTCCGTTGTGACCGTAAGGAATCTGCGCCGGATCGACTTCAATTGTTTTGCCGCTGGGAAGAAATGTAACTTTGTACTTCTTCGTCGCCGGCGTATATTTTGTTTCTTCTATGTAAGGATTTGTGCCGCCCATGCTTCGCCTCTCCGTCTTCGCGTGAAACTAGACTTCTCCGACGCTCTTCCCCTTCAGTGCGGTGGAAATCGCGGTATTCATTACGAGCTCCGCCAGATGCATCGTCGCCTGATTCAGTTCATCGATCCGCTTGCGAATCAATTTGTAATCCTGTCCAGTCGTAGCTTCCTTGAGCGCTCCGACCGAAGCCTCAATCTTAGCGCGCTCGTCGGCGGGAATGGCGTCGACTTGCCCGCCGGCAAGAGCTTTTTGCGTTGCGGTGAGAATGCTTTCGGCTTCGGTGCGCGCTTCAATCAACTGGCGCTCGGCAAAGTCCTGCTCCGCATACTCGATCGATTCTTCGAGCATGCGCTCAATTTCGGCATCGTTTAGCCCGTAGCTAGGTTTCACCTCGACCAAACGTGATTCGCCGGTACGAACATCTTTCGCCGCGACTTGCAGGATACCGTTCGCGTCGATCAGAAATTTCACTTCAATACGTGGCAGGCCCGCAGGGGCGGGCGGAACTTTCAGCGTGAACCGTGCAAGCGAACGGCAATCCCTGGCCAATTCGCGCTCGCCTTGCAATACGTGGATGTCGATGCCGGTCTGATTGTCGACGCCCGTCGTGTACATTTCCTGGGCGCTCGCGGGAATCGGCGAATTACGGGGGATGATCTTGCCGACCGCGCCGCCGTACGTTTCAATTCCGAGCGAGAGTGGCGTAACGTCGAGCAGCAACATGTTGCTCACGCCGCGGTCGAGAATATTCGCCTGAACGGCTGCACCGAGCGCGACCACCTCATCCGGATTCAATTCCGTGTGCGGAGTCCTGCCGAAGAATTCCTGCACAGTCCGGCGAATCAACGGCGTTCGCGTCGTGCCGCCTACGAGCACGACTTCGTCTATTTCGCCCGGCAAAAGCTGCGCATCTGCGAGAGCGCGCTTCACTGGCGTCATCGTGCGGTCCACAACCGGACGGATGAGCGCATCCAGCATGCCTCTCGTGAATTCAAACTCGAACGTCTTTCCGTTCGGCAATGCAAATCGCAACGTAGCGGATTCTTTTTCCGAAAGAGAGTGCTTAAGAGCGATTAGTTCCTTGCGAAGCTCCTGCGCGATTTCTCCATGTGGCGAAAAATCGATTTTGTCGTGCTGCAATATCTGCTCATGGATAAATGCCTGCAGCAGGTTGTCGATATCGTCGCCACCGAGGTGCGTGTCGCCGTTCGTAGAAAGCACTTGGTAGATGTCGCCATCGTCGGTGGAAATCAGGCGCAGCACCGAAATATCGAACGTGCCACCACCCAGATCATAAACGGCGACTTTTCCGCCTGATGCCGCAGGCTTTTCATGGAGACCGTACGCAAGCGCCGCCGCTGTTGGCTCATTCACGAGGCGCAAAACTTCCAAGCCGGCCAGCTTACCCGCGTCTTTGGTTGCTTGCCGCTGCGCGTCGTTGAAATACGCGGGAACAGTGATAACCGCGCGATCGACGGTTTCGCCAAAATGCGCTTCGGCCCAATTCTTGAGCTCGCGCAGAATGAAGGACGAAATCTCCGGTGCTGTAAAACTCTTTTCGCCGAGCTGCACGCGAATTGTGTTGCCGCTGACTTCGCTGACGCGAAATGGAAATAGTTTTAATTCGTCTTGAATGTCATCAACACCGCGGCCCATGAGGCGCTTGACCGAATAGATTGTCCGCTCCGGCTGCGTCAACAAACGCTTCCGCGCCGGTTCGCCGACGAGGATCGTGCCGTCTGGATCGATGCTGACCACCGAAGGACAAAGCGTGCCGCCGTACGGACCGGGGATACACTTCGGCTGGTCCGATTGCGCGTCAATGTACGCAACCAGACTGTTTGTCGTCCCAAGATCGATTCCGACTGTCCGCCCCATGCTTCGCTTATGCCTCTGCCAGTTCTTTCGCCACGCTAACCACCAGATTCCGGATGTACGACCGGCGATTCAAATGCTCGTTGAGCCGCGTCATGATTTTCTTGCCTGTCGCATCATCCGCACCTTCATCGACTGCCATATCCCACTCCCTGGCGGTCGATTGCATCTGAGCGTCCACTTCCGCCAGCTTCGCGCCGAAGTTTTTTTCCGCGGCCCGCAATTTCGTTTTGAGCGCTGCAATGTCCGCACCGGCCGATTTTGCCTCGCGCAGTTCATCGAGCCATTCGTTCAACTCAAACACTTCCTCCAGCAATTCCGGCGGCGCCTGCTGTTTTCTTTCGCCCTCTTTGCGTTCGCCCTCGATTGCCAGAAGGTACTCGACTCGCGCCACAGGGTCTTTCAACGTTCGATAGGCGTCATTCAATTCCGAGCTGCGCTTGAGCGAAAGCTCGCGGTCTTCTTCCGACGCGTTCACAAAATTATCCGGATGGAGCTTCCAGCTCAATTGCAGGAATTTCTGTTCGAGACCACCCATTTCCACCCAGAGCTTACGGGGCAAACCAAAGAGTGCGAAATAGTCCGTCCCTTCCGGCGATTGCAGCTTTCCGCAGCTGCCGCAAATCAGCGGACCTTGCAGCCGCTCGTGGCAGCTCGCGCAGACCATGGGAACGTTTGACCTGACAGAGAGTGGCGTCATGAGCCGGTAGTCCTTGCTAAAAATAGAAATGGCTGGCGCACTTCGCGGCCAGCCATGCGAATCCACAATCGTGGCATTTATGCCGTAAACGAGCTGCCGCAGCCGCAGTTGCGCTCCGCGTTCGGGTTCTGGAAGACGAATCCCTGGCGCATCAGCGTATCTTCATACTCGAGCGTCGTTCCGTTCAAGTACAAAAAACTTTTGGGATCGACGAAGATTCGCGCGCCAAACTCTTCAAACACTTTGTCGCGGTCACGCGCCTGTGTATCCAGCCGCATCGCATACGAAAGTCCGGAGCAGCCACCGCCCTGAACACCGACACGCAGCCCGCCAACTTCCGGAGACACGCCGTCCTTTTCGAGCAGCTGACGAATTTTCTTCGCCGCTTTCTCGGTCAGGTGAATTTTCGGTGTCGCCGGGCTGGCAGTTTCCGTGGACATGCTCGTCAACCTTAGTGCGATGGCTTTTCCGAAGCCGGAACTTCCACGCCGTGCTTTTTCTTCCAATCGCCAATGGCGGCCTTGATGGCGTCTTCAGCGAGCACGGAACAGTGGATCTTCACCGGTGGAAGCGAAAGCTCGCGCACGATGTCCGTATTCTTGATCGACAGCGCCTCGTCAACCGTCTTGCCCTTCACCCACTCGGTTGCGAGCGATGAACTGGCAATCGCGGAACCGCAGCCGAAGGTTTTGAACTTCGCCTCTTCGATGACGCGGGTTTCCGGATTGATCTTCATCTGCAGCTTCATCACGTCGCCGCACTCCGGCGCGCCTACGAGGCCGGTCCCGACATTGGGATCTTCCTTCGGCAGGCTGCCGACGTTGCGCGGATTGTTGTAGTGGTCTACAACTTTGTCGCTATATGCCATGAACCGCTCCTCAGCGACCGCTTGCGCGGCCGAGTTGAACTTTTGTAAAAATTAATTGCTGCGCGCCAGGTTTCCGATGCTGACGAAACCCGCGTTGCGCAATACTTTTTCCGAGATGGAAACGTTCGGCACCCACGCCGACCGGCCCATCGTCAGTTGCCGAAGCACATCTTTGATGTAGTCCGCGCCGACTCCCAAAACTTTCAGGAATGCGCGAACTTCCTGCAGGTGGTGAAACGCACGTTCCCCTGCGGGCTTGGCATCGTCCCCCTCGCCATACGGCACGAACGCGACGCGAAATGCGGCGCCCGTTCCGGCGATGGAACGATGAACTCGAATTGTCCCTTCACTAACACTCACGCTTGCCATTGCTGCTTTTTCCCTTTCTGCTGGGATATACCCTTCTCAACCTTAGATGCATGACCGCCTTAAGCGGTCTGCCACTTCACCTTGGAAATATCGATGCCCTCTTTTGCCATTTCGTAGAGCGGAGACAGTTCCCTCAACTTGCTGACCACCTGGACCATCTTGTCGATCACGTAATCCACTTCTTCTTCCGTGTTGAACCTGCCCAATCCGAAGCGGATAGAGGTATGGGCCAAATCTTCGCCAACTCCAAGAGCCTTAAGGACATAGCTCGGTTCCAGCGTGGCCGAAGTACAGGCCGAGCCGCTCGAAACCGCGATGTCGTTAATTCCCATGAGCAGCGATTCCCCTTCGACATACGCGAAGCTCATATTGAGATTGTTCGGCAGACGATGCTCCATCGAACCGTTGATGAACACCTCGTCCAGCTTGGCTTCGAGGCCCTTGCGGAGCCGCTCGCGCAAAGCGAAAAGCCTGGCCGATTCGCCAGCCATCTCCTGCTGCGCAATTTCGCAAGCCTTGCCGAGGCCAACGATGCCGGGCACGTTCAGCGTGCCGGAACGCATTCCGCGCTCGTGACCGCCACCATCGACGATGGCGGAAAGCTGTACGCGGGGGTTACGACGACGAACATACAACGCACCGACGCCCTTGGGGCCATAAATCTTGTGCGCGGTAATCGCGAGAAGGTCGATGTTGTCCTTCTGCACGTCCACCGGAATCTTGCCAACGGCCTGAACGCCATCCACCGCGAAGATGATGCCGTGTTCTTTGGCAATTTTGCCGATTTCCTGCATCGGATTGATCACGCCCACTTCGTTGTTGGCGTACATAATCGTGATCAAAATCGTGGTCGGCTTAATCGCTTTGCGGACATCTTCCGGGTCGACTCGGCCGTCCTTTTGGACCGGCAGGTACGTCACTTCATAGCCGTACTTTTCAAGCCGCTTGCAGGTATCCAGCACGGCCTTGTGCTCGATGGCCTGCGTGATGATGTGATTTCCCTTTTCGCGGTACATCTCCGCGACACCCTTGATCATCAGGTTGTCGCTTTCGGTTGCGCCGCTCGTGAAAATGATTTCTTTCGGAGTCGCGCCAATCAGCGAAGCCACTTGGGCGCGTGCGTTTTCGACGGCTTCTTCGCCAGCCCAGCCGAACGAGTGGTTGCGGCTCGCTGCATTGCCAAAACGTTCGCCGAAATAGGGCAGCATCGCGTCCAGAACGCGCGGATCCACCGGCGTCGTCGCATGATTGTCAAAATAAATTGGCAGCCTCACACTCATAACTTCCCCCTAAGCCTTCAACGCCACTAACGCGTGTTCTTGCGGCTCTTCGCTCATCTGCGCGATGGTGACTGTGCCGAGAACGTTCAAAATACTGTCGTTCACGCGCCGCAGAGGTTCCCGCACTGAACACTTGGATGTCGCGTCGCAATTTCCGTGACTCGTTACGCACGAAGTAATCAAGACCGGGCCGTCGATTGCTGTAATCACTTCCAGAGCGCTGATCTGGTCCGGCTTCTTCGAAAGTTGGTAGCCCCCGCTCGAACCGTGCTTTGCCGCCACCAGATTCTGGCGCGCCAGCTTCTGCAGCACTTTCGCCATCAAAGTCGAAGAGATTCCGTATTCGTCCGCGATTTCATTCGCGCTGCACGCGTGTTGTTCACGGTGCATGGCCAGATGCTTCACGGCGATTAAGCCGTAGTCGGCCTTCTTAGAAAGCTTGAACATCTACTTGCGTGCCCCCAGGCAAAATCCCATATACGACTGATTCAGTCGCGTATCAGAGTCTATACGCAAAAAGGGTTCCTGTCAACCACTTCGATTCACAGTAAAGCGCGTAACCTGCTTATTTTCATACCCTTGCGATATTTTTTCAAAGAAGCTTGTTTCCACAGCTAATTTTTGCCCCGATTTCCCGCTTCCTCCTGCGCCCAGTATTAGCGACTTCCAGCTTTGGACATCTCTCGGTCGCCTTGACGACGACGCGTCTAGCGTTGAGACTGGTCGCGAGGGATTGGCGGAATGCGATTTCAGCTAAAGATACCTCTGGTTCGGACCGTCTCGGCCGTGTCGGTTCTTTTTTTCTGCTTTGTTGGCTCGGGAGGAAGTCAAACGCCTCATTCGACTCACAGCTCTAACTCGAAAATTAAGAAGCCTCGAAAAGCGCAGGACAGCGCAACTTACACGCTCGTTGGCGCGGGCGACATCGCGTCCTGCAAAGATTTGAGCGGGGCAGAGGCAACAGCAAAGCTCATCGAATCGATTGAGGGAGACGTCTTCGCCGCGGGCGATCTCGCGTACGAAAAAGGTACGGCCGAGGAATTCAAGAATTGTTATGACAAAACCTGGGGCCGTTTCAAGAGTCGCACGCACCCCGCGCCAGGCAATCACGAATTTTATGGTTCAAAAGATGGCTCGCCCTATTTCGACTATTGGGGAGGCCAGGCGGGCGAAAGAGAGAAAGGTTATTACAGCTTTGATCTCGGGGGCTGGCACATCGTAGCGCTGAATACGAACTGTGCTGCGCCCGGCTTAGGCGGTTGCGGTGTCGGTTCGCCGCAGGACGTTTGGCTGCAGAAGGATTTGGCGGAACACAGCGGCTCTTGCGTCATCGCGTTCGGGCATCATGCGCTGTACAGCAGCGGCGTTCTCAAGAGTCACGCCATTCATCCCGAACTTCGCCAACTCTGGCAAGACCTTTATCAAGCGCACGCCGATCTCGTCATCAATGGCCACGAGCATTCCTATGAGCGTTTCGCGCCGCAGGACCCGAACGGCAATCTAGACCAAAAAAATGGAATGCGGGAAATTGTGGCCGGCACCGGTGGCCGCAATCACGACCCGCTTGGGTTCGCCACCGCAAACAGCGAAGTTCGAAACGAAGACACATATGGCGTGCTGAAACTCACTCTTGCGCCGGGAAAATATCGATGGGAATTCGTACCGGTTCTCGGCGATCACACATTCACGGATTCAGGCGAAGGAACCTGCCACAACCGCAAGCCCTAATTACGGTTTTGCGAAGCAGGCGCCGCCGGTCGCGGCTGCGTCCACTAATTTCTGAATTGTTCCCGCCGGAATCAGCAAGAGTTGCGCTTTGCCTTTGCCGGCAGCAGCGATTGTTGTGGTTGATTGCGCTCTCGCGTCGTCCGCGAGTGGTGTTCCTTTTGCGATGGCATCCAGCGCGGTCAAACCAATGGATGCGACCGCGCTCAAATCTTGCGAATTCGCCGCGACTTCTTTTACAAACGACGACTTTAACGCGAGCGACTGCACTGCCGAATCATTGTCTCGCCATTTTACCAGCCACAAGCGCAGCGCCGTGGCCGAGTTCGCATCGCGGCAATTTCTAGTGACAAACGCAGTTACCGCATCCTCGAAGTGACGCGCCGCATCACTGTCCGGCGAAGCTGCATCGACAACGCGATTCAGCGGCGTCGCGCTGCTAGCCGCAAAAGTCGCAGTCTCTTCGCGAGTGTAATCTTTCACCGGTTCGAGCACGTCCACCAGCGTCTTCAGGGCGGCAAACTCTTGCGGCGTTGCCGGGCCCGCGATCCGCTGCAGCATCTTGTGGTAATAGCTTCTGTGCGTGAGCCCAACCCATTCCAGCTTTTCGGTGACTGCCTCAAGCCGCGCGTACATGGACTTTACGTCCTTCGTGCCCTGCGGAGACCAGAAGCGCTCCGCGATTGCCGCGGTTCGCGGCCAAATGCGCGAATCGATGTTTTCAGGATTCACGTACTCCGACCACATCGTCGCTTCGCCGCCGAGAACTAGCTTCTGTTGCTCCGGCGTCAAGTCCGCCGCCTCGCCGCTCAGCGGATCCACCGCGTAGTGCCGAGCCGCGCTCCACATCAAGTCAATGTAATAGCCGTTCGAAAGAATTCCCTGGTAGCCCTGTTTTGCAGCGGCGGCCAACGCCTTCGGCCCGCGCCACGAGTGAATGACAATGTCCTTTGGCGCGCCGGGTACGAAGATCTCGTCCCAACCGATCGTCGCCTTTCCGTGCTTCACCACGAGCTTCTGCACGCGCCCACTGAAATACGCCTGCAGCTCGTCGTTCGTTTTTAAATTGTGCGTTTTTTTGAATTCCTGGATTTTCGGATTTGCATCCCAGGCTTTCCCGTTCACTTCGTCGCCGCCAATATGAAAATAGTGGTCGGGAAAGAGCTGGCTCATTTCGCCGATGAACGTGTCGAGAAATTTGTAAGTCTTCTCGTTCGTTGGATCCATCGCCGGATCCATCACGCCCCAACTCTGCTCGACTGAAAATGGTCCGGGCGTGCTCGCAAGCTCCGGGTAGCCGACAAGCCACGAGGTGCTGTGGCCGGGCATGTCGAACTCCGGTACAACACGCATCCCTCGATCGCGCGCATACGAAATCACGTCGCGAATTTCTTCCTGGGTATAGAACATCCCTTCCGACCCCGCCCCGTGCAGTTTCGGAAATTTCTTGCTCTCCGCGCGGAATCCCTGATTGTCCGAAATGTGCCAGTGGAAGACATTCAACTTCACGGCTTCCATCCCGTCCAGGTTTCGCTTGATCACTTCGAGCGGCGTGAAATGCCGGCTCGAGTCAATCATCAGGCCGCGCCACGCAAATCGCGGTTGGTCCTTGATACTCACCGCGGGCGCAGCAAATCCGTTCGGCGAAACGTCGACCAACTGGAGGAAAGTTTGCAGTCCGCGCAAAACGCCGAGCGGATTTACCGCATTCAGTTTCGCGCCCTGCGGCGTAACTTCCAGTGTGTACGATTCGTCTTCACCCACTTCCTGAATTACTTTGCTGGCCTTATCCGTGTGCACGACGAGCGTCGCCCTCGCCGGGTCGCCGCCCTTTTTCGAAAAAATCAGTCCTGTCTGCCTGTGCAGCCGCTCCATAAAACGCTGCCCTGCACGATCGAGCCGCGATTCGGTGTAGCCTGTAAACGCAACACAAAACGATTCATCGATCTTTAGCGCGCCATTGCCGTTTTCTGCGTTTGCCGGCCATGGCATCAGATTCAGCAAAGGTGCATTCTGGGATCGCACGTTCGCCCCTCCGAATAAGCCAAGGATGATAAGCATTGTCAAACTTTTCCAAGTTGCGCGAAGTTGCATAGCGAATCCGACCCTCCACGGGACGTGCGGCCAGCCTAAAGATCTTGCTGCTATGTAGCGGCTAACTTCGGCATAGTGGCATAATTCCGCCTCGCCTCAAAATGCTTTTCTTCTTCCAGCCATTTCGGCCTGCCCGCCGCACCAAGATTGGCGCGCGTTTCGACGTGCCTGTAGGTTAAAATTCCAGCAGCGTTTCGACACAGATGAAAACCTCAATCGCCATCTATCCGGGTTCATTCGATCCCGTCACGAATGGCCACCTCGACCTGATCGAGCGTGGCGAAAAAATGTTCGACCTGCTCATCGTCGCTGTTTTACAAAATGCGGAGAAAAAGCCGCTCTTTTCTGTAAAGGAGCGCGTTGAAATGTTGCGCGAAGTCACCAAACAATGGACGGACGTGGAAGTGGACGTTTTCGACGGACTGCTGGTGGACTACGCGCGCAAGCGAGGTGCCGGCGTGATTCTTCGCGGCATCCGCGCCGTCAGCGATTACGAATATGAACTGCAGATGGCGCTCATGAACAGAAAGCTGGAAGGCCGCCTCGAAACTGTATTTATGTTGCCGGGTCTGACGTATAGCTATCTGAGCTCGAAGCTCGTGCGCGAAATTGCTCAGCTCGGGGCTCCGTTGACCGGCCTCGTGCCACCCATCGTCGAGGAGCGCCTGAAGGCAAAGATTTCGTGATTGAATTTTCACAAGCTCAACACGCCTGACGAAATTTTGCAGTTCACAAGGAGAAGCAGTGCAACTCACGGATCGCATCAACCGCATACAGATTTCGCCCACCGCCGCCGTCATCGCCGCCGCGGACCAACTGAAAGCAAAGGGCGTGGACATTGCCGACTTCGGTCCAGGCGAGCCGGACTTTCCGACTCCCGATCACATTAAGCAGGCCGCGATCAAGGCGATCAACGAGAACAAAACGAAGTACACGGCGACGCCTGGTGTGATGCCTCTGCGCGATGCGATTTGTTCCTGGCACAAACGCGAGCTTGGCTCGAATTATGAACCGAAAGAATGCATCACCAATGTTGGCGGCAAACATTCGATCTTCAACGTGATCAGCGTGCTCGCGCAGTCCGGCGACGAAGTCATCGTGCCCGCGCCCTACTGGGTCAGCTATCCGGACATTATCAAGTACACCGGCGCGACTCCGGTCTACGTCGAAACGCGCGCCGAAGATGGCTTCGCGGTGCGTGCAGCGGACGTTGCGAAAGCCATCACGCCAAAAACGAAGCTCGTCATTCTCGATTCGCCAAGCAATCCCACCGGAGGCGTCACTCCGCCGGACGAGTGCGCGAAGCTGCTCGAACTTTGCAAAAAAAACAACATCTGGCTGATGGGCGACGAATGCTACTCGCACTTCACCTACGGCGAAAACAAACCATTTTCCGTCGCGAGCCTGCCCGATTCGAAGAATCACGTCATCATCATCGGCTCAATGTCGAAGACGTTCGCGATGACCGGCTGGCGGCTCGGCTACACGCTCGCGCCGGCGGAACTGATCACCGCGACCGTGAAATTGCAGAGCCAGTCCACGTCGAACCCAACTTCGATCGCGCAATACGCGGCACTTGCCGCGATGACCGGCCCGATGGACAGCGTTCCGCAAATGCTTGCGGAATATGCCCGCCGTCGTCGTCGCATTGTGGACGGACTCAACGCCATTCCTGGAATCAAGTGCGGCGAACCAGGCGGCGCTTTTTACGTTTTCCCAAACGTTTCGGCGCGACTCGGTTCCGGACCGAACGCGCTCGCGAAGGATTGCTCGGAGCTCGCCACGTTGCTGCTTGAAAAAGCGCACGTTGCAGTTGTCTCGGGAGCCGCCTTCGGCGCTCCTGGTTATTTGCGTCTTTCATACGCAACCTCGATTGAGCGAATCGAAGAAGGTTTGCGACGCATCGAAACATTCTTCACGCGCGCAGCTTCTGCCGCGTAGCAGTGCACTGTTACCTTTCGGGTCATTCATCGACGATCAAGAAGCGGCGGCCGCGCATGTCGGCGTAAACTGGATATCGCTGCACGAAGATACGCCTCGCGATCATGAACCCCGAACCGTTTCGCATCGAGCCGACATTCAGTCCCCGTCTGTGGGGCTCGCGTTCCCTCGTGCCGCTTTATCTGGACAAATCCAATCTCGCTGAACCCATCGGCGAAGCCTGGCTGTCGGACGTAAATTGCCGCATCGTCACCGGGTCTTTCGCAGGCATCGCATTGAAGGACGCTTGGCGCGAAATGCCCGCCGAATGGCGCGGCACGATGTTCCCGCAGCCTGGCGAATTTCCACTGCTCGCAAAATTTATTTTCCCCACCGACAAACTTTCCATCCAGGTGCACCCCGACGATGCTTACGCTGCCGCTCACGAACAAGCCGCCGGCGGCCGCGGGAAGACCGAGATGTGGCACATCGTCTCCGCAAAGCCCGATGCGTCGTTGTTGCTCGGCCTAAAACCGGGCACAACAAGAAAAGCGTTCCTGGCGGCACTCGAAAATCACACGCTCGAAAATCTCTTCCAACGCCACGCGGTACATCCCGGCGACACGTTTTTCGTTCCTGCACGCATCCAGCACACGATTGGCGCAAACATGGTCGTCTTCGAAGTACAGGAATATTCCGATCTTACCTATCGGGTTTACGATTACGGCCGCGTGGACGCTTCGGGCAAACCGCGTGAGCTGCACATAGAAAAAGCATTGGCCGTCACGAATTTCAACGACGGCGTCGTCGGAAAAGTCCCGCGCCTCACACTGCCCACGCAGCGTGGCACACGTTCGCTCCTCGCGGCGTGCCCGTATTTCGCCACGGAGCGGGCCGAATACGCCGGCCTCTGCGATTGCTCGACGAACAAAGCTCGTTTCGAACTCCTAGTCGTCCTCGGCGGGGCGGGCCAAATCCGCTGGACCGGCGGCGAAGCCACTTACGCTCCTGGCCAGTGCTGGTTCATCCCCGCCAATGTCGATGTCTTCGTCATCCAGCCCCTCCACGAATCCTCCATCATTCGCACCTATGTCCCCGATTTTGCCGACGCGAAAAAGCGTTGGCAGGACTCAGGAATTTCTCCGGAAGCAATGTCGCAAGCTGTATTCGGCTGAATGCCGGATCTCTCGAAAGTCAGTTTCGTTCCAAAGAACGCAACGCTCCCACACCTGTGCTAGATTCGTCTTCAGAGAATCTTCAGACCTATGAACGCCAATCCGTTTAAAGCGGCCGTCGTCCAGGCCGCCTCCGTCGCTTTCGATCGCGAACGCACACTCGAAAAAGCAGCTGCTCTTTCCGCGGAAGCTGCAAGCAACGGCGTGCGTCTCGTTGTCTTCCCCGAAGCATTCGTCTCCGCTTATCCCCGCGGCCTCGATTTCGGCGCCGTCATCGGCAATCGCACGGAAGAAGGTCGTCGCGACTTCCAGCGTTACTGGGAAAGCAGTGTTGACGTCCCCGGCCCCACTGTGGACCAACTCGGCCGCATCGCCCGCACCAACAACATCTATCTCGTCATGGGCGTCATCGAGCGCGACGGCGGCACACTTTACTGCACCGTTCTCTTCTTCGCTCCAGACGGCGCCTATCTCGGCAAGCACCGCAAGCTAATGCCGACAGCCTCCGAGCGCCTCGTCTGGGGATTCGGCGACGGCTCCACTATGCCCGTCTACGACACGCCTCTCGGCAAACTCGGCGCCGTCATCTGCTGGGAAAATTACCTGCCCCTCATGCGCGCGTCCATGTACGCCAAGGGCATCGAGCTTTACTGCGCTCCCACCGCCGATTCGCGCGACTCCTGGATCGCCACCGTGCGCCACATTGCCGTCGAAGGCCGCTGCTTCGTGCTTTCCTGCAATCAATTCAATCGCCGCCGCGATTTTCCGGCCGACTACCGCACCGCTTTCGGCGACGATCCGGACACTGTCCTCACCCGCGGCGGAAGTTGCATCGTCGATCCCTTCGGCAATTTCTTCGCCGGCCCCAATTTCGAAGACGAAGCCATCCTCATCGCCGAAATCGATCGCGCGCAAATCGTCCGCGGCAAAATGGACCTCGATGTCGTCGGCCACTACGCCCGCCCCGACGTTTTCCAACTCCACGTCGACGAAAACCCGAAATTGCCGGTCACCACTAACACGCATTCAGGAATCCTTGATGACATAGTGGCGGAAAAGAAACTAACTGAGAGTCGCGAGAGTTAGCAAACGAGAGGACTCAGGAGTGCGATCATCGGAAAAGAGTGGGCCGTTCCAGACAATTTTCGACTGATCTCGGCCATTGCAGAAAAACTTGCGGGCAGTGACGGCCACATATCGTTCGAAGGCAGCTTGAGTGTTTTCACTGGAGCCCAACGTTACGCAGGCTCTTTTTCACCGGCTTGGCCATCGTGTACCCAAGCGCATCATTCATATTCAGATTGAGAAGCATGGAATCTTGGAATTCGGTGCTTACGACAATTTTGACCCTAGTGGCCTAGTTTTCGGACCAAGCTTAACGGGTTCATTCGTTCAGTCGCTAATCGCGGAAGGAACCCTCGCCACTTCTCCGTCTGCCCGCGGGTAAAGCCGGAGCGAGAACTCCGGGAGGCTTGTGCTAAATTCTTTTCTTGGCCATGCCAGATAATAGATTATCCATTCACGCTGTCATCCTCGCCGGAGGCCGCGGCACGCGATTCTGGCCGCGCAGCCGCACTCGCACGCCCAAACAGCTTCTCAACATCGTTGGCAAACAAACCATGCTTGAGCAGACGGTCGCGCGCCTTCGCCCACTCATCTCGCCGGACCACATCTGGAGCGTCACAAACGCCGAGCAAACCGCCGCACTGAAAAAACAGCTCCCCGCTGCCGCTCGCAAACGTGTCCTCACCGAACCCATCGGCCGCAATACTGCCGCTGCCATCGCCCTCGCCGCGGTTCACATCCGCCATGCCGCCAAAGGCGATGCCCTGATGGCCGTTCTTCCTTCCGATCAGTTCATCGCGGATCCCGAAAAATATCGCCGCATCGTGTCCGCCGCTCTCGACATCGCCCGTGAGCCCGGCCGCATGGTTGTCCTTGGCATTCCGCCCACTCGCCCCGAAACTGGCTACGGCTACGTCGAACGCATGGGCAACGCCATCGCCTCACAAGAATTTCAGGCGTACGCTGTGCGCCGATTCACGGAAAAGCCCGC
>DATGIS010000110.1:0-31270 GCA_035295625.1 Candidatus Acidiferrum sp. | reverse complement strand
TCATGGCGGAAAAGGGCGGCTACAAGCATTTCATGCAGAAGGAGATTTTCGAGCAGCCGCGCGCCGTCCGCGACACGCTTCTCGGCAGCATTTCCCGCGACACTGGCAAAACTTATCTCGGCGACCTCGGTCTCACCGACGCTCAATACCGCCTCTTCGATCGCGTCCGCATCGTCGCCTGCGGCACAAGTTGGCACGCCGGCCTCGCTGGAAAATTCATGATCGAGCGGCTCGCGCGTGTGCCCGTCGAAGTCGATTACGGCAGCGAGTTCCGCTACCGCGATCCCATCCTCGACGCAAAAACGCTCACCGTCTGCATCAGCCAGTCGGGTGAAACCGCGGACACCATCGCCGCCCAGCGCGAAGCAAAACAAAAAGGCTCGCCTACGATCGCCATCTGCAACGTCATGGGCTCCATGATTACCCGTGAAGCCGTCGGCTCCATCATCACGCACGCCGGGCCGGAAATCGGCGTCGCCTCTACCAAAGCGTTCACTTCGCAACTTACCGCCCTACTTCTTCTAGCCATGCATCTCGGCGAAGTCCGCGGCGCACTCCACGGCGATGTCGCAAAGACTCTTCTTCAGGAATTCGCCCGCATTCCCCATAAAATGGAAACGATTCTTCAGGCCGAAGAAACCGGCTTCTACGAAAATCTCGCCCGTCAATTTTTCCGTTGCACTGATTTCCTCTATCTCGGTCGCGGCATTCACTATCCGATCGCCCTCGAAGGCGCCCTAAAACTCAAAGAAATTTCGTACATTCACGCCGAAGGCTATCCTGCCGGCGAAATGAAGCACGGCCCCAACGCACTCATCGACGAAAATCTTCCTGTCGTCGTCCTCGCTACGCGCGACGATTCCGATCCCGCTTCCGTCACTCTCTACGAAAAATCCGTGTCTAACATGCAGGAAGTCCGCGCCCGAGACGGCATCGTCATCGCCATCGTCAGTGCAGGCGACCATCTTGCCCGCTCGGCCGCCAATCATGTCATCACCCTTCCGCCCGCGCCCGAACTTCTCGCGCCGCTGCTAGAAATCATTCCGCTCCAGCTTCTCGCCTACCATATCGCCGTACGCCGCGGCTGCGACGTCGATCAGCCCCGCAACCTCGCCAAATCCGTCACCGTCGAATAATTTTGGACTGCTGCGGTTTGCCGCCGCTTTTCCTACAACTACTCGCCAATTTGCTAGAATCTTTCTATGCCGTTCCGCCTCCAGGTCTCGCGCCTTTTCGCGTCTTGCGCGCTTCTCCTCGCGACTCTCCCTTCCTCCAGCGCACAAACCCCCGCTCCCTCCTCGGCCAACCTCCGCGAAATCCACGTCGAGGGCTCCAAGAAACTCACCGAAGCCCAAGTCATTGCGCTGACCGAACTTCAACTCAACACGCCAGTCTCGCGTGACTCTCTCCAGGCCGCCGCCGATAAGCTCGTCCATACCGGCCTCTTCGCTCACGTAAAATATGATTTCCACACGCGCGGCGATCAGGTCAGCGTAAATTTCCACGTCGAAGACAACTCTCTCCTTCCCGCATTCTTTGACAACATTCCCTGGTTCGATGATTCCGAACTCGCCGCCGCCATCCGCGAAAAAAATCCAGCCTACGACGGTACGCTTCCCGAGTCCGGCCCGCTCGTCGACGATGCTGCCGCCGCAATCAAATCGCTCCTCGCCCGCCACAGACTCGACGTCGCCGTCGAACACCAGGTCATGCAAAATCCTATCGGAGAAGGCAATGTCCAGGGCTTCACCATCGAAGGAGCGTCGCTGCATATCTCTTCGATCGAATTTGGTGATCTCGCACTCGACCAGGACCGCGCCATTCAAGTCCATCTTGGCGAACTCCGCGGCAAACCCTACTCCCGCCTCGCAATCGATATTTTCCTCACGGAACAAGTCCGCCCGGGCTATCTGCAAAAAGGTTTTCTCCGCGTCAAACTCGGTCCGCCGCAAGTGCGCCTCACCGGTGCACCCACGGACAAACTTCCGGACAAAATCCCGGTCTACATTCCCGTCATCGCGGGTCCCGCTTACCAATTCGCGGGCGTCAAATGGTTCGGCAACTCCATCTTGACCGCCGACGCGCTCAACACCACCTTCGGCCTAAAACCCGGCGACCTCGCCGACGGCGAAAAAATCTTCTCTGGCTGGGATCGCGTCGCGGAAGACTACGGTCACCTCGGCTATCTCGAATCCAAAGTCGAGCCGACGGAAACGTTCGACGACAGCGCGCACACTGTCTCCTACACCGTAAAAATCATCGAGGGCGTGCAATTCAAAATGGCCAGCTTCGTCCTCACCGGTCTCTCCACCGCCGGAGAGCGCAAGATTCTCGAAACCTTTCCGATCCAGCCCAACCAGCTTTTCGACAAAACCAAATTTGAAGCCTATCTTTCCCATTTGCAAAACAAGCCCGCTCAAATTTTCGGCGAGCTTCCCGTCCATTACGAAAACGTCGGCCACTGGCTCCGCACCGATCCGTCCAAGGGCACTGTCGACGTCCTCCTCGACTTCAAATAATTCTCCTCGAAAACTTTTGAATCTGCCGCGCCGTTGTAGGGGCCGCTTTCTGAAGCGGCCTCTTTGATTCCGTTGCGTTATACTTTTCCTATCGCATGAGTTCCGTTATCCAAATTCGTCTCGACGAACCTTTCTCTCCCTCCGCCGCAGAAAAAGAATCCCAACTCCTCGCCAATCTCGCGAAACTTCCCTCCCTCATCGTCGCGCTCTCCGGCGGAGCCGACTCCGCCTACCTCGCCTGGGCCGCTCACCAAGCCCTCGGCGAGAGCTCACTCTCCGTCACCGCAATTTCGCCATCCTACTCAACTTACGACCGCGACCAACTCACTGCCTTCCTCCAGCAATTTTCCATCCGTCACGAATTCGTTGAAACTCACGAACTCGAAAACGCTTCCTACCGCGCCAACGCCGGTGACCGTTGCTACTTCTGCAAGGACGAACTCTTCGCCGTCCTCGGCAAGCTCGCCGCACAAAAAAACATCTCCGCCACCGCCTACGGCATCAACGCCGACGACACCCACGACTTTCGCCCCGGCCACAAAGCCGCCGCTGAACATCACGTCCTCGCTCCGCTCCTTGATGTCCGCCTTCGCAAATCAGAAATCCGCGAACTTTCCCGCCGCGCCAATCTCCCCACTTGGGATCGCCCTGCCTCCGCCTGCCTCGCCTCCCGTCTGCCTTACGGGATCGAAGTCACGCCGGAGCGCCTGTCTCTTGTCGACCGCGCTGAAGCCGCTCTCCGCGACCTCGGCTTCCGCCAATTCCGTGTCCGCCTCCACGACAAGCTCGCCCGCGTCGAAATCGCTCCTGACGAACTCCCTCGCGCACTCACTCCCGAGATGGCCGCCGCCATCAACGCCCGCCTCAAATCCGTGGGCTTCCTCTACGTCTCCCTCGACCTCGAAGGCTACCGCCAAGGCTCCCTCAACGCCGCTCTGTAAACGAAGCAAGGTTTGTCATTCTGAGGGCATCCAGGAAGAGGCCCGAAGGACCTCAACCTAAGCTCCACTACAGAACTCAATCTGGAACCCGACGCGACCTGCCAGGCGGAACATTCCACTCCCATTTTCCGTATCTATCCATGACACCCCAAAGCGCGTATCCTAGCGCTGGAGGACGAATGTTCGTTCGCAAACTCGCTCTGCCTGCTCTCATCCTCGCGTCCGCGTCTCTCGCGGCCTGCGGCATTGGCCCCACCGAACACGGCGCCTTCGATCGCACTCTCGACGTCTCCGGCCCCGTCCGCATCGAACTCGCCAGCGCCTCCGGCTCCATCCGTGTCACCGGCGGCTCCGCTGGCAAAGTACGCATCCACGGCGAAGTCTCCGCCGGCTCCTTCTTCGGCAGCGCAAAAGACGAACTTGATCGTGTCGTCAGTTCTCCACCTATCGAACAGCACGCCACCCTCATTCGCATCGGCAAAAACGTAAACAGCATCCACAACACCTCGATCTCCTACACCATCGAAGTCCCGCAAGAAACTGAGCTCTCCATCTCCTCCGCCAGCGGCTCGGAAGACATCAGCAAGGTTCGCGGACCGGTGAACGTAGACTCCGCCTCCGGCGAAATTCATATTGAAAACATCGACCGCAGCGTCACCATCAAATCCGCCAGCGGCTCCATTCACGCCGCCGATCTCGGCGACGACGCGCGCATCTCCACGGCCAGCGGCAGCATTGAGGTCAACTCCGTCAAAGGTGATTTGCGCGCCCATTCCCTTTCCGGGTCTATCAATGTCAAAGGCCCCGGCGGCCGCGTCGAAGGCGACACCGCCAGCGGTTCCGTCACCGTCGCCGGTGCCAACAACGATGTCAAGGCCAGCAGCGCTTCCGGCAGCATTCACATCGCGGGCAATCCTTCCGGCAACAGTTACTGGCATCTCAAAACGGCCAGCGGCAGCGTCGAAGTCGCCGTCCCCAAAGACGCCGGCTTTCATCTCTCCGCCGAAGCCGTCTCCGGCCAGATTGAAACCGATCTCCCCATCGTCATCGAAGATCAGAGCAAGCATTCGCTTCGCGCACGCTTCGGAACACCCGGCGGCCGCGTGGAAGTCCGCACCATCTCCGGCGGCATCCGCGTCCAGCCCGCCTCCTGATTCGTCTCATCGCGAAAACGTCGTTTCGTCCCCGCGAACGTTTTCTCGCCCGCCGCGTTCATACGTTTTCGGCGCGTGCAGGGTCAGGTTTCTGCCTCTCTCTTTTTTCTTTCCTTTCCTTCTTTCTTTCCTTTCCCTCTCTCTTCCTTTCTCTTTCTTCTCTGTGACCTCTGTGCTCCGCCCTCTGTGTCCTCTGTGTTAAATTCTTTTCCGCTTCAGGTCTTTCCGTTCTTCTCTTCTCTGTGACCTCAGTTCTCCCTGTGTTAAATCTCTTCTGCTCTTCGTATAGAATCCCTCCATGCCTCTTTCCCGCTTCGCCGTACTCCTTCTTCTCTTCACCGCACCGCTACTCGCACAGACCACGCCTTCCCCCAAAAAATCTTCCTCTCCCCAATCCGCCCCCAAACAACTCTCCCCTTCCGACGAACTCCAAAAAACCATCGAAGCCGCCGGCAATGACCGCGCCGCCCTCGTCCGCAATCTCGAAGCCTTCCTCCAAACTTATCCGCAAGCGCCTGAACGCCCGCAAATCTTCCGCGCCCTCGTCGAAGCCTGCTTGCAGCTGAATGACACTCCCAAGGCTGCCTCCTACGCCGAGCGCCTCGTCTCCCTCACGCCAGAGGACATGTCTGTCACGCTTCTCGCCATCCAACTCCTTGAAAAGACCGGCGACGATGCCGCTCTTCACCGCGCCGTCAACTATTCCTCGCGCGTCATCGAATATGTCCGCAACTCCGCCGACACCGAAAAATCTCCGCGCGTCTCTCCTGAAGAATGGGCCACCGAAAAGAAGCGCGATGAATCCTCGCTCCTCCTTCTCCGCGCCCGCCTCGAATCCAAGCTTCACGACACGGCTTCCGCTCGCAAAGACGCCACCGCCAGCTACCAGCTTCTTCCCAACGCATCGGCCGCCGAAAAACTCGGCGAGTTCGACGAACTCGACAAAAACTATCCTTCCGCCATCGCCAATTACGCGCGCGCCTTTTCCCTCGCCGACCCTGCCACCAAACTCGAACGCCGCCGCGAACTCCGCCAGAAACTCGGCAACGTCTGGCGCCTCGCCCACGGCTCCGACTCCGGCCTCGGCGATTTTCTTCTCGCCACCTTCGACGACATCTCGTCTTCCTCTTCGTCCGCAAAACAAAAACGCAACGCCACCGCAAAAAATCCTTTCGACTTCACGCTCCGCAAAGCTCCCGCCGGCGCGGCCTATCCGCTCTCCGCGCAAAAAGGAAAAGTCCTGGTCGTGAATTTCTGGGCCACCTGGTGTGGTCCATGCCGCGCTCTCGAACCGCTCTATGAAAAAGTCGCCGCAGAATTTTCCGGCGACGACAACGTCCTCTTCCTCGCCGCCGATTGCGACGACGACGAATCCCTCGTCCCGCCCTATCTCGACGAAGTCAAACCACGCACCACTGTCGTCTTCGCCGATGGCCTCGATAACTTCTTCCGCATCGACGCCTTTCCCACCGTCCTCGTCCTCGATCGCTCCGGAAAAATCTCCTACCGCGCCGACGGCTTCGGAGACTCCGCCTTCGTCGCAGAACTCTCCGCCGCCGTCCACCACAGCCTCGCCGCCCCTTCCAACTAGCTCCCAGTCGCTCACGCCTTCAGGCGTGAGGCTTTTTCCCGCCGTGATAGTTGACAGCCATACTTCTCTCTGTTATTTTCTCGCCGCATTCACGGCCTGGCTCTCTCCCACGCGCCGGAAATTCGCGCGACCGCGCTCGTTCGGTCGTCGCCCGCTCGACCAACTCAACTCGGAGGCCTCATGCGCTCTGCAACATCGTGCGTCGCCCTGTTCCTCTCTTTGCTCTTGCTGTATCCACTCGCCGCTCAGCAAGCCTCCGCTCCACCCGCGTCTGCATCAGCGCTCCTCCAAAGTTCGCTCGCCGCCCAACTCGGCAACACCCAAATCTCCGACGTCACTCTCACCGGCGCCGCACGCCGCATCGCCGGCTCCGACGACGAATCCGGCACCGTTACTTACCGCGCGCTCGCCGCCGGCGCGGCGCGATACGACTTCGCTTACTCTTCAGGACCGCGCACCGAAGTCCGCGCTGCTCTCAGCGTGGGTGCCTCCGGCGCATGGACAGGACCTGACGGTGTCTCGCATCCGCTCGCAATCCACAATCTTGCCAATCGCTCCGATATCTTCCCAAGCTTCACGTTGGCCCCCGTCCTCTCCTCGGCAAATTCTATCGTCACCCTCGTCGGTCTCGAAAACAAGAACGGGCAATCCGTTTATCACGTTTCGGTCTCTCAACAGTTTCCTCAAATGAAGCCGGACTCAGCGGCGCTAGCCCAGCATCTTACGCAGACAGAGATTTTTCTTGACGCTTCGACCCTCCTACCCGTGGCGATCGACTTCAACACACATCCTGACGACAACTCCGGTATCGATATCCCCGTCGAACTTGTCTTCTCTGACTACCGCTCCGTCTCAGGCTCGCAAATTCCGTTCCGCGTTCAGAAATTCTTGAACGGCGGCCTTGTACTCGATCTGCAATTCCAGACAGCCTCTATAAACACTGGCCTGCCCGCAAGCCTGTTCAACGTGCAGTAGCACTCGACGAGGAGAATGGACATGCGCTTATCGCTTCGCTCGGTCTTCTCGCTCGTGCTTATCGCAATGTCGACTGGGGTATGCCTCGCCCAAGTGCAAACTGGCACTCCGCCCTTCGGTTCTTACGGCGGTGGCCCCGATACCGTGAATCTTGGCAACAACGATGTGCGTTGGGTTATTCCCGTCGTCCACAAACCAGGCCGCGGAACGGATTTTGCATACGATCTAACCTATGACACTTCAGTCTGGTACCCGGTCACTTCCGGCAGCACCGCTACATGGACGCCAAACAAGCTCGGCTGGGTCGCGTCCAGCCCGACCGGCGGTGGATACGTTACCTACAAATCGCAAACGAAGACCTGCCGCTTCTTCCAGGAAAACCAATGGGTCACCGAAACGTACACTTTCTACTCCTACTGGAGATACGTGGATGCGTTTGGAACCTCTCACGTACTCAACGGCGGAATCCAGGACGGCGGAGCCCCGGATTGTGGTCCCGCGACTTCGGCTACGCTGCCCACAAATGACGGTTCGGGATACCAATTAGCCGTCCCAGACCCCTACACGCTTTACACTCCTAGAGGCGCGAGCGCGTTGCTCGACAGCGGTACGTTTACCGACCGCAACGGCAACAAAATTACGCAATCCGCCGGAGTCTACACCGATACGTTCGGCACGGCCGCGCTGACCGTCACGGGAAGCGGAACGCCCGCCAGCCCCTACTTCTTCAGCTACACCCCGCCTTCCGGTGGAACCGCTTCCTACAGCATGAAATACACAGCCTACACGGTGAAAACAAATTTTGGATGTAGCGGCATTTCCGAGTACGGACCGACAACCAACAACCTTGTCAGCGAAATCGATCTCCCTGACGGGACAAAATATGCGTTTACCTACGAAGCCACGCCCGGGTTCTCCGGCGATATCACCGGTCGCCTCGCATCCGTCACGCTTCCAACCGGCGGCACGATTTCCTATAGCTACTCCGGCGGAAGCAACGGCATAAATTGCGCCGATGGCAGTGCTGCCACGCTAACGCGCACTACGCCCGACGGCACCTGGACTTACGCTCACTCGCAGGTTTCGGGCACCCACTGGCAAACGAAAATAACTTCGCCCGCCGATTCGCAAAACGCCGGTTCTATTGGCGACGACACGCTCGTCGATTTTCAGCAGGACTCCAACACCACCAGCGGCACAAGCAACACATTTGAAACTCAGCGTCTCGGATATCAGGGTTCCTCGTCCTCAGGAACTCTGCTTCGCACCACCACGATCTGCTACAACGCAAACACCACGAACTGCACGACTACCGCTGTCAATACGCCAATCACTCAACGCAACGTTTCTACGATTCTTCCCGGCGCCGCGAATCTCCAATCGCAGAGCGTGTACAAGTACAACGCCAGTGGTTCGTTGTTAGAACAGGACGACTATGACTGGGGTTCTGGCGCCATCGGTTCACTCTTGAAAAAGACACTCATTGCCATGGCTACCCTCGGAAACAACATCACCGCTTCGAGGCAGAGCGTAATCGTTTGCAGCGGCTCGGGTACCGCTTCGGCGTGCGGCGGCACGGGCACCGTGGTCTCGCAAACGAATTACAACTACGACGAAACTGCCGTTGTCGGCACGTCGGGAACTCCGCAGCACGTTGCCGTCACCGGTTCGCGCGGCAATCTCACCAGCGTCAACTACTACACCAACGGCACGAACTTTCTAACCAGACACACGACGTACTTTGACACGGGGAAGGCCCAAACGATTACCGACGTGAATGGCGCGCAAACCACCGTCACCTACGGCGCTTGCGGCAACTCTTTGCCCACCGCCGTTAGCGAGCCGTTGAGTCTTTCGAGGTCAATGACCGTGAATTGCACGGGCGGCGTGCAGCTTACCGTTGTGGACGAAAATAGCCAAACTACAACCTCCGGATTCACCGACCCTTACTTCTGGCGGCCCGCGTCCGTGACCGACCCCACCTCCGCAGCTGCGAATATGACATAGACGGGCGCGACTCAGCTTGAAGCCGTGCTCAATTTCAACGGCACATCTTCCACGTCCGACGCATTCGCGACTCTCGACAGCATGGGCCGCAAGCACGTCTCACAGATTCGGGAAACACCCAGCGGCAGCAATTTCGATTCGACGGAAACCGACTTCGATACGTTCGGTAGAGTTTCCCGCGTGACGCTCCCCTATGTTGCAACGGCCGGTCAGACGAACGCTTCCGCACCCGCCATCACGACGACTTATGACGCGCTAAATAGAACTCTGAAGATTTCCGACGCCAGCACCGGCTATCGAACTTACTCCTATTCGCAGAACGATGTGTACGTTACTCGCGGCCCCGCTCCAACTGGGGAAAACACCAAGCGTCGTCAGGAAGAATTCGATGCCTTTGGCCGCCTCACTTCGGTCTGTGAAATCACTAGCGCAACGGGCAGCGGGACGTGCGCTCAAAACTCCTCGCAAACCGGCTTCTGGACGAAATACTCTTACAACCCTCTCGGAAAACTGACCAGCGTCACGCAGAATGCGCAATCCGGCAGCACGCAAACCAGAACTTACGTTTACGATTTGCTTGGCAGAGTTACTTCTGAAACAAATCCGGAAAACGGAACAACGACCTACGTCTACGACACGGACGCCACCTGCGGCACTTCGAGCGGCGACCTCGTCAAGAAAACCGACGCCGTCGGCAACGTAACTTGCATCAGTTACGATGCGCTCCATCGCCCGATTAAGGATTCCTATCCTTCCGGCTCTTACGCGGCGAACACTCCGACCAAGAACTTCGTGTACGATTCGGCTACGGTCAACGGCGTTGCCATGAGCAACGCCAAAGGCCGCCTAGCCGAGGCCTATACCTGCACTGGGACGTGCTCCACGAAAATCACGGACGTCGGTTTTAGTTACACCGTTCGTGGCGAGCCTTCGGATGTGTACCAATCGACTCCTCATTCAAGCGGCTACTACCACGTTTCAGCGCAGTATTGGGCTAATTCGGCACTCAAGCAGGTCAGTGGAATTCCCGGCCTTCCCACGATGACCTACACTCCAGACGGCGAAGGACGCCCCTATCAGGTCTCTGCGTCCTCCGGCCAAAACCCCGTCACGAATACTGCGTTCAACGCCGCCAGCTTGGTTACGTCAGTCACGTACGGCTCCGGTGACAGCGATTCGTTCACCTACGATTCAAACACCAACCGCCTGACTCAGTACAAATTCACCATGGGCAGCACGCCGCAATCACTCGTCGGCAATCTGACGTGGAACCCAAATCACACTCTCGCGTCGCAAAATATCACCGATCCTTTTGACGCCGCCGATCAGCAGAATTGCAGTTACACACATGACGATCTCTCGCGTCTCGCTTCGGTGAACTGCGGCGCTTCCACATGGCAACAAAACTTCAGCTACGACGCTTTCGGCAACATCACAAAAACCGTTCCCACGGGCGGCACCGGCAACTCGTTCCAACCAACCTACAGCTCCTCAACGAATCGCTTCTCCAGCATTCCAGGCTGCTCATCGCTTTCCTATGACAGCAATGGCAACGTACTGAACGACTGTAACCACGTTTACACCTGGGACTCCGCCGGAAAATCCGTCACCGTCGATTCTGTGAACCTGACCTATGACGCGCTCGGCAGAATGGTCGAGCAGAACCGGTCTGGCACTTACACGCAAATTATTTACGGTCCCGGCGGTGCTAAACTCGCCCTCATGAACGGCCAGACGTTGAGCAAAGCCTTCATTGGGCTTCCCGGCGGCGGCCAGGCCGTTTACAACTCCAGCGGCATCCTCTATTACGGCCACTCCGATCATCTCGGCAGCGCCAAGCTCGGTTCAACTACTTCGCGCACCGTTTCCTTCGCAATGGCCTACGCTCCCTTCGGTGAAACGTACGCCACAACCGGCAGCACCGATCCCGCTTTCACCGGACAGCGCCAGGACACTGTCCCCGGCATCTTCGACTTTCCCGCTCGCCAATATTCCACGCAAGGCCGCTGGCCCGCTCCCGATCCTTCCGGCCTAGCCTCGGTGAGCCTAAGCGACCCGCAAACCTTGAACCGCTACGCCTACGTCCGCAACAATCCCCTCACTATGATCGATCCAAACGGGCTGTGCGGAGCAGAAGGAGCCGACGGTGTGGGAGGGACCGACGATGCGCCTTGCTCCGACAGCAACGGCAACGGAAACTCAGCAGGTAGCGGCGGTAGTGGCGGCGGTCCCGATCCAACTTCTGGCGGCAGTCAGCAGAACGCTGGAAGTGACTGCGGTTTCGGAAACCTCTGCGTCGATAGCACTGGAGCTCAATGGTCCACTCAGGACCAAAACGATTACATGACCGAAGTTACGGCGTCGATTTCCCAAGATGCTCCAGACGTCCAGACGCAAGATGCCCCTACCGGAACAATCCTTGAGCAGGAGTGTGGCGGCTGCATCTTGAGCCAGTTGCAGAATAATTCAGACGCCATGGCAACCATAAGGGGAACCGACGACGTGGTCCAGGCTCTTGGTTGGACAGAGGTGGCAGCGACAACTGTTGTTACGGGGTTCGCAATTGCTCCGACCGTCATCGGAGGGGCTCAAGCCTTGGACGCTACCGCCACATCGGCCGGTCAGGCAGTAGGCGCGGTGATTGAAACCTACGGTCCTGGCATTGCTTTCGTGGGTGACTTTGTCCGAGGATTCGTGAAAGGCCAAAGCAACGCTTTTGAGCCCATTACGCCGGGCGCAATGTTAGGCTTAACCCTACGAGATATTACCGACACCCTCGGTCTCACGAAACGCTAATGTCTAGATACTCTATCATTTGCCCAGCTTGCGGCCTCATTAGCCAGCCCGCCGAGATCAGGAGAGACGGTCGCGGTCGTTTTCCCTGTCCACGTTGCGGCGAACGATTACAATACACCAGCGGGCATCCCGTGTTAGTGTTAATACTTAGCGCAATAGGGGCTACAATGCTCTCCTCGTGGCTGGGACTGCACTCGGTATGGTTTGTCCTCTTGGCAATTCTTACTACCGCTGTGTTCGCGGTGATCGGATTCTTTATTATCGGACTTGTAGCGCCGGCGCAGGTTCAGCTAGTTCAACCCGCTGACAACAAAGTGACTTTGAATTTGACGGACAAACCGAAACAATAGTGACACTTGAACTCCGATCATCGCGGCAGCGTCAGGCGCGCCAAAAGGATAGACGGGGCGTCTTCTTGTTTCGAATCACGTCAACTTGACACATATGCTATAATAGGATTGTCTTTCGGTGGCGGCCAGCCCGCAGCCTGTTCGTTCTTTGACAACCGATCGGTTCTTCGCGTTCCATTTTGGGAATTCGCGTTCGACACTACCCCCTACCCTCGCGCTAACTCCTTTATTCCTCATACTTACGCAAAACAGGGGGAGGGGGGTGGGAGCCTTAGCTCAGCTCCCGCCAGCCACTTCCCGTGCCGCCACAATCGTGTTCACGTGAATCCGCACCGTGTCTTCGACCTTCCGCGCATACCCGCCCGCCAAGGTCGTCGACACCGGCACCCCGCGCTTCCTCGCCTCTTCAAAAACCCGCTTGTCCCGCGTCTTCAATCCGTTCTTCGTCAGCCACAATCCGCCCAACTGGTCCTCGCAAAACGGATCCGCTCCGCCCACGTAAAACACAATGTCCGGCCGGAACACATCGAGCGAATCCTTCACGACCGGCAACAACGCTTCCAGATACTCGTCGTCCTCGACGTGATCCGCCAGATTCAAATCCACATCCGATGGCGGCTTGTGCGCCGGATAGTTGTTCACCTGATGAATCGAAATCGTGAACACGCTTTTGTCGTCGCGAAAAATGTGCGCCGTCCCGTTTCCGTGATGCACATCCGTATCGACGACCATTGCTTTGCGAATCGCTCCATCCGCCTGCAATCGCCGGATCGCCACGGCAACATCGTTGATCGCGCAAAATCCTTCGCCGTGATTCGCATACGCGTGGTGAAAGCCGCCGCCGAGATTGCAGCCAAATCCATCGCGCAGCGCAACTTGCCCCGCCAGAATCGAACCGCCCGCCGCCAGCCACACCGCTGTCGCCAGCTCCGGCGAATAGGGCACTTCCAATTTCATAATCTCGCTCGCCGTCAGCGTTCCCGTCCGCAGTTTGTGAATCCATTCCGCGGTGTGCGCGCGCAGCAAATCTTCATCGCTCGCCTCCGCCGGCTCCACAAAATCCGCCGCTTCGGCAATCTTTTCCTGCAAAAGCATGTGTTGGATCAACCGGAATTTTTGCGAAGGAAAAACGTGCGGCCCGAGATTCAAATCATACTTCGGGTGATAAACGAGCTTGAAAGGCAACATGGAGATATCGCGCGACTAGTTCTCGCGATCGAGAATAAAATCCGGCAGAGTCAGCAGAGCGCGGCCATACTCCGAATCCCGCGCGCCATTAATACATTTCCTCGCCCTCGCCGCATACTCTTGCGCCAGACGCCGCGTCCGGTCCAGCGCGCCAGATTCATTCACCAGCGCCACCAGCCGCTCCGGGCTCACGCTCACAAATTCTTTTTCTTCCAAAACCCGCGCCACCAATTCGCGCGCTTCGCGATGTCCGTTTTCCATCGCATAAATCAGTGGAAGCGTAACTTTTCCTTCTTTCAAATCGCTCAACACCGGCTTTCCGAGTTGCTTCGCCGACGCGGTGAAATCCAGCAAATCGTCCACGAGCTGAAACGCGAGGCCTGCATATTTTCCGTAATCCGCGAGCGCTTCTTCTTCTTCGCCTTCGAGCCCGCCAAGCACTGCGCCCAATCGCGCGCATCCGCTGAACAGGCAAGCCGTCTTGTGCGTCGCGAGTTTCAGCGCATCTTCTTCCGTCACCTCGATGCGTCCGATTTTCGCCAGCTGAATCAACTCGCCCTCGACCATCTTTTGCGTAAGGTCTATCAGGACGTCGAGAATCCGGAAGTTGCGCTCTTCCAGCGCCATCTGGAACGACTGCATGTACAGCCAATCGCCGGCAAGAACGCTCCGATGATTTCCCCAGCGCGAATTCGCCGAAGGACGGCCGCGCCGCGTGTCCGCGCTGTCAATCACATCGTCGTGGATCAGCGTCGCGCTGTGCAGTAGTTCCACGACCGCCGCCAATCGGATCGAGCCTTCCCTGCGCCGCCCCGCGTACCGGTTCGCCAGCAGCAGCAGCGCCGGACGCATTCGCTTGCCCCCGCCACCCAGCAAATAACTCGTAATTTCACTCACCGGCTCAAACGCAGTGGCGCTCTGGCGCATCAGTTCCTGCTCCACCAGCAGCAGGTCCTCGCGCACCAGCTCAAAAATTTCTTTTGCCGTCAGAAGAGCGATTTCTTTTCTCCTGGCTTCCGGTGTCATCTCAGTGGGACTCCGCGGCCGTAGGCACATGCGGCCGGGCAAGACCGAAGAAGCGCCGAAAATTCTCAGAGGTCTTGGCAGCCGCTTCTTCGGTGGTCAAGTTTCTCACACTGCCGAGCATCTTCGCCACTTCCGCGACGTACGCAGATTCGTTTCTTTTGCCGCGGTAGGGCACGGGCGCGAGGTACGGAGCGTCCGTTTCGATCAAAATGTTCTCGATTGGCAGAGCTTTCGCAATGTCGCGCAAATTCTGCGCTTTCGGAAAGGTCGAATTTCCGGCAAAGGAAATCTGGAAGCCGATGTCGATTCCGCGTTTTGCGTCTTCGAGAGTGCTCGAAAAACAGTGCAGGATGCCGCCGAGCCCGCTCGTTGCCCACTCTTCTTCCAGAATTTTCATGCAATCAGGCCACGCATCTCGGCAATGAATCACGATCGGCTTTCTCGCCGACTTCGCAAGTTCCATCTGATCGCGAAAAACTTTCGCCTGCACATCGCGCGGCGAGTGATCGTAAAAATAATCGAGTCCGATCTCGCCCCAAGCAATCACTTTCGGGTGTTTCGCGAGTCGCGCGAGTTCATCGAGATGCGCCTGCGTTACTTCTCTCGCTTCGTGCGGATGAATTCCGACGGTGGTGTAAATCCAATCGTGCTGCTCGGCAAACGGCAGCGCGGCGTCCAGTTTTTCGGGCCCTGGGCCTGTGCCAATCGCGACGAGCGTCGCGACTCCCGCCGCGCGTGCGCGCTCCAGCATCGCGTCGCGGTCCTCTGCGAACTGCGGAAAATCAATGTGGCAATGAGAGTCGATCAATTCCATGGAAAAAAGTTATAAGTCATAAGTTTTCAGTTTTAAGTTTTAAGTGCAAGTAAAACAACATTTCGGAAAAGCCCGCGCAGTTTCCGTCATCTTGTTTTTACTTATAACCCAAGACTGACAACTTACTTCAGGCGCGCGCCGATTTCGACGTCTTCGTCGGGGAACCCGGCGAGGACAGGACGGCCTTCGGGGCCGACGGAAGCGGCAACGATCATTCCGTTCGATTCGACGCCGCGGAGTTTTCGCGGCGCGAGATTTACGACGACGGCGACTTTTCGGCCGATCAATTTTTCCGGTTCGTAAAACTGCGCGATGCCGGCGCAAATCTGGCGAATTTCCGTGCCGATGTCCACGGTGAGTTTCAGCAATTTATCGGCGCCAACGATGCGTTCGGCGGTTTTGATCTGGCCGACACGCATTTCGACTTTGGCGAAATCTTCAATTCCGATTTTCTCCGCAGCAGGAGCTGCCGCTGCGCCGCCCGCTGTTGCCGCGGGTGCGGGAGCAGCCGCCGGTGCGGGTGGTTGCGTCGGATTCAGTTCTTCATTTGCCATCGCTTCGATCCTCTCAATCGCTTCTTGTTTGTCTACTCGCGGAAAAAGTGTTTGGGCTTTTCCGAGTTGCGCGCCGGCGATCAATTGTCCCCAACGCAATCCATCCAACTCCACGGCGGAAACTCTACCGGGCTGACCGAGCAACGTCCACACTTTCGCCGTGCTATCGGGCAAAACAGGATGCGCGAGCACGGTGACGACTCGCAGCAATTCCGCGGTAGTCCAGAGAATGGTCGCTTTGCGTTGCGAGTCGGCTTCGGCATCTCCCAAAGCCCACGGCTGTTCGGAAGTCAAATATTTGTCGGCCGCTGCGATCGCGGCCCAAATCGCTTCGAGCGAACGTGCGAACTCGAAATTCTCGAAGCGATCGAGTGCTTCGCCGATTGATTCACTCGCAACTTTCGCGAGCGCGTCGTCCTGCGGCAAACGCGGACCAGGCTTCGGAATTTTACCGCCGAAATTCTTTTCGATCATCGCGGCAGTGCGGCTCGCCAGGTTTCCCAAACCATTGGCGAGGTCGCTGTTGTAGCGGGTGACGAGGGCGTCGTAACTGAAATTTCCGTCCTGGCCAAAGACAACTTCGCGCATCAAAAAATAGCGCACCGCATCCATGCCGAGCATATTGGCGATGGGGCGCGGCAACACGACGTTCCCTTTGGACTTACTCATCTTGCTTGCGTCCATCAGGAACCAGCCGTGAGCCCAAACTTGTTTTGGAACCGGCAACATCGCAGCCATCAAGAATGCGGGCCAATACACGGAGTGAAACCGGATGATGTCTTTTCCCACGAGATGCAAATCCGCCGGCCAGAATCCGCGCTTTTCGTAATCCGGCCCGCCTACGGCGCTCAGGTACGAAGTGAGCGCGTCAAACCAGACATAGAAAACGTGCGGCTCTTCGCCGGGGACGGGAATGCCCCAGCGAACGGTGGTACGCGTGATGCTGAGATCTTTGAGGCCGCCTTCGACGAAAGAGATGATTTCGTTTTTGCGGGTTTCCGGCTGAATGAATTTCGGATTCTTTTTGTAAAAATCGAGGAGCGGTTTCTGAAACGCGGACAATTTGAAGTAGTAATTTTCCTCGGTGACGGTTTCGGTTGGGCGTCCGCAATCGGGACAATTGTCGCCGGGCTTCGCTTCCGTTACGAATGCGTTGTCGTAAATGCAGTATTGGCCGGTGTAATTCCCTTTGTAGACGTAGCCGTTTTCCTTGCAGAGCTTGAAAAGCCACTGCACGGTGCGGACGTGACGAATGTCCGTGGTGCGAACAAATTCATCGGCGGAAATACCGAGTTCATCCCAAAGAGCTTTCCAGGCGACGGCCATCCTCGCGACGTACTCGGATTCCGGAATGCCGGCTTTTTGCGCGGCGCGTTCGACGTTGACGCCATGCTCGTCGGTGCCGGTTGTCATGACGACATCGTAGCCACGCATGCGCTTGTAACGGCGGATCGCGTCGGCGATCACCGTCGTGTACGTGTGGCCGATGTGGGGCAAGCCGTTCGTGTAGTAGATCGGCGTGGTCAGATAGAATTTTGGTTTTTCGTTGGGCATTGGTCAGTAATAAGTTATCAGTTTTAAGTTGTAAGTGAAAATCGGGGAAAAGCGGTTGTCAGTCGGAGTCGCCACAGTGTAAGGCGTTTAGGCGTTGCCGGCGCCTTCGGAGAAAGGCCTCACCCCTTCAAGGCATGAGTTCCAACTTGGCGGATGGAACGAGGCAAGATTGAAAGTTGATGATGGAATTCGAGTTGGTCGCAGCCAAGAGTGGCTACGCTACAACTTTTCGAAATTGCGTTTTGCTTCGTCCATCACCTGATGCAAGGGGACGTGTTTTTCTTCCGCAAGTTTTTTGCAATCTTCAAATTCGGGAGCGGCATGGCGGATGTGGCCGTTTAGGCGGGAGATTTTTACGCGAACGTCGCCGAATTGAGTGTGGACGTTCACGGACTCGCGCGGAAGCGTGCGACGTTGTGCTCGATAGGTTCTCGCGCCGAAGGTTGTAGTCTCCGTGAAAATCAAGTCCATCAATGCCTGCGTGTCGTGCGGGCGGCAAAGCAAAGTGAGTAAAATTCCCGGACGGTTCTTCTTCATCTGAACGGGAGTTGTATAGACGTCGAGCGCGCCTGCTGCCAACGCTTTTTCCTGGAAATAGCCGTAGATTTGCGGATTCATGTCGTCGAGATTGGCTTCGATGACGGAAATTTCTTCGTCGAATCCGGCGACTGTCTTTTCGGCGGCCTCACCGACCATGATGCGAACGACATTGGGCTGGCCTTCGAGATCGGCGGTGCCCGCGCCATAGCCAATGGCGGAGACGGCCATCGGCGGCTGCGGGCCGAAGAAATCGCATAGAGTTGCAACGATGGCAGCGCCCGTTGGAGTGACCAGCTCTTTTTGAACGCCGTTCGAGTAGGTTGGTTTGCCCTGCAACAATTTCGCAGTGGCGGGGGCGGGTACGGGCAAAACGCCGTGCGCCATTTTCGCAGTGCCGCCGCCGACGTTCAGGGGCGAGCAGGCAAATTGCTCGATGCCAAGCATTTCGAAGCCGATGCAGGCGCCGACGATGTCCACGATGGCGTCGACGGCGCCAACTTCATGGAAATGAATTTTTTCGATGGGCACGTCATGAACGGTGGCTTCCGCTTCGCCGAGTTTGCGAAAAATGGCCGAAGCTTGTTCGCGCACGCGCGGCGAGAGTTTCGATTTCTGCAGAATTTCAAGAATCGCGCTGAGCGAGCGATGTTTGGTCTGGTCTTCTGTTTTAACTTTTACGTAAGTGGAAGACATGCCGTTCTTCCAAACTTTTTCGGAAGAGATCTCCCAACCGGGGACTTCAAGGCCGCGGAGCTGCTCGCGCAAGTGGTCGAGCGAGACGCCGGCGTCGACCAATGCGCCGAGAGTCATGTCGCCGCTGATTCCGCTAAAGCAATCAAAATAAGCAAGTTTCATGAGTTGGTGGTGGGTGAGGGTGCTGCCCCCTCCCGGCACGCTTATCTGGCGTTTACCGGGGTTTATAAGACCCCGCTGCACGGCTGGTGCTACCCACCGTTTTGCAGAGTCGTATTAAGGGCTCGAGTTTCATCGAAGATATCCCGTTGAAGGATGTTACCGGCGTGGCCGCATATCGTCAACAAAACCAAACGCAGGTTATTCGGCGGCGCGGTTGGTGATGGAGACGCGGAACGGCGGTTGGGATTTTTCGGTGGGGTCGATTTCGAAGGTCTGCGAGGTTTTGGCGGGATCGTAGTCGCGCCAGAGCCAGATCATTTCGGCGGGAAATTCGGCAGCGCCGTGGGCGGAATTGTGGGTTCCCTTCCCGAAGCTGAAATGAAAATCGTAGTCTTTGGCCTTGAGCGCGTTGGCCATGCGGAGATTGTTGAGCGGCCAATTGCCATAGCGGAGGTCGAGGTCTTCGGAACCGTCCTGGAGCCAGATGCGGATGTTGCGATGCGATTCACGAAGAATTTTTTCGGGAAAGTCCTGACCGCCATCGGGATTGGAAGGATCTTCTTTCCATTGGATAGAGGAGAAGCTGCCGATCCAGGAGATGACGCGGCCGAATTCGTCCGGGAGTTGCCAAGCGGCGTTGAAGGAGGCGATTCCGCCGGAAGAAAGTCCGGTGATGGCGCGACTGTAGCCGTCTTTGCGGAGATTATATTTTGCGGCGACGGCGGCGAGGATTTCGTCGCGGAGAAAACGCGGATAGCGATCGCTGACGGTGTCATAGAGCGTGCTGCGCATGGAATCTTTCAGGGTGCGATTCCATTTTTCGCCGTACGCTTTGACGAAATTGTGGGTAGGCGTGCCGGGGGAATCGGCGATGTCGCCAGGATTGATGAAGATGCAAATCATGACGGGAATTTTTTTCTGGGCGATGAGATTGTCGATGACGTTGAGCGCGGGATTGTTGCCGTTGCGATCGGTATACCAACCTCCGTCGTTGAAAATCATAACAGCTGCCGGAGTGTCGGATTTGTATTGGGCGGGAACGTAAATCCAGTATTCGCTTTTCATGCCGTCGTAGAGTTTGCTGACATGAGTGAGTTTTTCGGAGAGGGTGCCGAAGGGAACGCCTGGCTGCTGATAAGAGAGCGGCGTGAAGGCAGGGACGTCGAGCTTGCCGCCGAATTTTGCGCCATTGAGAAGATAGTGGAACGAATGGAGTGTGCCGAGAGGTTCGATTTTGGCGACGGCGAACCAGAGGTCAGTGCCAGCGAGGGCTAGCATTTCGGGACCAGGAGCGGCATCGAGGAAAAGCAGCGGTTTGGATGCGGCGCGCGTGGCGAAGAAAAAATCGGAGCCGCGGCCGGACCAGGCAGTCCCCTCTTGCAAATCTTTGGCGTCGAAGGTTGCGGTGATGGCCTCGCGGAGAGACGGGCTTGCAGATTTAGCGAGTTCGATGAGCTGTGGCGCGGTGGATTTTTGGGCGAGAGCGGGCGACACGAGAGCGAGAGACGCAGCGGCGAGAGCGACGGCGGCAACAATTTTCGGGAAGAGCGACATGAAGGCTCCATTGTTTTGACCGGCCTTGCGAATGGCCTTTATACTCGCTGTTCGGTTGAGCGAGGCAAGAAACCACTGTGTATATCACACTGACCAAACGATTGCGCGAGGCGCTGGCGGCCCATATTCAGACGAAGTACGGCGAGGCGCTGGGCGGCGTTGTGCCGAATATTGTGCTGGAGCGGCCGCCGAAGATAGAGATGGGCGAGGCGGCGTCGCCGGTGGCGTTTGAATTGGCGAAGCGGCTGAAGAAGGCGCCGCGGATGCTTGCGCAAGAAATTGCGACGAGTCTGGGGACGGTGGCGGGAATTGCGCGCTTGGAGGTGGCGGGCGCGGGGTATCTGAATGCGTATTTTGATCGAGGGGAGTTTTGGGCGAAAGCGGCGGAAGCGGATAGCCACAGAGTCACAGCGGACACAGAGAAGAAAAAAGAAAAAATTATTGTTGAGCATACGAGCATCAATCCGAATAAGGCGGCGCACATTGGGCATGTGCGGAACGCGGTGCTGGGAGACACGTTTGCGCGGATTCTGCGGCACGCCGGAAATCGCGTGCAGGTGCAGAACTACATCGACAATACGGGCGTGCAAGTGGCGGACGTGGTGATCGGGTTTCTGACGGTGGAACGGCGGACGCCGATTGGCGTCATGCAACTGGCGAGGGAGCCGAAGTTTGATTATTACTGCTGGGATTTGTACGCGCAGACGACGCAATTGCTGGCACAAGACAAAGCGAAGACGGAGAAACATCGCGCAGCGACGCTGAAAGCGATTGAAGAGGGGCGAGGCGAGGATGCGGAAATCGGCCAGATTGTGGCCGACGCAATCGTGGGTTGCCATTTGCGGACAATGGCGCGGATGGGAATCGGCTACGACCTGCTGGCGCGAGAGAGCGAAATTTTACATTTGAAATTTTGGGACACAGCGTTCGAAATGCTGAAGAAGGCCGGAGCGATTGAGCTGGCGACGAGCGGCAAGATGGCCGGGTGCTGGATCATGCCGTGGAAGGAAGAGGCTGAGGAAGGAAAGGATGTAAAAACCGACGCAGCGGGGACCGAGGACACGGAGAGCACGGAAAAGAGTGATGAGCACGAGCAGGACAAGATTATTGTGCGATCAAACGGCGTCGTGACGTACGTCGGGAAAGATATTGCGTACCAGCTGTGGAAGTTTGGATTGCTGGGGAAGGATTTTCGCTATCGAAAGTGGCCGAACACGGCCGCGGGAGAAACGATTTGGGTGACGACGAGCGAAAAGAGCGACGCGGGAGCGCCAGATTTTGCGGAATCGGCGAGCGCCGTTTATAACGTGATCGACACGCGACAGGCGTACGTGCAGGAAGTGGTGGCGGAAGGACTGCGGCGGACGGGATATGGCGCGGCGGCGGAGAAGTCGATTCATTTGTCGTACGCAATGGTGGTGCTGACGCCGCGATGCGCCGCGGAGTTGGGTTACGAACTTTCGCCCGAAGATGCGCGGCGGCCGTTTGTGGACATGAGCGGGCGGAAGGGGCTCGGAGTCAAAGCGGATGATTTGCTGGACAAGCTGGAGGCGGCGACGTTCGCAGAGGTGAATCAGCGGCATGCGGATATGGGAGAGGACTGGCAAAAGCGGACGGCGCATGCGATTGCAGTGGGCGCGTTGCGGTTTTTTCTCCTGAAGTTCACGCGGAATTCGCTGATCGCGTTTGATTTTAGGGATGCGCTGAGTTTTGAGGGCGAGACGGGGCCGTACTGCCAATATGCCGTCGTGCGAATTCGCGGGATTCGGCGGAAGGGCGCAGAGGCTGGCGCGGAAAATGCGGCGCTGGCGGCGGAAACGGTGGCGGCAATTTTGAAGGGCTCGGATGGAAATGATTTGTGGGAATTGATATTGCACGCGGGCGCGCTGGATTACGCGGTCGATGCGGCGATTGGGGCGCAGGAACCGGCGTTTGTGGCGAAGTACGCGTTTCAATTGGCGCAGGCGTTCAATAATTTTTATCACAAGCACCATATTTTGTCGGAAGAGGATGCGCAGAAGCGGGCGTTTTTTCTGGCGTTGTGCGGAACGGTAGAGGCGCAGTTGGTGCGTGCGCTGGATTTGCTGGGGATTGAAGCGCCGGAGAAGATGTAAATGCGCGCGTAAACACGGCCCGCTTCGGAAAGCGGGCACCACAACAACCTCAGAAAAATAAAATCAAGGTTGGGAGGATGTGGCGGTGCGGGCGGCGCGGGGATTTTTGTGCCAGTTGAGGGTGGCGGCGCGGCCCATGCGGAATTTTCCGGCCGCGTCGAGATGAATGTCGTGGATGGCGCCGGTGAAATCGACGGTGATGACGCGAGAGCCGTCTTCCTTTTCAGTGTGCATTTCCATTTTCACTGCGCCCGCAGGTGAAACGTCACCATCGAGAAACATCGTGACGCCGGTGTCTTTTCCCATGGGCCATTTGCCGGTGATTTTGTTTCCGGCAACAGTGCCCTCGCCATGGAAGCAACGCGCGGGTTCGCGCTTGCTCGCTTCGAAACAGACTTGTCCGCCGTAAACACCATCCGACGAACCGGCTGGCAGAGCGGAACTTGCAGCGGCCGGAGGTGTCGCAGGCGCGGCGGGCGCAGGAGTTGATGGAGCGGCCGATGCGGACGCAGGCGCGGGAGCCTTGTGAGCTGAGTCGGAGGCGGGCTTGGAGTTTGCCGGGGCGGATGCAGCGGAAGAGGGCGGTTTCGAGAGGGCGGGTGCCGGATTTGCTGTGGGCGAAGTTGCTGGCGCGGAATCGGAGGCGGCAGCGTGCGGAGTTTGCACGGGAACGGCTGCGGTCTGGCTTGCGGGCGAAACAACTGCTGCCGCGGGTTGAGGCTTGTTGAGAACGAATTTTGCGTACGTCCAGTAACCGCCGCCGAGCAGAACAGCCACTGCGGCAGCGATGCCAATCCATTTGCCAGAACCACCTGAGCTGGCGGGCTTCGGTGTCGGAAGCGTGTGCCCACCTTCGGATTCGAGCACAGAAAAAGTGCGAACTGGCTGGGCGATATTTTTGTACGACTTCTCGCCGAGCGCTTGAAACGTCAGCGAAAGCTTGTTGCGAATCTGGTCGTGGACGCTGCCGGAAATGCAAACACCGCCGGGTTCAGCCGCGGTTTGCAGGCGCGCCGCGACGTTGACGCCATCGCCGAGAAGATCCTGCCCTTGCAACATGACGTCGCCTAAGTTGATGCCGATGCGAAAACGAACCTGGCGATTTGGCGCCAGTTTGTCATTGCGGGTGCGGAGGGCGGTTTGAATATCGGTGGCGCAGCGAACGGCTTCGACGGCACTCGAAAATTCGGCGAGTATGGCATCGCCGGCGGTGTTGAAGATACGGCCGCGATGTGCGGCGACGAGCGATTCGAAGACCTGCTTGTGGCCACGGAACGTGAGCAGCGTGCCTTCTTCGTCTTCGCTCATCAAGCGGCTGAATTCGGCGACGTCGGCCGAAAGGATGGTGGCAAGCTTGCGTTCGAGCGGTTGGGCGTTGGGCTGGTCGGATTCGCCGGGCATTCCGAGCTCCGAGAGTGGATTTGCGGCTGATGATAACACCGGAATTCACGATGAGGAATAAATTGGGCGCAGAGGTGCGTCGAATCGCTCGGCGGTGCCGAGGCGGATCGAGGGGCACGATATATCGTGCCCCTACGTGTGCCGCGATTTAGCGCGCGTGCGATCGACTAGAACGAAGAGACCAGGTGAACCAGTGTGCGAAGGGCCACGCCGGTTGGGCCTTTGGCGAGCCAGGGCTTGGCGTCGTCGTTCCAAGCGGTACCAGCGATGTCGAGGTGAATCCACGGGGTGTCGCCAGCAAATTCGCGGATGAACCACGCACCGGTGATGGAGCCGCCGCCCTTGCCGCTGCCGATGTTTTGAATGTCGGCGAAACTTCCCTTGATGAATTCGCGGTATTCGTCGTCCATGGGAAGTTGCCACATTTTTTCGCCCGTGGCTTTGGCAGAGGCGAGAAGCTTGTCGGTCCATGCTTGATCCGAGCCGAAGACGCCGACGTTGACGTTGGCAAGCGCAACGACGATGGCGCCAGTGAGTGTGGCGGCGTCAACGATATGCGTGACACCGAGTTGCCGGGCGTAATGGACGGCGTCGGCAAGAATGAGGCGGCCTTCGGCGTCGGTGTTCAGAACCTCGATGGTTTTGCCGGACATGGCGGTCTGAATGTCGCCAGGCTTTTGCGCTTTGCCACCCACCATGTTTTCCGTAGCGGGAACGCAGCAGATCACTTTGACATTCGGTTTCAGCGCGGCGAGAGCGCGCATAACGCCGAGCATCGTGGCGCCGCCGGCCATGTCGTACTTCATTTTTTCCATGCCGTCGGCGGGTTTGATGGAAACGCCACCGGTATCGAACGTGACGGCTTTGCCGACGAGGCCGATCACCGGAGCACCGGGCTTGGCATTTGCGGGAGTGTAGGTGACGACGATGAAGCGCGGCGGTTCAGCGCTGCCTTGTGCGACGCTGAGCAGCGCGCCCATCTTCAGATCGGCGATTTTCTTTTCATCGAAAACTTCGACGGCGAGGCCCGCTTCTTTGGCCATGGCTTCTGCTTTTTCGGCGAGAACACGCGGAGTGAGCTTATTCGAAGGTTCATTCACCAAGTCGCGCGCGAAATTTTGCGATTCGGCGATGACGCGGCCGCGCGCGATTCCCTTTTGAACGTCCGCGGCGGCGTTTTCGGGGAAGCCGACGAACAAGACGGTTTCGATCTTCTTCTCTTTTTTGTCGGTCTTGTATTTGTCGGTTTCAAAGTCGGCGGTCAGCAGGCCTTCGACGATGGCTTGCGAGCCGTCTTCGGGAGGCAAAGTACCGCCCGCTAGGAACGCGAAATTTTTGACGGACTTGCCCTTGAGCGAACGAAGGGCAGCTCCCGCAACTTTGCGGAGAGTTGCGACGTTGAACTGGTCCTTCTTCCCTGCGCCGACGAGCAGCAATCGAGCAGCTTTCAGTCCGGCGGGCGCGTGGATCAACGTAAATTCGAGCGTCTTGCCAGTAAGTTCGGCGCCTGTAGCCAGCCTCTTCAGCAGGCCTCCGGTCAATTGATCCAGTTCCGCGGCACGGCCCTGAATCGGGTCGTCCCCTTCAAAGACGGGCGTGACGAGAGCCTCGGTTTCGAGCGAAGCGTACGGCCTGGTGTCCAACGTGATTTGCATGATGAATTTATCGCCTCCGGTTTCGGTATAAAGCTTGTTCGGCTTCCCTGCGGGCTTCTTTGGTGCGCTCGTCCTGACGCCGGTCCCACTGCTTCTTGCCTTGCGCCAGAGCAATTTCGCACTTCGCGATGCCATCGCGGAAGTAAATTTTTATGGGGATGACGGTCAATCCCTTGGATTGGGTCTTGGTCGCCAGTTTGTGGAGCTCGTTTTTATGGAGCAGTAACTTGCGGCTACCCAAGGGTTCATGATTCCACGGGCCGCCCGGCATATATTGGGCGATGTGAGCATTGACGAGCCAAGCGCCGTTGGATTTGAAGTCCACATAGGCGTCGCGAATATTCGCCTTTCCTTCGCGAAGGGCTTTGACTTCGGTGCCATGAAGCACGAGTCCCGCTTCTAAACGCTCGAGAAGATGGTAGTTGTAGCCCGCGGCGCGATTTTGCGCCACGATCTGTTCCTGGGGCTTGTCTGACTTTTTAGCTGGCTTTGCCACAGCCTTTCACTATAGCTACGGGATGTTGCCCGATGCAAGACAGCCAACCCCTGGAATGTTGTTGCACCTCTAAGCCAATGCTAGACTCAAAGCCGACCTGTGTTGAGGCAACGGAGAAGAAATGCGCCGCTGGGGGAATATAGTTCTGTGTGTGGGAATCGGCCTGGTGGCCGCCGGCTGCCCAAAAGGCGGCAGTGAATATGGTCAAGCGCGCAAAGCGGAAAACCTGCAGGACCTCGACACCGCCCTCCAGTATTACCAAAAAGCTTACAATTCCGACCCGAGAAACGCGGCCTACCGGATCAAGTTGAACCAGATTCGGTTTGAGGCGAGCTCTTTCCACGTAAAACAGGGGCAAAAGCTGCGGGAAAAGGGCGATTTGCAGAACGCCATCGCGGAATTTCAGCGCGCGGCCACTATCGATCCGACGAATGACGCGGCGAACCAGGAAGTCGGCAAGACGCTGCAATTGATCGCGGACAAGAATCGGCAGACGGACGCAGCAGCAGGTGAGAGCGAAGCCGATAGTTCGGCGTACGCGGCGGCGCCGCCGGAACTGAAGCCGCTTTCGAACAACCCGATTAATTTGAAAGCGTCCGATGACGCAAAGGTGATTTTCACGACGATTGGGAAATTGGCCGGGGTCGGTGTGATTTTCGACACGGACTTTGCGGCAAGGCGCATTTCAGTGGACTTCAATAACATCACGCTGGAACAGGCGCTGGCTTTGGCGTGTATTCAGAGCAAGGCGTTCTGGAAGCCGGTGACCGAGAATACGATTTTCGTAATTCAGGACACGGCGCAGAAGCACCGCGACTACGACGAAACGGTCGTGAAGACTTTTTATCTTTCCAATATTACGCAGCCGCAGGATTTGACGGATATTGCGAACGGGTTGCGGCAAGTAGCGGAAATCAAAAAAATTCAGCAGCTGAACTCGCAGAACGCGATTATCGTTCGGGATACGCCGGACAAGATTGCGATCGCAGAAAAATTGATCAACGATATCGATAAGGCCCGGCCTGAAGTGGTGGTCCAGGTTGAAGTTTTATCTGCCAGCACAGAACGGCTCCGCGATTTGGGAGTGAACCCGGGGCAATCGGCCTCGATCGCGTTCAATCCGCCGACGACGACCACGAACAATAACAGCGTATCGGGAACCGGCACTGGCACGACTACGAACAATGCCCTTCCCCTTAAAGGTTTTCACTTTTCGACGGCGGACTATAGCGTGACGCTGCCGGGCGCAACGGCCAATTTTATTTTGACGGACACGGCAACGAAAATTATTCAGAACCCGGAGCTGAGGTCGGTCGACGGCCAACCGGCGAAGCTGCGCATTGGCAGTCGCGTGCCAATCGCGACGGGCAGCTTCCAGGCGGGCGTCGGCGTGGGAACCACCGCGGTGAACCCGCTGGTGAACACGCAATTTACGTATTTGGACGTCGGCGTGAACATCGACATTACGCCGCACGTGCACCCGAATCATGAAGTGAGCATGAAGGTATCGATTGAAGTTTCGCAGGTAACCGGCCAGCAAGCGATTGGCGGAATTCAACAACCGATTATCGGCCAGCAGAAGTTCGATCAGGACATTCGATTGCGCGAAGGCGAAGTGAGCATCCTTGGCGGATTGTTCCAGCAGATCGACTCGGCGACATTGAACGGAATTCCGGGATTGAGCCAGATCCCACTGATGCAGTATTTAACGTCGGATAAAAAGAAAGACCATCAGGAGAATGACGTCCTGGTCGTGCTGATTCCGCGCATTGTGCGTTTGCCGGACTGGACGAAAGCGAATCTCCGAACGATCGCCGCCGGCTCAGAGCAAGTTGTGCAAGTGCGGAAGGAAAGCGAAATCCGTACACCGGCTCCGGCACCAGCGGTGCAACCAACGCAGCAACCGACGACGCCGAACGCGGTTCCCAACAATGGCGCAGCAAATCCGATGACGGCGATGCCGGCGGGACCGGGAGTGGCTCCCGCAAATGGTGCTCCGACGGCAGACGCGGGAAATGCCTCGCGAGTCCGCTTCGAGCCCGGCGTGGTGAATTTGAAGGTCGGACAAACAGCGGTCGTGGCGATCGCGGTGGATAACGTCACCGACCTTTTCAATATTCCGATGATGCTGCAGTTCGACCCGAACCTCATCAGCGTGGAAGATGTCCAGCATGGCGCGTTTCTCTCCGGCGGAAACCAGGAGATTGCCATCGTGCAGCGCGTGGATACCGAGCACGGCCAGGCGATCATTTCCGCGACGCGGCAGCCAAACACGCCCGGGGTGAGCGGCAGTGGCACGCTGCTGGGCCTCGTGATTCGCGGAAAAGCTTCCGGCGCCGCGAAGATTTCCATCGTGCAGGTAAATGCGCGCGACTCGCAGAACAAGGTCATCCCGCTGGTAACCGGCGAGGCAACAGTTCAGGTACAACCGTAGTCCAATTCTGTGAGAGCCTGAAATGCAGGCCGCAGGCATGAGCACACGAATCACAATTGGAATGAGGGCTAAGCGCACAGAATCCGGCATGACTCTGCTGGAGCTAATTATCGCCTGCGCAATCTTGCTGATTCTGGCGGGGGCGGCGCTGCCGATTGCGCGGCGTTCCATCCGGTATCAGAAAGAAGCGGAGCTCCGGCGCGATCTGCGCGAAATGAAAGACTCAATTGACCGATACAAGGACGCGGCGGACAAGAATTTGATTCGAGTCGAAGTCGGCAGCGAAGGATATCCGCCGGATTTGGAGACGCTGGTGAACGGCGTGAATGTCGGCGCGACTTCGGACAAAAAGGTACGATTTTTGCGTTCGATTCCGATCGATCCGATGACGGGACAGAAAGACTGGGGCAAGCGCTGCGTTTCGGACGATACGGACTCGACGAGCTGGTGCGGCAAAAACGTTTTTGACGTCTATTCGAACTCGCATGACACGGGAACCGATGGACGACCATATTCGGAATGGTGATGGCTATGAACAGTCGCTCGCGGAGACAAAGCGGATTCACGCTTCTCGAATTGATGATCGTGATTACGATCATCTTCATTTTGATCGGCATGGCGGCTGGCCGTTATGACCGCGCGGTACAGCGCGCGCGCGAAGCGGCGCTGCACACGGACCTGCAAACGATGCGGAATGCCATCGACAATTTTACTCTCGACAAACAGGCTGCCCCGCAGTCGCTCGACGACTTAAAAAACGGCGGCTACATCCGTGAAGTGCCAACCGATCCCATCACGCAAGCGAAGGACTGGGTGCTCGATTTTGAAGACGTGGCGCTGAGCCCGACGCAGAGCGGCACCGGCATCACGAACGTACATTCAGCCTCAGCGCTCGTCTCGCCGTTTGAAAACACGCCGTACAACACCTGGTAGACGGCGCGTCGCGTTTCATCCGTGAAAGAGTTTCGTCCACAATTTCAATCTTAGGGTCAGTGTGGCGCGTCTGGTGTGGCGTTGCCTAGCTCAAGACCCAACTTCCCGTTTCTCCCATCGAATTGTACCGAAGCTGTACCGAGCCGTTGTCACACGTCTCTTGTAGGCGCGCGGTTCTGTGGCTATATCCTGCTACCCGCTGTCAGGCGATACTGATACACTCAACCGCACACTGGATCAAGACAATCCAGACACAGCCTTGTCGCGACGCTGACGCTGTTCAGCGTCGCGGGAGCGCAAACGACAATCCAGCTTCCCACTGGCTTCCCCGTCGGAATTGATGTCATCTCCTCTGCCCATTGGCGAAACTATGAAACGACTCTTGCTTGATAGAACGATCCTCACGGCGATTTCAATACTTATCCCCGGTATCGCTTTGTCCCAAAACCCAGCACCACTCGTCATTGCACGGGAAGGGTATGTTTATGCGGGGGGTAGATACTCGACCGTGAATGGTCAGCAGGAAATGAGCGGACAACTTTATGCTGAGTACCAAATCCCAGCAAAGCTTCTCCATCCTTATCCCATCGTCATGGTTCATGGTGCCGGAAGTTCTGGAGTCAATTTTATCGGCACGCCAGACGGTCGCGAAGGATGGGCGCAGTTCTTCCTGCGGGAGGGTTACGCGGTCTACGTCGTCGATCAACCGGGACGTGGCAGGGCTGCCTATGTAGCAAACGTCTACGGATCGCAGTCACCTGTCGAACCCCCGGAATCGTTTCAACAACGCCTTACCCGGAGCGAAGACTACAATCTTTGGCCCCAAGCGCACCTACATACGCAGTGGCCCGGCACGGGGAAAGCCGGCGATCCAAGTTTTGATGAATTTTATGCTTCGCGCATCCCCATGGTCTCTGACCTTGCGTTGCAACAGGTCTTGAACCGCGACGCAATCATTGCGTTGCTGGCAAAGATCGGTCCCGCAATTCTGCTGACACACTCACAGGCTGGTGCATTCGGCTGGCCCGTAGCTGACGCGAGACCAGATTTGGTAAAGGCGATTGTAGCGGTTGAGCCGAGCGGTCCGCCCTTTTTCGACGTACAGGACGTCGGTGCGCCAGAATGGTTCAGGTACGGCACATCCCTTGCCCGTCCGTGGGGCATTACCGCTGACCCGCTTACCTACTCAGCTGCAGTCGCCAGTGCATCCGACCTTCGAATCACGCAGCAGGAGAAGCCTGACTCTCCAGAACTTTGCCGCTGCTGGCTGCAAAAAGAACCGGCTCGAAAGCTTTCCAATCTACAAGAAATTCCAATCCTGATCATGACATCGGAAGCGTCATACCACGCGCCCTACGATCATTGCACGGTGCATTTTCTTGAGCAGGCTGGAGTTCATCCGACGTGGATCAAGTTGGCTGACGTCGGAATCCACGGCAACGGGCACAACATGATGCTGGAGAAAAACAGCTTGGAAGTCGCTGCTGTTCTGTCCCACTGGCTTGCCAAGGCGGTGGCGAACGACGCCGACCACTAGGACTAGATCCCGGTCGGCAAGCAGAAACGACGACCGAGGGACTTACCCTTTGCACGGAGGGCGGTGTAAGTGACTGTGGTTCGAAGGTTCGCCCATCAGCCTCGTCAATCTCGTGAATCGTGCAGATGTCGGGTGGTTGAGGGAGGACGCAGCTTTCGCATCTCTTTGGAATCGGGAGGGTCTGTTCGTCGTTGGCGAGTTCGTCAGAAAGAAACTGCAGAGCGACGTGAACCCAACTTCCGGTCTGTACCGATTGTACCGAAAAAGAAAAAGAGGCGACTG
>DATGIS010000109.1:0-4365 GCA_035295625.1 Candidatus Acidiferrum sp. | reverse complement strand
AATCCGCAAACGCCCGCGCCGCTCGCACCGACTGGACCGCTCTCCAGGAGTTCGGCCCCACAACCCTCGTCGAAGTCCAACTCCACACCGGTCGCACGCATCAAATCCGCGTGCACTTTTCCGCCCTCAAACATCCCGTCGTCGGCGACACGCTCTATGGCGCCGCCGCGAATCTCATCGTCGACAAAACAAAATTCCCGGCCCTCGGCCGCCAGTTCCTGCACGCCGCGCGCCTTTCTTTCGCTCATCCGCGCTCGGAAAAACAGATCACCGTCACCGCACCGCTTGCACCAGAACTAAAAATCTACTTGGAGAAGTTGGCGGCTGCCGCAGGCGTTCCAAAAATTGACGCCTCCCTTGCTGCCTTCCTATAATTCCTATCCATGCGCCAGGCCATCACAGCTCTCTTTCTCGCCTTCATCCTTCTCGCTTTGCCCATCACGGAAAGCGCCCAGCAACAACAACCACCGCCGCAGGACTCGCAACAAGGGCAGACTTTCCGGCAGGTCGTAAACGTCGTCGACGTTCTCGCGACGGTTCTGAACCGCCGTAATAAACTCGTACCCGATCTCAATAAGGACGATTTCAAGATTACCGACGAAGGCGCCGTACAAAACATCACCTTCTTCAGCCGCCAGTCGGATATTCCTCTTCGTATCGGTCTGTTGCTCGATACCTCGAACTCCATTCGCGACCGCATCAAGTTTGAGCAGGACGCCGCCGTCAATTTTCTTTACACAGTGCTGCGCCGCGGCAAGGATCAGGCGTTTGCCATGACCTTCGACGACGAGCCGCAAATCGTCCAGGGATTCACCGGCGACACCGGCATGTTGCGCGATCAAATCGTGAAAACACGCGCCGGCGGCGGCACAGCGGTTTACGACGCGATTTATGAGGCCTGTTCAAAACACCTGAGCAATCCGCCTCGGCCACCCACCAACCAGCCGGACATCGTCCGCCGCGTCATGATCCTCATCAGCGACGGCGAGGATAATCTTTCCGATCACACCCGCGCCGATGCCGTCGAAATGGCGCAGCGCACTGGCGTCGTCATTTACACCATCAGCACCAGCATTCAGTGGGTCACCACCACCGCCGAAAAAGATTGCCGTTCCACGGGCACCTGCAAATATCACCTCACCGACGGAGACAAAGTTTTGCAGGACCTCGCCGAAGAAACCGGTGGCCGCTCGTTCTACCCTTACCACGTGGATGATTTGGATCAGTCGTTCCAGGACATCGGCGACGAATTACGCAACCAGTATCAGATCACTTACAATCCGTCGAACTTCGTTCCAAACGGAAAATATCACCGCATCAAAATCGAAACGCCGAAATTCGGCGGCTATCAGGTTCGCGCGCGCCGCGGCTACTACGCTCGTCCCGAAGGTATTGGCCCTGTCGCTGTCCCGGGCAATTCGCCGGCGCCCAAGTCGGCCGCAACTCCGCCCGGTGTTGCGCCGCAACCGCCGAAGTAAGTTTTCGGGAAGGGAGATTTTTTTAGAAAATTACTGAGCGGAGTCGCGAAACAAAATCGCGTCGGACTCGGCGTGAATTCGTTCAATCGCGATTTTCGCGCCATCGCGTGAAAACCCAAACGCGCCGATCCGGTCGTCAGTGTAGTGCGTGAGCTGTTTGTGCAGCGAACCGTCGAGCGGCTGCCTCCACAAATTGTCGATTCCTTTTTCGCGCACCAGGTACACGACGGACTTTCCATCCGGCGCATATTTCGCGCCAAGCTGCGCGCGCTGGTCGATATCGCGATATTGCGTCGTTTTCGTTTCAGTCGAATCTTCGCGCAGCATTAATTTGTGATCGAACTCCCGCACTTCCATCGTCAAAAGAAATTTCCCGTCCGGCGACAGATCGAAAACGCCGACTCCTCCGTTCAGCACCACTTCGGGAGTTCCGCCGTCGATCGAAATCCGTTTTACGTGATTTCCATCCGCGCGGTCCACGTAGTAGACGTATTTTCCGTCTGGCGCGCACAGCGGTTCCGCTTCGCTTTTTCCGTTCGTCAGCTGCATCTGATTTCCGCCAGTCGCGTCGATGCGCCACAAATTCGCCGCCGCTTTTCCCGACCGCCCGATGATGCGGACGATCAGATAATTTCCGCAGGACGCCACTTGATCCGGAACGGAATTCTGGTCCGAGAAAACGAGCGTCTCTCCGCCCGCGGGAGCGACGACGCGAATGTCTCCGCCTTGCGGCAGCGCAAGTTTTCCATCCTGCGTCCAATCCCATCGCCAAACGGTTTGCTTGGAGGAAAGCACGAGCGGATGCGCTTCATCGGGAGATGCGGCGGGCGCGATCGAAAAATCGACGCGCGCCTGAACCTGCGTCGCGGCGAAGCTTTGGGAATTTGCGGCGAGGCTTGGACGAATGTACGTGTTGGTATCCGCGGTGATCGCGCGATAAATTCCCTGCGGATAGGAAACGACGCCGAGCTGGCGCTGTAATTTTCCGTTTGCAGCTTCCGCGGTGGTGACGAGCAAGGCGTTGCCCGAGGCGAGCCACGACGGATCGTAATAAATCTTCGCGCGCGAATTTCCAAAATTGGTGCGCGCGCCGGTGGTTGCATCGACGGCTATAAACCCGCTGATGTCATCCATCGTCGGTTGGACAACGGGAATCACGATTGTTTTTCCGTCAGGCGACCACGCGAGCGTGTAACTGTCGCTGGCGATTGCCTGGCTTTTGAAAAGCGCGCGTTCCGGAGTTCCGTCGGCTTTTGCAATCAACAAATCAAACGTAGGCGAATCGTGATCCTGGCGCAGGTAGGCGAGATGTTGGCCGTCGGGAGAAAGCGCGATGGGACTGTCGACATCCCGAATCAAAACGCGCGGAGTTCCGCCGAGGACGGGCGCTTCGTACAAAATGGAAATGGTGTGTTCGTCTTCGTCGCGACGGACAAAATAAAGATAGCTTCCATCGGGAGAAAACGTGATTCCGAAATATCGCGTGGCGGCAGGCGCGACGATTTGCGTGTTGCTTCCGGTTTGAATGTGGCGAAGCTGCAGGGCCTGCAAGCCGTGTTCTTCGAGAACGAGCGCGAGATATTTTCCGTCGGGAGAAATTGCGGCGAGAACGGTGTGGCCGTTGTTGGAGAGATTTTCGATGGCGAAATGTTCAAAGAGAAGATGCTGCGGTTTTTGAGTGAACGAAAAAATGCCGTAGCCGGCGGCAGCGAGCACAACCAAGACGAGAAGAATGGTCACACTGGTTCCGATTTTATTTTTCTTCGCGGCTGCGATCAGAACGGAGCCGCTGCTCGAAGCGGGCGCCGCTGCATCGAGTGAGGCCGGCTGCGCTGCGGGAAGGGAAGAGCCGCTGACGGCGGAGACGGAACTGCTGAGAACTTTTCCGGAATCGATTTCGCGAAGCAGCCGTTTCAAGTCCGCGCGGAGCTCAGCGGCAACCTGGTAACGGCAGTCACGATCTTTTTCGAGCGCTTTGTTGAGGATGCGTTCAAATTCGGGAGGAACTTCCGGATTGAGCGAGACCGGCGTCGCAGGAGTATTGCGCAAAATATTTTCGAAGACGACGGCAGAAGCGGAGCCGGGAAAGGGATGTTTTCCGGTAATCATTTGATAGAGCACGGCGCCGAGAGAAAAAAGATCGGTGCGAGCGTCGAGTTCTTCGCCGCGGGCCTGTTCGGGCGACATGTAGGCGATGGTGCCGACGGCAAGGCCCGGACTCGTCAAGTGCGTGACGTCGAGGTCTTCCTGAATGGTGGTCTCGTCGCCGTGGCCGGCGACGAGTTTTGCCAAACCGAAATCGAGAATTTTTGCCTGGCCGCGGTCGGTGACAAAAATGTTGGCGGGTTTTATGTCGCGATGAACGATGCCTTTTTTGTGAGCTGCGTCTAGAGCATCGGCAATCTGGATGCCGAGTTCGAGCGTGCGATTCACGGGCTGGGCGCCGCCACGAATGATTTGATCGAGCGCTTTGCCTTCGAGAAGCTCCATCGCGATGAAGGTTTTCCCGTCGTGTTCTTCGATCGCGTAGATGGTGCAGATGCCGGGATGATTCAGCGCGGAAGCGGAGCGGGCTTCGCGCAGGAAACGCTGATGGCTTTCCGAATCGTGATGCTTGTCTTCGGGAAGAAATTTCAAGGCGACGCGCCGGCCGAGTTTTGAATCCTCGGCTTCATAGACGACGCCCATACCGCCTCCGCCGAGCTTGCGGAGAATCTTGTAGTGGCCGATGAGCTGTTCTTCCATTGTTTGATCGGAAGCAAGATGTTATCCGTCCCGCGCATGGCGGTCAATTGAGGCGATAAGGATCAGGCTCGACCCCAGAATCCTAGAGATAGCGGCGAATGGCTTCGGAGTAGCGGGTGTAGAGGTAGGAGACGAGAAGGAG
>DATGIS010000108.1:0-11231 GCA_035295625.1 Candidatus Acidiferrum sp. | reverse complement strand
CGCGACGGATTGCAGCCCTTCGAGATAGGGCTTTTCGAATCCAACGATGTGAACGAGATCGATCTGGCCGAGCTCTTTTTCACACGCCGCGAGCGCAGCGGGGGAAATTTCAATCGGATAGTAATAGGTAGGCTGGCGGCGCGCGATGGCTTCGAGAATCCAGCGCGTTTTTTTGCCGCTGCCACTGCCAAGCTCCGCGACGTGAGCGGGCAGCGGCATGCGGGTCACCATTTCTCCGGCGTAACGGCGCAGCAAGCGTGAATCGGCACGGGTAAGGCCATATTCGGGCAGAAGGCAAATGGCTTCAAAAAGCGCCGAGCCAACTTCGTCGTAAAGATATTTGGAAAGGATCTCGCGCTGGCCGGATTTGGTGAGTCCGGTTCGCACGTCCGCCGCGAATTCCAAGAGGGCGGGCGACACCGCTGGCTTCAGAAGGGGTTGAGTCAGCATCTTTGCTCCCGAGGTTGGGCTCCGTCAGTCCTCGACGCAACGAAACGTTGCGTAGACGTACGGATACTGTGGTTGGAACCAATTGCGGAAGGAACGGCGGAGCATGCACGCGGCGGTGCGCGGCGAGCCGCCCTTCATAACGAAGTGCTGGCCGTCGAAAAAATTCGCGGAATAGCCGGGATAAAACGGCATCGCAGAGAAACCGGGAAGCGGGCCGAAGATGGTACGGGTCCATTCCCAGCCGTTGCCGACGAGATCATGCACGCCAAACGCACTGGCGCCAGCCGGATGCGAGCCGACGGGAACCGGATCCCAGTTTACGAAATCGAAGTTGCCGAATTTTGCCGCGGGCTCTTCATCTCCCCACGGAAACTGATTCTCGCGCGCTGAGTGCGGCGTGCCATAAGCCGCGCGGTGAAATTGCTCTTCGTTTGGCAATCGCCGGCCAAGCCAGTTGGCGTAGGCGGTAGCTTCGGCATGGCTCACGTAGACGGGCCAATCGAGCGGCAGGCGCACTTCCTCGAACATGGTGAGCGCCATCCAGATGTTACCCTCGCGGCGCCAGAACACCGGGTGTTGGATGCCCGCCGCCTCCTTCCAAGCCCAGCCTTCGTCGCTCCAATGAGAGCGATGCTGATAGCCGCCGGCCTGAACGAAGCGGAGAAATTCTCCGTTGGTTACGTTGTAGCGCTCAATCGCAAAGGCGGGAACGCTGACGATACACTCGCCGCGCTCGTTGTCCCAGCCAAATGTTTCCGCGTTGGTTTTGCAAAGGCCGAGCGTGGCGTCGCCTTCCGGAATTTCGACCAGATCGCGCTTGACGGCTTTTCCGCGAGTGTGGAGACGCGCCTGAGGGGGAATTTTGCTGTCGTACGGAACCCGGTGCAGGAGGTAGGCGAGAGTTTCGGCGTGCATCAGGCGGTGTTCGATTGCAGTCTCTAGCATTTCCAACAATTGCGGATGGCCTTCACTGGGATGTTCCAGTGCGGCCTCGATTGCGGAATCGAGTTCCTCGCGGAGTCGGGCATTGTATGAATCAATTTCGCGGCGCGTTGGCCAATCGAGCGGGCCGTCGTTGGGAAGTCCGGTCCCAACTGGGTCGATGCCAAAGGCGAAAAGTTGGTCAAAGGCGGGACGGAACGACCGCAGACCGAACGCTCGGCGGCCAAGAAGGTTCCAATCGAATGCTTCCACGTGTCCGAGATAGAAAACCAGGCGATGACGTTCCGCAATTGGCCGATCGTAAAGGGCTTCTTCCCGGATCAGAGAAAATATTTCATCGGTGCGAGCACGAGACTGCACGAGTCGCGTCTGAAGATCGTGACGGATACGAACTGCGGCGGGAGCTGCCATGATTTTCTCCCTTCGTTAGATGCAGCAGAGGCGAGGAGGATGCGCCAAAAATCAGACGCCGGGAGGCTGACTACGTTACGATGGTCGCTCCGCGGTGCGAGTGTGTCAATCGAAATGAATGCGAAACCAGCAGAACGTGGAAACGTTACCATCGAGTTTCAAGAGGTTGAATACTGTGTTCCTGGTAGGCACAGCGCGCCGATTCTTTCGCAAATCTCGCTGAAGATTTTGCGGGGCGAGACAGTGATGTTGCTGGGACGCAGCGGAAGCGGTAAAACGACGCTCTTGAAGCTGGTAAATCGATTATTGAAAGCGACTGCGGGAACCGTGTTCGTTAACGGTGCATCGGTGGACTCGATGGATCCAATCCGATTGAGGCGCGGAATTGGCTTCGTCATTCAGGAAGGGGGACTGTTTCCGCATTATACCGTTGCGAAAAACGTAGTAGTTGTTCCGCGGATGCTGGGATGGACCCCGGTGCGTTGGGCTGTGCGTTATGAAGAAATGATGCGTCTGGTAGGCCTCGATCCGAAAGAACTGGGAAAACGGTTGCCACGAGAGTTGTCCGGCGGACAGCGTCAGCGGGTTGGCGTTGCCCGGGCGCTGGCGGCAGACCCGGAAATTTTATTGATGGACGAACCGTTCGCGGCGCTCGATCCGGTGACGCGAGCCGAATTGCAGCGAGAGTTTGCCGAACTCGCGAAGCGGCTTGGCAAGACAATTCTGTTCGTGACGCACGATCTGAGGGAAGCGCTGCGCATCGGATCACGAATTGTGATGTTAGCCGAGGGGAGAATCGTGGCGGATGCGGCCCCGGAAAACTTTTTGCGAATCGACCATCCGGAGGTGAAGGCGTTTGCGGCGACGTTTGAAGTACAAAGTGGAGCGCGCGGATGAAGCTCTGGGAATTTTTTGTAAGTCACAGGGCGGAAATTCTGGAGGCGACGCTCGCACATCTTTTTCTGGTGGTGATTTCAATGTCGATCGCGATTGCAATTGCGGTGCCGCTTGGAATGTTGCTGGCGCAACGCAAGCGCGGGCGCGCACTGGTGCTCGGAGCGGCTTCGATTTTGCAAACGATCCCGAGCCTGGCGCTGTTCGGCTTTTTGATTCCACTTCCGTTTCTCGGGGGAATCGGCACGCGCACCGCGGTCATTGCGTTGATTCTCTACGCGCTGCTGCCGATCTTGCGGAACACGGTCGTTGGGCTGACGAATCTTGATCCGGCGGTGCTGGAAGCGGCAGAAGCTATGGGAATGACTCAGAGGCAGATTTTGCTGAAAGTGCGATTCCCGCTGGGGCTGAGCGTGATTCTAGCTGGCATTCGGACGGCGACGGTAATCACGATTGGCGTGGCGACGATTGCCGCGGCCATTGGCGCGGGTGGACTTGGGACGTTTATTTTTCGGGGAGTCGCGATGGTGAGCGACACCGTTATTTTGGCGGGAGCAATTCCCGCGGCGCTTTTGGCGCTGCTGGCGGATGCAGCGCTGGGGCTCCTCGAACGAAAGTTGAAGGTGGCGTAGCTTGCGGCGGACGATAGTCGCTGCTCTGTCGCTGCTGGCGCTCGGGAGTTTTTTTTCTGGCTGTAGACACAGCCCACAGAAAAAGCTTGTTGTTGGATCAAAGTTTTTTACGGAGCAAGTTGTACTCGCGGAATTACTGGCGCAGCATATCGAAGCGCGAACGGGAATTTCGGTCGAACGCAAAACAAATTTGGGCGGCACGCTGCTCATTCACAAAGCGATGCTTGCGGGTGATCTGGATTTATACGTGGAGTATACGGGTACGGCGCTGACCGCGGTGTTGGGCGAGAAACCACAAGGCGATGCGGCGACAACGTATCAGCGAGTGAAGGGACTGTATGCGCAGCGGTTCGGATTGGAAGTAACCGAGCCTCTCGGTTTTGAAAACACGTTTGCGATGGTCGTACGATCTGACGATGCCGAGCGGTTGCATCTGAAGAGCATGTCCGATCTGACCCGGGTTGCGCCGAAATGGCATGCGGCGGTCGGCTATGAATTTCTCGAGCGCCCGGACGGATTTGCCGGGTGGAGCAAAACGTACGATTTGAAATTCGCCGAGACGCCTCGCGTGATGGACCTCGGACTTCTGTATCGTGCGTTGACGCAGCATCAAGCGGACATCGTTGCCGGGAACTCGACGGACGGACTGATCGCCAGTTTGCATCTGGTGCCTTTGGTGGACGACCGGCACTATTTTCCGCCGTACGATGCCGTGCCAATCGTCCGGCGAGCGGCGCTCGAGGAAAACCCGGGCCTGCGCGCGGCGTTAACGGAACTTGCTGGAAAAATTTCCGCCGAAGAGATGCGGCAGATGAATGCCGATGTGGACGCGGGACAGCGCGACGTGCGAACCGTGGTCCGGGAATTTCGTCAGCGGAAAGGCCTTTGACCCCGGTTGCCGGTCTGCGGAGGGTCTGCTACATTCGGAGCGGTTGCGAATCTTCCCTTAGAGAGAACGATGGCGATTCCGCAAGAGCTCTTGGAAATTTTGCGCTGCCCTGTTTGCAAGGCGCGCGTAAATCTGCAATCCGACAAAAGCGGCCTGAAGTGCGAATCGTGCCGCCGCGTCTATCCAATCCGCGACGACATTCCCGTGATGCTGGCGGAGGAGGCGCAAATCGCGCCGGAATAGTTCCGCGCCGCGGCGTGCCATGGTTTCGCTAACTCCCGCATCGATTGCAAACCTCAAGCGATTGATTCCGCGTATTTCCAGCAAGCGGATTGGTGTGCTCGGCGACCTGATGCTGGACCGCTATTTGTGGGGGACGGCTTCGCGGCTTTCACCCGAGGCGGCCGTGCCCGTTGTTGATTTCGTCGAGCAAAGCGAGTGTTTGGGTGGCGCAGGAAATGTCGCGGTGAACATCGCATCGCTCGGCGCGCATGTCGAAATGTTTGGTGTTGTCGGCGGTCAGGGGTCGAGCGACGACGAAGCCGGCGTAGCATTACGGAACTGCCTGCGCACCGCGAAGATTGGCGACAAGGGCGTTCTTGCAGACATCGCGCGAGTGACAACCGTGAAAACGCGGGTGATCGCGCGGCATCAGCAGATTGTGCGCATCGATCGCGAGCGGCGCGAGCCGCTCGGAAAACCGGCTCAGGAAAAATTGTTGCGCACTCTTTTTGCCGCAGCCAAGAAGCTCGATGCGCTGGTTTTGTCCGACTACGACAAAGGCTTGATCAACGACGATCTCGCCGACCGCGTGCTCAGCGCGTGCCACAAGCTGAACTTGCCGGTGTTTGTGAAGCCGAAGACTTCGCGCCTGTACGCGTATCGTGGTGCGCGGGCGATCGTGTGCAATGCCAAGGAAGCGGGATTTTTCGTGACGCGGGCGCTGGGGGATGAAAAATCTTTTGAGGAGGCGGGACGCGCTCTGCTGGCGCATTTTGGTTGCAGCACCGTGGTCATCACGCGCGGTGAAAAGGGAATGAGCTTATTCGAAGAGTCCTCGTCGCGGTATATGACGATTCCGGCGACGAGTTTTGAAGTGACGTATGCGCGGGTGGGGAAGGCGGGAATTGAACGTGGCGCGACCGGCCGGCAAGTGTTTGATGTGACCGGCGCGGGAGACACCGTCCTGAGCGTTCTCGCCGCTGCAGTTGCCGCAGGTGCATCGTTGCCGGACGCAGCCGTTTTGGCGAATACTGCTGCCGGAGTTGTGGTCGGAAAACTAGGAACGGCGAGCGTGAATCCGAAGGAACTCGCGCACGCTTTGGACGACCTGTTGCGCTGAGCGCACTCGTTACTCGTCCGGAGTAACCGGCGAAAAACTCATCGCCTTTGAATCTGTATCCACAAAAAGAGGAATTACTTTGGTGCGCCGATTTTTCACGGGGTCTTCCCCTCCGGGCATCGGCGAAAAAGGGCTGACGGCCACGCTCACAATGATTCCATTCGAACTTCTCGGGCGAGTCGCACGCAGAATTTCGTAGCTCTTCACAGGCCCGTAGTAACCCTCCGGTCCCCAGTCTGCGAGAAAATCCCCTTTGCGATAGGTGCCGCTCGGTTTCCAGAGTTGATACGCTTGTTCTGTGTTTCCCGCCACGAGCGCGTCGAAGAAATGGGTCACCGCTCGCTTTTCGGGATAATAGCGGAAAAGAAACCAGCCTCCGATCAACACCGCGAGCGCGACCGCGATCATCGTGTATTTCAGCGCGTTGGGTTTGCTTTCTGGCTCAGCAGGTGGGTCGAGCAGTGTCATGCGATGTCTCCAGCCTTTCGGTTAGACACCGAAAATCGTAACAAAGTTTCCCAGTGAGGAGAAATGAAGTTGAAGCGAAGTCTCTAAAAACGCGTGCGCAGAAGTTCCCCGTCAGGCTTCCAGTGCGCCGCCGGCTCCTGCCGGCAATTCGATCTGATATTTCGTGCGCGCTTTTTCGCGATGGATTTCCATGGCAAGCTCGATGAGTTTGTCGATCAATTCGCGAAAGGGGATTCCGGAAGCTTCCCAGAGCTTCGGGTACATGCTGATGGAAGTGAAGCCGGGAATCGTGTTCACTTCGTTCAGGTAAAGCTTTCCGCCCTTTTTCTCGAGGAAGAAATCGACGCGCGCCATGCCGGACAGTTCCAAAGTTCGAAATGCATTGATGGCATACTTTTGAATCTTTTTGATCTGCGCATTCTCGAGTTTTGCGGGAATCAGAAGCTGCGTGCCTTCTTCGAGATACTTCGCGGTGTAATCGTAGAATTCGCGATGCGGCACGATTTCGCCCGGGACGGAAGCTTTGGGGTCGTGATTGCCGAGGACGGAGACCTCAATCTCACGGGCATTGACCGATTTCTCCACGAGAATCTTCGTCGCAAATTCCGATGCGAGATTTAACGCGGGAGCGAGTTCGGCACGTGAGTGTACTTTCGACATGCCAACGGAGGATCCGAGCGCAGCCGGTTTTACAAAGACCGGATACTTAAATTTCTTCTCAATCTCTTTTTGAATCGCCTTTGGGTCGCGTTCCCAATCCGTCCGGTAAACGGTAATCCAGGGCACCACGGGAATCTTCGCCGCTTGCAACAGGCGCTTCGAAACGTCCTTATCCATGCCGATCGCCGAGCCGAGCACGCCCGCGCCCACGAACGGCAGTCCTGCAAGGTCCAGCAATCCCTGAATCGTGCCGTCCTCGCCGTACGTTCCGTGCATCACGGGAAAAACGACGTCGATGCGCTGTCCACCGCTGCGGTCGAGCGGAATGATAGCAGCGTCGGTAGGATCCGCGGACATGACCACGCGTTGACCACTCTTCAACACTTCCGGCAACATTTTTTGCGCGGCGCTTCCAATGAGCCAGTGGCCTTCTTTCGAAATGCCGATGGGCACCGCCTCATATTTATCGGGATCGAGTCCGCGAATTACAGATGCTGCGGAAGCTAGCGAAACTTCATGTTCGCCGCTTCGTCCGCCGAAGAGCACGCCTACACGCAGGATTTTCTTGTCTGGAGCCACGTCCCATATTTTTTCAGAAAACGGCGTGCGTCAGAAGCGCGTATCCGTGGCCGGTTTCCAAAACGAACCTTCCCTGCCTGGAGGACAGGTTCAGTTCATCGAGGGCGTGCCGGTGCTCATCTTCGATTTGGGAATCGGTAACCTGCCATCGGCGCCGCTGGTCAGCGCGAGGAAGTCTTTGTCTTCTCGTAACGAGACGAACACTTCGTCTACGCGCGCTTCCATCATTTCCTTCGTACGCACTGCTTCGTAGCGCTCGTATTGGAAGAAGTGGCGCTTCAGAAGATCGAGTGCTTTTTGCTTCTGGCCGAGCTGCGCATAAATGGCCGCCAAGTTGTAAGACGCAGGCAGCATTCGCTCGTTGTCTTTGGCAATTTTGAGCGCTTCATCGCCATGCCCGTTGCCGGCAAGAAAGGCCGCCGCAAAGATCATGTTGTAGGGGTCGGTCGGGTCGAGCTTCGTCGCTTCGCGCGTATACTCGTCGGCCTTTGCGCGGTCGCCTTCCGAGTTCCAATAGACCGCAAGATTGCGGTACGCAAGCGCGAGCGGATATTCCTTCACCGACGCTTCCATCAAGTGCAAGCCCTTCTGGAAATCGCCTTCATGAATCGTCATTTTGCCTAGGCCATGCATGGCCACGGCGCGGGAAAGAGGATCAGCTGGCATCGCAAGAATCGATTCGAACGTCGTCCGGGCTTTGTCCCAATCGCCCAAATGATGCCGATAGAGCTCGCCGAGATAACGCAATGGAGCAGGATCGGCCGGATCCATCACACGCGCTTCCGAATAGAGCTTCTCCGCCGCTTCGTACTTCTCGTCCATTTCTGCTTTGAGGCCACGCTTCATCACCGCTTCGATTCTTGCGCTCTGCGCCCGATCCATCACCGGCGCGTCAAACGCCTGGCCCACTTCCACACCCAGTTTCTTCAACTCTTTCGAAGCGTCCTTCGCCTTGCCCGGAAACAAGCACTTCTGTTCCATCACGGTTCTGAACGCCGTGATCGCGCCTTCTTTGTCCCCGGCCTTCGCTTTGTCCTTGCCGTCCTTCATCTGCTGCTTGACGCTCTCTTCGCGCTGCTTCATTTCCGATTCGACCAGCTTTTCCACCTGATCGACTTTCAGGAAGCCCTTCACGTTTTGCGCTTTTCCGATCGGCGTGCCGTCGCTGCTCGCCAGCACGGCCACCGGTAGCGTTTCGCCGGCGATCAGTTTTTGCATTTCGGGCGCCTGCGTGTCCGAAACGATCATGTTCACGCACTGTGCCGCCAAGAGCGAAAGCGACCGCGAACTCCGCAAACTGGAATTCTTGAACTCCTCCAACGACGAGGGAAACCAATAAAGGGCCAGCCCACCGGCCGGCAACGCTTCTTGCGGCTTCACGACTTTCCAAGGCACCTGATAAACCTGTTCGCCTCCGCCGCCCGGGCCGCGCATCCCGCCCATTCCTCCGCCGCCTCCTCCTCCGCACGTCGCCAGGCTCGGCAACGGCAAAAGCAAGAGCGCCGCCAAGACGGCGGTCAAACGAGAAATGGCTTTGTTCATTGGTGGTCCTTTTTCCTCGAAAGTTACAAGGTAAACCAGGAATGCAGGGTTTCCAAAGCTATTTGGCTTGAGATGCAGTGGACGGCAGAAATGCCGCTTCGACGCCGTGGCTTGCATTACGGCGATCCTGTTTAGCGTCGCTGCTCAGACAGAAACCGTGGAGTTGTTCAGAGAATCTTCTGGCCCAGTGCGGAGAGCACGAGTTCTACGCCGAGGAGCGCCGTACTGTTGTGTTCATCCAGAATCGGATTGATCTCGACGACTTCGAGCGAAGCCATCGATTCGGTGTCCGCAATCATTTCCATCGCAAGGTGCGCTTCGCGGTAAGTTACGCCGCCACGTACCGGCGTGCCCACTCCAGGCGCGTCAGACGGGTCGACGAAATCCATATCCAAACTCACGGCAACTCCCGCGGTGTCGTCCATCGCATACTTCAGCGCCTCGCTCATCACGTCCCGCATGCCGCGCTCGTCGATATCGCGCATCGTAAAGACGTGAATGCCGGACTTTTTCACGATTTTGCGTTCCTGCGCATCCAGGTCGCGCGCGCCGACGATTACAATATTTCCCGGCTCCGCTTTTGGCTTGAACCCGCCCAAATTCACAAGCTCGTCCGCGCCGTACCCCATAATCGCCGCGAGCGGCATCCCGTGCACGTTGCCCGATGGCGAAGACTCAGGCGTATTCATGTCGCCGTGCGCATCCAGCCAGATGTAGCCAATCTCTTTTTTGTCTTTGCGGAAGTGCGACGCGACTCCCGCGGCAACGCCCGCCGCAATCGAATGGTCGCCGCCCAGCACAAGCGGCAGAAATCCTTCTCCCAGCGATTTTTCCACTGTCTTGCAAATGTCTTGGCAGGTTTCCGTAATCTCCTGCAAATACTTCGCGCGCTTCTCGCCGACCGGCATCTCTTCCGGCTGCTTCACTTCGAGGTTTCCTATGTCCTCGACGGTATGCCCGAGTTTTTTGAGCGCTGCCTGCAAGCCCGCTCCCCGTAGCGCCGATGGCCCCATGTCCACACCGCGGCGGCTCTGGCCCAAGTCCATGGGCACACCAATGATTCGCACTTTTTGAGACATTTTGCTTTCCAGATTCGGCGGCAAGGCTTGTTGTGGAGCCTCCCGGCGCGCTACCCACGCTCCGAGCGATTCCCCGGCCCGCCACTCCTAACTTCCGTAGAACGTTAAGGATACACCGTGCCCAAGCCTAAGGATAGACCCGGTAAATCATGCGCGGGAAGGGGATTACCTCGCGAATGTGCTCGGTTCCGCAAATCCAGGCGACCGTACGCTCCAGGCCCAATCCGAAGCCTGCATGGGGAACGCTTCCGTACCGCCGCAGGTCCAGATACCATTGGAACGATGCCTCCGGCAAGTTGTGTTCTTTCAATCGTTTAAGCAGCAAATCGTAGTCGTGGATGCGCTGGCTCCCGCCGATGATTTCGCCATAGCCTTCCGGCGCGATCATGTCGAACGCCAGCGCCAAATCCGGCCGGTCGGGGTCCGGCTGCATGTAAAACGCCTTGATGGCACTAGGGTAGCGGTGAATCATCACCGGCTTGTCGAAGTTTTTCGAAATGAGCGTCTCTTCGTCGCCACCGAAATCATCGCCGAACTTTGCCGGATTCCCAGCCTTCACCAGAACGTCGATCGCATCCTCATACGAAATGCGCGGGAAGGGCGGCTTGATGTTTTCGAGCTTCGCCACATCCCGCTTCAATGTCTCCAGTTCGCGCGCGCGGTTTTGGACCACGCCTTGCACAATCGCACTGACGAGGCCTTCGCCGAGGTTCATCATGTCCGGCAGTTCGGCGTATGCCGCTTCGGGTTCGAGCATCCAGAACTCGGTTAAGTGGCGGCGCGTCTTGGATTTTTCCGCGCGGAATGTCGGCCCGAACGTGTACACCTTCCCCAGTGCCATCGCCGTCGCTTCGATGTAAAGCTGACCGGACTGCGTCAGGTACGCCTTTTGGTCGTCGATGTAATTCACTTCGAAGAGCGTCGAAGTGCCTTCGCACGCAGCCGGTGTGAACATCGGCGCGTCGGTCAGCGTGTAGCCTTGCGAATCCATGTATTCGCGCGCGGAACGAATCGCCTGCGCGCGAATGCGCAAAATTGCCGCCTGGCGCGGCGTACGCATCCACAAATGCCGGTGGTCCAGCAGAAAATCGACGCCATGCTCTTTCAATTGAATCGGAAACGGCGTGCTTTCCGGCACTTTCTGTACGATCTGAATTTTGCTGACGCCCATTTCGAATCCGCCGGGCGCGCGCTGCTCCGCGCGGATTTTCCCCGTGACGATTACGCTCGATTCCTGTGTAAGCCCTTTCAGGGCTTCGAACGCCTCGGGGCTTTCTTTCAGCGCGCAAACGCCTTGAATGATTCCCGTGCCGTCGCGAAAAATCGGGAAGATCAGCTTGCCG
>DATGIS010000107.1:0-21023 GCA_035295625.1 Candidatus Acidiferrum sp. | reverse complement strand
TTCTTGTACGCCGCCCCGCGTCCTTCCTTTGTCCGGAGTCTTTTGTGCCACCCGTTCCTGCAATTCGCATTCGCGAAGCGAATCGCGCGCCCATCCGCGCGTCCGGCAGCCATGTCCTCTATTGGATGATCGCGGCGCGGCGCCTCGCTTACAATTTCGCCCTCGATCGCGCTCTCGAACATTCCCGCGAACTGAGACGCCCTCTTCTCGTCTTTGAAGCGCTTCGTTGCGGCTACCAATGGGCCAGCGACCGGATTCATCAATTCGTGATCCAGGGGATGGCGGACAACGCAGCTGCGGCGCGCAAACTCGGCATTTCCTACTATCCTTATCTGGAGCCGGCTCGCGGCGACAGCAAAGGCCTGCTCGAAGCTCTTGCAGCCGACGCCTGCGTTGTCGTCACCGATGAATTCCCCTGCTTTTTTCTGCCGCGCATGGTCACCGCCGCCGCGCAGAAGCTGTCTGTGCGGCTCGAATCCGTCGATTCGAACGGTCTGCTCCCGCTGCGCGCAACCGATCAAGTTTTTCCGACCGCTTACGCGTTTCGCCGTTTCCTGCAGAAAAATCTTTCCGCACACCTGTTGGAATTTCCGGTTCGCGATCCGCTCGCAAACGCCGACTTGGCTCGCAGTGCAGTCATCCCGAAAAAGATTCTTCAACGGTGGCCTGCAGCAGCTTCTGAAATTCTCCAAAATCGGCCTGGTGCACTCGCAAAGCTCCCCATCGATCATTCTGTGCTGCCTTGTGAGCAGCGAGGCGGCCCGACCGCTGCCACGTCGCAACTGGATTCGTTTCTCTCGGAAAGATTCAACGACTACGGCGAGCGCCGCAACGAACCGGAACGCGACGCGACGAGCGGCCTCTCTCCCTACCTTCACTTTGGCCACATTTCCGTCCACGAGATCTTTCACAAGCTAGCTGCGCGGGAAAAATGGCGGCCGGAAAAACTCGCGGTTCGCGCAACGGGAAGCCGCGAAGGCTGGTGGAACATGTCGCCAACCGCCGAAGGGTTCCTCGATGAACTCGTCACGTGGCGCGAAGTCGGCTACAACTTTTCCTCTCACCGCGACGACTACGACAGGATCGAGTCACTTCCGGAGTGGGCGCAAAAGACGCTGAACAATCATGCCCGCGACGAGCGCGCGCATCTTTACACCGCTGAACAATTCGAAGCCGCGCAAACTCACGATCCTCTCTGGAACGCCGCGCAGATCCAACTCGTTCGCGAAGGACGCATTCACAACTACCTCCGCATGCTTTGGGGCAAAAAGATTCTCGAGTGGTCCAAATCTCCGCAGCAAGCTGCGGAGATCATGATTCATCTCAATAACAAATACGGACTGGATGGCCGCAATCCGAATTCTTACACCGGAATCTTCTGGGTCCTCGGACGATACGATCGGCCGTGGGGCCCTGAACGCCCCATCTTCGGAATGATTCGCTATATGTCTTCAGAAAATACCGCCCGCAAAGTCAGTGTGAAAAAATATATCAGCCGCTATTCGCCTGCGCCATCGCAAGCTGCGCTGGACTTCTAAAATCGCGCGGTCCCACGTGCGGAACGGCACCGCGGTTCCGGGGCCGCCAAAAATAAACGCTCCCCCTTATTCCCGAGCCTTTGTTACCATTTTAGTGGAACTTACGTCAGGGCGTTCCCTCTCGTCCGCGGACCCTCCCGGTCAGTCCGGCGGCTTGCCCTGATGCCAGCTCAGTTCCGTTGCCCGACAATTTGAGGTGTAGCAATGTCCACGACACTTGGGGTCTCTCCTTCTCCTTCCAGCCCTCCGTCGACTTCTGTTGTTCGTCAAGCGTTTCGCAACCTTTTTCGATTCCTCGGGTTTGAGCCGGAGTCCGAGTCCTTTCCCTCTCGTGCAGGAAAACGTATGGCCCATTCCTCTCAATCGCGCGGATTCTTCCCCGCGTTGCCCCGAGATTACATCCGTCGCCGCCGTGTGATGCGTCGCATCAGCGATGTTGTCCTTGTCGTGCTGCTAAGCGCCGCCGTTGCTTACGCAATCGTTCACGTATCCGGCCCCAGCGGTTTCCCCGCGCCGCATCACTAGAAGGCCCGTTGAATCCGTTGAATCACGCTGTGAGTGATACACTGCTCCTGCGCTCTCCCTTTGCATGAGCCAACTCTTCGTTTTTCGTAGTCGCATGCCGGCATCCGCCGAGCGTGTTTATAGGTTTCACGCTCTGCCGGATGCGCTTGAACGCTTGCAGCCTCCTTGGGAATCGGCGCGTGTTGTTTCGCGAACTGGCGGCATCGAGCAACCCGGTTCACGCGTCACGCTCGCCGTCCGTGTCGGTCCGTTTTCCATGACTTGGATCGCCGAGCACACCGCCTGCGAGCCCGGCAAAATGTTTCGCGATTCGATGGTCTCCGGCCCATTTCCTCGATGGGAGCACACACATCTTTTTTTGCCTGTCGATGAGAAGTCGAGCGAACTCGAAGACCGCGTCGAGTACGACCTTCCTCTCGGCTGGCTCGGTGCCCTCTTCGCGGGCTGGTATATCCGCAGGCGTCTCAATCGCATGTTTGCGTGGAGGCATCGCGTCACCGCTGAAGCCGTTGCAGCCATCGAATAAATCGGCAAAGATTTAGAGTATCGATGCCAACGGTTGCGACCTCTCTGCCGCAAATTGCCGCCTCTTTCCTTTCCCAGGACGGCGAGACGCTCGCGGTCCTGTCGGCTCACCGCCCCGTGCTTCTCCTCTTCTTGCGCCATTTCGGCTGTACGTTTTGCCGCGAAGCTGTGTGTGAACTCGAAAAACTTCGGCCGCAGATCGAATCGCTCGGCACGCGGCTTGTCTTCGTTCATCTTTCAAACGACGAACGCGCCAGAAAATTCTTCAAGCCACACCGTTTTGACGACCTTCCCCGCTTCGCCGACCCCGACGGACGTCTTTATGAGTCTTTTGGTCTTTCTCGAGCCAAGTGGCGCCAGTATTTGAATCCTCGCACCATCGCTCGCATGTTCGGCGCTTGGGCCAACGGCAACACGCTCGGCGCTCCCGATGGCGACGTCGAGCGAATGCCCGGCGTCTTCCTCCTCCATCACGGCGAGATTGTAAAATCCTTTCGCCACAAGCTCGTCTCCGACCGGCCGGACTACCTCTCGCTCGCCTCTCTCGAATAGCGAACCGCCAGCCTTCTCCCGGCGAAGTTACTTGCGCAATCTTCGCCAAATGCCGCACGATATTCTCTATTCTCTTCGCGCTCCCGGCTTTAAATGACCTGTGCTGTCTTTAGGAAACAAAACGAATGTCCACCAGTCCGGATGTGCTCATCGTCGGTGCCGGTCTAGCCGGCCTTTGCGCGGCACGCATACTCCACGAAGCTGGAGTTTCTTTTCAGATTTTGGAGGCCTCCGACGGCATCGGCGGCCGGGTCCGAACCGATCACGTCGATGGCTTCCTCCTCGATCGCGGATTTCAGGTTCTGCTCACCGCGTATCCCGAAGCCCGCGCCGTTCTCGATTACACTGCCCTCGACCTCAAGAAATTCTCCTCCGGCGCGTTCTCCTGGTACGCCGGGCGCATGAACAAGCTCGTCGATCCCTGGCGGGTCTCAGGCGCGTGGGGCGAAGCACTTCGCTCGGACTTCGGCACATTCCGCGACAAACTCCGCATCGCCCGCCTGCGTTCCCGGCTTCGTCGCAAGTCGATCGACGCAATCTTCTCCAGCCCTGAGCGTTCCACCAAAGACGCCCTGCAATCCTTGAACTTCACCCCCGAATTCATCCACCGTTTTTTCCGTCCCTTCTTCGGCGGCATCCTCCTCGACCCAGAGCTCAAATCTTCCAGCCGCATGTTCGAATTCATTTTCAAAATGTTGTCGGAAGGCGACACCGCCGTTCCCGCGTGTGGAATGGCCGCCATCCCGGCGCAACTCGCCGCGAAACTTCCCGCCGAGTCCATTCGCCTCAATGCTCACGTCGATGGTCTCCACGAAGACGAACTCACACTGGCTGGCGGCGAAAAACTTCGCGCCCGCGCGATCGTCGTCGCTGCCGAAGGTCCCGGCGCCGCTCATCTCATCGGCGAAGCCGAGCCTGCATCCCGCAGCGTTACCTGTTTTTATTACTCGTCGGAAGAATCGCCCGTCCCGAATCCAATGATCACGCTCAACGGTGACGGCTCCGGCCCCGTCAACAATTTCGCGGTCATGTCGGAAGTTGCGCCCTCTTACGCGCCCGCCGGAAAATCGCTCGTCTCCGTCACTGTGCTCGGCATCCAGCAGCTCACGGACGAACAGCTCGGCGGCTTCATCATCGCGCAAATGAAAAGCTGGTTTGGCCCCGTCGCTCGCTCGTGGAAATTCCTGCGCAGCTACCGCATCCCGCACGCACAGCCGCAACAATATCCTGGCGCGCTCGAGCCGCCGCAGCGCCCCGTCCGCATTCGCCCCGGCGTCTACCTTTGCGGCGATCATCGCGACAACGCCAGCATTCACGGCGCGATGCTCAGCGGCCGGCGCGCCGCCGAAGCCGTCCTCGCCGATTTCTCCCGTTAGCTTCGCAAACTTTTCCACATCTCTCCGCCCAGTAACCTTCCGTACTATTGACCCCGGTACTTTTGCCTCAGAAACTGCGCATATGGCCCGCTACTCAGCCTACCTCGGGCGCAAGGTCGAAGTTCATTATCGAGCCGGTGATATCTGTTTGCCTGCTGCGGGCGTGTTCGTGGCCGACTCCGGTCGCTCCATCTTCCTCGAACAGCGCTTTGACCAGCGCGGCCTCGAACGCACCTTCCGCTGGGAAGTTCCCTACGCCTACATCATTCGTATCGAGGAGCTGCCGTCTGAGCCCGCTCCGGTGAGGCCGCCAATTCTCTCGATTCCCGCGCAAGATTCCGCGCCGCAAGCTGCTCCGGATTCTACCGGGTCCAAAACGAAAGCCGCCGCGGCCGGTGGTGCCTCCTCAATTCTCCCCTTCGCTCACGGCGCCAAACTCGCTTAACCCTTCTCTGCCGATTCGGGCTCGCTCTCGATTTCCGCTACAATCTTCCTCTGCAGCTCTGGAGGAGTCTTCGTGTCGCAACCCACCGTTGGTCTCATCGGTCTCGGCCTCATGGGGTCCCCCATGGGCCACAATCTTCTCAAAGCGGGTTTCCCGCTCTTCGTTTGGAACCGCACTGCGTCGCGCGCGGAATCCCTTGTCGCTGCCGGTGCCAAACTTGCGCCTTCTCCCCGCGAAGTCGCGGCCGCCAGCGACGTTCTCATCACCATCGTCAGCGATCCACCCGCCCTCGAACAAGTTCTCTGGACCAGTGGCGACAAATCCGCTTTCTCCGCGCTCAAAAAAGGCGCCATCTATATTGACTCCAGCACCGTTTCTCCTGCCCTCGCGCGAAAAATCGCGACGGCCTCCACCGCGGCCGGAATTCGCTTTCTCGATGCGCCTGTTACTGGCGGTACTTGGGGCGCGGAAAAAGGGGAGCTTGTCTTCATGATCGGCGGCGAGTCCGCAACGCTCGAAGCCGCTCGTCCCGTCCTAAACGCCATGGGCAAAAAACTTTTTCACCTCGGCCCAAACGGCGCCGGTCAAACCATCAAGCTTGCGATGAACTCGCTCCTCGCCGTCGAAGTGCAGGCGTTTGCCGAAGCGCTCGCCCTCGTTCAACGCGCCGGCCTGCCTGGAGAAAAACTAGTCGAAGTCATGCAATCCTCCATGGCGCGCGCCGGAATTCTCGACATCAAGGCGCCCTCGATGCTGAGCGGAGACTTCAAGCCCAGCTTCCCCTTGCGCTTGATGCACAAGGATCTCGGACTTGCGCTCGATCTCGCGAATCAAATCGGCGTCGCCCTTCCTGCCACGGCCGCGGCCCGCGAAACCTACAGCTTCGTCAAAGGCTCCACATCCGAGGATCTCGACTACGCGGGCGTCATGCGCTTCTGGAAAAAATAGCTCGCAAGGAAATTCGCCTTGCACCTGCGTTACAATTTCCCCATGCCCAATCCCTCTCCGCAAAAAATCGAACAATTCCGCCAACAGCTTAAAGCCGATTGGACGCGCGACGACACCGTCAACGCCTGGCGCAAGTGGCACAAAGAAATCGCCGAATTCACGCGCGGCGCATCAGACGCGCTCCTCGCGGAAGCAAATTTGCAGCCCGGCATGCGCGTGTTGGATCTCGCCAGCGGTGTTGGCGATCCTGCCCTTCGCATCGCTGCGATCGTCGGACCATCGGGCCACGTCGTGGCTACGGACGTCGGCATGGGCATGATATCTCTCGCCGCCGAGCTCGCAGCGCAACAGAATCTCTACAATATTGAGTTCAAGGAAGCCGCCGCCGACTCGCTTCCATTTCCCGACGCATCCTTCGACGTCGTTACTTGCCGCTTCGGCGCAATGTTCTTTCCCGATTTGCAAAAAGCGCTGCGCGAATGTTTGCGCGCGCTCAAGCCCGGCGGTAGAGTCGTTTTCCTCGTGTGGGGTGTGCGCGAACAACCCTTCACCACCGCGACTGTCGGCGTGTTGCTGAAATTTGTTTCCGCGCCGGAAGCCGATCCAGACGCGCCTAGCATGTTCATGTTTGGGGTTCGCGGCCGCTTTGAAGCCGCCCTAAAAGAAGCTGGTTACAACGCAATTAAAGAGGATCATCTTTCCGTTCCCGCGCGTTGGCCGGGCTCCGTCGAAGAATATTGGACGCAATTCACGGAAGTCGCTGCGCCCTTCAAGCCGCTGCTCGCGCAACTCCCACCCGCGAGGCGCGATGACGTGCGTTTCGACGTCATCGCCGGCCTCCAAAAATATCTGAAGGACGGCCACATCACATTTCCTCTCGAAGTCGTCCTCGCTTCCGCCACTCGCACCTGAGCGAGCCGAACGTCTTTGCCCAGCCTTTCGATCAAGGCAGGCTCAACTCTTGCTCTCCCTCACGTAACGCGTACGTCTTCCCCTTCCAAACCAACTCGCCCTTCTCTCCCATCGGCAATTTCACACGCGCCGCCACACCATTCGCCGTTCGCGTGCAGTCTGCTTCCACCATTCCCCGCGGAATCGGCATCTGCGCCTTTACGTTCTTTAAATCGCCGAGATGCGGCTCAATCATGATCTCCTCAAATCCGGCGCTCTTCGGTTTGATCCCCGCCACAATCCGCAACAAATCAAAATTCGGATGCGCGCTCCATGCGTGCGAATCAGACCGTGTCGGCTCCGGCGATTCCGCCCACGTCGTCAATCCCAGCTCCACCATCTTGTGCCACGGGCCAAGCAGCTTCAAATACTCGTCGCCCATTCCCGCATGTTCGATCGCTCGTGCCAGATAAAATCGAAAGTAATACGTCGCCAGCGTCATCGGAGGCACGTCGTTCTTCTCCGAAAAAGCCTCATCGCTTCTCGACAGAATCTTCCGCAAAACTTCCCGCTGCTTTTCCGCGGGAATCACGTCCAGCCACACGCCCAGAATATTTGCATGCTGGCTGAAATGTCTTTGCCTCGGAGTGTCGGTAACCAATCCGCGATTCTCATCCCAACAGAGCTTCTTCACCGCTTCCGCTGCCCGCGCCGCCGCCCGTTCATATTTGTCCGCCAGCGAAGCGTCGCCAAAAGCCCGCTCCAACTCCGCGCCATATCGCAGCGCTTCCACAAACTGCAGCGTCATCACACTCGATCCGCCGTCGGCATCCTGCGGCGACTCTCCCGCCTCAAAATCCGCGCCCCAGTCCACAAACGGCCACCACGGGATTCTCCCGAGCATCCCGTCCCCGCGTTGCTTCTGCAAAAACCATTCCAGCACCGTCCTCGTGCCCGCCACCTGTCCCCGCACAAAGTCCGCATCCCCTCGATACATCCAGAAGTCATGCACCATTCCCACCCAAAGCAGCGAAAACGTCGGAATCATTTGCCGCAGCGAGGAAGGATACCGGCTCTGCGTCAGTCCGTCGGTCGTGCGCGAATCGTTGAACGCCGCGATCGCTTGCCGTCCCAGCCGGTCGTCGCCCGCGACTGCATACGAAACCAGCGCCTGAATCCGCGTGTCTCCGATGTATTGCAGCCGCTCCCAATATGGCGTGTCCATATAAGTGTCGTGCGCATCCAGTCTTGCCGTGCGCCACCCGATTTTCCAGATTGGTTCGAGCGTCGTATTGTCGGAATGAAACGCTGCCCGCTCTTCAAACGGATACGCGCTGAACCACGTCTTCAGCCCGACTATGGTCATCGGCGCATCCGCCGTCTCAACGTCAATTTGCAGATAACGCCACGTCCGCCAGCTCAGCGGCACAAATTCACGCTGCGCTGCATCGCCCGCCGCCAGAAATTCATCAACCACGCCTGCGATGTGCCTCTTAGCGATTTCGTCGCGCTGCCCCTTTAGCCCTTTCGCGTCATACAGCGCCTCGGCGTACGTCAGTTGGATCTTCGCGCCAAGTCCGTCTTTCACCGTCACCGCAGGATAACCCGTCGTCAATTCGCCGTTGTCGATCAGAACGCTCACCTTCGTCCGCACTCCGAGCGCAAATCCTGCCATCGGCTCTTTGAGTTTTGCCGCCACCCCGCTTGCCCGAACTACGTTGCCGCTCTGCACTTCTTTCATCTCCATCGGCGGCAGCGCATCGCTCACCAGTTGCCAGTTGTTCGGCGCATCCCGTTCTTCTCGCAGCGCGCCGCGTCCCAGTGTCACCGCTTTCGTCCAACTTCCTCCGCGTCGCTCTTCTGCACCATTCGCATCCCAATCGAACTTCGTCCCGTCGATCCGCAGACCGGGCTCCGCTGCAAAATACTCATTCATCTTTGGCCGAACGGTCTCAATTCCAGTTTCAATTTCCGCTTCCCACGTTGCATCGGTATTTGCCGCTTGTTCCGATTCTCCCGCTCCGTGCAACAGGAATCCCGTCCGCTCGCTCATCTGCGCAACCGCCGCTTGCGTCCCGAAATGCCACACCAGTGCCGCCAGCGTGTTCTTTCCCGCATGCAGCATTGGCGCAATGTCGTACGTCTCATAGCGCCAGTGCGCCAAATCGCCACGGCTCGGCCCGCGTCCCGCTTCTTGTCCATTCACGTAAAAAATAAATTGATTGTCCGCGCTCGCATTCACAACAAAATGTTCCGGCGCTGCCGCCAGCTCAATCGTCTTCCGGAAGTGCACTACCGCCACATCTCGCTCCGCCGCTCCCGCCGCCGTGATCCACTGTGCTTTCCAATGCCCTTCTTGAGCGGCGCAAATCGTGGCTGCTGTAACGAAAATTCCGGCGATTCCGATTGCTCTCAGTGTCCGTTTCAAATACTTCATGGCGTTAATCCCTTTCTCTTCGGCCACATAGTACAAGCTCCCGCCTGACCGTCGTTAAAAGAAAAGGGCCGCTCCGTTGAGCGGCCCTCGTGTTGGTTCGCAAGTTCTCTTTAGCAAATCTCAGTGGCACGTTCCTTCGCCCGAATCTCGAAACGTCCCGCCCTCCACCGGCACAAACTCCCACGCATATTTCCCCGGCTTCAGCGTCAATTTCAGCACTCCATACGTATCCGCATTTCGTACTTCGCTATTCGCATGCGGCGCTTCGAACGGCCGGTGATTCTTCCCGCCCGTCCCCACAACAAATTCCCGTATCCCATGTGCCGCTTCCGCTTTCGCTTCCGGCGTCTGCGGACCAAATCGTTCATAGTCGTGGTCGTGCCCGCTCACCACGACGTCCGCTCCCGCGCTGTATAACGCGTCCCACAAAGGCTTCACCGTCAGATCATTTCCATGCTTCCCGCCCGAACTGAACAAGGGCTTGTGAAAATAAGCCAGCGTGCACGCCACCGGATGCGCCGCCAAATCTTCCCGCAGCCATTTTTCCTGCGTCGATCCCGCTCCGCAGCCGCCCACCTGGTCGCATTCGCTGTTCAGCACCACAATGTGCCAGCTTCCCAATTCGTAGCTGTAGTATCCCTTGCTCGCATCTCCGGCCGCCGCGCCAAAATATTGGAAGTAATACGTCGCTCCTGCCGAGTGGAATTCGTGATTCCCCGGCGCAGGCCGCGTCCTTCCTTTTTCTTTTCCCCAGGTCTTGTCGTAGCACGCAAAATTTGCCGCCGACCCATCCGGGTACGCCAAATCTCCAATCGCCATTACCGTCCCCGGAATCTTTGCCAACACCTTCTCCGTCGCTTCCGCTCCAGAAAGATCCGTGCAATCCGCAATGTCTCCGGCCCCAACCAGTACCGCGGCATCCGAATCCTTCCCCGCCGCGCGGACAAAACTGCTTGTAGTCCTCGTCGCAACTACCGCGAATCCAAGGCACAGCGCTATTGCTGCAAACGACATTTCTTTTCGCATCCTTCACCTCATAAAAAACGGGAAGAGAACTCTCGCTCTCTTCCCGTTCGCTGTCCAGTTTTCTTCTTACTTCTTCTCGAACGTCGGATTCCACCGGAATCCCGCGGCGATCGTGGGCGTGTAGTATTCACGCTGAATCATGTATTGCGGGCTGCCCTGATAGAAGCCGAAGACTTCGTTGGTCAAGTTAAGCCCATACATGACGAAGCTAAGCCCATGCGTAAGGCGTAGGCTGCCCTGCGCATCCACCTGCAAGTGGGAATAGAAATATTGATCGCTGAATGGCCCTTTGAGGCCGCCGGGAGTTGGAGTGCTGGGCGTACCGTCCAGGGTCGGTGTGCCATCCTGGAAGGAATAGGACGAAATGTTGTTCTGGTTGTAGGAAAGGCCAACGCGAATGGAGATGCGGCCCCGGTCATACGTGGGACTGATGTTCCATGTGTTGGGCGCGTTACGCAGCAGCCGCGGATGATCCGAGCGCCCGGGCAGTCCGCTTGCCTGAGACGCGGTGTAGCTGTAGTTCGCCGAAAGGCCAAGGCCCCCGAGCTTGCCGGGCAAGAAAGTGAAATGTTGCAAGAATGCTGCCTCGAACCCGCTGATCCAGGCACTTCCGGCGTTGATCGGCTGTGTCGCCGTAAATGTGCCCGCCGGAATTCCGGGCGCGGGAGAGAAGTTCGTGAGAATGAAAGTTTGCGTGACAATCGGGTCCGTCAGACGCTTGTAGAAATACCCCGCCTCGATCATGCCGAAAGGATTCAAGTAGTGCTCAATCAGCACGTCAAAGTTGTCCGCTGTTTCGGCTTTGAGGTTGGGATTCCCCAGCGTAACGAGATTCTTCTGATTGCCCGGGCTGCCCACAGTCGTAAACGTAACAGCCTGAGCGATATCTTGCGGGTCGGGCCGCGACAATCCGCGGCCATAGGCAAGACGTAGATTTGTGTTGCTGTTGAAGGCATACCGCAAGGAAACGCTCGGGAGCACTTTCAGATAGGATCCCGACGCTTTGTCCGAGAGCGTATTCTTGGTGGTATCGAAGGAGAACGTCGTCAGGCTTGTGTTTTCAAATCGCACTCCCGCGACGACGCGAACACGGCTCGAGAAGTCGATCGAGTTCATCAAGTAGCCCGCTCCAACCTTTTCCACCAATCCATAGTCCCCGGGATCTTGTCCGGCGGAGCTCACCAAACCAAATTGATTCAGGTTGGCCATCAGAAAATTACGGACCGTTTGATAATTTACGTTGTAACCCAGCTTGTAAGAACCGTCGTAATAGTTGCTGTTCGTCAGGCCGTTTGGAAACTGATTCAAGAAGATGTTCTGGTTCGGCGTGTAAGTATCGGTAAAGGTGTTATCAAATTTGTGCGCGTTGCGGAATTTCCCGCCGACTTCAATCGTGGAAAGATGAGAGCCCAGATGGTAGATCTTGGCCATCGCCCCTGCCAATTGAAAATTAACTTGTGCGGTCTTCCCGTGCCCAATTTGCACATCGCTCAGTGCCATGGTTGTAGGATCGTAAGCCTCTGTGAAGCATGACGGCGTCCACTGCGGCCTGTAAATATCTTTGGTTGCCGCAGGGTCGTATTCGCAGGTGCTTGCCGCGAGGGTACTGCTAAAGCCGGCCGTTCCCGGCGCGCGATTAATATCGCGAGACCGGGAAAAAGATGCATCCCACGCGTACCAGGTGGTGGAAAGCACGTGCTTTCCGCCTATAAGAAGGCTGCCGATGGCGATATCCGGCCGCCGATCTTGCGTGTTAAAAGAGGGCGTGCCGCCATTTCCATTGAGCGTTGTGACCGGGGAATTGTCGTTGAGTGAATACACCCAACGATCCCCATAGTTCTGGAAATCGGACAGAAGCCCCCGCGCGTAGATATTCGAGCCGTCTCCTAGCTTGTAGTCCGTGCTGCCGGCAAGGCCCCACCGCGTCCGATAGTAGCGGTATTCACGGATATCAATGGCGTCCTTCCAGAGATGCGTAGAGTTATCGGGAAAGGTGGCGACATCGGAGACAGGTTCGATATCGTCAATCCCGCGACCGCTCCAATCATAGGTGCCGCCAATCAGAAGGCCCCACCGCTTGCTCGCCCCGAGACGTTGGCCAACCGTTGCCGCGGATTCATATTGCGGGCGGCCACCAAGGATGGGCATGTAGCCTCCCATGCCAGCGATAGAGATCGTCGGGCGCTCCCCCGCCGTTTTTGTCACGAGGTTCACGGAGCCGCCTATCCCGTCGCCGTCCATGTTTGCTTGTAGCGTCTTACTAATTTCCACCGACTCGACGATGTCCGCAGGGATCGCGTCAAATTTGATTTGGCGAACACCCGACTCGGGCGAGGGAACGTTAACCCCGTCTATCGTCGTGTTTGTAAGACGCGGCTCGGTGCCACGAACCTGCACGTATTTGCCTTCGCCTTCGTCACGCTCGATGCTGACGCTGGGCAAACGGCCAAGGGCGTCCGCCATGTTCGCGTTTGGCAAGCTGCGAATCACGTCCGCGGGCAGAACCTGAACGATGTTGTCCGCTGTGCGCTCGCGGTTGACTGCCTCAACTTCGGCTGACCCGCGTTCCGACGTAACCACAACTTCAACGTCTACTGATTCCACCGACAGCTTCGCGTCGACGCTTGCGGCTTGCCCGGCGGCCAGCGTCACCGCCTTCGTGAATGTCTTGAATCCAACGTAAGTCACCGTAACGGTATAGTCTCCTGCGTCCACACCCGTAATTCGAAATTCTCCCTGGACGTCCGAGACCCCGCTCGCGCCGCCTGGAGTCAGGCTGACTTGGGCTCCCTGCAGCACGCCGCCGCTCGTGTCCGTCACTCTTCCGCTGACCGTTCCTCGATTTCCTTGTGCTTGCGCCGCAACGCCGAGCAAAAGCTGCGCCGCCACTGCCAAATACACCCATATCTTTCTCAATTTATTAGTTCGCATGAACACGCCCTATTCGTGTCTCGACCGCTTGGGCGCTACTGCCGTTTCTCGGGTTGGGACAACAGCGCGCGAGCGAGACAAGTTTTGTCGTTCGTGCGCTCTATTTCGAACCATTCATGCGACGCTTCCATGAACGCCGCTTCACACTTCTGTAAAATCCCGTTCGGTCTGCGTTTATCTGCCGTTTATCTTCGCGACCCGCATCCTTTGCTGCTCTTTTCCCTTAGCCCAGTCCGCCGTCGTCTCCGCCAGCTCGCGCAACACTTCCTCATCGTTCCTTCCCGATTTCTTCAACACATGGAATGAATGATCCGCCGTCTCAATCACGTGCAGCGTCGCTCTTGTGTGTCCCACCCTTGGTTTGGAAGGGCGGGAATTCAACTCTTTGCAAATCGGCTTCAACAATTTCAAGTCCGCCAGCTCGTCCCGCGTCCCTTGCAGAAACAGCATCGGCACACTTACTTTCGCCAGATGCTCGGCCCGCTTCGTTCCCGGCGCCTTCGGCGGATGCAGCGGAAATCCAAAAAACACGATCCCTCGCACTCCCTCGATCTTCCCTTCGGCCGCCGCCTGCGAAGTCATCCGCCCTCCCATCGATTTTCCGCCCGCCAGCAGCGGCAATCCCGCGCCAACTTCCCCCGCTGCTCGCACCGCCGACGCCACCGTCGCCGTCAGCACCGCCGGCTTGTCCGGCACTTTCCGCCTCTCCTCCATATAAGGAAATTGATACCGCAGCGTCGCCACTCCTACCCGCGCCAATTCGCCCGCCAGTGCGCTCATAAACGGATGCCGCATCCCCGCGCCCGCTCCATGCCCCAGCACCAGCAGCCATTTCGCGTCGGCTGGCCGCACCAGAATTCCCGAGACGCGCTCGCCGCCCTCCACTTCAATTCGCAGTTCTCTCTCTGTTTCCATTTTTGCGGTCAGCGCCCGTAAGCCGCCTTCACGGTTTTTGTCCTGCCTCGAGCTCCGCAATCGCCTTGCGCACGCTCTCGCCCTGCGCGCTCTCCGGCTTCTCCATCAAAAACAGTTGAAACTGCTCCACCGCGGCCCCGCGACGATTCTGCAGCGCCAGCACTTTCCCCGCCATGATGTGCACTTCCGCGAACTGTTCGTGATTCGGCAGCCCGTGCACGCGTTGCACGTCGGCAAGCGCCTTGTCGTATTCCTTGTTTGCAAATTCCGTCGTCGCCAGCAGCGCCGTCGCCTCCGCCATCGATGGATTCACCGTCAGCGCTTTCGTCAGCAGCGATTCCGATCCCGCGTAATCCTGATCCTGCAAATCCATCCGCGCCAGATCCACGTATGCCGGCAAAAACGCGTCGTCCGCCTGAATCGATTTCCCAAATAGCTCTCTCGCCTTTGCGCGGTCGGAGTTTTTCATCGCGATCGCTCCCAGTTTGTCGTACGCGCGCGCATAGCGCGGATATTCGGCAATCGCTTTTTCGAAATGCGCCGCCGCTTTCTCTATCTCTCCCTTCGCGTACGCCTCCAGCCCCTTGTTCATCTCCGCCTTCGCTTGCCTCGGAATATTCATTTCGCTCACGGAAATCGTTTGCGATCCGCCAATCGATTCCGCCGCCGGTTTCTGATTCGCCACTTTCACGCGAACCGTCTCCGTGTGCGATTGTTCCAGCGGATTGATCTCGAAATACGCGGTCGTGGTCGTCTCAATGGACGTTCCGGACACCGTCAGTTTGTAGGTCTTTCCGTTCGCCACTCGAAATTCCGCGGGCTCGGCTCCGATAATGTGCACGGTCGCAATCGGTCCTTGCGGCCCCAGCAGGTCCACCTGAATTTGCGCCTCGATGCTCTGCTCGTCGCTCGTGCGCACCCGCACCGATAAATCGCAGTTGCCCCCCGCCGTCTGCGCCGCAAGCAAAGTCGTGCAGCCCGGCAGCGTCGCGCAACCCAGCACCATCAAAACGCACGCAAGCGCTCGAACGATACGCCCTCCCCTTTCCCGCAGCCCTCTTCCGCGCTCCATTGTGGCCCCGAATCCCACCGACTTCAACGCGCCCCTGTGGCATAGGCTTCAGCCTGTGCTCTTGCATCTTTTGTCTGTCTCCGTAAAAGGTTTGTGTAGGGGCAGGACTTCAGTCCGCCCTCTTTCCTTTTCTTGTTTTTTCTTTTTTTTGCTTTTTCTCGCCTTTGCCTTTTCTCACGCGCGATGCCCTAGGTTCGTTTCTCAGAACCTGGGTCTTTTTTTCTCGCCTTCGAATTTCCTGTCATCCCGAACCCGTTCGCGTTTTTTCGCGAACGGCGTGAGGGATCTGCTTTCAGTTCCCCCGCCGCGATTCTGCGCCAGTTCGCCCGAACCTCCCTTAGCCTCGTAAAGGCGCCACTGTTTAGCCCAGTGCGTCAGCACTGGGTTCCTATACAACGCAACATCCAGCACCGTAGGTGCGGCACTCGTCTGGACTGTTCACAATCGCACATAGACCTCAGTCCAACTGTGCTACGTATGGGCATGCAATTGGCGCGTCACAACGTCGCGCCAACCGTGTCTTTCGGAGGCTTCCCATGGTTCTGCGCCGCAGCATTCTGTTCGTTTTTTCGATTTTGCTGGTCTCCGTCGCGGCCGCTCAAAATAAGCCGCCGGTGGACAAGGTGCCTGCCATCACTCTCCCCGGCAAGCAGACCTATTTGCATTATTGTGCCTCGTGCCATGGTGTTGACTCTCGCGGCAACGGACCCGCTGCCGACATCCTCAAGACGCCTCCGCCGGATCTAACGACGCTTGCCAAGCGCCACGATGGCAAATTTCCAGCCGACTACGTTTCCGACGTTCTGCGTTTTGGCACTCGTTTTGCCGCTCACGGCTCGTCCGACATGCCCATTTGGGGCCCGGTATTTGGCTCCATGGATGGCTGCGATCTGCAAGCCTCCCGTAAGCGCATCAAGGATCTTTGCGACTATCTCGCTTCTCTCCAGCAAAAAGATTCCTAGGCCAGGCAAGCGTTATCGTAAGAACGGGAACATGCGGATTAAACGTTCGTCTTCTCGTCCACTCTTAGGAAGCTCGACGCTCAATCATTGAAAATCCTCCAGCGAGCAGGAGCGCCCAGGCTGCTCCCAACAAAACGCCGCTGGCCACGTCGCTGGGATAATGCACGCCCAGGTACAGGCGCGACATCCCGACCAGCAAAATGACAATGACGGCGAGGCAATACACTAGAACGCGGCCTTTCGTTGTTGGCAAATGGCGCCCCGCAAGGATTGCAAGCGTCAGGTACAACGCGGCGGAAGCGAGCGAATGCCCGCTCGGATAGGAAAAGCCCGAATCCTGCACAAGATGAGTGACCTCAACGGGTCGCGTTCGTTCAATGATGTTCTTGGTGAGTTCTGTCCAAATTCCGGCCCCCACCGAATTCAAGAGAAGCTGCCAGGCAGCTGGACGGTCCTTCAGGGAAAGAAGTACGCAAAGAGCTATCGCGGATATCAGTGTCACCAATGTAAACGAGCCAAGAGCCGTTATGTCCACGGCGATGCCACTGAGCCATGGCCTTCGCATCCTGGCAACTGCCGTCAGGATGGACGAATCCAGCCCACGCACTTCATGTTCGAGCAGTTCGGAAGTGATCTTGACGAAGATCCCAAACGATAGCGAGGCAGCCCCCAGCCACAAGGACAATCGTTTCTCGCGGTCGGAAAACCGAAGCGGGCTAAGTTGCATCGTGGACCCAGTGTTTCACACCTTTGCTCCGTCCGCTGTTCTTGTCCTGCCTCTTCCTCGTCAGTCATCCCGTCCGCAGCGGAGAGCCTGCCCTGAGCGGAGCCGAACAACAACCTGTCTTCGTTCTTTTGTTTGACGCGCCTGTGTAGCAGCAGGACTTCAGTACGCGCTCTTGCCTTTTCTTACGTTTGATCGTAGAGAGTGCTATTCTTCGGATATTTGGTTATTCAGATCATAAATAATTAGCAACGATGGTAATTACTATGATAAAGCATAATTTCTCGACCGACGTAGCCAGCCACAATTGTTTGAATTGTGAGGTCGGGATGACGGACGAAGCTAGGGCGCGAACGAGTCAACGGAAGCTTGGAGTTTGCGATGGCCACTAAACGTCCATTAGCACACAAGGTAATAATATCGCCGGAAGATGCTGTAGACGCACTATCCCGCTCGGGATACCTTTTGGAGAATAGGATTGCGCGCACACTCGAAAAGTTTGCCACTCAGCTGCTAGTAAACGTCGCCTTCGTTGACCGTGCGACATCGCAAGTTCGCGAACTCGACGTATACTGCTTTAAAGGACAACTTAGTGATTACAATGAATTCTTTAGCTGCTCAGCACATCTGCTAATCGAGTGCGTCAATAACCCTCAGCCAATTGCTTTCTTCCGATCCACGCGCGACATGAACTTATACCCGCTTTTGGCCGCTCGTCCGGCATGGCTTGACCTAAGTCCAATCGAAGAAACGATCCACATTGAAAAGTTCCACAACTGCTTCACAGTGCCCCTAGCCACCAATTACTGCACGTTCGTGACGAAAAAATCGGGAGAATGGATGGTGACCCACGCTGACGAGCAACATCAAGAGTTCTCAACGTTGGCGACGATGGCGCAAATGACGCGCGAAAAACAACTAACTGTATTGGAAGAAATGTCGCGTCCAGAAGACGCAATTGAGGCTTGTGGGATCGAATTCATTTATCCGATCCTCGTCGTCGAAGGCACTTTGTTCGAAGTTATTCAAGACGCGAAGGGGCTCATCAAGCTTCGGTCGATTAATCGAATTCGTTACGGCAAGAGCCAAATCTGGAACGGCACTAGAAAATATAGCCCCATCGATGTGATGACGGAGTCTTACTTCCCCAAATTTCTCAGGCTTGTCGAATCAGACTGTCGCAACGCGCTCCGGCTCTTGGAAGAGAGATCGGAGGACGTCCTAGAAGCAGCAAAGAATCGAGAAAGTCTTGGGGAGCGGTTCGCCTTCGAGGACTATCTGCCGTGAAACGACCAAGCGATTACGCGAACCAGACGGGCGAACTCTTTGAAGACTTGCCGACAACAGATCCTCCACGCAAATTCAAGAGACCTTCGGCTCCCGTATGGACCGAGCACAAAGCGAATTTTATTCAACGTTATTTGACTCTGTTCATACAAATCACAAAACACGGCACGTACATTGACGGATTTGCTGGCCCCCAAAGAGCTAACCTCGAAAATGCTTGGAGTGCCAAACTAGTTTTGCAAATCCGGCCCCCGTTACTGCGCCATTTCTTTCTGTGCGAGCAGAGCGCCAAAAGTTTTGAATCTTTGCGAAAATGCGTGAATGAGGTCGCGCGGCCCAAAGGAAGAACGATTGATTTGTACCACGGAGACTTCAATCTAAAAGTGAAAGAAATACTGAATTCGAAGTACATAACAGAAAAAGAGGCGACGTTTGCGTTACTCGATCAGCGAATGTTTGAGTGCCATTGGGGCACGCTGCAAAAGCTTGCCGCAAAGAAGATGGGGATGAAGATCGAATTGTTCTACTTTTTTGGTTTCGGCTGGGCCAAACGAGCACTCGCTGGTGTCACTAAGAACACTGATACCGTAAAACGATGGTGGGGTCGCGATGACTACCCGCTACTAAAAGAGCAGAAGACACGAGAAGAAATCAGTGATCTGCTTGTGGACAGATTTAAAAATGAATTGGCCTACAAACACGTCATCGCCTATCCGATTTACAAGCGCGAGCACAACAACATCGTGATGTATCACATGTTGCATGCCACCGATCATGACGACGCCCCAGAGCTTATGAATCGGGCTTACCGGCAGGCGGTTAGATATTCTCAAAAACTGGCAGAGCAGCTAACGCTCCTCCGCGAGGGCTGAGTGTGGAGAATTCGCTCGCCATGATCGCCCGCCTACCCCGATCAGGAATGGCCGCAGAATTGGCTCTTGAGGGAAACTCATCATAGGTACGCCCGCCGAGACTCCTACCCGTCCTGGACTTGTTTACGCCGCCCCACTGTTTAAAGAAGAAAGGGATTCGCCTAACTCTGCACTGTGCGCGTATGGCATTCACCCAAGTCGCTTGCATTGGACGCGCTCCGCGTCCACTCTCGCCACCTACAATCACCCAATCGATCCCCTCTAAGTCTAATTTCCCAAGATCCTCTAACAGAGGCTCGATTGAGAGGAATTTTGTGTCAGCGCCAGAGCGCCTCAGGTTTTCAATACGGGGAACTCCGTATTTCCTATCCTCCACACTTACTCCCCACCAGATATGTGGGCATTCAGCAGCGAAGCTTAGCTTTCCATTTAGCAAGTCGCGCATTCTCTTATCCCGTTTGGTAAGGACCTGGTAGGTATGCCAATTTGCCGTTTTCATGACTTTGCAGACTTCAACGATATACGCGTCCGAAATGCCTTCCTGAAATAGATCACTCATAGAATTCACGAACACCATTCTCGGTCTGGGCCAACTAAATGGCTCCGCCAGCTTTTCAGGAACGAGTCTTAGATCGAAGCCTTGCTCGTACGGATGGCCGGGAACGCCGCGAAATCGTTCCGCAAAACTCTCGGCGTAGCAGTGCTTACAACCTGGACTAATTTTTGTACAGCCCCTAACAGGGTTCCACGTGGCCTCGGTCCATTCAATTTTGGAGTTATGGCTCATTAGCTACAGTTAAACACGCTCGAATAGGAAGAGAGAAATAGGAATACAGACTATTTACCAGCCTAGCTTACCAAGAGAGGAGAACAAAAAGCGAATTACAAATTCGCGCTCATTCGCTGCTATGCTCGCGGGTTCCAGTACCGCGCACAAATCCGCTTGACTTCCGCTAACGGATCGGTTATAGTGACTGTTGTAATATGTAGGAGGGTAAGGACAATGGCCTTATGCCCTCCAAATCTCTCGCCGTCGTACCAACTCCCCGTCCAATTGCTCTCTTTGCGGTAACGGCGCATTCCCGGCAAGTCTTAACTCCCCCGTTTTCTTTCACTTACGCACTTTTACCCCGATCCGCGAGGGGCTTGCTTCACTCTTTTGCCGTCCGCGGCAACTCATCTCTTTTGTTTCCAATAGCTTGCGCACTCTTTGCAAAAACACCCGGGGTGTACCCCTCCAGTCGCCTCCGCAATCTCACGGAGATTCCCACAAGATCTTCTAAGTCGTTTGAAATGAACACTTACGAAAAATGCTCTTGTAACCCTCGCAGAATCAACACTTGTGGCGCAAAGGACTTAAAGTCCCTGTGTTTTCAACACTTACAGAAAATAAGGGGGAGGGGGGTAATTATGGCTCGCCCCGAGCGATTTTTGCGAGAGGTTAACCAGAGTCTCCAGGAGGCCGCGCTCAGTCGAGGCGTCGGAAGGCCGCGCCACTCTATAACTCCAGCCGTGAATCCGCGTTGTTGTCTCGATATCCCGGAGGAATGTGCAGGGATTTCCGCGCATCATTCCAAAATCTTACTTAGAACTGAAAACTTACAACTGATAACTGTTTTTCATGGTTTCGCCGTCGGAGCGAAGAATCCAATCGCGAGATCCCGCGACGTCCGCAATCCTGCCGGCGAACTCAAAATCACCGGAATCGAATTTACCGCGACGCTCGCTGTCGCAATGTCTCCGTGCGAGCCGCCCGGAATCGTCAGCGAAATATTCGGATGTCCCGTCAACGTAATCGTGTCCGCCGGATCTTTCGCGCCGACGTACATCTGCAATTCCATGTACACCAGTTCTTTTCCGCCGCTGAGTCCGCGAGCAATCTGGTGTACGCCCGCCGCCTGTCCCGCCTCGACCGTCAAAAATTCCGTCGTCACTTTTTCCGTCGCCACTTTCGGCTCGATCGTTTCGGTGATTTCGTCCACGGCCAATCCCAGGCT
>DATGIS010000106.1:0-30318 GCA_035295625.1 Candidatus Acidiferrum sp. | reverse complement strand
CTCTTCCCGCACCATCGCGTACGCCTGACGGTCGAACTCCAGGCTCTGAATCAACTGTGCCGCAGGCATTCCTGCAGCGCTCGCGATTGCCTTCGATTGCGCCAGCATTGTTTTCTCGCCGGTCTGCGCAGGCGCAGCCAGCAAGACGATCCACGCAACGCCGCCCTTCGCCGCGCCATCCGCCGCAAGTATCGGTGCAATCAGCCCGCCTTCGCTGTGGCCAATCACCCCTACTTTCTCCGGCGCCACTTCCTTTCGCCCTTTCAAATACGCCAGCGCCACCGCTGCATCCGCCGCAAAATCTTGTGTCGTTGCCGCGGAAAAATCGCCAGTAGATTTTCCCAATCCGCGTTTGTCGTACCGCAAAACGGCAATTCCCTTCCTCGCCAGCGCATCCGCCAGCACAAGAAACGGTTTGTGCCCGGCCATGAACTCATCGCGATTTTGCGGCCCTGAACCCGATACCAACAGCGCCGCTGGAAATGGACCTGCCCCTGCCGGAATCGTCAACGTCCCCGCAAGCGTCGCTGTTCCCGCTCGATTCGCAAAACTCACCTCTTCTTCCTTGTACGGAAACGGCTTCGCCGGAGTTTGCGGCCGCCGCACTTCCAGAACATCATCCGAGCGCCTGAATTCCAGCGCCACGTTATCCTGGCCCTGGCTCCACATTCCCGTAATCGAATTCCGGGCCGCATTCATCGTGCCTTCGTAAACGCCACCGACCATCGCGATCTCGAAGTGCACCGCCCCGCTCTGTTCGCTCAACTTCGACATCGGCAATCCATTCGCTCCCTGGTCGAGGCTGTCGAGTGTCCCGGCCAGATTCTTTTGTTCGTCGTGCGAAACATGCAATTGCAGCCGGAAGCGCATATTTCCGTTCTGAAACGCGCCTTGCCACGTTCCTTCGAACGGCGAAATCGCATTCGCCGGCTTGCGCCCCGCCGCCGACGCGCTCTGCCGCCGAAACACCAGCGGCAAAACCGCGCCACCCTGCTTCCAGTTTCCGGAAATCGTTCGATTGTCCGCCGCGACCTTCCCTTCGAAGGACCCTCCCACCTGCGACAGCTCAAACTTGAAATTTTCCTGCTCCTTGCTGACCGACGACACGCTCATCCCGTAAACACCCTGTTCCGGGCTGTCCAACTTCGCCGCCATTTCGCCGGTTTTTTCTCCGCTCACGTGCAACACAAGCTTCAACTCAGACTCGCCGACATGCAGCGTCCCTTCCCATTCGCCGTCAATGCCGCGCGGTTGCGACACCACCGAAACCTTTGCCACCGGCGCTTGTGTTGCAGACTGAGCGCTAACCGCCCTGCTTCCCATCGTGGCGAAAATCGCTATTTCCGCAATGTCAATCCAGACTCGTTTTCTCAATTCGCATTCCTCTTCATCTGCCTATTGCCCATAGATGTCAGCCGCCACCAATCGGTTGGCACCCGCCAGTAAGCCCTTTTAAACGCGTTTTCCACGATTGACACGGGCGTCCCTGTATGAAAGTCTACACGCCGAAACGCATGCGAGTATCGGCCAAAGGCGAATACGCGACCCGCGCAGTCCTCCATCTGGCGATGGAATACCCCGAAGTCGTCACCATTCATCAGATCGCCGCGCGCCAAAAAATTCCCGTCAAGTACCTCGAACAAATCCTGCTCGAACTTCGCCGTGGTGGCGTGGTCTCCAGCCGTCGCGGTGTCCATGGCGGTTACCTTCTTGCTCGGCCTCCGATGGAAGTTTCCGTCGGAGAGGTCTTGCAGGTTGTCGACAATCGCGTCATCGAATCTTCCTGTTATCAACAGGACTCCGACCGCGGATTTGCTTGCTCCGACCCTGTCACCTGCGGACTGAAGCAAGTCTGGCGCGATGTTCGGCAAGCCGTCGACAAAATCCTGTTCGAAACTTCATTCGCCGATGTCTGCACCCGCTCTTCAACCAAACTTCCCGGGGCGAACGCGTCCGAAACTCTCGCCCGCCTCTCGCTCTAACCACAAACAAAAACAGCGCCCAACCTTTCGATTGAGCGCTGCCAAATCCCGCAAATTGTCCTTACTTCTTTGCGTAATATTCCGTATTCCCTGCCGCATACGCCTGCCACTTCTCCGGCAAATCTTCCATTGCGAAAATCGCCGTCACGGGACAAACCGGCACGCACGCGCCACAATCGATGCACTCCGTGGGATTAATGTAGAGCTGCGTCACGCTCTCGTGTGTCGGCTCGTCCTTGCGCGGGTGGATACAATCCACCGGGCAGACGTCCACACACGCGGTGTCCTTCGTGCCGATACACGGCTCGGCAATCACATAAGCCATTCACGATCTCCTTTGCTCGGAACAGCGGCCGGATAATTTTCCACACTTCTCGTTTCCGGCGATCTGCGCTGGGTTCTATTTGGCCTTTGGCCAGCGAACAATACTTCTTGATTGTACGCGGCACGCTTGCGATTCTCAACTGACGCACCCGAAGAGGGTGCGTCATCCTGAGGGAGCATCGCGACCGAAGGATCTCAGCGTAAACAATCTATGCTCGACACCAAAGCCAATCGCATCACCTACTTCGGCCACAGCACTTTTTCGCTCACAGCGCCCTCCGGCCAGGTCGCACTCATCGACCCCTGGGTCGCCACTAATCCGTTTTGCCCGCCAGTCCTGAAAAATTTGCAGCGGCTCGACGCCATCTTTCTCTCTCACGCGCACACAGACCATTTCGGCGATCTACTGGCACTCGCAAAGCAGTTCCATCCCAGGATCGCCGCCATCTTCGAAACTTGTCTTTACATCGGCGAGAAGGGTTTCGAAAAAGAAGTCTGTCCCATGAGCAAGGGCGGCTCGCAAACGATAGGCGATTTTCACGTCACCATGACCCACGCCTTCCATTCGAATTCCATCGAAGACAACGGCGTCCGCATTTACGCCGGCGAACCGGCAGGCCTCGTCATTCGAATGCCCGGCGGCTTCACTGTTTATCACGCCGGCGACACCGCCGTTTTCGGCGACATGCAACTCATCGGCGAACTCTACAAGCCCGACCTCGCCATTCTCCCCATCGGCGATGTTTTCACGATGGGCCCGCGGGAGGCGGCTTACGCCATCCGCCTCCTCGGCGTGAAACACGTCATCCCAATGCACTACGCAACCTTCCCGGTGCTCACAGGCACCGCCGAACAGTTGCGAAAGGAATCCGCCGACATTTCCGGCCTCACCATCCATGCGCTGACACCTGGCGAAACTCTTCCATAACATAAGCGAGTGCCCCTCAAACAAACTCCCTTTTGGCTACTACTCCCGCAAGCGGCATTCTACGTGTTGTGACTAAGTCATCCGGGCGTCGAAAACCCGACTCCAACAATTTGCGCTAATATATTGCCGCTTTCCCTCCTCAGATTAGGAGCGCCGCCATGCAAAAGTCTGTCCTGGGCCTCTTTCTCCTGTTGTCCATCTATCCATCATCGGCATCGCCAGCTCCGGCAGATTCTGCAAACATCGAAGCGCGTCGCAAGCAACTGAAGAGCCTGCTGGCCGAAGAGTGGGAATACGAGATGCGCGAGTGGCCGGAAAACGCCACCGTATTCGGAGATTATCGGTACAACGATCGCTGGAGAGATTTCTCCCTCGCTCACATTCCGCAGCGAAGAGCCGACCTCGCAAGCTGGCTCTTGCGATTTTCCGCCATAGACGCCTCGGATTTCCCCGAACAAGAGAAACTCAACAAGGTTCTTATGACTCGGAACCTGAAAATGCGAATTGAAGCCATCGACCTCAAAACTTTCGAAATGCCTATCGATCAGTTCTCCGGTTGGCACCTCAATTTTGCTCAAGCCGCCAGCATAGTGCCCTTCGACACGCCAAGACACTACGAAGACTATCTGGCCCGTCTCCACCGGCTCCCCGCCGCGATCGATCAGATCATCGGCGTTCTCAAGCAGGGAGAAAAAGACGGGTTGATGCCGCCGCGATACCTTCTGGAAAAGACCGTCGAACAATGTAAATCGATCGCCACTCCGGCCGGGAAGGACAGCCCGTTCGGACAGCCGCTGGCTCACTTTCCCGAGTCGATGAGCGCCACAGATCGCACCCGTCTTGGCGAAGCAATCATCGCAGCGATTGACGTCGACGTGCGTCCGGCCTACCTGAAACTCGCCAATTTCCTGGCGGCGGAATATGCCCCCAACGGCAGGACAGACTTTGGCGTTTGGGCTCTCCCCAACGGCGACGCGCTCTATCGTTTTTATATCCGCGAGCAGACCACGACAACGATGGAGCCGAAGGCGATCCACGAGCTTGGCCTCAAAGAAGTCGAGCGCATCGAGGGCGAACAGCTTGTGATCGCCTGGAAGCTCGGCTTCGCGGATCTAAGGAGCTTTCGCGCTTCTTTGAAGGACAATCCCAAACTCACGCCAACTTCACCCCAGCAGCTTCTGGACCTCTATCGCCACTACATCGATCAGATGGAGCCGCAACTTCCCCGGATGTTCGGGCTTCTTCCAAAAACCGGTCTGGATGTGCGGCCGGTCGAGCAGTTCCGCGAAAAAGAGTTTGCTATGGCAATGTATTTCCAAGGCACGCCGGACGGTTCGCGTCGGGGCACCGTGTTTGTCAATACCGGCGACTTTGCGCATCGATCGCTGGTACAAGTCGAGACGACTGCCTATCACGAGGGGATTCCCGGACACCACATGCAATATACAATTGCCCAGACCTTGCCCGAATTGCCTCCCTTCCGCCAAAACGGCGACTACACCGCTTATAGTGAGGGTTGGGCGCTTTACGCCGAGAGCCTGGGGAAGGACCTGGGTTTCTTTCAAGACCCCTACTCGGATTACGGCCGCCTGTCCGGGGAGCTTTTGCGTGCCGTGCGGCTCGTGTTGGACACGGGCGTCCATTACCAACACTGGACTCGCCAGCAGATGATCAATTACTTTCACGAGCACACTTCCGAGGATGAACCGGACGTGCAGAACGAGACGGATCGCTACATCGTTTTCCCCGCCCAGGCCCTGGGATTCAAGCTTGGGCAGTTGGAGATCAAGCGGCTTCGCGAGCAGGCGCAAAAGCAACTAGGCAGCCGCTATGATGTCCGCGCTTTTCATGATCAGATTCTGAACGGCGGCGCTCTCCCTTTGGATGTCATGGATGAGCGCGTCAGTGTTTGGACCGCGGCTCAGAAAAAAAGCGAAACAGCTGCCAGTGCGGCAGCGAAGTAAGGACTGCAACTTATCTGCGAAAAAAATTGCGGATTAAAAAACCAACGTTCGCCGGACGCTCCGCCAGCCGCCGCATGAAATACGGAAACCAATCGTTACCGTACGGAATATAGACGCGCACGCGATAGCCATCGCGCACCAATCGCCTCTGCAAATCCGTCCGCACTCCGTACAACATCTGAAACTCGAAATCTTCCTTCGAAATCTTCTTTTCCGCCGCGCACCGAATCGTTGCGCCAATCATCTTTGGATCGTGGGTGGCAATGCCATGATAGAAGCCGCTCGCCAGAAGCATCTTCATCAGCCGCACGTAGTTCCCATCCACGTCCGCTTTTTTCTCGAACGCGACTTCCGGCGATTCCTTGTACGCGCCTTTGCAAAGCCGGATGCGGCATCCGTACGCGAGCAAATCCTGCACATCTTGTTCGCTGCGATAAAGGTAAGACTGAATCACCGTGCCAATTGCAGGGCTCTGCGAACGTACTCGCTTCACAAGCTCAATTGTCCGCTGCGTATAATTTGAGCCTTCCATGTCCACGCGCAGAAAATTATCCGCCGCGCCTGCGCGCTCCACGATCGACAGCACCAGCCCCTCGCAAAACTCCGTGCTCAAATCCAGGCCCAGCGCCGTCAATTTGCACGAAACGTTCGCATTCAACTGTTGCGCCGCGATTTTGTCGAAGACTTCCAGGTAGGAATCCCGCGCGTGTTGCGCATCCGCCGTCGAAGAAACGTTCTCACCCAGATAATCCAGGCTGACCATCATCCCCAGGTCGTTGCAGACCTTCGCGGCGGCCAGAGCCTCGTCCAGCGATTCGCCCGCAACGAACCGTCGCGCCATCGTCCGCGTCTTCGCGTTCGAAGTGACCCAGTTTGCGAAACCTTTGCTTTGTGAAAGCTTAAGGAGTGTCGACCGAAGCATACTTACTTATTATGACTTGATACGAAGTGTCTTACGAGCCGGTGTGCCCTTCCAGGAACTTTTCCGCGTCCAGCGCCGCCATGCACCCGGAGCCCGCCGCCGTAATCGCCTGCCGGTACCGGTGATCCTGCACGTCGCCGGCAATAAACACGCCCGGAATCTCCGTGAGGCTTCCGTGCGTGGAAATCAGATATCCGTTTTCGTCCGTCTTCAATTTCCCCTTGAAAACAGTTGTATTCGGATCGTGTCCGATTGCGACGAAAACTCCATCCAGCGTGATTTCGCGTTTCTCGTGGGTTTCCGGATTTGCCACGGTCAAGCCCGTCACCAATCCTTCGGGCGCGTGAATTGTTTCGACCACCGCCGGCGTGACAAATTCAATTTTCGGATTTGCTTTCGCGCGGTCAATCATGATTTTCGACGCGCGAAACTCCTTGCGCCGGTGAATCAAATAAACCGTGCTCGCATAGCGCGAAAGGAAATTCGCCTCTTCCATCGCGGAGTCTCCCCCGCCCACCACCGCAATCGGCTTCCCGCGGAAAAAGTATCCGTCGCACGTCGCGCAGGTCGAAAGCCCGCGGCCGATCAATTCGCGCTCGCCTTTCAGTCCAAGCAGGCGCGCGGAAGCTCCCGCCGCAACGATCAACGTCTTTGTCTCGACCGTCTCTTTTCCAAACGTGACTTTGAACGGCCGTTTCGTCAAGTCCACTTCCGTCACGGTTCCGGACTTGAATTCCGCGCCGAATTTTTCGGCCTGCTTCCGCATATTCGCGATCAATTCCGGGCCCAGAATTCCTTCCGGAAATCCCGGAAAATTTTCCACGTGGGTCGTCAGCGAAAGTTGCCCGCCGGGTTCGTGGCCATCCAGCACGATGGGCTTCAAGCTGGCGCGCGCGGAATAAATTGCGGCGGTTAGTCCTGCGCATCCGCTGCCGATAATGACTACGTTCTCCATGCGATCGTTCTCCACGCCGTTAGATTCGGACCCCACCTCTTAAGATACAACGGCCCTAAATTGTAGCATTTACAGTCATTTCGCCCTCTTCGCGCCGTCTGTGCCGCGCCGCGTCGTCACCCAATTGCGGAAGTCGTCCAAATTGGAGCCTGTCTTTATTCCGGCGAAATTGACGTAGGTTTTTCTTCGCCGGTATTCTCTTTCTTTCCACCTTTTCCCAAGGAGAAACCGCTCTATGGATCCACGTTACCCCATCGGTGATTTTCAAATGCCCGCAGCCGTTACGCCCGCGCTGCGTCAGGAGGCGATTCAGAAAATTGCGGAAACTCCGGCGAAGTTTCGCGCCGCAGTGAAAGGTCTGACGGAAGCTCAACTGGAAACACCGTATCGCGACGGTGGGTGGACGGTGCGCCAACTCGTGCATCACGTCCCCGACAGCCACATGAACGCGTACGTGCGGTTCAAGCTGGCGCTGACGGAGTCGACGCCAACCATCAAGCCTTACGACGAGGACAAGTGGGCGCGGCTGGCAGATACGCCGTCGACTCCAATCGAAGTGTCTCTGGCGCTGCTCGAATCGCTGCATACACGCTGGGTGGTTCTACTGCGCTCCATGGCGGCCGATGATTTCTCTCGCAAACTGATTCATCCCGAACGGGGCGAACGAAATGTCGACTGGCTGCTATTCATCTACGCCTGGCATGGGCCACATCACACCGCGCACATCACGGAATTGCGCAAACAAAATGGCTGGTAATCGGGGCGTTTGATTCTTGTTTTTTGCGTCTCCTTCAGCTCATGAGAGCAAGTTCGTAAAGATATTCGATATGAGAGAGGACGGCGCCGTCCATGCCCTGCACTTTGGGATTTGAAGATTCGATCAGGTAATACTCGTCGGGGGCGTGGGCTCCGTTGCCATGGCCGAGTCCGAAATGGCTGGCGGGTAATTTGAGCGGTTCACCGGTGAAAACATAGCCGGGCCAGGAGCCGGCAAGGCGCGGCATTTCGATCGGGTCGATTCCGGCGCGGTTGTAGACGGCTTTTTCGGCGCGCGAAATCAAAGCGTCCATCGGCGTGGAAGTGGGATCGTAGCCGCCGGTGACATTGACTTCGATGTCACCGAAGCCGCGCTTGGCGAGATGAGCTTTCAGCGCCTCGGCCGCTTCCGTGGCTTTCATATCGGGGACGAGGCGGAGATCCATTTTTGCGACGGCGCGGCCGGGAAGGATTGTTTTACCGCCGGGACCGGTGTAGCCGCCTACAAGACCTTCGATGTTGACGGTGGGTTTGGAAACGAGCAGTTCAAGAGATTCCTCAAAACTGACGTCGTGGACCCAGTGCTGCACGCCCATGGATTTTTTCACGCTGGCTTCGTTCAAACGCTTGGCGGCGTTGGCGATCATTTTCTTTTCGGCGTCGCTGAGAGGACGAGCCTTGTCGGCGAGATGATCGATGGCGGGATCGTTGCCATCGGGCGAAACGAGCGTGGCAAGTGCTTCGACGAGATGCCACGCAGGGCTGTCGAGGCGCGCCTTGTTACTGGAGTGAACGTCTTTCATCGGGCCGCGTCCCCATTTTGCGCCGCTGGAGACAAGTTCGAGTTCGATAACGCCCTTTGCGCCGTAGAACGTGGTGACGGTGCCGTCGAGATCCTGCGATGCGAACGGCATGTAAACGCCAATGGATTTGCGAAGTGCTTCGAGAACTTCCGGTTGACGGACAACTTGCGCGAAATGCGGAGAGCCGATTTCTTCTTCGCCTTCGGCGACAAAGACAAAATTCACGGGCGGTTTTTTGCCGGCTCCACGGAGAGCATGAAGCGCGGCGAGGAATGTGGCTTCCGGTCCCTTTTGATTTACGGCACCGCGGCCCATCAAAATTTTTCCGACACCGGGGCGGTCGACGATGGCGGCATCGAGCGGCGGCGAAGACCATTCCTTGGGATCGAACTGCTTCACGTCATACATGAAATAGAGGCCGACGGTTTTGGGAGCGCCGGCGTCAAGCGTGGCGAAAACTCCGGGATGGCCGTCGGTCGGCATTTTCTTGACCATGCCGAAGCCAGCTTCCTTGAGCATGTCCGTCATGAGCTGGCAGCCTTCGTTCATGTTGCGGTTTTCGGCGGCAATGCTGGGGAGCTTGATCCAGTTCTGGAGACGCCGGACAGATTCGTCGTGGCGTTTTGCAATTTCGGCTTTGATGGAGCTGAAGTCTTCAGCCGGCATCCACGTCGGAACGGGCAGCCCTGTTAAAGAAAGTCCTGCCGCACTTGCCATTGCGCCCTGCAGAAATTCACGTCGATCGGTCATGGTTTCCTCCCACTCGCGGGCGGAAGACTACAACTTTTTTTAGGCGGTAAGCAAACGGGATGAGAGTGGAATTCCCAAAATGGAGTAGCCACCCCACTCCCCCTATTTTGCGTAAGTATTAGGAACAAAGGAGTTAGCGCGGGGGTAGGGGTCGGATTGTTGGCAGGTTGCAAGTCGAAAGGTCGGAAGGTTGGGGATCCGGAAGAATTGATACCCCACTCCCCGGGGCGTTTGTATGAGTATCAAAAGAAGGGGGTTGCGGGAGGAGGCATTTGCATGAGTTTGAAAAGAAGGGACTTAGCTGACGGTGATCAGAAATCAGAGGGCGGAGATCAGTGGGGGCCGAGGAACGGAGTACCGGCGGGGGCAGGAGCGGGAGAGTCGGCGGAACGGGATGGAGCGACGTAAACACAAGACATGGTAACAGCTTCTGTTGCTAAAGTCAACAAGATAATTATTAGGTATCGTTCGAATGGGAGAGGGGCGGGAAGTAGCTGTTAGCTAACAGTTTGCGGAAATGGCAGGATCAGTCGGGAGCGAAGGAGAGAAAAGTCAAACCCAAGACCCAGGTTCCCAAAACCGGAACGCTGGGGCACCCGGCGCTGGCACAGGCCAAGTGGACCCTCAAGTGGTTGGCGCGGGTGAGCGATCTTGTGGGTCCCCCCTAGTCCTGCTCTGTCGCGAACTTTGCTTTCTCATTCCTCGAACACGACGCGCGTACCCTTTGTGATCAGGCCGGCGAGTCTGATGGCGTCCCAGTTTGTGAGTCGCACGCACCCGTCAGACTTGGAATAGCCGATCTCCCCCGGATCAGGCGTGCCGTGGATTCCGTAGTGGGGATCGCTGATACCAATCCATACCACACCCACTGGATTGTTGGGACCCGGTGCGATCTTCGCCGTGGCACCTGCGGGATCAGCGTTCCAAAACAAGTCTGGATTGTAGTTGTAGGTTGGATTTCGCACCACGTCGATGACCTTCCACTTTCCCAAGGGTAGCGGATTGCGCGCGCTGCCGCTGGTCACCGGAGCGAAAAAAATGATCCGGCCTCTCCGGTCATACACTTTCAGGATCGATGCCTTCTTCGAGACAACCACCTTGACCATCCCAGCGCGGGCCCGCGCTGTGTCCAGCACTTTTTGCGCGGAACGCGACACGTTCGGGACACGGATATCTTCTCCCGCGCTGAAATGGGCGCCGGGATTCAGCCGCTTGAGCAGGGCCGGTGCCGAGTGGAATTTCTCGCTAAGCTCTTCCAGCAGGGATGTGTAGTACAGGCCAGGAAGTTTCGATTTCTCGATCATGTCTTCCGGAACCTTCTCGCTGAACGGCCCCGCCGCGTCTTCCGCTGTGATCCTATAGGAAACAATCGGCTCAACACCGGCACCAAGCGCCTTGAGCACCGCGTCACGACTCCGCGAGCCTGAAGCAATCCCCCGCGCGGCCGCGAACGCCTTCAGAGCCTTGCTGCTATTCTCGCCACCGCTTCCGTCAATCTCGCCCGGCGAGAAGCCAGCCCGATCGAGAAGGACCTGCATTTCGATCTCTGTGGTCGCGGTTGCTGGAGCGGACTTTGCCGGGCGTTTCGTTGCGACCGATGCGGATGTGCCAAAAAGAATCGCTACGCTTGCAACGAGACATGACAAGGTCCTAAGACTGAATTTCGTGCCGTATTCCGGCACGACGATGTGACTGCTTCTGGCCATGATGTTGCACCCCGCGCAATGCGACCGTAACAGGTTCAGATGTGGCGCGGCTGTCCAACACCGAACACGTTTGGCGGTATCATTGCCAGAGTTATGATTTACCTAGCGATAGATTGCCAACTCCTGGTACGTCGCGTTACCGGAAACTTGAATCCAACGGACGGTAACGGCGCTTACCAGGATCCAGCGCAACTTCAGCTATAACTTCCGAGTGGCCGACAAACCGGGAGCTGGCCGTGCGAACGATTGAGTTGCGGTGTCTAATATCAGTATGACCAAGCGAAACCGATGGAATGTGAGGGCATCGGTATTTCTGCTTTCGTATTCTCTAGTCGCTTCGCAAGGCACGTGGGGTCAGGCTCCGGCGGCGCCAGCCATAAGTCCGGAACTGTATTTTTACACTCTTCCGTCAAAGCAGCTGTTCTCGTTCGGTGAGGCTGTGGTAATCGTCCTTCAACTTTACAGCCGGTCGGAACAACCGTTTTTGGTCAGTCGCGCACTCGACGATAAGTTTGTGCGTTTCAAAATAATTGGTCCTGACGGCAACGAGGTACCGTGGCAGAGCGAGGCGCGAGCTGGCTCCAAAAAATACTCACCCTCAGATTTTGCTGTGCTGGGGCAATATCAGGAGATTTCAGCGAGCAGAATCATTTCACTGAAAGACGGAGTGGGGTTTGCCTTGAATAAGCCCGGCCAATACTTGCTCACGGCCGAATTCTCGACGGGCGCTCCCGGAACGTTGGCTCCCTTTGAAGGCCAAGCGAAGACTCCAACAGGCTCCTTCCGTTCGACGGTGGCGTTCTGCATCGAGGCATGCATTCTCGAACCTCTTCCGGTACGCAGCAATACCCCGCGGTCAGCTCTTGATGCTGTGCGTACGTTCTACACCTATATCACCAAGTACCGACAGCTCGGAATTCCTTCTGGCCCCGAAGAGAAGGCGCTCCGGCCGCTTCTTAGTAAACGACTTGCTCACCAACTCGAGAGCCTCGTAGCGTGTGACAAAGACTATTGCCGGCGCTACGGGGAGATTCTTCGCGCCAACACATACAAGCCCACAACACCCTGGCTGGAGAATGGCTTGTTTACCGGCCCCAATGACGCGGCAACTCCACGCACTTTTCGTATTCTCAGCAGCAGAGCTATCGGAGAAAACCGCGTCGATGTTGAACTCAGCTTCACAACCGACTTTGATTTTGAAGGTGTTGTGACCGCGATTCTGGAGAATAACCGCTGGGTCATCGATGATTACGTAGCGATGTACGAGAACGATGACCTGCGACGGCTATCTGCTGGCTATTCGGATTGCAAAGACGGCCAGTGGGCGGGAGAAACACCACAGTGAAAGGCCGCTTGCAGTTGTGGGGAGCGTAAGGGCGGGTGACTACGATTGTTGAGGCACGATGTTGGCGTGACGGGCAACCTCTTGCCAGCGTCCATTCTGTTTCATCCAAATTCCCGTGAACCGGAGATGCTCAGTCTTCCCGGCATTCGGCATCTTTCCGCCCCAGACCACTGTTTCGCTTCCGGCCACGATCACCGTCTCACCGTAGCTGCGGACATACTCGATCTGCCGGTCATAAGAAGTGATTACCAGGAAGCCGGACTCAACCATCCCCAAAACCTGCTGCTTGTTCACAAACTTGTTTAAAGGATTGGTGACTACGAAATCATCGGACCACAAACGCGCCATCGCTTTCGGGTCGTTCTGAAGGAAGGCCTGGACTTCTTCCGTATTCAAACGCCGAACTTCTTCAGAGCTCTTCTCTTCCTCTCTCATGCTGGAGGTCGTTTGGGCAAAACAGAATTGTCCAACCACACCAGTTGCTGAAGCCAAGAGCATAGTACTCAGAAAGAATCTCATCATTGGCAAGTCCTTTCGGCGAGGCGGCTGAAATTCGTTCGACTATATCGCAGGGGCTGTACCGATGACAGCATCATAATCCCCGAAATGAATCCAACGGAACTGCTGGATTTGTTGCTCACTCGTGGAGTCGACTCCTGGTTAGTCGCGTTACCGGACTCGTAGGTTCGCGCATCGGGTGTGAGGGGCGATGTCGGCTATCGGCGGGATTTGCGGCGGCGGAGTTTTTCGGGGTCGACCCACCATTTGTCGGGGCCGGAGCGGACTTCGACGATTCGTCGAGGGTCGTACCACCAGAATTTTGAGACCTGGGCGAGGGCTGTTTCGACTGCGTCGAAAAGGCTGATCGCATCGACGTGAATTTCGTGCCGGGAATTGTCTTGTCCGATGATGATTACTGTGACTTGCCGCATTTTGTCTCCTGCGGCAGAGGTGGGAAGAGGATTTTACGCCTTCGGCATGCGATGTTCCAGTGGGACTCGCTGATATTTCGAGAGGCCGGGCTGCGTATATAGAGAAACCGGCACCTCGAATCGTTTGCAGAACCTGGAGGAACACCATGCATCGCAGACTGACCCATTTCGGGATCGCGTCTCTTTTGCTGACCACCATTCCGCTGATTGCTATTCCGTCTGCACGTTGCCAGACGGCTGCTGCGCAGCCGAAAGATCCCGCTGTCGCGGAAGCCAAGCTGCCAACCGCGGACGAACTCTCCGACAAATGCGCAAAGGCGAGCGGCGGCAAGGAGGCGTGGGCGAAGCTTCAGACGATGGTGATGACCGGAAGCGTGGACATTCCCACGTTCAATGTGTCGGGAAAAATCGAAGTCGTTGCGAAGAGGCCGAACAAAATCCTGCGCACAACGTCGGTGATGGATGGGCAATATGTGCGAAAAGAAGGTTTTGACGGACAGGCGGGCTGGGTGTCCGATCCACAACAGGGTTTGAAAGCCGTGGCCGGAGACAGGCTGGAGCAGGAAAAAGTAGAGGCGATTTTCGACATGGACGTACGGCTGAAAGAGGTCTATCCAGACCTGAAAGTTACGGGGCGCACGAAGGTGGGGGAACGCGACGCTTTTACCGCGACGGCCCACGAACCGGGAGGAAAAGCGCTCACGATATACCTGGACGCGCAAACCGGATTGCCCATCGCCGAGGACGCAGAAGGGCCCGATGAAAACGGAACCATAGTGAAAACGAATCTGCTGTTCGACGACTATCGCGCCGATGGCGACGTGCGGATTCCGCATCGGATTCGGATCCATGCGCCGGCCGTCAGCCTGGAAATCAAGATCGAAGACGTGAAGTTCAATGCGCCGGTCGACGATGCGAAGTTCGCGATGCCGGCAGCGAATTGAATCTCGGAGGCTGAAATCGCTGAATTCAGCTGAATTATTCGGCGTGGCTGCAACGTGCCTTTTCAAAGCAGATTCATGAGGTGGCTTTTGTTGTTTGAAAGGAGTTGCGATTTCTGCTTGAATAGCGCCACGGAGAGTCAACGTGAAAATCTATAACGTCATAGGCTATTTGATTATTTTGGCCTACATGCTGGCTTGCGTGTATTTTGCCCCGGCGCATCTGGGGCCGTGGATCGCGATGTTGATCGGCGGAGCATATTTTATTTTTTGCTGGTTTATGGGCGGGCTGTATCTGGCCGACGTTCTTCATCTGGGAATCGCGCACCGTTCGCTCGACTACAAAGAATGGTTCATGAAGACCGTGACGATCGTGAATTGCACGTTTGCAATTTACGTGGACCCGATCGCCTGGGTGAACCGGCATCGCTTGCACCATAAACATTCCGACCACGATGGAGATCCCAATAAACTTTCCGACGATGGTTTTTGGCGGACACTCTATCTCTGCCTGATGCCGTACGAATGCAGGGAAAATGTGGCGGGCGACAGGATTTTGAAGTCGCGCGTCTTCCGGGTGGCCGCAAATCCGGTTTTTGCGATCGTTGTACAGACCGCCAGTTTTGTTCTCTTGTGGAAACTGGTTGGAAGCCTGAAGTTTGCGCTGGCGATGTGGATTGGAATCCGCATTTTTTCACTGTGGGTAAATATGATCCAGAACTATTGGACCCACACTCGAGACTTTGGATACCGGCGCTATCACGATGAGGAAGACAACGCCATGAATATTGGCGAGTGGCTGCCGGTAACGGCGACGTTCAGCGCGTGCCTGCAAAATAATCATCACCACTACGAAGGGCTTTTGCGGCTGAGCCACGACAAATCGGAATATGATTTTGGATTCATAACAGTGAAAGCGATGAAGTATCTGGGACTGGTGAAGGCGACGAGCACCGGCGAACAGATACCCAAAGACGTTCCACTGGACGCGCTCGGCTTTTAGGGCGTTCTTTTTCTTTTTGTGAACGGTTCGATCGTTTGGCCAAGAAAGCTGGGCGGAACCTCTTCCCCGGCCAAGCCGTATTTTTCCGGCCATTCCTCAGGAAAATAATAAGTCCCGAAGATTTTGTCGATCCACGGAAAATGGATCGCGAAATTCTTGTCGATGGACTCTTTCTGGGACGTGTGGTGCCAATGATGGAATCTGGGCATGACCAGAAACTCTTCGAGCCATTTGGCATTGGGACCGAAATTGCAGTGAGTCCAGGTGGCGTGAAGGGTGACGAAGACCAAGTACCACAAGATGATCGTTTGCGAAAATCCAAGCATCATGGGAACAAGGATAAATCCGCGGACAAGTGTGTCGTCCACAAAGTGGGAGCGCGAGCCGGCGATCCAATCCAGCGCCTTCGAAGAATGGTGAATGGCGTGAAAACGCCAGAGAAAAGGCACTTTGTGCAAAGCCAGATGAATGAAATATTCGGCAAGGTCCGCAACGACAACGGCCAGGAAAAATTGCAAAAACCACGGCATGCGGGCGATCAACGCTTGAAGAGCCGGAACGCCCAGGTATTTTGTGGCCTGCGTTGCGGGCAGCAAAACCAGGAACGACAAAATCTGAATCGGCAGATGAGTGGACATGAAATAAACCACGTCCTGGACCCACCCCTTTCTGAATGTTCCTTGTTCCGGATATTGCGGCCAGATTCTTTCGAGCGGCACGTAGATAAGCGCCATCAACAACAAATCAAGCAGAAACCAATCCATGCCGATGGTGATGCCATTGAGCTGGCTCCCATTCACTTTTACGCTCGAGCCGCCCCAAGCTGTTGCCGCGATGGCGAACAGCATTCCCGTTAGCGCCAGATTCTTTTTCTTGCGCAGCAGAGAAGAAATCACTCCAAACGCAACCGCCGCGACAATAAGAAATTGGATCAAGAGGCGCACCGCGTGCAGCGAGTAAAACGGACGGAATTCGGCGGACGTCAGGAACTGCGGAAAATGCAGGCAAAGAACACCGCCGAACGCGAGAAATCCACAAAAGACAGACAATACCCCGCTCCACCAACCCGTTCCGAAGCCGGTGGACTCGGCATCGCTGAAAAATTCGTTGATTTTCTGCTCGAGCACGATGGCTCTAGTTTACGTTCCGCGATGGACGCAGGCCATTGGAAAGATGGCGGCGTGACGCGTTAGCGGAAACGCAAAGTGTGAACAGAGCTCAGTTTTGAGAGACATCCTGCAGGCGGCAGATAAATCCCCAGCCGCCGCCGAGTTCGCTGACAGCGAGCAAGAGTTCGTTGGCGCCCTTTTTCAGAGGCAAGTAGACAGCATCGTTTTCGGGATTGACGATGCCAAGGAAGCGGGGGTCGCGGAAATCCTGCGCGCTGCGACCGCGGTAGAGAATTTTTCCATTGAGAAAAACGGTGACGTCGTCGCTGTAACCGATTTCGAGTTTTTTGATCTGCTCGCGATCGGAGTCGATGGTGGTGCGCGCGTAGAGGACTTTCATGCCGGGTTGCGGCTGAAGGCGCGTCGAGAAGTCGGACTGAAACGTGACGCGAGGATGCGGAGCTTCGCGGTATCGGTAAAGAACGACAAAGCCGGGCGGCTCGGCTTCAACCTCCTGCCACTTGATGTCGCCACTCTCGGATGGCGAGAGAGGCAGTTCGAGATTGCGCGCGAGCCCGTCGTACGAAGGAGAGATGCCCCACTTGGTGAGAGTGTTTGCGGGCATCGGAGGAAGATGGCGCACCCAGGGCGCGTCCGCAGTCGTCTTAATCTCGAAATTGGAAAAATAAGTTTCGCCGGTCAGCGTGAAGAGCGCGACCTGGCCTTTCTCAATGCCGCTTTTCAAATCGTCCATGACGAGCGCGGGCTTTTCCATGTCTTTGACGTAGAGTTTTGCCTGTGCACCGGCAACTTCGAGGCGCATGTGGAACCACACCGCTTTGGGAATATCGACGGCGCCGGTGAAGCCCGGACCATTAAAGATTTGCCAGTTGCGGCCGGTGTTGAGAACCGGCGTGTACTGCATCGCATCGGGATAGCCGGACTGATGCTGGCGCAAGTAGATTTCTTCGTAGTTTTTTCCTTCGCCGTCGATGCGAACGTCGAAGCCGAAGAAACCGCGCGGCGCGGGAGTGGCAACATCAACATCGATGATCGCATCGCGCATTTCGAAATCTTTGACGATGGCCGCGCCACCGTCGATGAGCAGCGCCTTGCGTCCCTGGTATTCGGCAAGCTTTGCCTGCCCTTGCAGCTCCCAGCGGGGCGAATCAGGCGGAAGTTTGAGAGACTCCATCGGCGCGCAAAGAACGATGCAAGCCGATGCCAGCATAAGTGCGGAAGCACACAGAAATCGGAACACCCTATTCCTCCTGCCAGACAAATGTGAATTCAATTTTCTGGCGCGGCTATTGCAAACTCGCTTCCTCAAAAACTGTTTTGATCAAACCATCCGTAAATTGATCCCAATCCGGAATCAAATCCTGATTAGCGCCGATGAAACGGGAACGAAATGCAGAAAGGTCGATTGATCCTTTGACTTCATCCAGAGTGCGGGACATCGCCGGGCCGGTTTGTATGAGCTTCGCGTTCATCTGATCGACGGCGCTTTGCAGCAGGTCGCGGAATAAAAAGATTTGTGACTTGTCGTGGAGCACGGGGCCGTGGCCAGGCACGATCGTGTCGGCGTCCAGCTGTCCGAGATTCTGAAGCGTGTGAATCCATTCGCTCGGATAGCCGTCATTCGCCATGGGAATGGGATAGCCCACGAGGTCGCCGGTTACGACAACTTTTTCCTTGGGCAGAAAGACGACAGCGTCGCCGGCAGTGTTTCCTTTGCCCAGGAATTTGATTTGCACCTCGCGGTTGCCGAGGTCGATGGCGAGATCGTGGTCGAAGGCCAGCGTGGCGCTCTGAAATTTTATCTTCTTGATGTCTTCCACATTGGGGCGGCGATCAGTCATGACTTCTTTGACGTACGAAATGTCATCGGAGGATAGCGCCTGGCCATTCGGGCCTTTGCCTTCGTCGAGCATCTTCTCAAGTCGCGTGCTCAAACGCTCTTCCCTCCCTGCGGAGCCCGGACCGAACATGTCCATGCTTCGTTTGGTTTCTTTCTGGGCGATGATGGTGACCGCCGGAAAAGCTTCTAAGTACAAGGCGTTTCCGAGATTGTGGTCGTTGTGGAAATGCGTGTTCACCAGAAACGTGACGGGCTTGTCCGTCCACTTCCGAATTTGCGCGATGTCGCCGCGCGTCACGGATGGAAGATAAGCCGAATCGACGACCAGCACCTGTCGGCTTCCGATAATTACGGTGGTGTTGCCGCTGAACATGCCGTCGTGCCGATGGCCGGGATGCTCAATCGCGAATACACCCTCGGTCAGCTGCGTTATCTTCCGCTGCGGCTCATCCGCTCGAGCGGCAATTGCTGCGAATAAAAAAGCGAAGATCAGCAACAAGTAGGACGACCGCGAGATGGATTTAGACCGCATTAAGGCCTCCCGTCGCGAAGTTGGTTCATTGAAGCCCGCAATCCTCTCGCCCGTCGTGCACGAGAAAACTCAATTTCTGCTTGCGATGCACCCCGGTTAGTTGCGAAGAATTCGCGGCAGCAGGTTAGACGCAGGAGCTTTCGGAACGTAGGGTGAAGGCAGCGGAAATCCTCCGAACTTTTTTTTGTTTAGATGGAGGGAATGTGCTCTTACGTTACTGAACGATTTGGGAGCGGCTGGCGCCAGGTGGAAAGAAGTGACACCAGGAAGAACAGGGCGATGGAAAGGTTGGCGGAACCGCCGACAAGGATGGCCCCAAGAGGCGCGGGAACGTCGACGGCCAGATACGACAGGACGATGAGGAGGGCGGGATTCGCAAGAGCGGTCCACCGGGGATAATTTGTACGGCGAAACAGGACAAGCCCGAGCAAGAGAATTGCGCCGAGATAACCGGGAATGGAGCCGAGATTGTAGGCGAGCGTCCAATAAGATTTGACCGAGCCGGCGAGATCGACGCACGGCGCGGATTGCGCGTAACAATATTTGAGCGCGAGTCCGCGTGCTGTCCAAAGAGTGTGGATGGCGCTGCCGAAAATCATCAGGACGGAAAAACAAATCAGGATCAGGCGGGCGAGCGGAAGACTGGCGGCGCGAGTATTGAGATAGACATGCCAGAACCCGAGAAGGCAGAGGCAGGCAGCGAACGGGCCGACCAGGCCGCCGGCGTAGAGCCGAGCGTCGGAAGCGTGGGTGACGGTAGTGATGAGGCCAGCAGAGAAATTTGCCCCGGAGCCGAAGTGCCCGTAAAAGAGCATGTCCCCGGCGAAGAAAAGGAGAGCGCCGAAGAAGCCGGCGAAACCCGTGAGACGACGGAGGCTATCAGGGGAATTCTGACGCATGGACAGGTCCTCAGCTGGTGATACGAAAGCCCGGCGCGAATCATTTCGAAAAAAGCGGAGGCATGGTTTAATTTGGGGTCTTGGACGGGCCGAGATCGGCGGCCAAGACGACCGCGAGACGGGCCTGGGAGGGACGATGAAAGTATTGACGATCGTTGTGCAGGTGCTGGTGGGATTGGCGTTTGTAGTCTTCGGGTCGAATGGGATCTTGAATTTCCTACACGCGCCGCCGCTGCCACCGGGGCCGGGCGGAGACTTTGCAAAAATCATGATGGATTCGCACTATACAGCGTTCGTGGGCGCAGTACAGCTGATCGGCGGATTGCTGCTGTTGGTGAATCGGTTCGTGCCGCTGGGGCTAACGTTGCTGGGACCGGTGATTGTGAACATTTTGCTGTTTCATGGATTGCTGATGCACCAGGGATGGCAGCCGGGGGCGGTCATCGCGATTCTTTGGTTTTTTCTTTTCTTCCGATACAAGGGAAACTTTGCCGGAATTTTTGCGGCAAAAGCAATTTAAGGATCCACGAAGACAATTTGAGGGGCGGCCAGGGTAGGGCTGCCCGCCCCTCGTTCGCACAGCTACTGGCAGGTACTGCTGGGCGCTATCCGCAGGCCGTGAGGACGATCAGACCGAGCGGGGCGCCGACCGTGTTGTACGCGTAACTTGAGGCTACGCGCGGACCGTCAACACGGGGCATGTGGCTTGCGAAATCACCTGATGCGCCACGGCCGTCGGCAGATGTGTGGCGCGAATGTAACCCTGCGACTCACGCAGGCCGAGAACGATCAGATCGGCTTGTTCCCTCTCTGCGACTTCGAGAATCTTCTCGCTCGGTGCCCCATGTACGACCAGCGTACGCGGATTGGAAACAAGTCCGGATTCGCCATCGGCAAACGAAGCGAGATGATCGAGCGCGAACTGTTCGAGTTCGTGCGGCTGGACAAGGTCGCCAGTCTTGGGATTTTCAATCACGTGAAGCAGAGTGAGATGCGCTTGCTGTTCCTGCGCAAGACCCACGGCAAAAGCAAAAGTTGTGTTCGCGTTTTCGCTGAAGTCGGTGGCGAACAGAATCTTCCGCAATTTTTTCGCGAGCGGCCGGCCGGCCCCCACTTGCGGGCCGACGGTAAGCACCGGACAAGACGCGTGGCGGAGAATTTCCTCGGCGATAGAACCGAGAATGAATTTGCCGATGCCGCGGCGTCCGTGCGTGCCGAGAACGATGAGATCGGCTTTCTTCGACTGCGCCACGAAATCGACGACTCCGGTGATGCCGCCTTCCATGATGATGACTTCACTGGTGACATCCGGAAAATCTTCCTCGAGCGTGCGCTTAAGGTCGGCGGTTTCTTTTTCGAGTTGCGCAGTGGCGATAGGCCAGATTTCCGTTGCGGGCAAAGCGTAATTCTCCGGTGCTTTTGCGTGAACCGCGAAAAGTTTCGCCCCGAATTCGCGGGCAAACTGTGCAGCAAACGGAAGCGCGGCGGCGGCGGCCGGCGAAAAATCGGTGGCGAACAAAATGTTGTCTATTTGAATGGCTGTGCGAGTTGGAGCGACTGCGGCTTTCATGATGCCCTCCTGCTACCAGTCCCAGTTTGGGCAGGACGCACAGGTCGGGCAGTGATAGCGGTCACGGGATGACGTGATGGGTGAACCTGCGCGTGGAATTCCGGCTCGAAGTTAAATCAACTTTTCGTCCGGGTGGAGCTTGCCGTATTCGGACGTGTAATGCAGGGGAACATCGCCGTACGTACCTTTTTCGAGTTGGTAGACTTCGCAGGAATCGAAAGGCTTCGAGTAAATGTGAATGCTGACCGCGCGCTGCTTGTATTCGGCGAGATTGAGAACCTGATGGACCGGTTCGAGCGGATTGACGTAACAAGGATTGGCTGCGTTCATTTCGTAGATGTCGGTGGGGACCAGCTTGCAAGTGCCCTCGTGATCGGCGACGGCGTGGCGATCTTCGACGCGGAAATTCTGAACTTTGAGGCGGCCGATAGGGGCGGACATCCAGCAATTTTGGTCGCGATGATTGTGGATTCGCGAAGACTGGCCGACTTCCCAGCAGATGGTCATACATTCGAAGAGGTCATTCTTAAAGATGAGGTTGCGCGTGTAGCAGCCCTTCGAGAAATAGAGATATTTTTCGAGAGAGTCGGGACGAACGTGATTCTGAATCACAAAGTTCTGGACGTTCTCGAGGGTGAATTCTTTGGCGGGGATGGCGGAGAGATTCTTGACCCAGTCGGAGATGGAAAGCTGGGCCGCGGTGAGATTGTTGGGCATCGAAAGCCTCCAGGGAATTATAGCGCGGGGAAAACGAAGGAATGAAGTGGTGAGGTAAAGAGGTAAAGAAAACCGATACGCGATATTCTGGGTGTGAGGAATTGTGCGGATTTATGGAATTGCTGGGCAAATCGCGGGAGGAGTTGCGGGAGTGGCTGGCCGGGATTGGCGAGCCGGCGTACCGCGGGGATCAGATTTACCGCGCGCTCTATCAGGAGCGGAATTTTGAGATTGCGCAGATGACGGTGCTGCCGGCCTCGTTGCGAGAAAAGCTCGCGGACGAAGCGACGGTTACTCTGCCGGTAGTGAAGCAGAGATATTTTTCGAAAGATGGGTCGGTGCGGTATTTGTTTGGGCTGGCGGCCGGCGGGCAGAAGGGCGCGACGAAGGCAGCATCGGTAGAAGCGGTTTGGATGCCGAGCGAGAACCGGCAGACCATCTGTATTTCGACGCAGGCCGGCTGCGCGGTGGATTGCCAGTTCTGCATGACGGCGCAATTGGGATTGATCCGGAATTTGACGGCGGGAGAGATTGTTGGCCAGATTTTGGCGGCACTGAAAGAGAACGAGGAGAAACAAGAGGCCGGTCTGGAGACCGGCATTCCGAGAGACAAAAAGCAGACAAATGTGGTTTTGATGGGACAAGGCGAGCCGCTGCTCAACTTTGACAATGTGATGGCGGCGATGCGGATTGTGCTGGACCCGAAAGCCGTGGGACTCGCGCCGAAGCATGTCACGCTTTCGACGAGCGGAATTGTGCCGGGGATTGAGAAGTTGGCGAAGGAAGCCGTGCGGCCCAAGCTCGCGATTTCCTTAAATGCTTCGAATGATGAGCAGCGGGACGTTTTGATGCCGATCAACAAGAAATATCCGTTGAAGGAATTGCTGGCGGCTTGCAAGAAATTCCCAACGGGATCGCGGGAGTACATTACGTTCGAATACGTGCTGCTCGGCGAAGTGAATGATACGGCGGAAGATGCGCGGCGCGTGGCGCGTTTGATGAGCGGGCTGGGGCGCGTGAAAGTGAATCTGATTCCGTGGAATCCCGGCGCGCTGCCGTACAAAGAGCCGGCGGAAGAAGCGGTGGCGGAGTTTCACCGGATTTTGCTGGAGAAGGGCGTGCCGGCATTTACGAGGTATTCACGCGGAAGAGATGTGATGGCGGCGTGCGGGCAGTTGGCGCTGAAAGAAGCTGACAGCTCAGAGCTTACGGTTCTCAGTTGAGAGTAACCACGTAACTTTTCGCCGGTTCCTCGCACTTTCCCCTTGACTAATATTACTTTATGTGATACTCTTCCCCGTGAAAGTCGCCTTCCACTTCGCTAACTCCTTTACCATCTGCAGTTACGAAAAACCGGTCTCTAACTTCTTTAGAATCTGCAGTTGCAAAACAAAGGACTTAAAGTCCTTCAGAATCTGCAGTTATGGAAAAACCTATACCTATCCCCCCTGCCCTTCCGGCTGTTCAGCTTCGGATCGCAACGGCGGAGAGGAGTCGGCCGGAGCGAGCGCCTTGTTTGCGGTAGCTGAAAAAGAGCGAGGGATGGCAGGCGGTGCAGAGGCCGGAGGAGAAGATATTGTTTTCTCGAAGCCCGGCGGCGAGAAGTTGGGAGCGATTGGCTTTGCCCAGATCGAGATGGACGTTCTTGGGCGGTGGCTGGTGGCCGGGTGGCATCATGTTGAGCCACTGAAGAGGATTGGGTTCTTCGCCGGAGCGAGGCTCGTCGAAATAATCGGCGGCATCGGCAAATTGCGAAGTGAATTGGATGACGAGTTCGGCGCCGACTTCGTAGCAGCAGGGACCGATGCTCGGGCCGATGGCGGCGAGAAGATCGGAAGGATTTGATTTGAATTTGGCGACGAGTTCGCCGACGGTTTTCTCGGCGATGCGGGCGAGAGTGCCGCGCCAGCCGGCATGGATTGCAGCGACGGCGTGTTTTTTGGGATCGACGAGAAGGATGGGAACGCAGTCGGCGGTTTGGACGCCGAGGAGAAGGCCCGGAGTTTTTGTGATCGAGGCGTCGCCTTTGCAAGCTTCCTTTGGAGCGGAAGCGAAAGGCCAGACGACGGCGGAATGAATTTGCTTGAGATTGATGAGCGGGAATTTTTCGGCGCCGAGAGCGGTCTGGAATTTTTTGCGGTTTTCGAGGACGTTTTCGCGCGTGTCCCATTCGGTGAAGCTGAGATTCAGGACTCTGTCGCCGTCAAGATCGGACACACCGCCGGGAGCGGTGCTGAAACCGTGAATGAGCCAGGGGAATTTTTTGAAGGCGTCGAGTTCGAGAATTTTTAGATTGCCGGAAGAGCGGAGAGACCAGGGCTTGGCGATTTTTGCGGGCGCGCTGGGACGCGGCGGCGGTTGGCCGGCTTTGCGGCGCGGCAGAGAAGTTTTCGAGGCGACGGGCATCCAGTAAGTATAATCGGGAACGAAAAGGCAGCGAAATTCAGTGGAGAGAAGACAAAAGCCGCAGGCCTGAAGGCTTGCGCTACAGGGCGTGGGAATGATTGTCGGGCTGGGAGTGGACATTGCGGAAGTGGACCGAGTGCGCGATGCAATCGGGCGGCAGGGGGAAAGATTTCTGAAACGGCTGTACACGGAAAAAGAACGCGCTTACTGCGAGAAGTTCAAGAATAAGTATGAACGGTATGCGGGGCGATTCGCGGTGAAAGAAGCGACGATGAAGGCGCTGGGAACAGGATGGAGCCGCGGAGTGCGATGGGTGGATATTGAAGTGGTGCGCGAATTGAGCGGGAAGCCGACGCTGGAGTTGAAGGGCGAAGCGCGAAAGATTGCGGACAAGCTCGGCGTGAAGCACATTGCGGTGACGATTACGCACACGGCGAGTCAGGCGATGGCGATGGTGGTGTTTGAAGGGTGAAGAATGTCGAACGAAGACAAAAATTCCTTGATCACTGCGACCACCAAGCGTAGGCGACTGTACCGATTCCTAGTCATGCTGTTCTTCGCGTTTTTCGTTATGGGCGTGAACATACCGATCTTTGATTACACGAAGCGTGAATCACTTGCCTACATTAAAGAACCATCTCAACGAAATCTGGAAGCGCTCCGAGCAAAACAAGCTGAAGAACGGAGAACTCAATGGCTCTATTCGAGCCCGCTAGCACTACTCGGAGTCGTTTTTGCGATTCCTCTTCTCACAAAGTACCGACGCAGGACTTGAATTACTTGACGACGAGGAAGGGGCCGATGGCGAGGGCGTCGATGCCGGCGCAGTAGAAGGAGCGGACGGCGGAGCGGGGATCGGTGACGAGAGGTTCGCCGAAGAGATTGAAACTGGTGTTGACGAGGATAGGCGCAGGAGCGGTTTCGCCGAATTTGTGTAGCAAGCGCCAGAAGCCGGGATTGGCTTCGCGCTCGACGGTGTGAACGCGAACGGCGTTGCCGTTGAACGCAAAACGTTCGAGGCCTGCGAAGGAATTTTTCAGGCTGCCCAGAGAAGCCATGAAGCGGCAATTGGGGCCGCACTCGAAATATTCGGCGGCACGCTCCGCGGGAACGGAAAGCGCGAAGGGATGAAACTCTTCGCGGTGCTTGATGTACTGATTCACATTTTCCACGACGTATTCGGAAAATGGCGAAGCAAGAAGGCTGCGATGGCCGAGAGCGCGATGGCCGAATTCGGTCGGACCCTGGCACCAGGCGACGATTTTGCCGCGTTCGAGATGTTTGCAGACTTCGTCGTGAAGTTGATCGTCGCCGGACATATAGCGGTAGACGATTTTGCAGTTGTCGAGGACGGTTTTGATTTCCTGCGAGGTGGGCTCGGGGCCGAGAGCGAGCGAGTTGAGTGGAGCGCGGCCGGAGTGGCCGGTAAGTTTTTTGCGAGCGAGAAAACCGGCGCCGAGCGCGGTGCCGGCGTTTCCGGCGACGGGCTGGACGTAGACATTTTTGAAGCCGCTGCGCAGTTCAAGCGCGCGGATAAGAAGGACGTTGAGGAAGACGCCACCGGCGAGACAGAGGGAATCGGCGGAAGCGGTTTCGCGAAAATTGTTGGCGACGGTGATTACGAATTCTTCGAGATAGTCCTGCGCGCTGCGCGCGATATTTGCGCGGATGTGAGCGTCGAGATTTGTGCCGGGCTTGGGCAAACCCGACTCGCGGAAAAAACGCGGGGAGAAAATGCCGCGGCGATCGGGCCCGGAATTGAAATAGCCACGATTCAGAACGGGCAGGCCTTTTGCGCCGAAAGAAAAAACTTTGCGGAAGGCGCCGAGAAATTCCGGCTCGCCGTCTTTGCTGAGCCATTGCAGCTTGTGCTCATCGCGATTTGGGCGAAGACCGAGATAGTGAGTGAGCCGGGAATAAAACCAGCCAATGGAATTCGGGAAAGCAAGATTGCGAAGGGTTTTGATGCGGTCGCCGTCGCCGAGGGAAATCGAGCCGGAACGAGCCATCGATCCTTCGTCGAAAGTCAGAATGAGAGCACGGTCGAAGCCGGAAGTGTAATAGGCGCTGGCGGCGTGGGAGAGATGGTGATCGAAGCGAAGAATGTTGCGGCTGCCGGCGAGCAGGTGACGGAGCTGCTGGAACGAAGCAACGGCCAGAGAATTTTTCTTCGTGCTGGACGGCGGAAGATCGGCGACGGCGATGGCAGCGAGGTCGGAAGGTTTCGTGTGAAAGTGGTCGAGAATGCGCGACATGGCGAGACGCGGAACGTAACCGGCTTCCTGAAGGCGAGTGAGTTTCGCTTCTTCGAGGGCGGCGAGGATGGCTTGATCGTCAAAAAAAGCAGCGGCGGAATCGCGGCTGAGCTTGGAGAGGGCGAGGATGCGCATTACGCGAAGAATATCATGCGGACGCGGTCGCGAGCCGCGGAGTTGAAACAACTTCTGCGTGCAAGAAATGATCTTCTACGGCGGCAGAGCGGACATCGAAAAATCGGTTTGCCGGAAGAAGTTCGGGAATTCGGAACTGGAGATAGTTGGAAGAGAGAGCCGGAGTCCAGCGGGCGTCGAGCGATTTTTCGGGGCGATGGAGTGTAAGTACGCGATGCGTGCGGCAGAGTTGGGATTGGCGGAATTTTTCGGATTTGGATTCGCCGAGGGCACGGAGTTCGTGGGCGCGGCGATGGATGGTTTCTCCGGAAACTTGCGATTCGAGTGCAGCGGCATTGGTGCCGGGGCGAGATGAATATGAGAAGACGTGGAGATAGGTGAATGGAAGCGAATCGATGAAGCGGAGCGTGGATTCGTGGTCAGCTTCGGTTTCTCCCGGGAAACCTGCGATGACATCGGCGCCAATGGCGGCGTGAGGAAGAAATTCGCCGATGAGTTTTACGCGGCGAGCGTAGTGCTCGGTGCGATACCAGCGGTGCATTGCCGCAAGAATATTATCTGAACCGGATTGCAGCGGCATGTGAAAGTGCTGGGCGATGCGGTCGGTGCTGGCGAAGAGGGCGATGAGATCCTGCGTGACGTCCAGCGGTTCGATGGAACTGATGCGGAGGCGAGGGAGCGACGTTTCGTCCAGGATGCGGCGCAGAAGATCGAGAATGTCGGCGCGAGGAGAAAGATCGCGGCCCCAGGAACCGAGATTGATGCCGCTGAGGACGATCTCCTGAAAACCGGAATCACAGAGGCGGCTAATTTCGGCAAGGACAGTTTCCGGCGAGAGGCTGCGGCTCTTGCCGCGAACGAACGGGATAACGCAAAAGGAGCAGCGGTTGTTGCAGCCATCCTGAATTTTGAGAGTGGGGCGAGTGTGGTTCCCTTCTCCGCCGAGGACGGGTGCGACAAGGACGTCGCGGGCGGCGAAGATGTCTCCGATCAAGATGCCGGGCGTTGGAGGTGCCGCTTGCGGCGTCGCAGCAGAAGTTATCTGCACGAATTGATCGTTTCGGGTAGTGATGAGATTGGGAATTTGCGGTTTATGAGAGTTGCCGACCACGAAGGAGACGCCGGGGAGCGCGGCGAGTTCTTCCGGGGCGCGCTGGGCGTAGCAGCCGGTGACGAGAATTCTTGCGGAAGGATTTTGCGCGTGAATTTTGCGGATGGCGTCGCGGGCTTGCGTGTCGGCGGCGGAGGTGACCGTGCAGGTGTTAATGACGACGAATTCGGCGTTGAACGCGGATGAGGAGGGCGAGCAGCCGCGGTCGCGGAGCTGGCGTTCGATGGCGGCGCCGTCGGCTTGGGTGGCGCGGCAGCCGAATTGTTCGATGAAGAAGCTAGACATTGTTCGCACGAAAGGCTGATGAAAAAATTTAACACAGTGGACGCTGAGAACACAGCAAACGCATTGAAGAGCTGGCGGCAAAAAAGATCGTACAACGGCCGAGAGAAAAGCAGATTCCGAACCCGCCAAAATACGGCGGGTTCGGAATGGCACCCGGTGAGAAGGCGGCGCTTGGAAAAAGGGCGAGTGGGCCGATACAATGCGTGAGACGCATGAGCCGACACAGACGAAATCCGCAAGCGTTGAGCGATCCAAAGCTGTCCGTCGTCATTCCCGTTTACAACGAAAAAAACACATTGGAGGAATTGCTGCGGCGGGTCACCGACGACCCCACGCGGAAGGAAATCATCCTGGTGGATGATTTTTCGACCGATGGAACGCGGCAGATGCTGGAGTCCATGGCGCAACTGCAGGCGGCGGGAGAAACGAGTGCGCCGGCAACCGATGGGGGCGACGCGACACCGCTGCGGGATTTGCGATTTTTCTTTCAGGAAAAGAATCAGGGAAAAGGGGCGGCGCTGCGGAGAGGATTCGCGCAAGCGACGGGCGATATCGTACTGGTGCAGGACGCAGACCTGGAGTATGACCCGCGGGACTATCCGAAATTGCTGGAACCAATTATTGACGGGCGAGCAGACGTGGTATTTGGTTCGCGTTTTTTGGGCGGGCCGCAGCGGGTGCATTATTTCTGGCACTACGTTGCGAACAAGATGCTGACGCTTCTGAGCGACATTTTCACGAACTTGAAATTGACGGACATGGAGACCTGTTACAAAGTTTTTCGCACGGAAGTTTTAAAAGGGGTGCAGATCAAATCGAACCGGTTTGGGTTTGAGCCGGAGATTACGGCAAAGATTGCGAAGAAGAATTGGCGGATTTATGAAGTGCCGATCAGTTATGCGGGGCGGACTTACGAAGAAGGAAAAAAGATTACGTGGAAAGATGGAGTGAAAGCGCTCTGGTGTATTTTCTGGTTCTGGATCAGCGATTGATGCGAACGGCTTTGGATGCGTCGCAAGAGAGCACGAAGTAAAAAAAAAGGGCTGCCTCGAAAGACAGCCCTTACAAAGAAATGGAACGCTTTCGCTACGATTGCGGACTCAAGCGGCGCTGGAAAGTTAGGAGGATAAGGTCAGCGCGGCGGCGAACGCCGAATTTGTTGAGCAAATTCGAAACGTGAAATTTGACGGTGCGCTCGGCGATGTTGAGTTTGTTGGCGATTTCCTTGTTGGAAAGATTCTCGAGCAAAGAATCGAGAACTTCCTGTTCGCGGCGGCTGAGATTGGCGACGGAATCGGTCTTCAGGCGGCGCGTTTGATTGGTAAGGATCGAATCCACGAAACCGGACAGAACGGAACGTGGAACCCAAAAGCCGCCGTTGGCGACAAGCGGTAAAGCGCGAATGAGCTGATCGCGCGCTTCTTCGTAAGTCAGGATTCCCTTCACACCGAGGCGCAAGAGCGAAAAACTGTTGGCATCCTGATGCTGATCGCCGACGACGATAAGGCGCGCGTCGGTAAAGCGTTCGAGAATATTGGACAAGAGCGCGCCGGTCGCCTGACGGGCAGCGTGCGCATCCACGATATAAACCTGCGCTTTGGGGGGCTCCAGATTGCGGAGATCGGGAGCGAGGGTCGATTCGAGCTGTTTGGAAACGACCTTGAATTGGGGCTTGTTTAAAAGGCGTTCGAACTCGCTCAGGACCAGCGGGTGCGGGGAGAGCAAGCAGACAGAAAGCTTTGAGTTTGTGCGTTTGGTGGCCACTGTACGACAGGGTAAGTAAAACCTGGCCCAGGGGCAAGCAAGTCAAGGGGATGTGTCGCGGATTTGTTACTGACGGTTTGGGTGTATTTCCAGAGCGGCGCGGGGGCAGAACATAGAGAGCCAAGAGGGCAAAGCCGGCTCGGCGGGCTAGCGAGGGAAATCGCCGAAAAAGGCGCAAATCAAGGGATTCATCCCACGAAACGCTCCGCCCGATGGAAGGAGGTTGGCATTCCCGAGGGAAAGCCACGTAAAATAGGGATTACCTGCGAAGGCTCCTACCCGAGGCTGTGGAGGGGACCGGGAGCGGGCGCCGCAAGGAGTCATCACCAACTTCACTTCCATGAGAAATCTGGCGGAATCACA
>DATGIS010000105.1:0-80069 GCA_035295625.1 Candidatus Acidiferrum sp. | reverse complement strand
AGTCCTGCAAGACGCCGTTATGATCCCAGTCGACCAGTTCGCTCGCCGACGGCCCAAAATCCACGATTTTGCTGTGTACCGGCCGCCAATAATAGCCCGCCGCCGACGTTTCCTGCCGGATGTCCACGCGCGGAACGAAGCCAAGCTCGGTGCAAAATCCCGGCGTGTAATCCGTGAACGTGTGCGACATCAAGAAATGCCGGCCGGTGTAGGAAAGGTCCGCGTAAAGGGAATTACCTTGCTGGGAGGCTGCATCTCTGCCAATGGGCACATCGAAATTCTGGCAAAGTTGCGGTAGCCGGTCATCCTGTCGCGTCCAACTGTGCGCTGCCTGAAGATCGGTCACCCAGTTTTTACCCAGCTTGATTCGCGCATCCAGGGAAATCACCCGATTGCTTGTGTCCGCAAAATCGCGGCTCGAAGCAAACGCTCCGATGTATGACTGTTTCCCGAATTCGCGCGCCACCCGCACCACGCCATCCACCGCACGCGTATCGAACGGTCCCGCTGGCTGATCCTGCCCCGGTCGGCGATCGTCTATCGCAAGCGCGCCGAGCGTCCATGAACCGACCTTGCCCGTCATTCGTGCGCCGAATTGCGGGTCCATAATCTGCCGGGAGAAAAAAAGATTTACCGGCGTCATGAAAAATCCCGCATTCTCGATGAAGAACGGCCGCTTCTCGGGAAAAAACACTGCGAAGCGCTGATTTACCGTCACCTGCGGATCGTCCGATTCCACCTGGCTGAAGTCCGGATTCAGCGTCACATCGAATGTGAGCGAATCTTTCGCCACAAATTTCGCGTCCAGTCCCGCTCGGTGTTCGAACACATCTTTGTAACCGGGCGCCGTTCCATCTGTCGGTTGATTCAGGAAATGATTTGATGCCAGCAGGCCATAAGGAATGAATTGAATGTTCCAGCCAGGGGATACATGTTCCAGACCATTCACCGGCGCAAACTGCTGCGCCAGTCCTTGCACGCGCTGCGTCACATACGGCCAGTAGTCATACTCGCTTTTTGCCAGAATCGTCCGGTACAACGCGATTCCCCAGGTTTGTTCCGGCTCGTGCGAAAAGCGCAGGCTCTTGAAGGGAATCGAGAACCACACAATGTAACCGTCCTTCGTCAACCGGCCTTCGGTATTCCACACTGTGTCGAAGCTGTAGTCGTACCCCTGCCCCTCGGTATAAATCGCGTCTTGCTGGATGCCGAGCGGGTTCGAAAAAAAATAGTAGGCGCGATGCTTGTCGTGGAACGTGTCCAGGAAGACGCCGACGCCGTCGTCCTGATCCAGATCCTCGCGTTTTGAAAGGTGTGCGCGAACGTTGCCCAAGCTGTCCTTGCATTCAAAAACCACGTACAGATTTTTCTGGTCGTAGGACAGATAGGCGGTTGTCTGTTCACTCGCCGGGTCGCCATCGCCGGGGACGTTTTGCCGGAAGTCCTGAACGGCGAGCTCTGCTTCGCGCGCGCGGCCCTCCAGATAGTCTTCAATTTTCGGGGAATGTGTAACGCGTGGAATTTTCGAAAGAGGAATCGTGGTCGCGGGCGGTCGTGGCTCCGCCTGCTTCTGCGCCTCCGCCACCACAACGGTCGCGCAAAACAAACAGCTCCCAAGCAACAAAAACCGTGACAGGGCCCCCATGGATTATTAGTGGTATAACGTGCCTCGGAACTTCATGCAACGGTAAAATCGTACTATTGCACGGAAGGATACTACGGTGCGTCAGGAGCGGACTAACTCGTGCTTCCAGGTGAGTGTTGCAGTCTTCTGCAGCGTTGCCGCTACCGAACAATATTTCTCCGCGCTCAACGCGATCGCGTGTTTCACGGCATCTTCCTGCAAATCGCCGCCCATGCGGAACAGGATTTCCAGCTTTTTCCACACCGTCGGTGGGCTCGACGCGCGTTCTCCCGAGCAAATCACTTCCAGCCAGTCGAGCTTCTGCCGCTTCTTCTCCAGAATAATCACGATATCGGTCGCCGTGCACGCGCCCAGCGCCATCAGCAGTAGTTCCATCGGGCCCGGCCCCTCGTTGGTGCTCCGATCCGAATCCAAATGAAGCGTGTGGCCCGAGGGGCTGATTGCACGGAACTTCTGCCCGCCCGTCCACACCACTTTCGCGGTCTGCATTCGGCTTTCTCCCTGACTGACGTGAGTTCCAACGCTGGCTAGTGTCAGCTTATTACGAGTTGCGGCTCGAAGAAAGAGAGGCGGGTTCGATAATTGGATTCGGCAGCTGCCGCATCGCCTGCACGAAAATCTCCACGATTCGCGCGTCGAATTGCGCGTTCGCGCAGCGTTCCAGTTCTGCCAGCGCATCGGAAGCAGCGCGGCCCTTTTTGTAAGTTCGGTCGCTGGTGATCGTGTCATATGCATCCGCCACGGCGACAATCCTTGCGCCAAGTGGAATGTTTTCTCCCAGCAATGCATCCGGATAGCCCGAACCATCGAAGAATTCATGATGGTGCAGGACCATCTCGCGAATTCTCGCCAGAGGCGTCAGCGGTTCCAGAATCTTCGCACCGAAAACCACGTGGCCCTTCATCAGCTCCCACTCTTCCGGATTCAACGGGCCGCTCTTGTTCAAAATCTGTTCCGGAATACCGACTTTTCCGATGTCGTGAAGCACGGCACCGAGCCGGATCTCTTCCACTTCCGCATCGCTCATGTTCATGGCTTCGGCGATCAAAGCGGCATACGCGGAAACTTTCTGCGAGTGGCCCTGCGTGTAGTGGTCCTTCGCGTCTATGGCATAAGCAAGCGAAGTCACTGTGTCCAGCACGGCTTGTGGCAGCGCTTGTGGCCCCGCCGGCTTTTCCGAAACCGTTTGTGCGCCGGCCGTTTCGGTCGAAGCCAGTGATTCCGTGAACTGCTTCAGCCGCTGATAAATCTCCTCAAACGCCTCCGGGCCCGTCGCGAAAAGCCGCTTCAGCGTTACGCCCAGATACGCTTCCAGCACGTCGCGCTTCCACTTTTTTGCTTCATTCGGATCGAAATGATCGGCCGTCGAAACCGCGTTCCCACCCTGATGTTTCGACAAATACATCGAAGCATCCGCCACTTGAATCAGCTCTTGCGGCGACGACCCGTGCAGCGGATAGCACGCGATACCGAAGCTTGCAGAAATATTTTTCTCGCGCAACAGCGGATCCGCCGAAACCCATCCTCTCAGTTTCGACGCAAGCTGCCGCGCCTGCTCCATCGACGTTTCCGGCATCAGGATGACGAATTCGTCTCCGCCGTAACGCGCCACCACGTCCGAACGCCGGCAATTCGTCTCCAGAATCTGCCCGACTCGCTGCAACACCAGGTCGCCTTCCAGGTGCCCGTAAAAATCGTTCACGAACTTGAATCGGTCGAGGTCCATCAACACCAGCGCGAACGCACGGCCCGCGCGCGTCGAACGCTTCCATTCCGCCGACAGCGCTTCCATGAAGAAGCGATGTGTTTTCACGCCGGTTAAGCCGTCCGTAATTGCCTGTTCCTGCGCCTTCTGGAAACTCAGCGCGTTGTGCAGAGCGCCGGAAATCAAGTCCGCAAGCGTTCCCAGCAGAAGAATCTCTTCCTCGGTAAAATCGATCGCTTCCGACGATTCGACATACAACACGCCATGCAATTGCTCCGCGTAAAACACCGGAAGTCCAATCGCCGCCACCGAATCCGCGAGGATCGGCTTCAGCGTCGCTTCGGCCGCCACCGCCGCATTGAACGCCGCCATGCTTCCCGTTCGCGCCACTTGTCCAAGCAATCCCGTTCCCAGCGGAATTCGCAGCCCCAGCGAGCCTCGCCGTTTCCCGGCTTCCGCTTGAATCACGATTTCTCGCGTCGAATAATCCAGCGTCGCGATTCCGATGTGGTCGTACGTCAGGCCCGCTTCGAGCTGCTCCGTAATTTTCGCCAGCATCTCGTCTGGATTGAGCGTCGCAATCGCATTTCGCGAAATCGTATTCAGCAGCGAAAGATGCCGCGCCTTCGTTCGTTCCTCCTGGAACAGCCGCGCATTTTCCATCGCAATCGAAGCTTCGCTCGCCAGCACGCGCAGCAATTCCAGATGTCCTTCGTCGAACACCCGCTCCTGATCCGAAAATACCGCCATCGCCCCAATCGCCCGGTCGTACGCAACGAGCGGTACGCCGCAGAAACAGCCGCGCGTTCGAATCGGCTCCACGCCGAGCTTTTTCACTTCTGCCGCAAAATTTTCGCGAATCAGCACCGGCTGCCGTGTTCGAAGGATGTATTCGGTCAGATGGTTTCCCGCCGGCCGCGAACGCTTCGGTAACCGCACTCCGTCAATAATTTCCAGATCGAACCGCATCTCGTCCAGCGCGTTATCGATCGACCCGATATAAAAATTTTCCACGTCAAAGAGCCGCCGCAGTTCTTCCCAGATTTTTCGGAACAAATCCTCTTTTTGCAGCGTTGAGCTCAGCGCGCGTCCAATTTCGTTCAGCACGTGCAGTTCTTCCGACCGCCGTGCCGTCTGCTGAATCAGCATGCTGTTTTCCACCGCCATGCCGATCTGGTGTCCCAGCGCAAATAGCAGCCGCAGCTCCGCCGGAGTGAATTTCCGGCTGTCGGGCGACCCAAGCAGCAGCACGCCAAACGCCTGCTCCTTCGCCTGCAGGCTGATCGCGATAATGCTGCGCAAATCCTGCTGCAGCGCCAGTTCCCGAAAACGGCGAATCGGTTCTTCTTTTTCCAACGCCGAAAGCGAATCGTCGCGCATGTCGCGGAAGCCCAGCAATCCTCCGAGCCGCGCAACCAGGTTCACGAGATAATCATCGAGCCCTTCTTGCTGCACCGTCCGGCAAAATTGATCGTCGAGTCCCGCCGCCACCACCGATGTCGGCCCTTGCGGATCCCCTTGATGCAAAAACAGCGCGCCTGCCGGCAGCCGCACCACGCCGAGAACGCGGTCCAGCGCCTGCGACAACATGCGATGAATCTCTCCGCCCACAAAGCTGGACGTCGCCAGATTCAGATTCGAAAGCGCCAGCATGTTCCGCTCGACACGGCGCTTTTCTTCTTCGTACAGCGCCATCACCATCAAAATCGCCGCGAACGCTCCCGGAAACGACGAAATCGGATGCAGCCGCAAATGATGTTCGGTCAGCCACGCAGGGAAGAACGCGAACGTTATCCCAATCAGCCCCCAACCCACGAACACAGCCGACAACAGCAGGTCGGCCAGCGTTTCTTGCCGGCGGCTTTCCGTCCAGAAGAGTGCGCCTGTGGCTACGTAGACCGCGCTGCCCGCGACCATGGTCGAAATCGGCAAATGCAAGAGCGCGTTGGCAATCGCCCATCCGCCCAGCACCGCAACGGTCACTCCCGCGGGAACGAGCCACGGTTTTCTTTGCGCGTAAAGTTGCGTGCCCAGGAAAAACAGCACGCCTCCCATTCCGAATAGCCAGTGATCCAGGGAAGATTGAAAGTTTGTCGGCGCCGCGTCTCCGGTGAACGCCGATCCCAAATAGTGCAACGCCAGCAGGCTCCAGCCCGCCGTCCACAGCAGCAGATACGTTTGCCGTTTTACGCTGTGAATGTACGCGAAGAATCCCGCCACAAGCGACGTGGCAAGCAGCAAGCCCAGCGCAACTAATCCATGATCCGTCAAAATAAAATTTGCCTTCGAGTCCAATCAGCGGACGCGACCCAGTTTCCAAATGGAGACGCTCTCTTCACCCAAACCGGCTCCGCCGATTTGCAGGAATGGAAGCAGCTCTCAATTCAGTCTTAGGGACACACGTTCCCTGCGCGAATCTTCGTACTCGCGATTATCGTTCACGATTTTTTACCTGTGCAACCGTACTGGGGTACTGGTGGCCAAAGAGACAGGGGCGTCGTCAGGGGTTACTGACACAGCACAGTCCTATCGCCCCGCGGAATTGCCGGACCGTTGCCATTTTTGCGGCTCGCACCCCAAATTCGCTACACTGTTGGTTTGCCAAAGCTTGGAGATTCCGCACTGCTCATGACAGACAAGGCCCATCCGATTCCGAATCAACCTCGCGTGCGTTTTGCGCCTTCGCCTACCGGCTATTTGCACGTCGGCGGCGCCCGCACCGCTTTGTTTAACTGGCTCTTCGCCCGCCGCTACCACGGCACCATGATTTTGCGCATTGAGGATACCGACGCCGAGCGCAACAAGCCCGAGCTCGTCACCGGAATTCTCGAAGGTCTGAAGTGGCTCGGCGTCGATTGGGACGAAGGCCCGTTCTATCAATCGCAGCGCACGCAGCTTTACAAAGACTCGGCAAAAAAGCTTCTCGCCAATGGCACTGCGTTCCTGTGTTACTGCCCGCCGGAAAAATACGTCGGCGGCGACCACGCGGAAACGGATTCCGGCCCCGCGCAAGTGCGCCGCATCGTGCGCTGCTCTTGCCGCGACGGAAAACCGTCCACGCCGGACGGGAAGCCAGCCATCCGCTTCAAAGTTCCCATCGGCGGCAAAACAAAGTTTTTCGACGCGGTCTTCGGCGAACGCGAATTCTCCAACGACGAAATTGAAGATTTCGTCTTGCTCCGCTCCGGTAAAGACGGCGAAGACTTCGGCCAGGCCATGTATCAGATGAGCGTCGTCGTAGACGATGTGGACATGTGCATCACCCACGTCATTCGTGGTGCCGACCACATTTCCAATACGCCGAAGCAGGTGCTCCTCTACCAGGCGCTCGCCGCAACGCCCCCTGTCTTCGCGCACGTGCCGCTCATTCTCGGTGCAGACAAATCGCGCCTGTCGAAGCGCCACGGCGCCACCGACGTCAACATGTACCGCACGGAAGGTTTTTTGCCCGAAGCGTTTCGGAATTTCCTCGCGCTTCTCGGTTGGGCGCCCGGCCATGACGAACAATTTCTTCGCACCGCCGAGTTGCTCGAAAAGTTTTCGCTCGATGGCGTCAGCCACACCAACGCCGTCTTTGACCGTCCCAAGCTCGAATGGTTTAACACGCAATTCCTGCAAAAACTTCCCATCGAAGAATTGTTGCCCGAGGTCGAGGCCGAATTGAAGCGCAGCGGCTTGTGGAAAGAAGAATGGGCCACTGGCGCTGGCCACGAATGGTTTTCGAAAACCGTCGATCTCCTTCGCCCCCGCGTTCGCCTGCTGCCCGATTTCTCCACATGGTCGCGCGCGTTCTTTGCCGACGATTTCAGCTACGAGCAAGCCGCCAAAGACAAATTCTGGAAAGATCCAAAAGTCCCCGAACTCCTCGGTAAAACCGCCGATGCGCTCGCCGCTCTTCCCGACTGGAATCATTACGCATGTGATCACGCGACGCGCGCCGTCGCCGAAGCCGGCGGCGTCAAAGCGGGCCTGCTCATCAACGCGATTCGCGTTTCCATCGTCGGCCAGGCCGTCGCTCCGCCGCTCTTCGACACCATGGTCGTCCTCGGCCAGGAACGCGTCGTTCGCCGTTTGCGCGCCTCGCTCAAGGAATTCGCCTAGGTAGCACAGCCACTCTTGGCTGTGCCAATTTTTCCAACGCCGCAAAAGCAGCACAACCAGCAGCCCTTGTTACAAAGCCCGATCGCTAGCGTAGCCGCCAGTAGCGTAGGCACTCTTGCCTGCGACTCTTGCTGAAGCGGCAGCATCATTGAGTCTTGCCGCCAACTGAACCAGCGATCCCGGTAGCGTAGCCACTCTTGGCTGCGATACCTGTCAAAAGACAGCGCCCATCTAAAATTTGTGCGATAAATGCGGGGTCGCTTCCTAGCGAGGTGCTCGATGCCTTCCTCCCGCCGTTCATTTCTCAAAGCTGCCGCGGCGTCCGCGTCTCTCGCCGCGCTTCCTCGCGTGGGTCGCTCCGCCGCCGGATTCCTCACCGACGACGCGCTCCAATCAAAACTCGCCGCCGATCCCCTCCGTCCCCAATTCCATCTTCTCCCCGCAAAGAATTGGATGAACGATCCCAACGGCCCCATTTTCTGGAACGGCCTCTACCACATGTTTTTTCAATACAACCCTAACGCCGCCGTCTGGGGCGATATGCATTGGAACCACGCCGTCAGTGAAGACATGATTCACTGGCGCCACCAGCCCATCGCTCTCGCGCCGACGCCGGGTTGGGCCGATGCCGACGGCTGCTTCACCGGCAGCGCCGTCAACGACAATGGAACCGCTACGATCCTCTACACCGGCGTGCAGGAAGCGCCGTTCGAACGAGCCACGCTCCGCGACGGCCACCACAATTTCCGCGAAACGCAGTGTCTCGCCACCTCTTCCGATCCCCAGCTCCGCACCTGGAACAAATGGAAAGATCCCGTCATCCAGCCTCCCGACGATCCCAAACTCACCGGCTTCCGCGATCCTTTTCTCTGGCGCGATGAATCTTCGAATCTCTGGTATCTCGGCGTTGCCTCCGGCCAATTCAAAATCGGCGGCCGCGTTCTTCTCTATCGCTCAAAAGATTTGCGCAACTGGGAATATCTTCATCCGCTTGCCGCCGGCCACTGGGCCGAAAAAGAAAACACCAATCCCGTCGACTCCGGCGAAATGTGGGAATGTCCTGATTTCTTTCCGCTCGGCAAAAAACACGTTCTGCTTTATTCCACCGCCGGACAAGTCATCTGGGAAGTTGGCGAACTCGATTCGAAAGAGCTCGTTTTCCATACCCAAAAACGCGGCGTCCTCGACCACGGCGCCTACTACGCCCAAAAAACCCAACTCGACGCCAAAGGCAATCGCATCCTCTGGGGCTGGATCCCCGAAAAACGCCCCGACTCCGAACTCATCGCCGCCGGCTGGGCCGGCTGCATGGCCCTCCCTCGCGAACTCGCGGTTGCCGCAGATGGCAGTCTTGAAATGAACTTTCCTCGAGAGATTATGTCGCTACAACGCGCTCCGGTTCCCCTCAAAACCGGTTATCTGATCACCCCCGATGCTCCGAACGTCAGAATAGAAGGCATCAAGCTGGAGAACCTCGCCTTTGAACTTGCTTGGATCTCTGCCAGGCATCCTTGGTCTTTCACGCTCAGCGACTCAGCCGGAGCATGGCTTTCAGTCGGGTTCTCTCTCTTCGAGTCTGGTGCGCACATGAAGATGAATGATGTGACCTTTGATATCTCACACACTGACCCGAAGTGGCATAGTTTCCGCATGATTGTCGACGGTTCGGTCGTGGAGACGATTTGCAATCAGCGCGAAGCACTCACTCTGCGGGTGTACCGCAACCCGAAAGGGCCGCTTACGTTGACCACCCACGTTCCTGAGAACTCGGACTTCATGTGGGGCGAGGCCTGGCTGATGAAACCTATCTCCAAGGACCGCCTCACGAGCTGATAGCCTCAGGTTTTTGCGCCTTCTCTTTTTCAGTTGGCCCTGGCTTCACTTCTTTCTTGATCTCTTTGTGAAACACCGAAACGCCAAACACAGGTTTCACGCGCGTCCCCGTAATAGTGATCGGAAGTTCGGTTCCGGCCCCGTTTTTTGAGAAAAACGGATCGAATGCTTTTAGGAAAAAAGATTTTGCTCCGGTCACCGTCTGCGAGAGCTTCGCCTGCATCCGTAGGTGTCCCTTTAAATCCAGCGCTCCGCCATTCAAATCGTACGTTCCCGCCAAATCGATGTACGCGCCCTCGACTCCAAACGTCAGACTGCGAAATTCAATCACGCCTTTTTCCAGATGAAAATTCCCCCGCAGGTCCGTCACCGCGCTCCCTGCGTCCTCATTTTCCGGTTTTCCTTGCGCTTTCCGGCTCAGTGACTCCAGCTTTTCACGCAATTCCTTGCTCGACCATTTCGCATCTTCAACGCCGAAATTCCCATCGAGGATCAGCTTTTGCAGTGCCTTTTCTTTACCCGGTGGCATAGTCATTTTTGCTTTGAGTCTTACCGGGCCGGTCATCAGCGATTTGTCTGAATTGATGGCAAGACTCAGCATGTCTTCAATGCGCCCTTGCGGAACGCTGACGTCGAGCGTGGTCAAATGCCCCTGCTTTGGCACGTGCACTACTTTTCCTTCCGCAATGATCAGAGACTTCACCAGCGTCGCGCGCACCGGATGCAGAAACGTGTCGCCGTTCGTTCCATCCACCAAAGCTTCAAATTCCGTGTGAAGTGCAACAGGCTTTCCAACTTTATCCAGAGAAAAATTCGGCGTGTCCGTGACGCCTTTGGTTTGCAGCTCGTTCAGCGGACCGTCAAATTGACCTTTTGAGGAAAGAGTTCCGGCAATTCCCGGAAATGGGCCGAGGTCCGCATCCTTGAACGTATATTCTCCGGCGACAGGAGAATCTCCTGGATCTTCTGCATTCCACGGGCCGAATTGCCCCTGCGTTGCAATTTCTCCAATCGGTTTTCCGTTGGTCAGAGTGCCATGAAACGCAAACGGCTTTTCAAAATCCACATCGTCCAGAGCGAGATTGTGAATTTCCCAATCGAGTGGCTCTTTGCCAGGCTCGGTCGGAGTTGTCACTATATCTGCGTCATGGCAGACCACTTTGTCCAGAATCGTTTTCGGCAATTTGGAATTCACTTCTTTTTCTTTGTCGGCGTCTTCCAACGTTTTCTTCTTCTCGCCGCGCGGTGGAAGCGTGATCTGCAGTTTGTCCACGTGGACAACGTCAATGTGTTTAGTCGGGCGAATCAGCCCCATAAGACCAGTCGTAAAGGAAAAGCGTTCCACCTGAATCAGCGGAAGAATATCCGTGCGGCCGTGATGCCGCATGGTGAGGCCTTCGCCCACGACGCCAATGCGCGGGAAAATATGTACACGCAGCGATTTCAGTTCCACTTTGCTCTGGAACTTCGCGCTTAATTCCTGCTCCACCGTTTTCCGCAGATCTTCTTCCATGTGGTGCGCGCGCCAGGAAACGTAAGAGATTCCCGCTATGAGAACGAGAAGAACGCACGCAGAAACAACCATCCACCGGCGAATTTTTCCGTCAAACATGGATTGAGTCTGGCAGAGCTGTAGAAGAAATAGCTATTAGTGTTTAAAAACTTCGGCGTGGGCCGGCTTGCCGACGGCCGCAACTGCGAACGATGCGTCGACGTCTTGGCGGACAGGCGGCAGGCAAACCGATTCGCTGCAGGCTTGGTAGCGGAGTTTCAGCGGAATGTGTTGTGCGCCAAGCGGGGCCTCGGCCGGAGCTGTCACTTTCAAGCGCAGCGTCACAGTGCCGGTGTAGACGTTCAATTTTTCCGTTTGCGAAAACGCGAAGGATTTCAGTGTCCCGTTGGGATAACTCACTTCGCTCGCTTTGTAGCCCACTGGCAATTCCGCGCGCAGTTCTGTGGGGATCAAATACTCCAGCGTCGTTTTACGTGCGTTTATGTGGTATCCATCGCGAATTTTCAGCACGACCGCGATTTGAAACTCTTTGCCGCTCGCAACAGGATCGAAAGACGTGTAGGCAGTCGAACTCACAACGTCTTTGGCATTTGGAATCTGCGCGTTTGTCGTGCGCGAGCTGAATGCGGCGAAAATCCAAATCGCCAAGAGGCAAAACTTTTTCACAACTTCACCTCGCTGCCCAACTGTTCCGAAATTACGCGGCCCATCACTCCCAGCAAATCCTCGCCGGTCTTTTCTAAAACGAACGAATTTGTCGTTTCCGACCATCTCAACTTAAAGCTGGTCGAGAGAGCGGAAATCCAAATCTCCCGCATCGGAGTGTTCGGCGAAATTACAAACTTGGCTTCTTCCGGCTCTTCAAACAGCACTTCCAGCTTGCCGCTTTCGCCTTCCACGTCAAAACCGTGTTCGTCGCCGGCAGTCAACATTCGCCGCTTCAGATCTTCCAGCGCCGCATCGCACTTTTTCTGAAAATCGCGTTCTTCCAGCATTTTTCTAGAGGTGACCCTCAATCAGTTTGGCGTATTCGTCGTATGAAATTGCGCCAGTCGTGCGATGAATTTCTTTCCCGTCTTTGCCGAACAAAACGGTGGTTGGATAGCCGAGCAAGCCACCGAATTTGTTGGCAATCTCTTCGCTGCCAATCAAAATCGGATAGTTCATCGGCACTTGCTGCCCGCCGCCGATATCATAGCGTTTCGTCTGCACAAAGGGAGCGACGACACTCTTTCCTTCGTCGTCCATCGCGATGCCGAGAATCGTAAACCCTTTCGGCTCATATTTTGTCTGGAGCTGAATCAATTCCGGAATTTCGATCTTGCAGGGTTCGCACCACGTCGCCCAAAAATTTACGAGCACCACTTTGCCCTGATATTGCGCGACCGTTACATCCTTGTCGTCCAGGCTCTTGATGACGACTTGTGTCGGGCCTCCCGTGTTCGCGCTTGCTTTGTGCTTGCAGCCGACCACAACCACGGCGAGCACGGCCATCAACGAAAAAAGAAACAACTGTCTCCGCATGAAGGACTCCAACCCTTTCCGCCGTTTTCTGTTCATTTCCAGTATACCCGTCACTTGGAATTTCTTTTTTACTTCCCGCCCGTTACTGCTTTTTCAAGCCAAAGCACCAGCGTGTTCAACGCGCCGAGTTTTCCGGCGAGCCAGGTCAGCCGGTTCACAAAAATCAATCCGCCGACAAAGAGCAACAACGCGCCGCTGAATATTTCGACGGCGTGCAAATGCTTTCGGAAGCGTTGATAAAACTTGAGAAACTGTCCGATGCCGACAGCGGTGAGCAAAAACGGAATCGCGAGCCCCGCGGAATATGCGGCAAGCAAAAGCACGCCGCGAAAAATCGTTTCGCTTGCCGCCGCAAGCGCCAGTACCGTTGCGAGAATCGGTCCGATGCACGGCGTCCACCCGAACGCGAACGCAAAGCCCAGTAAAAATCCACTCCAGATTCCCGGCTGCTTTGACGTGCTGCGCAAATGCACGTCGCGATTCAGCCAGCGCGCGAGCGTCGGGCCAAAAAATCCGACGACGGAAAGCGAGAAAAAGTGAACCGCGCCGAGATGAAAGAAAAGTGGATCGCGGTAGACGAGCGAAACAACTCCGAGCGCAACGAGAACCGCTCCAATAATAATTCCGACTTTAAACGTGAGCTTGATGAGCCAGCCCAAAAGATGCAGACCGAATAAAATAATCAGCGCACCGGCAATCGGCGCAAGCGTCGTGCGATTTTCGCGCAAGAACGAACCAACCGCGCTCGCCGAGGCTCCAAACGAAATGAAGACGGTGGAAAATCCGACGACGAACGAAAGCGCCGAAGCAAAAAGTCCGCCGCGCGGCTGCTGGCCTTGCCGCAGTTGTTCCATCCCCACGCCGGACAACATCGAAATGTAACCGGGCACGAGCGGCAGCACGCAAGGCGAAAGAAACGAAACGAGTCCCGCAAGAAACGCGGCCGCGAACGAAACGTCAGCATGCATATTCTGAAAAACCTCGAATCTTATCGGATGAAGCTGCCGCGAATTTTGTCGCAAGTGCAACGCGACTGCCGGGCACCCCTGCGACTGCCTGAAATTGTCCCATAATTTGCTGCGAAATCCCCGCACCGCAAACCGCGGCAAATGCCTTACATCTGGCGGAAACCTCTGGCGCGGCTCTTTTATTCCCCTGCGTCGTGCACCTGTAAGCGCAAGAAACTAAGCCGCTTGCAAGACCGTCCATTGGCACTCCCGTTGCATTCTCCGAGTAGCGGAGCTGCGAAATGGCCGGACTATTCAACACGGGGTGGACGCCGAACAAGGTGACCCTATTGCGGGTGGCCGTGGGATTCGCGGCCGTAAGTCTCTTTGGACGCGGGACGTGGGCAAACCTCTTTGCGGTGGCGTTGACGGTGGCGGCCATAGCTCTCGACGCATTAGATGGCCACCTGGCGCGAAAGAAACAGATGGCGACGCCGCTGGGCGCGCAGCTGGATGTGTTGGGCGATCGCATGATTGAAAACGTTTATTTCACCTACTTCGCTGTGGTGGGAATGGTTTCGCTGTGGTTGCCGGTTTTGTTTTTTGCGCGCGGAGCGGCGACGGATTTTTTGCGGGGGTTGGCGCTGAAGGCGGGGCACTCCGGGTGGGGCGCGAACAGCATGTTGCAAACGTGGTGGGGGCGGGCGCTGGTTGGGTCGCGCTGGAGCCGGGGTTTGTATGCTGCGATGAAGTGTCTTTGCTTTTGTTACCTCGGGCTTGAACTGGCGCTGACGCGCGGGCCGGTGGCGCTGATTGGTACCGTTGCCGGCGATATGCACTTGACGATTCGCGCGACGGCAAATGTGCTGACGTGGACGACGGCGGCGTTTTGTATTGTGCGCGGACTGCCGGTGCTGGTGGAAGGCTGGAAATATTTTGTGCGAGCTGCCGCGACGGCGCCTCGCAAAAATAAATTAGCAAGGCAGGCGGCATGAACCGCGCGGCGTTTTTCGATGTGGACGGAACGCTGTTGGAAAAACCGTCGCTGGAACGGCGATATTTTCGCGCGCTTCGGCGCGAAGGAAAAGTTTCGTTGCGAAACGGAATTGCGTGGCTTGTGGAATTGACTCGGCTTGTTCCGAATGGCCTGACGCACGCGCTGCAGGGGAATAAGGCGTATTTGCGGGGGATTCGCTCGACCGGTCTGCGGGCGAATCGCGCGGGAGACGATGCGCCGTTTTTTTCGGAGGCGATCGAACGAATTGCGTGGCATGCAGCGAACGGGGAACGGATCGTGCTGGTGACGGGCACACTGGAATTTCTTGCCGAGGAAATTGCGGCGCGGCTTCGAGGCGAATTGGCGAAGCGAAATCTGGCGGCAGAAGTCCATGTATGTGCAACGCGGATTGAAGGAAAAGATGGGCGCTGGACGGGCCACGTACTTGGGCAGCCAATGTTTGGCGAAGCGAAAGCGGTTGCGGTGTGGTGGTATGCGGAGAAATGGAAATTGAATTTGGCGGACTGCAGCGCGTATGGCGATGGCGCGCTCGATGAATGGATGCTCGCGAGCGTTGGAAAACCGTTTGCGGTGAATCCGGAGTCGGCGTTGCGGCGAACGGCGCGGCGGCAAGGGTGGGAGATTGTAAAGTGGGCGCGCGAAGTTCGCCCGAAGAGGAAGCTGGCAAAAATGGTTCCGGAAAGAGCGCGATGAAGAAGGAGCGGGAATTTACGGGCAATGAAGCGGTTCTGTCCTGGCCGGATGTCGGTTCGCGAGATTTGGCGCTGCAAGAGCTTGCGCGGATCCTGCAAAACGAATTTGCGGAGGCGTGGCGCACTTGCGGCGTCTTTGAGTGGATTGCGCTCGGCTACCTGGCGGCGTCGAGCGGATTGATGGCGCTGCTTGCGCGGAATCTGGCGCATCCGCTGCGACTTGTCGCAACTCAGGCGTTCGTCTCGTTTCTGATTCTGGGACTTTGCCGGGTTGCAGAGCGCAGCGAGCAGCAGGCGAGATTGCACGGCGAGACATTGGCGACGCGCTTCTGGCATTTCTGGCGGCACTGGTATCCGCATCTGTTTTTTCTTTTTTGCTTTGAAGAACTTGGAAAACTTGTGCACCTCGTGAATCCGGGTTGGCAAGACGCAAAGTTGATTGCGTTCGATTACTGGCTGACGGGAGTGCACCCGGCGCTCTGGCTCGAGCAATTTGCGACTCCGGCGCGAAACGATTTTTTTCAGTTCGCATACATCACGTACTTCACTTACCTGCTGGTTGTCGGCGGAGTTTTGTATTACCGGTGCGACTGGGAAGCGTACTGGGCGACGATGACGTATTCCGTGGCGGGATACGCGATCGGATATTGCATCGCGATGTTTTTTCCGATCGAGAGCCCGTGGTTCGCGATGGCGGGAATGTGGCACGGCGAACTGCAGGGCGGGCCATTCACCGCGACGATCAATTTTATTGAACACTTCGGCCGGGTGCGCGGCGCGGCATTTCCGTCGGAGCACGTGGCGGGTTCGGTAGCGGCGTTGTGGGGCGCGTGGCGGCACCGGCGGTGGCTGTTCTGGACGCTGCTGCCGTTGGCGCTGTGCATGTGCATTTCGACGGTCTGGGGGCGGTACCATTATGTGGCGGACGTGATTGGCGGCGTTGCCACCGGAACGCTCGGCTATGTGATTGGAAGCTGGCTGGTGAGGCGGAGAAGCGAGGCAGGCAGGTACTAGTCGGGGGGAGTAGGTATAGGTTTTTTCGTAACTGCAGATTCCAAAGGACTTTAAGTCCAATGTTTCGCAACTGCAGATTATAAAGGAGTTACAGGCGCATTTTGCGTAACTGCAGAATCTAAAGGGTTTAGTGGAAGAGAAAAACTGGGTGGGAAGATCCCGCACGGGGCAGCGACGCCCCAGAGGCGACGGGGATCCGCAATTCACAGTTGATGATAGTACTTATCTAGCTAACTGTCAAGGAATTTCGACGCTACAACTGACTAAAGTTGCCAAGTGAGGAAGGTTGACACCGTCGATGCGGTTGCCTACTCTGGCGTCATGGAAGTGCGATTCGATCCGGAACTGCAGGAGAAGCTGACGCGCGCGGCGGCCGAACAAGGCCGCGAGAGTGAGGCGCTGGTTGTTGAAGCAGTCGAGCGCATGTTGAGCTACGACCAATGGTTCGTAGGCGAAGTTGAAAAGGGAATAGCGGCAGCCGACCGTGGCGAATTGATTGAGCACGACGAAGTACGCAAACTGATTGACCGCCGGTATCCCGGTTGATGCACCTGCGGTGGACGGAGCAGGCTACACGCGACCTCACCGATATTTCCGACTATATCCAGGAACGAAGTAACAGAGAAGTTGCGCGGCGAGTTGCGCTGTCGATTTGGGAGTCCACCGACGTACTACCAGAATTTCCGAACCTCGGCCGCGCCGGCAGAAAATCGGGGACTCGCGAACTGGTGATGAAGGATTTGCCTTATTTAGCCATCTATAGAATTAAGGGAGAGGCGATCGAGGTGCTTCGCATCCTTCATGGCGCGCAACGTTGGCCATAGCCGACTCGCTTTGGACTGCCCAAAATTGTGCGAAATCGGCGGTACAGTGCAGCTGCTACAGAACATTCGACGAAGCCCTACAGAGTAAACAGGTGCGTTGACTTGGGGTGGGGCGGGGAATAGGATTTGCGCGGCGTGGGACGGACGGAGCGAGGGCGAGCGGAATGAGCGATTGGGTGTATTTACAGGCGACGCCTGCGGAAGAGTTGATGCGGCGTCACGAGTTTTCGATGGTGAAAGTGCAGGCGACGGGAAATGTGACGTTTGGGATTACGGTGAAGGAATTTGCGGTGCCGCCGCCGGGGCAGCGGGTGCGTTTTTATGCGGAGGCAGACAAAGCAGTGAACCAGAAAGTGGCGCCGTTTGTGCCGTGTGGATGGGGAGAATCGTTATTTTCGGCGCTGGGAGACTGCGTTCGGCTGATCCGGCAATTTCCGTATGATGGCAACGAGCCTGGGGGGCAGGAGCCCGCATCGAAATGATCCTGAAATTCGCAAAACACGAACTGGAGCCGGGGCTGGCGGTGCTGACGATTCAGGGAAACATTCACTGCGGGCCGGAATGCGCGCGGCTGGAACGAGAAGTTGACGGGATGATTGCAGCGCACGAGACGCGCGTGATTTTCGATATGAGCGGCGTGACGCATGCGGACAGCGCGGCGATCGGATCGATTGTGCGGTGTCTAGCGAAGCTCAAGGAGTCCGGCGGAGGACTGCGAATTGCCGGGGCGCAATCGATGATCGATTACAGTTTGAAGCTGACGAAAGTGGACAAGATCATTGGGATGTTTCCGACGGTGGAACAGGCGCGCACCGGATTTGACGACGCCTCAGAGAAAATGCCGGCCTGAAGACCGGCCACTCCAACTGCGACTCATCGTTGGTCCGTCTTCGCAAGAAAATCCTGTAGCGCGGCTTTGTATTTCGCCGGCGCGAGCAAGGCCGATTCCTCGTGACATGAGATGTCGAATTGCAGAAGTGTTTTTGGCGATTGAGCGGCGGCGTAGACATCGCGGCCTAAATCGGGCGGAATGATGGGATCGGCAGTGCACTGGACAAGCAGCAAAGGCGCGTCGATCTTTGCGATTTTGGATTTTGTATCGAACTGCGAGCCCGCGAGAAAGCTGAGGCCCGGGAGAAACCAGTAGGCACGTTTTGCCATGGCGGCGACGGAGGGAAAGGGTGCTTCGAGGACGACTCCGCCGACTTTTGATTTCGATGCGAGATCGGTCGCGATGGCGGTTCCCAGCGACTGGCCGTAAGAGATGATGGTTCCGGGATCGATGCCACGTTTTTCCACCAAGTAGCGCAAGGCGGCTTGGGCGTCGAGATAAAAGTCTTTTTCACCTGGCTGGCCTTCGCTCTTTCCATAGCCGCGGTATTCCACTGCCAACACATTTGCTGGAAGTTCGTGCAGGAAACGGTCGACATACGCGCGATCCGAAATGTTTCCGGCGTTGCCGTGAAACGCGAGGAATGTGAATTTGCCTTTTTCGGCTGGAATCCACCAGGCATGGAGTTTTGCGCCGTCTTGGGCAGTAATCCAGACGTCTTCAACCGGAAGGCCGGCGGGATGCCAGTCGCCTGCGAGACGGGAAGGAAAGTCCGGGAAAAAGATGAGGTGCGATTCGAAGATGCGCAGGAGCAGAAGAATAGAGAGATAGGTTGCCGCGAGAATGATCAACATGCGGCGAAGGCGGAAACGCGGCGTTGGTTCAGTCAAGTTGCGGCCTGCCTATTTTGGGAAGGACGGCTTCGGCTGACTGACTGAGTGAAAGAAGTTTTGCATCGGCCGAATTGGCGGCGATGAACTGAAGGCCGAGAGGAAGGCCGGAGTTGGTGAGGCCGCAGGGAAGAGAGACGGCAGGGAGGCCGGCGAGGTTGGCGGGGCGATCGAGGCGAAGGAGAAGCGCGCGTGTGGCGTGATCTTTGCCGTCGATGGTGGTGGATTCTTCGCCAATGAGCGGAGCGGGAATGGGAGTGGTTGGGACGACGAGCGCGTCGACGTTTGCTTCTGCGAGCGCGGAAGCGAATTGAGCGAGGAAGGCTGCGCGCTGGTCCATGGCTTCGAGATAGGTGGCAGCGGTGACGCGGGTGCCGATTTCGAGGCGCGCACGAACGTCTTCGCCGTAGTCGGCTGAATTTTTTGGGAACCAGTTCATGTTTTGGTGATAGTGGGTGGCTTCGGCCCAGGCGATGTTGTTGCCGGCGGTTTCGGTGCTGTTGAGGAGCGGGATGGAAATTTCTTTTGTGGCGAAGCCGCGTTTGCGGAGGAGCTTTAGCGCCGCTTCGAAAGAGGAGCGGACTTCGGGAGACAGGACGTCAAAGAAAAATTCTTTTGGAATGCCGAGCGTGAATTTCTTTTTCTTCGACGGCAGCGGCGGTTCGCCTTTGTGCGAACCGGATATTGCTTCGAGGACGAGAGCGGCGTCTTCGACCGAACGAGCGAGCGGGCCGACACAATCGAGCGTCGGCGACAAAGGAATCACTCCTTCGACGGAAACGCGATGCAAAGTCGGTTTGAAGCCAACGATGCCGCAGAGGGACGCGGGAATTCGAATGGAGCCACCGGTGTCGGTGCCGATGGCCGCGACGCAAAGGCCAGCGGCGATGGCAACTGCGGCGCCGCCACTGGAGCCTCCGGGAACGCGATTGGTGTCCCACGGATTGCGGGTTGGGCCGTAGTGGGGATTGTTGCTTGTGACACCGTAAGCGAATTCGTGGAGATTGGTTTTGCCGAGGATAATGGCGCCGGCGGATTTGAGTTTCGAAACGACGTGGGCGTCTTGTTCGGGGATGAAATCGTGTAGGAACTTTGCGCCAGCCGTGGTGCGGATTCCTGCGGTGTGAATATTGTCTTTAAGCGAGATGGGAATGCCGTGAAGCGGGCCGCGGTCGCGGCGGGATTTTTTGCCGCGCGGGCCGCAGAGTTCCATTTCGGCTTGGCGGGCCTGAGCGAGCGCCAAGTCGGGCGTGACAGTGAGATAGGCGTTGAGGTCGGGATTGAGGCGCTCAATGCGATCGAGGAAGTGTTTTGTGAGTTCGACAGGCGAAAGTTTGCGAGCGCGGAAAAGGCGGGCGAGTTCAGCGATCGAGAGGAAAGCCAGGTCGCGGTTGGTCATGAAGAAAGAAATTTAACACAGGCGCGGAGGCGAGTCGCGCGGACTAAAAGATTTTTTCCTGGCGGCGGAGGTTACCGAAGGTGCCGAGGTTGGCGATGATGAAGGCGACGCGGAACTGATTTTCGGTGCGGACCGCGCCGAGGTTGATGCGGCGATATTCGAGCGCGATGCCGCAGCAGCCGCCGTTGTAATTGACCTGAACGATCTGGTTTTGCAATACGCCGTTGGTGATGTCGTAGCTGATGCCGGCGGTGGCGTTGAAGCCTTTGCGATTGAGGCTGCCGTAGCCGAAGAGGGCGCGCACTTGATTGGCGAGAGGCTGGAGGCGCGGGTCATCCTGAAAGCGGAAGTGCGCGACCGTCGCGAAAAATTCCGAGTACGGCTTCACTTTTAGCAGAGTGCCGATGGCAGTGACTTTCTTGAGTTGCGAATCGTATTCAAGAATCTGTTCGGCGTCATATTTCTCGCCGGGAGAGATTTTTATGTCGCTCACGATGGGCGACCAATTGCGGGGACCGAGGGCGAAGGCGAAAGGCGTGATGGAGTTGAAGGCCTGTAAGACATTGCGCTGGCCGTCAACGATGGCGCCGCCGAAGGTCGGATCGAAATAATGTTTTTGCACGACGCGCCAGGAGACGAGTTCCTGAGGCTGATCGTCGCCGCTTTTGAGGAAGAGGCGTTGCGTGATGCCGTATTCGATTTCGGAAGTGTTGCTGAGCGTGGCGTCGGAATCAAAACGGATGAAGCGCTGAAAATCGTTGATGCCGCCGACGTAGCGGAAGGTGAAGTCGGGCTCGATGGTGTGCTTGTAACGATGGCGCGGTTTGTCTTTTTTGAGCGACGCACGATCGAAGAATCGCTCCAGGGTGGGCGGGCGAAGCTCGAGCGTGAATTCGCCGTCGTTGCGGGTGAGCGGCTGTTCGTCGAGATTGCCGAAAGCGTCGAGGGAGGCGCCGTAGCGAGTGGTGCGAACCGCGCCGGTGGCGGTGATTCCGAGCCATGCGCCGAGATGCAAGGGGATCGTGACGCGTGGCGCGAATTCGGTACGCTGGACCGTCGCGGCCGTGGTGAGCGTGCCGTCGTCGCGTTTGGACGCGCCGATGTAGGAATCGAAGCTGAGATAAACGGGCAGATTGCGCCAGGGAGCCTGCTCGACGGAGCTGAGGCGGGCTTCGGGAAGGCTGCGCAGGGAGACGCTGGTTTCCGGATTGATGGTCAAAAAGTTCTTGTCATTGAGCGCGGCAAAATTCAGGCTAAAGCCTTTGAAATTATTGGTGAGAAAGACGGAGCTGCGAACTTCGGAGTTGATAGCGTCGCCGTAGGCGTCGGCGAACGCGAGACGGAACGTCAGCGAAGAGAGCTGATTGTAGTCGGCGACAAAGCGCCAGTTGCCGGGAAGAAGCGATTGAATTTCAAGGCGCTGCTGGTGGCCGCCCTGGGGTTGCAAGACGCCGTTCGAATCGCGCAAGCCGCGGTCGACGACGCCGTAGTAGTTGTAGTTGAAGGTGGTGTTTTCGTTGGGCGTGGCGCGAATTTCGGCGCGTTCGGCGGAGCCGCGTTTGCTGAGATATTGGGCGCCGATTGTGGAATCGAACCAGGACGCGGGCGCCCAGTAGTAGGCGTCGCCGAAGATGAAGCCTTTGCGATTGCTGTTGCCGATATCCGGAATGAGAAAACCAGATTGGCGAACGCGCTGCCCGGCGGGGGCCGTGGCGTAGGGGAACCAAAGGAGCGGGACGCGGAAGAAGCGAAAGTTTGCGTTGACGAGGGCGACGTCTTTATCGAGACGCACACGAGCGCGGCGCGCGAAGAATTGCCACTTGGGATGTTCGGGGTCGCAAACGGTAATCCAGGCCTGGCGAATGATGTAGACGTCGCCGGGAAGCTTGTCGACATCGCGGGCTTCGAAGTGAAGAGGATTGTCGGTAAGCAGGACCAGCGGATTGGGACGGCGGGAGATTTTTACGTCGCCGCGTACTTCGTGAAATTTGCCGGTAGCGGTGCTGACGTTGTAGTTCGCCTGAGAAGATTCGATGTGCTGGTTGTCGTAATCGAAGGTGACGTGGCCGGTTGCGAGCGCGTCGTGGGTGCGATTGTTGTATTCGACGTGGTCGGCGCGGAGCGAAATTCCGCCGTATTGGATGAGGACGTTTTTGTCGGCGATGAAGAGGTCGCCCTGTTTTCGCTGCGGGCCGTCAGCGGAGATTTCGACGATTTCACCCTTGCCGGAAGGCAGGCGAATGAACTGCGATTGGGCAGACTGCGGATCGAAAATTGCGGCAAGAAAGCAAAAGGCAAGCGAAAGCGTTGCGAAGTTCAGGTGAGGCAAGCGGAGCGTGGACGTTAAGCGGAGCATTCGGCAATGGGAGCAATTGGATAGCCTAGCACGCGTGTGAGGTTGTGTGTAGCGAGCGAGTGCCAAGTTATTTTCCGGAAGTTGATTGTCGAAAGGCCGGGAAATATGAGACGCTTCCCGGCGTTTCGCGTCTAAGCGCTTGACACGGGGTGGGCCCTTCGGCGAAGTCTTATCCGCGCGCCGAAGGGCGATAACTGGGCTTTTTGAACCGCAAATTGAAGGAGAAGGTGATGACTGCGACCAAGTTCGTTTGGCGGGCAATGTTCGTGTGTGCGCTGGGGCTAGCCGTGGCGCCGGGGTGGAGCGCGAGTGCCGCCGTTGCCGCACAGGAAAAGAAGGAAGAGAAAAAAGAAGAAAAGAAAGACGACAAGAAGGACGAGAAGAAATCGCTGCCGCTCAAGAGCGACCGGAAGATTGAGTTTACGACGGATGAAGGAACGTGGCTGTCGCTGGACGTATCGCCGGACGGCAAGACGATTGTGTTCGAATTGCTGGGCGATCTTTATACGCTGCCGATTGAAGGCGGGCAGGCGAAATTGATTTCCGGCGGGATGGCGTTTGACAGCCAGCCAAAGTTTTCGCCGGACGGAAAATGGATCGCGTTTCTTTCCGACCGCGAAGGGACGGACAACGTCTGGATTATTCATCCTGACGGAACAGGCGCAAAGCAGGTTTCGAAGGACCCGGGGAGCGATTTTGTGTCGCCGTCGTGGGCGCCGGATGGGAAATACATTTTTGTGTCGAAGGCGGCGGCGGGAATCGCGTCGTACGAAATCTGGATGTACCACGTGGATGGCGGCTCGGGCATTCAGATCACGAAGGCAAAGCCGACGCCATTTACCCAGCGAAAGGATCGGCCGAATGATGTGGGCGTTGTCGCGTCGGCGGATGGGAAGTACCTCTACTACGCGGAGCGGCATGGGCCGTTTTCTTACAACTCGATGCTGCCGCAGTGGGAGATCAAACGGAAGGACCGCAAGACCGGCGATGAAGATACGATCATTCAGCAATCGCTGAGCGCGTTTCGCCCGGTGCTTTCGCCCGACGGAAAAGTGCTGCTGTACGTTTCGCGATTTGAAACGGAGACGGGATTGCGGATGCGCAATCTCGAGACCGGGGAAGATAAGTGGGTGCGGTATCCGATTACGCGCGACGACCAGGAATCGCGGTTTACGCGCGACGTGTTTCCGGGGTACGCGCTTCTGCCGGGCGCGCAAGAAATCGTCTACAACCAGGATGGAAAAATCCGGCGGCTGAATTTGGCGACGGGCGCGGAAACTGTGATTCCGTTTACCGCGCAGGTTTCGCAGGAGCTGGGGCCGAAGCTGGACTTTCCGCAAAAGGTGGAGCAAGGGCCGGTGAAGGTGCGGCTGATTCAAGACGCGACGGAATCGCCGGACGGAAAGAAGCTGGCGTTTTCGGCGATGACGCACTTGTACGTGGCGGATCTGCCGAGCGGCAAGCCGACGCAGCTGACGACCGGGGAAGCGCACGCGTACCAGCCTGCCTGGTCGCCCGACGGGAAATGGATTGCGTACGTGAGCTGGACGGCGGCCGGCGGACAACTTTGGAAGATTCCAGCGGGTGGTGGCTCGGCCCAGCAGGTATCAAAGTCGATTGGGCTGTACAGCAATCCAGTGTGGTCGCCCGACGGAAGCCGCATCGTTCTCTTGCGCGGCAATGCGTATGACCGCGACAACGCAACTTTTGATGGCGGCCAGACGGCGAATGCGGACTTGATCTGGATTTCCTCCGGTGGCGGAGACGCGAATTTGATTTTGCCTTCGCGCGGCTCCGGCGGGCCCCACTTTACACACGATCCCGATCGCATTTACCTCTACACGCCGGCGGGGCTGGTTTCGCTGCGCTATGACGGAACGGATCGGCGCACGCACCTGCAAGTGAAGGGGCAGGGAATTTATTTTGCGGAAGAACCCGTGCCGGCGGACGACATTGTGCCCAGCCCGGATGGACAGTGGGTGCTTGCGCACATCAGCAATCAGCTCTATCTGGTGGCAATGCCGGCAGCTGCCGGTGAGGCGCCGACGGTTAATACCAGCGGACCATCCGTGCCACTCAAGCGGTTGACGGATATTGGAGCGGATTATTTTGGCTGGGCGGACGACGGCAAGACGATTACGTGGGCGATTGGCGCGAGCTATTTCCGGCAGCCGTTCAGTTCCATTTCGTTCGAACCGCCGAAAGACGAAAAGAAAGAGGGCGAGGGCAAGGACGGCGATAAAAAAGAAGCGGACAAGAAGGACGGCGACAAGAAGGAAGAGAAAAAGCCCGAGAAATTTAAAGAGCAGGAAAAAGACGTTCAGGAAATCGCGATCGACCTGGAAGTTTCGCGGAAGACGCCAAAGGGAACGATCGTTCTACGAGGCGCAACGATCGTAACGATGAAGGGCGACGAAGTGCTGAAGAACGCCGACATCGTCATCGAAGACAACCGCATCAAGAGCGTCGGCCTGAAAGCGACGATTCCTGCCGGAGCGAAAATCTTCGACGTAAAAGGGAAAACAATCACGCCGGGATTCATCGATACGCATGCGCACTGGTTCGAGATCCGACGCGGCATTCTGGATACGCAAAACTGGGCTTTTCTGGCGAATCTGGCGTACGGCGTGACAGCCGGCCTCGACGTCCAGACCGGAAGCAACGACATGTTCGCGTATCAAGACCTGGTGGACAGTGGAGACATCATCGGGCTCCGGTCCTTCTCCACCGGCCCGGGCGTTTTCTCCGACAACAATTTCCAATCGTTGGAAGAAGTGAAAGGTGTGCTGACGAAATACCAGAAGTATTACGGCACGCACAACATCAAGAGCTATATCGTCGGGAACCGCAAGCAGCGTCAGTTCATGGTGCAGGCTTCAAAAGAGCTGCAAATGATGCCGACCACCGAAGGCGGCCTCGACCTGAAGCTCGATTTGACGCATGTGATCGACGGCTTCCACGGAAATGAGCACACGCTGCCGATTACGCCTCTCTACAAAGACGTATTGCAGCTGTTTGCGAAGTCCGGGATCGCGGAGACGCCGACGCTGATCGTGAACTACGGCGGTCCGTTCGGCGAAGACTACTGGTACGAGTACAGCGAAGTGCACGACAACGCGAAACTGAATCGCTTTACGCCGCATCACGTGGTTGACGAGAAGACGAAGCGGCGGCCGGCGTGGTTCCGTAAGGATGAGTACGAGTTTCCGAAGCTCGCCGCGCAAGTGGCGAAACTTAGCCGGGAAGGCGGGCTCGTCGGAGTTGGCAGCCACGGACAATTGCAAGGTCTCGGCTATCACTGGGAACTGTGGATGCTCGCGAGCGGCGGCATGACTCCGATGGAAGTGCTGCGTGCGGCGACGCTAAACGGTTCCAAGATTGTGGGCCGGCCGGAAGAACTCGGCACGATTGAGCCGGGAAAACTTGCGGACCTGGTCATTTTCGACAAGAGCCCGCTCGACGACATCCACAACACGAACACAATTCACTGGGTGATGAAGAACGGGGAATTGTTCGAAGGCGATACGCTGGACCAATTGTGGCCGGAGCAAAAGAAGTTGGCTCCGCTCTGGTTCTGGAACAATTACGACGTGCCGAAGGCGGGCCAACCGCTTAGCTACGGCAAGACCGTGCAGCCGTAAAGCGCGGGTTCAAATTTGAAAAGCGGAAGAGCGAAGCCGGTCAGGCTTCGCTCTTTTGTTTTGCGAGAGCTCTTGCTTGCGCTTCGCGATACCAATCGAGAGTGCGGCGAAGGCCTTCTTCAAAGTTGACGCTTGCCTCGTAGTTCAGGAATTCGCGGGCGCGTGAGATATCTGCCTGGGAATCACGAATGTCGCCGTCGCGCGGGGGGTCGTACTTGAAGTCGAGTTTGGTTCCGGTGAGTTCCGCAAGCAGTGCAAGCGTTTGATTGAGTGTGACGCGGGCACCCGTCCCAATGTTGAAGACTTTGCCAGTCGCAGTTGGAGCTTCACAAGCGAGCAGGTTTGCGGCAACAGCATTTTCGACATACGTGAAATCCCGGGATTGCTCGCCGTCGCCGTAGACAATTGGCGGCGTGCCTTCAAGGAATGACGTGCAAAACTTTGCGAGAACTCCGGAGTAGGGGGAACTCGGGTCCTGGCGCGGGCCGAAAATATTGAAATAGCGGAGGCAGACATTTTCGAGGCCGTAGACGCGGCCGAACGTTTGCGCGTACAACTCGCCGGCGTATTTGGCGACGCCGTAAGGAGAAATCGGTTCCGGCTGCATAGTTTCGATTTTCGGCAACGTCGGCGTTTCGCCGTAGGCAGAGGAAGACGCCGCAAACACGACGCGCTTCACTTTGGCGTCGCGAGCCGCGACCAAAACATTCAAGGTGCCTTCGACATTGACCTTGTTGGTTTCGAGAGGGTCTTTCACGGAACGGGGCACGGAAGTTCTCGCGGCCAGGTGCAGAACGTAATCGGCGGATTGTACCGCTCTGCGCACCGCGTCCAAATCGGTGATGCTTCCCTTGATGAAAGAAATCTTGCTGCGGATTTCCGCGAGGTTTTCTTCCTTGCCAGAAGAAAGATCGTCCAGAACGACGACCGTCTCGCCCCTACGGACGAGTTCCTCGACTGTGTGCGAACCGATGAAACCGGCTCCGCCCGTCACCAGGTATTGCATCGCAAAAGCTCCTAACCGCCAGTGTGACCTGAGATGGGTGTCTCGTTTACTGTTACCCGCATCCGCCAAGCGGAGCGAACACCCTAACCGTGAGTTTTGATACTCTGTTGCTTCGACGCGTGACCGTGCAGCGAGTCTTGCGGCGCAAGTAAAAATTGTACGACGAAACATGAACTGTCAACCCGAGAGACGGCGCCAAAGTGTCAAACAAAACATGAGGGGCCGTGCGTCCGTTTATCTGGCGATTGTTGCAGCGTTGCTTCTAGCCGGCGCTGGGTTTGCCTGGCTGCATTTCCGGAGCGGAAGCGAGCAGCCGGTCGTGGCATTCACGCCGATCGCGCACGCGACGGAGCCGGCAACCGCGAACCCCACAAAGCTGTCCACGGATGGATCGAATGGCGCGTCTGCGCCAGGCGCCGCGAAACCGCCTTCTGCGGAGCCAAGCTTCAGCCCGCAACCCGGAGAAAATTTGCAATTTGCCGCAAGCCTCGCGAAAGTTGGCAACGTGGCAAGCCTTCGATTGCAGGTAGTCGATAAAAAGGAGCTGAACGGCAAACCGGAGTGGCATTTTCAAGCGACGGCCAAAACGCAAAATGCGATGCGGTTAATTTTTGAGTTAGACGACCGGTTCGATTCGTTTAGCGAAGGGAATGCGTTTACGGGCCTGCAGTACGAAATGCATTTGAGCGAACGCGGGCAGAAGGTGGAGTCCATTCAGAGGTTCACGAGTACGGGAAGAGAAACCGCGCCTGCGGGCATGTCCGCCGCTGTGGTTTTGCCGGGAACGCGTGATCCGTTGGGCATGATGCAGTATTTGCGCTCGGTGAATTGGGATTCGACGCGCGAAGTGAAAAGCCCGGTGTATGACGGGCGAAAGTTATATGACGTTCGTGCGCGGCTGATTGGAACGTCAGAGGTTGTTGTGCCAGCCGGTAAATTTACCGCCGCGACGATTGAGGTGCGGGTGTTCGACAACGGCGTGGAAATGAAAGACGCGCATTTCACGTTGTATCTGGCGCACGATGCGGCGCGAACGCCGGTGCTGCTACAGGCTGTGCTGCCGTTCGCGGAAGCGCGCGTGGAATTACAATCCAAGAGCGAATGATGCGTGGCAAGCCTTGCTGCGCCATCTAGTCTTAGCAAAGAACAATTCGATCGCGATTGCGCACGACTCGGCGCGTAGCGTTGCGCGTGTCCACGACGAGCTTCGAGCTGTCTACAATCGCGTTGTAATCGTAGGTGGAGTGGTCCGTGGCAATGACCACGCCGTCGTAGGAAGCGAGCGTCTGCGGCGAGAGCGGCACGGACTTCATGCCTTCGTAGTTGTAGTGCCGCATGCGGTGTAATTGCGCGAAGTAGGGATCGTTGTAATCTACGTGCGCGCCGCGACCTTGCAGTAATTGCATGATTTTCAGGGTCGGCGATTCGCGCAGGTCGTCGACATCTTTCTTGTACGCCACGCCTAGCACCAGGAGTTTTGAACCGTTCAGACTTTTCTTCTGCTTGTTCAGCGCCGTGGCAATCGCTTCGACGACGTGATACGGCATCGACGTGTTAATTTCGCCGGCCAGCTCGATGAAGCGCGTGGCGAAGTCGTATTCGCGCGCTTTCCAGGAGAGATAAAACGGGTCGACGGGAATGCAGTGGCCGCCAAGTCCAGGGCCGGGATAGAAGGGCATAAATCCAAACGGTTTTGTCGAAGCCGCGTCAATCACTTCCCAGATATCGATGCCCATGCGGAGGCTGAGCAGCTTCAATTCGTTGACTAGCGCGATGTTCACGCAGCGAAAAATATTCTCGAGCAGCTTGGCCATCTCCGCAGCGCGAGTGGAGCTGACGGGAATCACGCGCGAGACAACCTGCGCATAGAGTGCTTGCGCTGCGCGGCCGCTGGGGGGATTTACGCCGCCGACAACTTTGGGAATTTGCGCGAGGCCGTACTGTTTGTTTCCCGGATCCTCGCGTTCGGGTGAAAATGCCAGAAAAAAATCGCACGGGATATTGTCGCTCGCGGCTCCGCTTGCGATTGGGCAGCGCATTCCGTTCGATTCGAGAATCGGGAGGACGAGTTCTTCCGTCGTGCCCGGATACGTCGTCGATTCCAGCACGATCATCTGGCCCTTTTGCAGGTGAGGCAGAATCGATTCGGCCGTCTGCCGGACGTAAGTCAGGTCGGGTTCACGGCGCTCGTCGAGCGGCGTAGGCACGCAAATCAGAATTGCGTCGACGTCTCTTAATTTCGCGAAGTCCGTAGTCGCTGAAAAATGCCGCGAATTTACGTACTGCTGAATTTTCGTTTGCGGAATATGTTCGATGTATGATCGGCCCGCATTGAGGTGGCTGACTTTTTCCGGGTCGGTGTCAAAACCCGTCACCTTGTGCCCCGCTTCGGCAAATCGCAACGCAAGAGGCAGGCCCACGTACCCGCATCCGATAATGGCGACCTTTAGCTGCGCGCCTTTGAAAAACTCCGGCTTTCGATCCACTGGCATGAATGTACACTCACCCCTTCATAGTAACTGCCTTACGATGGCACACGGATATTAGGCTGAAATTAAAATATAGCAGGTAGCGCGGGCCGCTCCAAAAGCTTGGCAGCACGGGCTAGATAGGCCAGAATCGAAGCCGCCGCTTAGCGCCATCGCGGATTCCGTTCGAAAGGACATGGCTCTTCGCATGACGTTTGTCATCCTGTTCATCGGTTTGTGCGCGGGAATTCTCGTCGGCTTGCTCGGTATTGGCGGTGGGGTGGTGCTCGTGCCCGCCCTGGTGCATCTTTTGCATATGGATCAACACGCGGCGCAGGGAACTTCGCTTTTTGTTCTGCTTCCGCCGATCGGGCTTGGCGCGCTGCTCGAATATAGAAAGAAAGGCGCGGTCGATTTTCAAGCGGGCATCTATTGTGCAGTTGGAATGCTCTTTGGCGGTTATCTGGGCGGAAGAATTGCCGTGCCGATGTCTTCGCGGCTGCTAACGCAGTGTTTCGGAGGGTTTCTGATGGTGTCGGCGATTTTGCTGTGGAGCAAGGCGTCGAAGCATGGGTCACCGCCAGCTTCCGCGGCAGTTGCGAAAGGGGACGTCTAGATGAAGAAGATCATCGGTTTTCTTTTGGCGGGAATCGCCGGCGGTATTGCTTCTGGGTTATTTGGAATTGGCGGCGGAATCGTTCTGATCCCTATTTTTGGTTTGTTACTCGCGTTTGATCAGCACCGCGCGCAGGGAACGAGTCTTGTTGCGTTGATTCCGCCCACGGGACTGCTAGCCGTTCTCGCATATGCCAAATCCGGCTATGTTTCCTGGCTTACGGGTCTTCTTCTGATCCCTGGCCTTTTTGTTGGCGGAATTTTCGGCGCAAAAATCGCGAAACGCATTGAACCGCGCCGCATGCGCCAGGTTTTCGCTGCGTTGCTGCTCTTGCTTGGCGCGTGGGAAGCACTCGGGAGCTGGAAGCGCTGAAACTAGGACGATATGGTTGATCTTCACTGCCACATTCTGCCTGGACTCGACGATGGCGCTAAAACCATCGAGGATTCCGTTGCCATGGCGGAAGGTGCGATTGCCGATGGAATTACGCACGTCGTCGCGACGCCCCACGCAAGCAGCGAGCATTCGTTTCACTACGATCGCGTTCGCGCCGCCCGCGAAGAACTGCAGGTGCGCGTCGGAGACCGCTTGCAAATCGCCACCGGCTGCGACTTTCACCTGAACCCTGAAAATGTTGCCGCGCTGAAAATCGCGCCTGCGCAATTCTGCATCAATCAGAAGGACTATCTTCTCGTGGAGTTTAACGAATTTTCGATTCCGCCGGCGATGGATCAGATGCTGCACCATTTACAGCTGGCGGGCCTGCGGCCAATCATCACGCATCCGGAGCGCAACGGCATTCTGCGGGCGCAGCCCGAACGGTTGGCGCGTTGGGCGCGCGTTGGGTGTTTCTCGCAAGTGACGGCAGGCTCGCTGCTCGGCGGCTTTGGCCCGGGAGCGAAAAGCGACTCGCTGGCTTGGATCGCGCAAGGCCTGGTGCATTTTGTCGCCAGCGATGCGCACAACATGAAGTCACGGCCGCTCGTGTTGCGTCCAGCGTTCGATTTGATCGCCGCGCAATTTGGGGAAGAAACCGCGCAAGCGCTTTTTGTCGACAACCCGCTCGCGGCATTCGAAGGCCACGCGTTGCCCTTTGTTCCCGAGATTGCTGACGAACATCCGGTGAAGCGACGGAAACGGTTTTTCTTTTTTTAGAATCGGACGCGAAGTCAGCGTGTCGGCTTCAGCGGCAATCCCGCCCACACGTTCATCAATCCAAGCACTTCCCGAACAACATCCAATGCATCGTGCGTTGTGCGCCACCAGTGTGCAGCGTCGAACGAGTCTGTTCGAGCTGCGCGCACAATGACCTGCCCGCGTCCGGTCTCCAGCCGATTCCAGATGCCGTGGACTCGCCTTGTGTGAGCTTTTGAGGTGACCACGATGACCGATGAGCCGTGCGCGGGCTCCAGGGCGCTGGCGATAACGTTCATCTCATCGGCGGTGTTTACGATGGTTGGCCGAAGAATGCGAATCGCCCGTTCCGGCACTCCGTATTTCAATAGCACGCGCCGGCTCGACTCCTCTTCGCCATCGAAGGGCACGCCGAGTTCCGCCATCGTGCGCTTCGGTTCGATCGGTTGCGTTAGCCAGATTTCGGGCGCGTATCCGCCGTGATAGATCTCCGCGGCCTCCAGGGCTCGCTCCGGCATTGCGCCCGTCAGCACGACGATCGCGGTCGCGGGTTGCAATGAATCTTCGCGCACAAGCCAAGCGCCGACTCGGAGGAATGCCAGCGCTCCTAAGCACACGAGCAGCAGCAGCGCGACAATCCAAGTCCGCGTCCGACCTCGCTCGTTGTGAATACGTTGGAAAGATGGCATTGCGAGTCTGCGCATCGTAACGTGTGGCATGCGGGTGGTCAATCGAGCGCGCGGACGTTAAACTGGAGCCCGAAACTTTCGGAGGATTCATGCGCGCGGTTGTGACGGGAGCTGCTGGATTTTTGGGGTCGCATCTTTGCGATCGATTGCTTGCGGAAGGATGGGAAATTCTCGCGCTCGATAATCTGATCACGGGCGCGGCGCAGAATCTGAGCCATCTCGAAGGCAATCCCAAGTTCAAATTTCGCCAGGCGGATGTCAGCGAGCCGCTGAACGTCGAAGGCGCGGTGGACTATGTGCTGCACTTCGCTTCGCCCGCCAGCCCGCCTGACTATTTGAAGCATCCCATCGAAACGATGCGTGTTGGCTCTTTCGGGACATTTAACGCGCTCGAACTCGCGCGCGCCAAGAACGCCAAGTTCTTCCTTTCATCCACGAGCGAATGTTATGGCGACCCGGAAGTTTCGCCGCAAAGCGAAGAGTACTGGGGTAACGTCAATCCCGTCGGACCGCGCAGCGTTTACGACGAAGCCAAGCGGTTTTCCGAGGCGCTGACGATGGGGTTTCATCGCCACTACGGCCTCGATACGCACATCGTTCGCATTTTCAATACGTATGGGCCTCGCATGCGCCTCAATGATGGCCGCGCGCTTCCCAATTTTGTGTATCAGGCGCTGAGCGGAAGGCCGATTACGATTTATGGCGACGGCAAGCAGACGCGCAGCTTTTGCTATGTTTCAGACGAGATCGAAGGAATCTACCGTTTGATGCTTTCGAACGAGCATCTCCCTGTGAATGTTGGCAATCCGGCGGAAATTACAATTCTCGAATTCGCGGAGCGCGTGCGCGCACATTTTCCGAATGCGCAGCCTCTCGTTTTCGAGGCGCTCCCGCAAGACGACCCCAAGCGGCGCTGCCCGGATATCAGCAAGGCTAAGCGGCTGCTCAAGTGGGAGCCGAAAGTAAATCTGGAAGAAGGCTTGAAGTTGACGATCGCGTATTTCAAAGAAGCATACGCGAAACGCACCGCGGTCTAGGCTTAGCCGCGTCCAAACGAAAAATATTCAAATCCCAGGTCCGCCATTTTTCTGGGCGAATAGAGATTGCGGCCGTCCACGACCAGCTTGCGGGCCATCAATTTGCCGGCTCGTTCCCAATCAAGATTCTTGAAGGAGCTCCACTCGGTGCACACCAGAGCCGCGTGAGCGTCTCGGAGCGTCTCGTACGGATCGGCGTGCAACGCGACGCCGGGCAAGACTCTCTTGGCTTTTTCCATCGCTTCGGGGTCGGTCGCGTGCACTTGCGCACCTTCTTCGAGTAGCCGCCGAATCACATCAATCGCCGGCGCGAACCGGATGTCATCCGTGTTTGCTTTGAACGCAAGCCCGAGTACGGCAATTCTCTTGCCCTTGACAACCCAGAGCGCCTTATTCACTTTCTCGAGGAACTTTTCAATCCGCTCTTTGTTGACGGCTTCTGCCGCTTTCAAAATTTGAAAATCCACGCCAACCGATCCGGCAAGCTGAATGAACGCTTGAATGTCTTTCGGGAAACAAAATCCGCCGAAGCCCAATCCGGCTTTTAGGAACTGTGTACCGATCCGGGGATCGAGCCCCATCGCGTGCGTCACTTGCTCGACGTTTCCGTCCAGTTTCTCGCAAAGGTCCGCGATCACGTTCGCGTAGCTGATTTTCAGCGCTAGGAATGAGTTCGATGCGTGTTTGATGAGCTCCGCGCTATTTATCGTAGTGACGAGGAACTCCGCTTTCGGCTCGGCCGGACAACCGTTCTTGTGCAGCGGGCATTGAAATTTGTGTTCCAGAATCGGCCGATAAATCTCGCGCATTTTCTCGGCAGCAGCTTCATTGTCCACGCCGACCACAATCCGATCCGGATGGAAAAAATCGTATACGGCGGTACCTTCCCGCAGAAACTCCGGATTGGAAACGACGCTGAACGTGACGCTTCCGCCCCGAGAGTACGCCTCCAGCGCACGCTTCAGTTCCTGGCCTGTTTTTGCCGGAACCGTGCTCTTTTCCACGACCAGCATCGAACTCTTTGCTTCCGCGGCAATTTGTTGCGCCACGTGGTCGATTGCAGAAAGGTCCGCGCTGCCATCATCCCGTGGCGGCGTGCCAACGCAGATGAAGATCGCTTCGCCAAACCGGATCGCTTCGCCTGCGTCCGCTGTGTACGAAATGTGGCCCGCCTTGGCCGCGGACTTCAGGACTTCGTCAAGATGCTCTTCGTAAATGGGGACGCCACCGGCCTTTAGTTGTGCAATCCGGCCTTGGTCAATGTCCGTGCACATCACGTCGTGGCCCGCCTCCGCGAGGCAGGCTCCTGTCACGAGTCCCACGTAGCCGCATCCGATTACTGATAAGCGCAAGCTTTACTCCCGCAAAAGTTCAAATTTGGGAACAAAATCAGTTTATCGAACAGCGCGGCCCGCTGGTGAAGTTCCGGCTACTGCGCGCGCTTTCCCATCAACAGTCCGCGCAAACCGAGCAGCACGAGCCGCGGCTGCCTCCGAACGACATTCCAAAGGAGCCGCGTCGATTCATCCCGGTTTATCTCCCCGAGCGATTCCCGCGTCGAATCGTTCAAAAGGTCCACCAATTGCGAATAATCCTTCTGCTGAAAATAGTGCAAGGCGCGGCGAATCAGCCAGTGTGTTCCCAACTCACGCCGCAACACCCGTAATTCGGAGCCGCCGTTTTCATCGAGCAACGCGTCTGCCACGCCCTGCGCACCTCGGAAGCCGGTAACAATTCCGCCTACGGTTGACACCTTTACCTGGGCAGCTGCGTCGCCAACCAGAAAAACTTCGCCGTTTCCAATGCGACGCCGCACCGGTACCCACTTTTTGTAAACCGGAATCCGCGCGCCCTGCCATTCCAGCGCCGTCATTCCTTTTTTCTCGAGAAACTGTTCAATGCGCCGCTTCGTTTCTTGTCCGCTGCCCTCGCCAATGATTCCCAGTGCGCCGCGTTCCTCATTTTCCGGAATCAGCCAGTAAAAATAAGGAGTGTCATCGGGCACAAACCACACGCGAGTCGTGTCCGGAGGGCAGTCTTTCGGCAGCTTCACGATCGCTTGAACCAAAGGAACGGTCTCGACAGGAGGCCAGCCCGCGGATCTTGCAACGCGGCTCGTGGCACCATCTGCGCCGATCACATGGTCCGCATGCAGCTCTTCCTTCTTGCCGCCGCTCTCGACTTCCAGCCGCAATGCGCGCGCGTTCGGGCCAAGGCCCAAAAATCGCGTATCGAAATTCAGGTTCGCGCCGTGTTGTTGCGCGTCGGCTGCCAGCGCCGGAATCAATTTGGCGCGTTCGATGATGAGGTCCGGATTGCGAAGCGCGATCTGCGCAGACCTGCCGTCGGTGAACAGTTCAAATCTTCGGATTTCATTCTTGACGCTGGCGGCAGCCGCCTCGCCGAGCTGATTGCGAAAATGATGCGTCACGATCAACGAGCGCGGCGCCGGATCGAGCTCAGGCTTCGAATCCAGCACTCGTACCGCTTTACCGCCGCGCGCAAGCCTTGCTGCCGCAAAAAGGCCCGCAGCCGACCCGCCCACTACAATCACTTCCCGGTTTTCCTGCCCAGCAGGAGAGGGTTGTTTCGCTTTTCCCACGCGTTCCAGTCGCTTTCCGATAATTCGGACCACACACCCCACTGTGGTGGTCTTCCCTATTTCCGGCTACAAAAAACCCGCCCGGATTGTGCGCGCACAGTTGCGCTCACAATCGGGCGGCAGATAAGTATAGCGAATACGTTGCGCGCGGCAAACCCGTTGGCCAGCGAAAATAGCGCGAGATAGCGTGTCCTCTCGCTGACTAGGCGGCGGCTACGGGCTTCTTCACTTGCCGTTCATACGGCGCTCGCTCCAGGAGCGCGACGCCAAGTAGCGTCGCCGCGACAGCGAAAATCGCCAACAAAATGGCCTGCTTCGTGGGAAGGTAACTCGCCAAAATCGCCAGCGACCCTGAAATCGCGCCAAGCAGGTACATCGTCAGAACCGCACCGCGCTGTCCCAACCCAATATTGGCAAGGCGGTGCGCGGTGTGGTCCTTCCCGGGTGTTGCAAATGGCAGAAATCCCCGTCTGCTGCGGGAGATTGTCACGAGTGTCGTATCAAAAATCGTTGCGCCCAGAACCAGTACGGGCGCAAGCCACGCCGAGAAATGATTGGAATGCTCGAGCCGCAGTTTCAGTCCCAAGGTTGCCATCAGGAATCCGAGGAACATTGCCCCGCCATCGCCCATGAATATTTTTGCCGGCTTGAAGTTCCACCGCAGAAAGCCCGCCGCCGCTCCCAGCACGGCCGCCGCAAGCACCGACACGAGGGTCTGCCCGTTCAAATAGGCGAGCATTGCGAAGAAGATCGAAGACATCGCGGCGATTCCGGCGCACAGTCCGTCCATGTGATCCAAGATGCTGAAGGATGCCGTTATCCCAACGACCCAGACGATCGAAAGCACCGCGTCTAAAACGTTGCCAATTTGTCCGCCAACGAGAACGCTGAACACCTGCGCGTGAATTCCACTTAGCAACAGAATTCCCGCTGCAACGGGCATTCCTACAAAAAGTTTGATCTGATGATGGAGCAGTCCACGATCATCGAGAATTCCGACAGCCGCGATAAGCGTTGCGCCCGCCAAAATTCCCGCAATTTGCGCCCGAGCCTCACCTTGGAAAAGAGAAACAGCGCCCAGCAGCACGCCGCCATAGATTGCCAGTCCGCCCAGCAGTGGAATCGGCTGCAGATGCACTTTGCGCGGCCCCGGCAGGTCCACCATGCCGACGCGCAAAGCCAACGCGCGCACGGGCACTGCCAGAACGAGCGACGCAAACAACGCAATCAAAAATGCGATTAGACTTGCTGCCATCCATCCTCAACGTTTCGGTCACGTGGCTGGCTGGGGTCGGTTGAACCCGCCTCGTAACACATTTGCCGGGTTGGGGTCCGGCTCCCAAGGCAAACTGCGACCGCGATAGAGCAACCCAATACGTTAGCGCGGAAATCCGCACCCCGCCATAGCTAATTGCGCCCGCTGGCCGAGTTTACTTGGGTGTTAACACGGCTGCCGGCAAGACGTTGCGGTCAGCGCTCCGTCAACATTTTGGCAAAGATGCGCTTCACTTCTTCCTTGTCCTTCGTGGCGAAGTACCAGTCAATCGTCCTCTTCAACCCGTCTTTGAACGAAAACTTTGGCTCCCAGCCGAGCAGCTTTTTCGCAAGGGAATTGTCCGCTACGCGATTGAGTGGCCCCGTCGGCATGTCCGGGCGCAGTTTGATCTCCGCCTTGTGGCCGGTAACGTCGCAGACCATTTTTACCGCTTCCAGCACGCGAATGCGTTCCATCGTGCCCAGATTGATCGCGGTTCCGTCGCTGATTTTTTCGCCCGCAAGAATCGTTCCTTCCACGATGTCGTCGATGTAGGTCCAATTCCGAATTTGTGTGCCGTCGCCCCAAACCTCGAAAGGTGTCTGCCCGATGAACGCACGGGCGATCATCGCGATCACGGCATGGTTCTCGACACCGCGCGGTCCATACACCGTGAAGTAGCGGCAAGACGCCGCGCCCAGTCCGTGCTCCTTGTGGTAAGCGCTCAACGTGAACTCAGCCATGAGCTTAGCCCAGCCGTACGTGTTGTCCGCGTCGTTCGGACCCTTTGTCAGGTCCTCCGTCAAAAAAAGTTCCTTTTTCACGTCCGACTGCATGAAGTTCGGATACACGCAGCCCGACGACGCGAAAACAACTTTCTTCGCTTTTGCTCGGACCGCCTCCCAAAAAACAATTCCGTCGAGGAAAAAATTGGACGCGGGCCCCGCCTGATGCAAATCCACGTAGCCACGCCCGCCGTGGTCAGCGGCCAGATGGAAAACGGTGTCCACTCCCTGCATCGCCGCCCGCGTAACTCCCGGCTCGCGCAGATCCGCTTTGATGAATTCGATGGTGCCTTTCGCCAGCGGCTCCTTCAAATTTCCCAGGTGACCGCTCGTCAAATCGTCGACCACGCGCACTCTTGCCCCACGCGCCAGAAGCTGATCGGTCAGCGTCGATCCAATGAACGACGCTCCCCCTGTTACCAGCACGAGTTTTCCTGTCCAAAATGTGTCTGCAGGCTTCACGCTTCCCCCAGCCTTGTTAGTTTGCTTTTCCGGGCGCAAATCGGCCCGCAATCGCTACAAATTTTTCCAATTCTTTGACTCTATCATAGCCTTGCGCCGCTTCTCGCGCCGCCATGCCCATCTTTCGTACGCGTTCGGGAGCGGCGATAAGTGCCCGGATAGCAACCACTAGATCTCCGGGCTGATCCGGGTCCGCGGCGATTCCGAAGCCCTGTTTCAATCCCAGACTCGCCACGTCCGTTTCCACAGGTGCGACGGCGACAATCGGTTTTCCCGCTGCGAGAATTCCGTACATTTTGCTCGGGACAACAACACCTTCGAGGCCGCGTTTTATTGTGATCAAATGCGCATCCGCCGCCGCCAACACAGAGGGAATCTTGCTGCCCGGAAAAAACGGCAGGAACCGCACATTCGAAATGCCGCTTGCTTCCGCCTTCACCGCCTCCAGTTGTGCGCCTTCGCCGACAAACACGAATCCGACGCCCTCGCTCGCCAATTCCTCTGCCGCTCGCAGCAACGTGCTCCACGCTCCGTAAAATCCAAGATTTCCCGCATGCAGTAAAACAAAACGAAACTCTCCCCGAATCTTTCGAATCACCTCTTCATCGAGAGCCGGCAAAGATGCACCTTCCGCAGGAATCTCCGCTCCGTCGCGGACGATTTCCAATTTCGCCGCGTCAATTCCTTTAGCGACGATCCGTTGCTTCATGTCCTCGCCCAGAACAATCACGCAAGCCGCCCGCCGCAACGCCCACCGATGCAATTGTTCCCAAATTCGCGCGAGCAGTCCCGGTTTCACGATGGACCCACCCACCGCCATGTCCGGATACATATCGCGAATGTTATAAAGAAAAGGCTTGCGCTTCAGCATCGCCGCAAACGCGCCGACAATTCCTTCGAACGGCGGATCGGTCATCGCCAGCACAACGTCGCATCGCACGAACAATCCCCGGATCACAGCTAGTACAACGTAGCTCAAATAATTCAACACCCGCATTTTCATATTGAAACGCGGATACGCGGTCGAGCCAACTCGAATTATCCTCGTCCGCCCGCTCGTTTCCGTCTGCCATGGCCGCCACGCGCGACGCTCCGTCGGGTCGTACGATGGCCGTCCGCAAACGATCGTCACGTCACGCTCTTTAGATAACTCACCTACGACCATCTGGGCCATCTTCGCTGTCGCCGAGCTATCGGGCGGGAAATAAAGATTCAGCAGCAGAATCCTCATGCCGCCGCTTCTCTTCGTGCATCCATGCGAACGATCTTCACGATTTCGTAATCAGAAAATCCCCAAGCACCAGCGCATCCATCTGGGTCCTCAAAAAACAATCGATCGCTTCGGCCGGCCTGCACACAATCGGCTCGTTGTCGTTGAAGGAAGTATTCAGCACCACCGGCACATCGGTCTGCCGCTCGACTTCCTTGATCAATTTCCAGTAGCGGGGGTTTGCTGTCTTCGTCACCGTTTGTAGCCGTCCCGTTCCATCGACGTGCGTCGGCGCCGGAATTTTGTCTCGCTTTTCCGGCCGTACCGAATACGCCATCGTCATAAACGGCGAAGCGTGCGACTCTTCGAACCATTCTCCCGTCGCCTCCGCCAAAATCGACGGCGCAAACGGCCGAAATATCTCGCGATGTTTGATCCGCCGGTTCAAAATCTCTTTCATCTCGGCGCGCCGTGGATCCGCCACGATGCTCCGATTTCCGAGCGCGCGCGGTCCCCATTCCGCACGCCCCTGAAACCAGCCAAGAATTTTTCCTTCCCCTATGATGTTCGCAGTCCGCTGCACCAGCTGCTCTTCGTCAAGCTGTGCGATCGAATATCCGTCCGACATCAATTTGGCCGCATCAATCGCCGTACCGATCTCTTTCGTCGAAAACCCCGGTCCCCAGTACGCGTGTTCCATCACGAACGACCGCGGTTTCCCAAATACTTGATGCCACACGTAAAACGCAGCACCGACTGCCAGCCCCGCGTCTCCCGCTGCCGGATGCACATAGACGTTTTCAAACGGCGTCTGCTTCAAAATCTTTCCGTTCGCCACGCAGTTGAATGCCACGCCACCCGCTAAACACACCGATTTCATCTGCGTTTGCTCTGCCAGGTGCCGCAACATTCCCAGATACACTTCTTCCAGCCGCGCCTGCAGCGACGATGCCAGATTCTTGTGTCGTTGCTCGATAGCCTGTTCCGGTTGGCGGGCTGCTCCCAAATGTCTCGGCAATTCTTCCGAGAACAATCTCCCCAACACCGGCGTCTTGTCCGCCTCTGCCCAACTCATCTCCGGACCGGTACGATGATGAGTAAAATATTTCAGCGCCAGCGCGAATCCCGCCCCATTCGTCGTCACAATTTCCCTGAACTCTTCGAGAAATTCCGGCTCGCCGTAGGCGCCGAGCCCCATCACCTTGTATTCGTCGCCGAATTTCAAAAAACCGAGATACTGCGTGATCGCGCTGTAGTAAAGCCCTAGCGAATGAGGAAATGTGATCGAGCCGTGCACGTTCATCCGCGGCCCGAAACCTGCGCCCCACATCGAACTTGCAAAGTCTCCCAGTCCGTCCGCGGACAAAAGAGCCGCCTGTTCAAACGGCGAGCAATAAAATGAACTCGCCAGATGCGCCACATGATGTTCCACACGATGGAATTTCGTCTTCAGAGTTTCCGGGTCTGCATCGAAGGCCGCCGCCAGCGCTTCTCGAATCCCGGTGAACTTCGCCAGCACCTTCATTCGTTCGCGCGCAAAGGACGGCATCCGCGCTGCATAAAACAATTTCGTTCCCAGTCGTGCGTACGGATTGCGCGGCACCGCCACGTGATCCACATCCGCCAGTGTCAGCCCGGCCTCTTTCAGGCAGTATCGGATTGCCGCCGAGGGAAATCCCGCCGCGTATTTCACGCGATTGAACCGCTCTTCTTCCACCGCCGCAATCAATCGCCCATCGCACACAATCGCAGCCGATGCGTTTCCGTGATACGCGTTAATTCCAAGGATGTTCATGTCGCAAAAATTTAGTGTACCGCAGCGCGCGCCGGGATTCGCTGCATTAGGCGGGAATATTTCGCCGGCACCATTCGTTCAGGACAAAAATCGCCCATGGCCTCGACCAAGTCGTCTTGCCGCCCAGAAACGATTGCCAGACGCTTTTCACGCCGTCGGCCTTCAAATGCTCTCGCAACGGCGCCGCAATGTCACCGAAACTCGCCTCCAACTTTCCTTTCAGCGGTCCGCGCAGCCATTGTTCCCACGGTAGTGTGAACGTCCGCTTTTTTTGCGCAACGATTTCCGGGGGAAGCAAGTCTTGCAGCGCATCCACAAGCAGTGCTTTCTGCCGGTTCTTCACTCTCCTCGCCTCGTCCGGCAGCGCGCACACAAATTCCACAAGGGGCGTATCCAGCAGGGGCACGCGCACTTCCAGCGATCGCGCCATGCTCACAGAGTCCGTGTCGCGCAGCAGCGTACTCGCCATATAAGTGCGCATTTCCATCCAACTTACCGCGCCGATGCTTTCCATTCGCCGCGCCTCGTCCGCCGCGCGTTGCAGCCATCCCATCCACGTTGGCTCGAGCGTCGTGCCGTCCGCTCCAATGCTGCTTGGCCGGAACCGTGGCTCCGTGAGCCGCGTCAAATCGGCCGGCGCGAAAAGCGCTCGTGCAAAAAAATAAGCGTGCGGCAATCGTCCCGCGTCGCTCCATGCTGCAGCCGCTTTCGCCGCTGCGTCGTCCGTCATGCCCAGCCCAAACATGCCGCGCACGGCTCCCTGCGTAAGCCGCCGGACAGCCCCAGGCAAGAGCGTTGCAATCGCGGCCAGCCGCCCGAGCTTTGGCGTGCTCGAAAAAGTCGGATAGCCTGCAAACAATTCATCGCCGCCCAGTCCAGAAAGCGCCACCTTCAATCCAACTTCGCGCGCCGCCCACGAAACAAAATACGTATTCGCTCCATCCATGCTCGGCTGGTCCAGTGCGTTTAGAACTTCGTCCAGGCGGTCCGTAACCGCGTCGCCTCCAAGCGGCACCTCTTTGTGCTGCGTTCCGCAACGCGCCGCAACTTGACGCGTCAGATCCGATTCGTCGTACTCGGTGCCTGGAAACGCCAGCGTAAAGCTTTGAATCCCCGGATGCTCCCGAGCCGCAAGTGCGGCAATCGCACCCGAATCCAATCCGCTTGAGAGGAAAAGCCCCACCGGCACGTCTGCAATCAAGTGCGCCCGCACTGCGTCTTCCAGCATGGGCCGGATTCGTTTCACCGCCTCCATATAGGTCGCCGGTTTTTTGGGATCCCGTCCCGCCGGACTTCGCCTTGGGTCCCACCACGGATGCGTCCGCGGAATTTTCCGTCGGTCCGGCACATAGACTTGCATACGATGGCCTGGTGGCAGCGAGAACACGCCTTCGAGCATTGTCACCGGCTCGCTCACGCTCCCAAACAACAAATACGAGGTCACCGCGTCCTGCGAAATCTTCACTTTCGCCTGCAACGCACGCACTTCCGATGCAAACGCAAAGCCATCCGGCCCCTGCGTGTAATAAAGCGGTTTGATGCCAAGCGGATCGCGCGCCAGAAACAATACCGGCCCGGACGTGTAGTGTTTGCGGAAGTCCACAATCGCCAGCGCGTACATTCCGCGCACTTCCGCCAGCAGTTCATCGCCCCATTCTTCCCACCCGTGGACGAGAGTCTCCGTATCCGATTGTGTCTTGAATTTGTGTCCTAGCCGTTGCAGCCGTTCTTTTATTTCACCGTAGTTGTAAAGCTCGCCGTTCATCATCACGGCGATATCGTGGCTTTCATTCCAGATGGGTTGTTGCCCGCCCGCCAGATCTATAATGCTCAACCGCCGCATGCCGAGCGCCAGTCCGGGCGCTCGCGCGTCGTTCACCAGAAATCCTTCTTCATCTGGCCCACGGTGAATCATCGCCTTGGTCATCGTGCGCACGCGAGCTTCCGCTTCCGTGCTTCGCGTGACGTACACGACGCCGCAGATTCCGCACACTTTATTGTTTGATTTCCGGCGCGCCGAAAAACGCAGCCCCAGCCCGGGCAAAATGCGCGCGCAAATGGAACCTCGGTATTTTCAGCCGGCGGTCGGCGAACCACGCCATCATCGCCCTCATGAACAGAAAGAACAGGGAACCGGCCACGAACGCGCACAACACGAAAAATGATTCGCGTTCCAGCAGCAGGCTCCAGTCCACCGCTTCATCCCAACCGGGAAAGGCATGATCCAGAATCGTGCGCAGATGCCATCCCTGCAGCGGCAATTTCGCCAGCCGCACGTGCGCAAACGTCGTGTAGTTATAAACCGCGGGATAGTTTGGAACTACCGAAGTCGCTTGCGCAAAGATTGCCGGATCTTGCAGGTCCTTCCGCGTGAGCATGCGGCCCTGTTTGTCCTTCATCAGAATTCGATATGTCGGGTCCACGATTACCCACTTATTGTCCAGCAGCACTTCCGCTACCACGTGTTTGGTCGTGCGTTGCGGCGTCAGCAACAGCAGTCTTCGTACGTTCAAATCCGAGCTGCGCGCCAGATTCAGAAATGCATTCGTCGCTGTTCCGCACACAGAAAGCAGTTGCCGGTAATTCAGCGTCGTTTCTGGATCTCTCTGTGGCAGCGCATCCGGATCGGCGGCAGACGCCCGTTGCGGTCCGCTTCTCATCCAACTCAGAATCGCTTCTACTTTCTGTTCGGGGCTCGCCGTCGCGGGCACTACCGCGTCGGAAAACCCGTTCAGATACTGCCGAACAGAATATTCCCAGCCCGCCGCGTACACCATTCCCGCCAGGCACAACGTCAGTAGAACGTTTGTCAGTCGCCAGACAAACTTGAACACAATATGACTTCCGTCAGTCAACACTGGCCCCACACCGCCGATTTTCCAACCCTTACCGTTTTTCTGCAAGCTTTCTGTATAAAGATTCTGTCTCCCGGACGGGCTCCTCCCACCCGATTCGCCCCGCCGCCAACCGGGCTCGCTGTCCGAGTCCTGTCCGCAACTCCTCATTTCCGAGCAACTTTCGTAACGCCTCGGACAACTCCTTCTCATCGTGGCGAATTATGATTCCGCCGCCGGCCAGCAAGGGTGCCACGCCACAATTCTCCGTCACGATCACCGGTGTTCCCGCGGCCGCCGATTCCGCCGCCGTGTTGCCGAAGTTTTCGTTCAGGGATGGCAACACAAAAACGTCCGCATCTTGGTAGGCCGCCCATTTCTCTTCGTGGAATACCGGCCCGGTAAAATGTACTCGCTCCGAAATCTGTAGCCCTTCGGCCATTTCAACGAGTTTCGACTCCATCCCCTGTTCGTCCGGGCCCGCAAATACGAGATGCGCCGCCCGTCCTTCGATCTTGGCCGGCAATGCGGAAAAGGCGTGCATCAGCAGATCGGGGCTCTTCTTTTTGCTCAATCGGCCCAAAAATAGAATCAGCATCGCGTCCGCCGGAATTTGCTTTGCGGCTCGGAAGATTCCTTTTGCAGGCAATCGCTCCGGGGCCACCACTCCGTTTCTTCTCAGCGCGATCTTTTCTTTTCCGATTCCACCACCGGCTAACTCCTCAACTTCCTGCTCCGATGTCGCAATCACTCGCGCCGCCCCTGCCAGCATCTTCTTTCCGAACCACGCGTGGTACAGCCTCTTCAGCCGCACGTTCCGCACGATCGGCACGAACATCCCAATCGGCTCTACGACGTACGGAATATTTTTATCGCGGCAGGCGCGCGCGACCGCCGGGCCAAGCAGGTCATACAAGCCAAAAATGTGCACAATTTCATACGAGCTCAGTCTTTCTCGCAAAAATCCTTTCGCTGCCGGATTCCAGCTTGTCACCCGATATTTCAGCCAAGTCGGCAGATAAACCGCCCGAACCCCGCGATCCTCCCCCTCCCATCCGAAGTTCGATTCGAAAAATGGACTGGCCTTTCCCGCCGCCGTGATCCGCTCGGTAATTCCCCAGTCGGCCGTTAACACCGTTACTTCATTTCCCCGCGCCACCAGCCCGCGCGACAGCGCTTCCACCTTCGCCGGCGGTCCGCCAAATTCATAAAACGGAGCATACGTCTCCGTCACATTCAGGATTTTCATAACTCGCGCAGGAGCTTCTTCAGCGATTTCGCGAACACATTAAATCGAAATTCATTTTCGACGCGCTCTTTGCCCCGCCGTCCCATTTCCCGCGCCAGCTCCGGATTTGTCAGCAGCGTTTCAATCGACGTCGCCAGCTGCACCGCATCGCCGTGCTGCACCAGATATCCCGTCACCGCATCCTGGATTACTTCCGGCGCCCCGCCATGCGCTCCGCCAATCACTGGCTTTCCGCACGCCATCGCCTCCAGGTACACCAGCCCGAATCCTTCGCCTCGGCTCGGCAATGCAAACATCTCGCACGCCGCATAGCAGGCCGCAAGTTCCGCGTAACTTAGCCCGCTCAAAAAATGCACGTGCATCCCCACTCCGCTTTCTTCCGCCATATCTTCCAGCCAGTCGCGGTCATCGCCGTCGCCGACGGCAACCAGCTGCAATTCCGGCCAACGCGGCAACAATTTCGGCAGCGCCGTTATCAGCGTGTCCATTCCCTTGTACCGCTCGTTTTTCAACCATCGGCCCACCGTCAGAATTACGTGGCCCTTCGGGAAATTCGGCGGCAATGCGGTTTTCGCCGCGCTCGCCGCGATTGCCTCAAACTCCGGGTCAAGCGCCCATGGCAATACGCGCAGTTTTTCAGGATCGACTCCTTGATCCGCCTTCACATGATCCGCGGTGTACTGGCTCGGCGCTAAAACCAGATTCGCCTTCTGCAGCGCCGTTCGCCGCATCCTCGATAGCGGTTCCCACACTTCTACTCCATGCGTGCACACAATCGACTTCATTCGTGGCGCGGCAAGTTTCATCAGCCGCACGACCGGCGCCAGATTGGGATGTCCCGCCAACACCAATTTCGCTTTTCGCCGCGCAGCCTTGATCGCCGACGCCGCGAATTTTCCCTTGCCGCGGTCGCAGCCCGTAAATACGAATTCCCGGCCCGCGACATTCATCCGGTGCAGCTCCAACGAATCGTTCAGCGTCAAAATCCGGCATTCCCACCCGCGGCTCGCCGCAAATTCCGTCAACACCGCGGCCATGTGTCGCCCCGCCCGCTGCACTCCGCCCGGCGCATCCAGCTCCGAAAATAGTCCAATCAGCACGCGCAGAGTCTGCCTTGTACGGAGCTACTTCGCAAGCATTTCACATTGTTTTCAATGAAGACTATTCGACGTCGACAAACTGCGTAAGCTCTTCAAAACGCTCGATGTAAAGATCCGCAGGGTGCGCCGCGCGGTCGTGCGTCCCGAATCCGAAATTCACGATCACCGATGGCATTCCCGCATTCCGCGCCGTCTGAACGTCCACTTCTGAATCGCCGACCATTGCCGCTTCGCTCGCCGCAACTTTCAATTCACTCAAAATCTGTTTCGCTCCCGCGGGATCCGGTTTTTTTGCTTCAAAACTATTCCCGCCATAAATGCTTCGAAAGTATTGCGCCACGCCGAGGCCTTCCAGAATCCGCACGCTGATCTTCACCGGCTTGTTTGTCAGCACGCTCATCGGCAAACTCTTCAGTTCGGAGAGCGTCTCCGCGACCCCGGGATACAATCTCGTTTGATCCAGCTTGTGCTCCTCGTAGTGCACCAGGAAAAACGCCAGCGCCCGTTTCAATTCCTCTTCGCCCGGGTTCCCGCCAAGCGCGCGGCGAATCAACACCGGCGCGCCCGATCCAACATAACTTGCTACCAACTCCGTCGGCAGCGCTTCGCGTTTCAATTCACGCAGCGTCGCGTTCACGCTGCTTACCAAATCCATCTTGGAATCGATCAACGTCCCATCCAGATCGAATACGAGTGCCCGAACCTTCAAGTCATTCAACTTTTTCATACAAGAATTGTAATACGCGCGTCGCCTTCCGCGCCGCCCTTCGCGTACACTATATGTTTCCGTCGTACTCAAAATTGCTACCGGAGATTCCATGGCTCAGGTCTTCCCGTTCCGTGCATTCCGCTACAATCCCCAGCTCGCGCCGTTTCAAAACGTGCTCACCCAGCCCTACGACAAAATCTCTCCGGAAATGCAGCAAAAGTATTACGACGCGCATCCGCAAAATCTCATCGCCGTCGAAAAAGGCCGCGAATATCCCGGCGACGGCCCCGGCAACAACGTCTATTCCCGCGCCGCCGCCGCCTTCAAGGAATGGGAAGCCAAAAACGTAATCGTCCCGGACGCGGCGCCGTCCTTCTATGCGTACACCCAGGAATTCACAGTTCCTGGCACAGCGGAACGCCGCACGCGCCGCGGCTTCATCGGCGCCGGGCAACTCGAAGAATACTCTGCTGGCGTAATTTTCCGCCACGAACACACCCTCTCCGGCCCCAAAGCCGATCGCCTCGAGCTTCTCCGCAACACGCGCACTCACACCGGCCAGCTATTCCTGCTCTATTCGGATCCCAGGAAACGCATCGACGCAATTCTCGCCGAAGTCGAATCTTCCGGCGCGCCTGCAACCGAAGTCCGCGATGAGTACGACGTCCTTCACCGGCTCTGGGTGATTTCCGATGCGCAGAAAGTCTCCGGCATTCAGTCCGCAATGGCCGATCAAAAACTCGTCATTGCGGACGGCCACCATCGCTACGAAACAGCCCTCAATTATCGAAATGAACGCCGTTCGCAGGCCGGCTCGATGGATCCGAACGCGCCGTACGAACGCGCCATGATGACCTTCATCAATACGCGCAGCGAAGGTCTCGTGATTTTGCCGACCCATCGCGTCGCCGCAAACGTGCACGATTTTTCCTGGCATTCCGTCCGCCGTCATCTCGAACCATTTTTCTCCACCGAAGTGTTTGCATTTACCAACGAACAGGAAAAAGACGCGGCAGGGAAGAATTTCCTGGCCCGATTGAAATCGGCGGCACCCCACCGGGCCATCGGCGCGTACCCGGCGGCGAGGGATGGGCAACGGGCTTACTACTTGCTGGTTCTGCGGCCGGGCGTGGACCTGGCGCAATTGTTGCCGAACGTGTCGCCGCTGCAGCGCGAACTGGATGTGGTGCTGCTGCATGAGGGGATCCTCGAGCCGGCGCTCGGCATAACCATGCAGGCCGTAACGAAAGAGGCGAACCTGACCTACGAGCGGGAAGCGGCAAAGGCGCTCGGCGCGGTAGATTCGGGGAAGGCGCAGATTTCCTTCCTGCTGAATGCGTGCGACGTCGAGAAAGTCGTCGAGATTGCCACCGCCAATGAAGTCATGCCACAGAAATCGACGGATTTTTTCCCGAAGCTGCTGAGCGGAATCACGATGTATCGGGTCTGACAAAAAAGTCTTCCGAAAGAGAAAAAGGCGCGCCAAGGCGCGCCTTTTTCTCCGGTAGTAAATCGAATTTTTTCGCCGCACCGAAAAATCTACTTGAAGCTCGCCACCGCTTCGGCTTCCGAGTTGTATACGTCAAACACGGTGAGCAGCTTCGTGATTTGCAAAACTTCCTGGAACTTCGAGCCGAGGTGGCAGAGGCGGAGAGAAGCGCCCTGCGACTTCGCGCTGTGATGCGCCGCGACAAGCGTGCCCAGCCCCGCGCTGTCGATAAAAGTGATGCTGTCCATATTCAGGACAATCTTTTTGCGGCCTTCGGCCAGCATGGTTTTTACTTTTTCGCGGAGCGCGTTCGATTCTTCCCCAAGGACGATCCGGCCGTCCAGGGCCACCACCGAGACGCCGTCCACTTCGCGATTCGTCATCTTTAATGCCACGTTCGTTTCCTCCTCATTCTCTTTGGAAAACGCTTTGGAGCGGATCCGGCGGCAACCTAATCCGGAGCCAGAAACTATACCAAAACTTGCCCGTTGGGGGTTAACCCAAGCGGTTCGCCCGTCCGGGCTCTCAGATGTAATCGGCGCAAGACATGTAATAACCGCACCGATTGCAGATCAGCTTACACCGGCGAGATTCCAGCCTCTGCGAGCAGACGGGACAATAGCGCAGTGCGTACTCCCCATGCAACTCGGAAGCTGCCGATTCCGCGGGCGCGGACGCTACCGCGGCCGGTTCCGCAAGGGACCCGAGCGATTCCGCTCCCCGGGCTTCGTCGGACGCAGGGAAGCTCTTCACGGCACGTTCCACGGTGGCCAGAGTTATAGCACAACCTCACCGCCAGCGGATAGGGGACGTAAGGAAGGGGGCGCCATTCAACAGCGCCAGGAACCATCCGCAACGCAATTCCAACCATTCCCTGTTTATGACTTAACCTTGTCTAATATCCCATGCTATCCTTCCCCGTGTTCTGTTCGGCGATCTCTTCTTGCTTGCCCCGAGCCGACGCGAGGGGCCTTGCGGCGAACACACACCCTCTCGCTCTTCCGCAAAAATCCTCTAAGTCCTCTACAATGAACACTTACGAAAAGTGCTTCTGTAACCTCTTTAGAATGAACACTTGTGGCACAAAGGACTTAAAGTCCCTTTGTTATCAACACTTACAAAAAACAGGGGGAGGGGGGCGATTATGGTTAACCAGCCACCAACCCTCGCCGCCTGGCGACGGGTCTCGGCGATTTGCCAGCGGTGCGAGAGCGCACAATGAAAAAGGCCCAGGCGGGAAGCCTGGGCCTTTGGAATGGGTTGAGTGCGGCTTAGAAGTAGCTGGTGTCGTTGAGCCACTTGAGGCGCTGGACGCTGGGCGTGTACGACGCGACAGTGCCGGCGGTGGAAGTGACGGTGGTCGAAGGGAACCAGGGCGGCGAGAAGTTGTTCTGCGCGTAACGGCGATCGAAGAAGACGTTACGCGTGGTGGTGTTGATGTTCTTGATGTTGTTCTGAATACGGCCGCCGAGGATGGTCAGGGTGTTGATGGTGCTGCCGATGTTGGTGAGGCCGCCGGTGCCGTTTTGCGAGATTGTCGCGATGGAGGCGTCAATTTCAAGGTTGCCGTTGCTTTGGGAATTGTTCATCTGGATGTCGCCCGTGGATGTAAAGATGCCCAAGGCTTGGCCGTGGTCGTTGCCGGGAATGAGCGTATCGGCCGGCGTGTTAGGAATCTGGTTCTGCGTCGTGGTGACGGGCTTGGACGTGTAGAGGAGATCGCCCGTGACTGTGACGTTGCTGGCGGCAGTGATCGTGAGCGCGGTGTTGTCGGACAGGGCGGCTTGACCTTGTCCCGGACCGCTGAGCGCGGTGATGTTGCCGTCGACGTAGAGCATGGTAGCGTCGCGCTGGAAAGCACCAGTTGTGGGGTCAAGCTGAACTGGAACGCCAACGATCGTTTGGGAGGAAGAGCCGCTGGCGATTGTGGTGGTGTTCGTGGTGTTGTTGATCGTGACGGTCGTGACGGTCGAGCCCTGGGTGATCGTATACACCTGTGCGGCGCCGGCAGCGGCCGGCGCGAGCGTAACAGACGCGTCACCTTTTACGTAGATGCCGCCTCCGTTGAATGTATTGACGCCGTTGGCGTTGGGTCCATAAGGGAGAAACACGCCGGTCGTTTTGCTGCCGTTGTTTGGCCACGGCGAACCCGTCACGTCTTTCAATGTGGCGTTCATTTCGGCGTTGGAAGGACTAGTGCTGCCGGCGCCCTGACCGTCGAGGACGGCGCGCTTCTGGTTGTAGTCGTTCGCGGGAAGAGGAACCGTGGGAGCGCCCAGGTTGATGCCGCCCTGGAACGTAGGAGCGATGGTTGTGTTGCCGCTCTTGTCCGAAGTAGCGGAAGACTGGTCACACTTGTTGGAGAATTGATAGCCGAAATTCGAGCCGGCGCTGCCGACTTTGTCCGTGAAGATATAAGCGCCGCCCGTGCCGAAGTTCCAGGAGCCGTTCGTGAAAACCGGGCCGCTGATCGTTCCGGCGACGAGGGACGAGCCGTCGCAGATGTTGTAGGTGTTGATGAACATGCCGTACGCGGCGAAGCTGGTGGTGGTCGTTCCGGCGGAACCGGAGACGTTGATTTTGATGGTGCCGGAATCGCTCATGGCTGTGACTTGATTACCGGTGGAGCGGCCGAAAGCGCGCAAGGTGTACGAGTAAACGTACTGGTATCCGGTGACAGCTCCCGTGGGAGCAGCGCACGTGCCGCCGCCGCCGACGACGGTGCAAGTCGGGGTGCTAAGGGAAGTGCCCGTGGTATCCAGCTTGAAGTTCGCGGGCCAGGAAGACGCTGCCTGTCCGCCGTTCAACGATTGAAAGGAAGCGCCATAGGTCGTGTTGATGTTCGAGGCGACCGTGGCTTCCGTACCGGCCGGAATCGGCTGGGCGGTCGCGCTGAAACCCGTGCTTCCGGCGGCGACGAGCTGATTGACCATGGCCTGACGCGCGACGGTGAGGGCGGAGTCCGCGGAATAGAAGGAGCCGCGGAAACCGCGATAGTAGCCATTGATGAGCATGTCCGAGTTGGCGGACAAGACCATGGCGACCGTCATGCCGGTCAAGAGGAGCAAGAGAAGGAGGGAAGTAATCAGCGCGACGCCGCGCGAATTCTTCCGGCCAGCCTTTGCCCGCTTCAAATTTTTGCGATCGAACGTGGGTCGCGTAAACACAGAGCCTCCTCAGTGATCATTCATGCTGAGATTGCGGGGATTGATAACAACCGAAAGCGATTGAATCTGATAATTTCCGTTATCGAACGAATTCTTGTAAGTCAGGTCGCCGGTACGATTCGGAGTAGTTCGCCCAATGAGCGAAACGATCAGAGAGCGAACCTGGCTCGGATCGTACGAATTGTAGTTGTAGTTCTGGAAGGTAAATGTGTCGCCGCTGACAGTGCCGCTCCAAAGCGAAGCGCCGACCTTGAAACCGATGATCTGTTCGGCCACGACGTCGGTGGTGCCGGTGGATTGCTGCCGCATCAGCTTGGGGTTGGTCGGATCCGTCGCGTCCACATAGTAAGTCGTGTAGCTGAGCTTCAACACCCAATCGGACTGGCAAAAAGTATTGCCGAGCTTGTTCTGCGTGTCTGCAGAGCCAGAGTTTGCGAAGAAAGTGGTGATGCCAAGAGGATCGGTCGTGCTCGCGCCAGTCGGATTGTGCTGCAAACGAACTTTTGCGCCGGAAAGGGAACCGTCCTGCGTCAAAGTCGTTGTAGCCATCTGCGAGCCGTCGCTCTTGATGATGAGCAACTGATCTCCGCTGTGGAACAGAGATGCGAACTGGGACGGACTTCCCGAGTATTCCGTCGATGGTGGAGGATCGACGAAAAGAATGGAACTTGTATCGGTGGCTCCACAGCTATTACCTGGCGGGTTGGGGTGGGTCGGGGGAATCGAGCCGTCCACTCCGATGATGTTCATCGTGTCGAAGCAAGTGGACGAATACGTGTGAGCGGTGGCGTTATAGCAGGTCGTGCTTGGCTGCTGATTGTTGACGGTGAGGCCCACGGGCCAGGAAGCAATGTCCGCGCCCGGGTAGTAGCCATTGCCCGCGTTGACGACATCAAGCTCCATTTGTGTGACGGCGTTGCGAAGGTTGATGTTCAAGCCGGAAATATTCTGTTGCCGCGTGAAGAGCGGAGCATGAGAAGAAAACAGCGAGAAGGCAGCCGCTCCGATCACCAGGAATACGGCAGTGGAGACCATGAGTTCCAGAAGCGTAAAGCCGGACTCAAGGCGACGAGATTGGGGAAGACGGCCGGTCGAAAAGTTTTTCATGGGCGCACCATGCTGATTTGAAAAGTTACACTATTGACGATGGGAGGATTGGTAAGCTGAACGAAAACCGTGATACGACGAACACCGGTTACGGGCACATCTTTTTCGATGACCCAGCGACGATGGTACCTAAGCGTCTCCGCGAGAGGAGCCGGCGCGGTGGTGCTTGTCGCAGATGTGATAGTTCCGTCGGGTGACTGAGTGATGGTGGTGTAGTTGCCCTGATCGTCCTCGGTGGTTTCGGTAATGGTGCCGCCAACGGCGGAAATCTGGACGTTGTCGAAATAATTCAAGCTACCAGAAGAAACGTCGCCGGTGATGCTGCCTGCGCTGGACCCGGAGACGGCAATGACCGGGTCAGAAATCGGATAGCGATTTAGTTCTTCGAGTTTTTGAGTCGCCAGAATGGATGCGGCGCTCATGTAGCGGGATTGAGAAGAACTCACGGTCGTCTTCGACATGAGCCCTGCCATCGCGAGCAAGCCGATGGAAAGGATGGCTATGGCGCCGAGCGTTTCCAGCAAGGTGAACCCGCGTTGGGACTTCCTGGTCTTATTGAACTGTGATGCTGCCATATTTGGTTACCTTCACATTCTTCGTAGTCGTAGCGCCGACAGTAGTGAGGTTGAAACTGTTCGTACCGGTCGTGACGGTGACACTGCCACCCGGGCTGAACTGAAACGTAAGGTTTTGATCGAGCGTGACGCGCTTCGGGTCGGCGAAGGGAACGGCGGTGCCAACGTTCGTAAAGGCAGTGGCGCAGGCGCCACCGGTCGCCTCAGTGGCGACTTGATAGGTGTTGGCCGTGTTGTTGAACGTGATGTTGTAGGGGCAGCCATCAAAAATGGCGTGATAGCGAGTGGACTGCATCGCGCCAGTGACGGCGCTGACGGCCGCATTCAGCCGCAACGTTCGAGTAATGTTCTGGACGAGGGGAAGCGCGATGGCGGCGAGGATCAAGCCGACGGCAACGACCGTGACCAGTTCGAGAATGGAAAAGCCGCGCTGGGCCGTTTTGCGGCGAAGCGAATTGGAATGATTGGAGCTAAGTTGGCGCATAGTAGTCTTTCCGCCGCCGAGAGACACTCCTCGGGCTATACGAAGTCTAGAGAGGGCCCCAGCGAAATTCCTACTGGCCTGATGTACAGCTGTGGCGCAGATTGAAATCGGTTCCGTCATAGTTTCTTTCGTCCTGCCGCACACCTAGGTGCACGCCGGCAGCCACGCGGTCGAAATGACCTATCTATTTGATAATGAAGCCGTTACCGCGAGAATTCTTATTCGGCCAGCGTGGGTTAGTCGTGGACGTGTAACATTTTGTTACAATTCCTGTCGAAAAGAGGGAAAGTAGGAGACCTCCCAAGCCGGGCGGCTGGGACCAGATCCAAGAAAGCGAAAGAGTTACTTCGATGCGGGGGCGGGCATGACATACCCGGATTGAGCTGGAAGGCCGGCGCGCTCGAGTTGAATAGTGACGTGATCGATGCCGAAGGAATCGTGAAGTTTCTGGCGGATCGAGCTAAGCAGTGTTTCGCAGGCATCCATGTGCATGTCCGGGACGCGGGCGTGGCAACTGAGCGCGTTGTGGTCACCACCGAGGGACCAGATGTGGACGTCGTGCACTTCATGAACACCGGGCACAGCGAGGATGGCGCGTGCGACTTCTTCGACTTCGAGATTTTGCGGACGCCCTTCCAGAAGAATGTGGGCGGAATCGCGGAGGATGCCGATACTGGACCAGAGAACCAGCAGACCGATGGCGAGGCCGAGAATGGGGTCGATCCAGTGATAGTTGGTGTAATGAATGATGATTGCGCCAACGATGATGGCGATGTTCGAGAGAGCATCGCCGAAATTGTGGACGAGAATGCTGCGGAGGTTCAGGTCCTTGTGGCCGCGCATAACGGAAAGAGTTATGCCGCCATTGACGGCAAGTGCGGCGAGTGAGGTCCAGATCATCCAGCTTTCGACGACTTCGACTGGAGCGCGGAGGCGCTCGATGGCTTCGTAACCGAGCCAGAGAGAAAGTACGACGAGAAGGACGGCATTGGTAAATGCAGCGAGGGTTCCGGCGCGATGGTAGCCGTAGGTCTTGTCGCGGTCCGCGGGGCGTTCGGCCCAACGCATGGCCAGCCAGGAGATGCCAAGAGCCGGAACGTCGGAAAGATTGTGAACCGCGTCATTGAGGAGAGCGACGCTGCGGCCGAGGATTCCACCGAAGATTTCCGCGAGAACGAGACCAAGAGTTGCCAGCATGGCCCAAGCGAGAACTGAGGGCTTGAGTGGAGGATGCGCGTGGCCGTGGCCGGCATGAGAATGGCCGTGGGAATGAGAATGGTCATGCCCGTGGTCATGGTCATGATCGTGGCCGGAATGGGAGTGGTCATGCATTCGTTCGTTTCCTGGGATGCGGCGCAAGCCCTTCTGATTCTACTTCAGGTGAGGCGTTGAAGAGGTGGGGGCGCGGGGAGGGAAGTTCCATAGGGATGCGGAAAGGCGCGGAAGAGCCATTGTTGGGCATTTTGACACTAACGGGCTGCGAATTGATTGACGCTGGTGGCAACGACTGCGAGTATCGAGTGAGCTTCCCGGTGCGCGCCGACACGGCGTGAAAAGGGATGCATTTCCAGGGGCGTTACACGAAGAAATGCCGGTGCCAGTGAGCAAATTGAGTTTTTGGGGTGTGCGCGGTTCCACGCCGACAGTGGATCCGGCGACGTGGCGCTATGGCGGGAACACGCCGTGTTTGGAATTGGTTGCGCCGGATGGAACGCAATTCATTTTGGATTGCGGAACGGGATTGCGGTCGCTGGGAACAAGATGGAGCGTGCCGCTCGCGGGGCGAAATCCGGAAACGCACATTCTGGTGACGCACTATCACTGGGATCACATTCAGGGAATTCCGTTTTTCATGCCGCTTTATGCGGAAAACAACGCGTTTCATTTCTATAGTTTCCGATCGAAGTATTTGGGGCGGGACAGTCTGAAGCAGGTGTTCGAAACGCAGATGGCGATGCCGTACTTCCCGGTGGACATGTCCGCGATGTGCGCGAAACGAAAGTTTATGGAAGTGACGGCGGGCGAGACGTTCACGATTGGAGAGAACAAGGTTACGGCACGGGATCTGAATCACCCGCAAGGATGTCTGGGCTATCGAATCGAGACGCCGGCGGGGATCGTCGCTTACGCGACAGACAATGAACCTGGCGATCCCAAGCTCGACGCTTCCTTGCGAGAGCTGGCGCAGGGGGCAGACATCTTTATTAATGATGCGCAGTACACGCCCGAGCAGATGGCGACGGTGCGGAAGGGCTGGGGACATTCGACGTGGCTCGAAGGGGTGAACGTAGCGAAGGAAGTCGGCGCGAAAACACTGGTGCTGTTCCATCACGATCCGGATTCAACGGATCGCATGGTGGATGGGTTGCTGCGACAGGCGCGCGAGGAATTTGATTCGGTGTTTGCGGCGAGCGAGGGAATGGTGATTACGCTGGGCTCGACGGATGGGCGCATGGAAGCGCACATGCCAGGGACGCGGACGGCGTTGCGGCGCGAGGCGCAATTCCGGGCGCGCGTGAGCGGCGTGACCGAAAGCGGACAGGAATTTGAGGAAGAGACTGTGGTGCGAGATTTGTCGCTGCAAGGCGCGCTGATTTCGCTGCATCACAGTCCACGGCTGCAATCCGAGCTGCAAGTGACGATGGAAGCGCCGGGCGAAGATGGGACGCAGGCAATGAAGCTGCGTGGTTACGTGGTGCGCGTGGATAGCGGCGCGGAAAAAGGGCACAGCGCGGTGGGCGTGGTCTTCACGGACTAAATTTCAGGAAATAAATTCTACTTCAGCGATTCCAACTTGGCGTCGAGGTGTGCGAGGGCTGCTTCGAGAGACTTGCGGTGGTTGGGATGCGTAGCGTTTTCCAGGTCGGCGAGAACGCGTTTTTTTGAAAGTTCAAGACCTTGCCGTTCCCGCTCATTATTCATCTGTGCCTCGGTTTTCTGGGCTTTCTCGTTTGCGGGCTTATCTGTGCGGTTCGCTTCCACTTGGGATTCCACGTCCTTGCTTTCCCAGCCCCGAGCCATGGCTCTATCTTGCCATACCGTTGACCACGGTAGCTGGAAGAATCGCGAAAAGTTCCTTGAGACGCTTAAGCGCCTGCGGCGCGAACTTTTGGCTTTTCGGAAGGCTTTGCCGGCACGAATTGCCGAATCGCGGATTCGGCTTTGCGAGCGTTGCGTTCCGCGAAGATGCCGCGAAAAGAAAACACCGTTTCGTGGTCCGTCGATTCCATGACGAGGAACCAGGAATCTCCGCTGCGTTGGAGAAAGATAGAGTGCAAGGCGTTACATGGAACAAGAGCGGCTTGCTGCAAATCGGGCTTGATCGCGAGAACTTGTTCCTCGCTGACGAAAAGCTTTACTGCGACTGGGAGTGCATCGGCGGAAGAATATTCGGCGCCGGTGAGAACGATCCGGTGTTTAGGTGGAGTCGGCTGAAGTGAGGATTCGGCAAGTTCGGGCGTGTGCGCGGGCGGTAGGAGGATCGAAGTCAGGAAAAATGCCAAGCCGAAGATGGAGGCAATCCAGCTCTGAGGGAGTGCAAGTGGAAGGAGAACGAGGGCGGCGCCGAAGAGTCCGAGGGCGAGGCGAAATGCAAACCAAGAGTGGGGATTCTGGCGAAGGCGAAAACGTCTTTGCGATTGTGTGCCGGAATTGCCGAAGCGAGCGTGCATTGCGTTCGAGGCAATGGTAGCAGGAAAAGAAGGAGACGAGCCGAGAATGCGCCGGACATTCCCGGGAATTTTGATGGATTACGCGGGAGGCAGACGCGAGGCGGTTAGATACAGATGAAGCAGTACTAATAATGTTACGCGGAGGGTTCAATTTTCGCGGAGAATGAAAGAGCTGGCGACGGAACTGGAGGGAGCTTTTATGAGACGCCTGTGCAGCTGTGGTTTGGCGCTTTTCCTCTGCGGGTTGGCGGCGGCGATTGGATATGCGAGCGCGCCGCAATCGGACGATGCGACAAAGATCCTGGCGATGGAGAACTTGTGGAACCAGATGCAACTCGGCCACGACGTGAACGCGATGCAGCAATTGCTGGATGAAGATTTCGTGCTCACGGACTATGACGGGAGCGTATTGAATCGAGCGCAATTTCTGGCCTCGGTCAAGGACCCGTCCGTGCAACTGTCGCTAGAAATGTCCGAAGGAATGAAACTGCACGAGCACGGATCGACGGTGGTGGTGACGGGAGCGACGCGAGAAAAGGGTACGCAAAACGGAAAACCGTTCGCGCACAACGGCAGATTCACGGATACATGGATCAAAAAGGATGGCCGATGGGTTTGCATCGCGAGCCATCTGGGTGTAATCAGCAAATGAGCCGAGCAGAGCAGGCAATTTAGAGACGCCGGCAGATTTTCGCTTCCGACTTCAATCCCCAAAAACTAGCGAGCGGCGGGTTGCGCCGTCGGCGGAAGAATACCGTTCAAGCGGAGATACATGGCCTGAGCAGAGTAGTGGTCGCCCCAAGAGTTCGCGAGGATGAAAATCGCGCTGGCACGAGAGAGGTTTTGCCCCTTGAAAAGAGGAATGGATTCGGCGAGATGAGAATCGTCGACTTTTGCGAGGGCCGTGGAGCAGAAGTCGAAAGAGCTCTTGAGAGCGGCGACGAGTTTATCTTTGGCATCGGTTTCCGCGAGTTTTGGGACATCCGGCGGAGCGATACCGGCGATTTTGGAACAGAAATTATTGTTGGACTCGGAGATGTGCAGGGTGAGGTGAGCGAAGGTGATCTGGTCAGGTGTGGGCTTGAAGGAAAATTTGTCGGCGGGCATGGCGTCGGCAGCCGCGGGCATTCTTTTGGAATAACGGGCGAGGCCATCGCGGAGAGCGTCGGCGACGGGCGAAGCCGATGGAGCCGAAGGAGCTTGCGCGAGGGACAGAGCTGGCGTGATCGCGAGTAAGGCGAGCGAGCCGAGGAAACGGTGCATGAAAACCTCCTGAATTACGAACAGGCGATAGAGTACGCCGGGACGAAGTGCGCGGCAAGCTGGACGGCGGCTTAGCTCCGCGTGCAAAGACTATTTGCGCTTGATGATTGAGACGGTGTCGGGCGTGTAGAACGCGGCTTCGGAAAACTTGCCGCTGGCGTCGCGCTTGAATTCGATGGAGTAGCCTTCGAGTCCTTTGAGGTCAAAGGTAGTGCCACGGCGCGGAATGAGTTCGCGCTCGGGCGAGCCGGGGCGGCTCATGACAAGCGAGTGTTCTCCCTTGAGAGCGATGGTGGTCACAATGGGATCACCGGGAAATTCATACTGACCAGCAAGAGTTGCAAGAAACGCGCCGTCGGAGAGCTGTTTGTCTGCCATACGGGTGAAAAGAATGTTTTTGACGTGCGGTTCGAGAGGCATGGCGAGGGACGAAATGTCGCCGGCGAGATCGTAGAAGAATTCGAGTTTTTGTTTTGAGAAGGGATCCTGCGGGTCGTAAGGAACTTCGAAGACATCGTAATGGTAGTGCTTCATGTGAAAGGAAAGTTTGTTGAGGTGGACGAGCAGGCCGCCGGTCTCCTGCTCGACGGAAACGATACCGTAGCCAGGATTTTCGTAGTCGCCGAGAAAATCCTTGAGGTCGTGAGAAAGGCGCGTGTCTTTTTTGCGGAGGTCGTAGCCTTTGGATTTGGCGTCGGCTTCGGATTGGCGGCCGGCGATTTCCGAATCGAGGAAGCGTTTGCTCCACGGGATTTGGTCCGCGCCAAGAAGACGATCGATGGCGTTGAAGGCAATGGCGTTGGGAAGTGGAGACTCATCGAGATTAGTCAGAACGACGACTCCGATTTTTTCGCTTGGCAAGAAGACGAGGATTGAACTGAATCCATCGAGATTGCCGCCATGCTCGACGCTCTTGTGACCCCGGTAGGTGGAAAGAAAAAAGCCCATGCCGTAGCTTTCTTCGCCGAGTTCGGGATACTCCGGCGATCCGGCGATGGTCATTTGCGGCGTTTGCATCTGCGTGGAATTATTTTCGGAAAGAAGCTGCTTGCCGTTGTACTTCCCCTTATTCAAGTGAAAGAGGAGATAGTGACTCATGTCTTCGGCATTGGAATTGAGTTCGCCGGCAGGGCCGAGCGCGCAAGTGTCCGGACAAGTGGCTTCGAACGGGATGCGCTTGAGTTCGGCTTTGAGGTCGTGGCCCGTCTGGTAGGGAAGCGCGAAATCGGGGCTGGCCTGAAGTTCTTTTAGAGAAAAAGTAGTCGTGTTCATTCCGAGCGGCGTGAGGACGCGCGCACGAAGCGAGTCTTCCCATTTTTTGCCGTCGAGAAGACCACCGACGTAACCGGCGGTCATAAACATCAAATTGTTGTATTGAAAGGTGGAGCGAAGAGGCTTGTTCGGCTCCAAGAATTGCAAGCGGCGGATGAGATCGTCGCGAGAGAAATCGGAGCTGTACCAAACCATGTCGTGCCGCGGGAGGCCGGAGCGATGTGTGACGAGATCGCGCATGGACATTTGCTCGGTGAGGACGGGGTCGTAGAGTTTGAAGGCGGGGAAGAGCGCGCGCACAGGAAGATCCCAGCCGCCTTTGCCTTCGTCGAAGAGCATGCCGAGGTCGGTGACGGTGAAGGATTTGGTGATGCTGGCGATGGCGAAGAGAGATTTCGGAGTGATGGGGAGCTTTTTTTCCACGTCGCGATAGCCGTAGCCTTTGAGGAGTACAACTTTATCGCCCTGCACGATGGCGACGGCGGCGCCTGCGCCGTGAAAGTCCTTGATTGTCTGGCTGACGAATTCGTCGAAACCTTCGAGAGCTTTGGCGGAGTCGAGTGGCTTTTGCTGGGCTAAGACCGGGATCGCGAAGAGTGCGGTCGTTAGCAAAACAAGAATGTGAGCGCGGCGCATGGTGTGCTCCAAGAGATGGAAACGACGGTTCGTCGGCGGGAAAGGTACTTTGGAGACTGAGCCGTGTCAATCGGTAACAGTTCGTACGAGGGTCACAAGACTTTTCCGCTGATTGTGAGAGTGCTGCCGGGCTTGGCTCCGGTCGCTTTGCCCGCATCCCACACGATTGTGCCGTTGACGAAAACTTTCTCAATGCCGGTGGGAAGTTCGGATGGTTTTTCGAAGGTCGAACGATCGATGACAGTATTGGGATTAAACAGGACGAGGTCGGCGAAATTTCCAACTTTGAGTGTGCCGCGATCTTTCCAGCCGAGACGCTTGGCGGGGAGCGACGTCATTTTGCGGATGGCTTCGGGAAGAGTGAGCCATTTTTTCTCGCGGACATATAAGCCGAGGACGCGCGGGAAAGTTCCGGCGCCGCGCGGATGATCGGAGCCGATGCCGCCATCGCTCGCTACCATCACCCAAGGTTGCTGGTAGAAGGATTTGACGTCCTCTTCAATCATCGAGTGGCCGATGATGCTGGCTTCAGTGTTCGCGGCGTCGCCTTCGCGAATGATGCGGATATACATTTCGACAGGCGAGACGTTATTCAGTTTCGCGAGTTCGCCTAGCGTATGGCCGGCGTACGCGGGATTTGGTTTGAACTCGGTGATGGCGACCGAGTCGGGGCCGCCGTTGTCGGCGATGGCTTTTTCCACGCTCGCGGGATTTTCGTATTGCTTGTCCGGCATGATTACTTTCAGCCCGGAAGCCCATGCCTCATAGGGATAGCAGTCGGCCAGAAAATCGACGCCGTGATTGCGGGCGTCGTTGATAAGGGCGATGTAGTCGGAAGCTTTGTGCCAAACATCGACAGTCCCCAGCTTGATGTGCGAATGCTCGACCGGAATGTGGGCGCGCCTGGCGATTTCGATTTCTTCCTTTAGCGCGTCGAAGCTTTTGTTTCCTTCGTCGCGAATGTGGGTCATGTAGAAGCCGCCGTCTTTTGCAGCGGCGGCGGCCATGCCGACGACTTCGGCCGTGTTGCTGTAGCTGGCGACGTAATATTCCAGGCCACTCGAAAGGCCGATGGCGCCCTCGTGCATTGCGTGGGAGACGAGCGAGGCCATTTTTTCAACTTCTTCGGGAGTTGCCGTGCGACGGAAATCCTTGCCCATCACGAGTTCGCGGATCGTGGCGTGTCCAGCCAGGACGGCGACGTTTACGGATGCCGGATTCTTTTGGCGCGCTTCGAGCCATGGCGCGATGGGCCAGGGCGAATCGCCGTCCGCTCCGATGACGAGGGATGTGATGCCTTGCGCGATTTGTGTTTCTGCAAGCGGATCGGTATTGAGGCCGTCGGTGGAATGGTTGTGGATGTCGATGAAGCCGGGAGCGAGGACGAGACCCTTGGCGTCAATGACGCGGTCGGACTTTGATGGTTTGAATTTGCCGATCCTGGCGATGCGAGAGCCGGTGATACGAAGGTTTTCTTCGCGCAGAGAAGCGCCAGTTCCGTCAGCGAGTTGGGCGTTGGTGATGACAAGGGAAGGCTGTTGCGCAAATGCGGGTAACGCACACAAGACGGCTGAGAGCGCAGCAAAGAAGAGTCGGCGGTGCATCCGGGGCTCCTGATGAAGTTACCCGTGATTTTTAACACAGAGGTGTGAGAGCGCACAGAGAAAAGACAACGCCGCGGTTGAATCTCGGCACGAGATTCAGTGTGCGTGGCGTTCCGAACGGCTGCGAAGGTGATACCAAATCGTGATCAGCACGATGGAGACGAGAAGAATGAGCGTTGAGATGGCGTTGATTTCGGGAGTGATGCCGCGACGCAGACGGCCCCAAATTTCCTGGGGGAGAGTGTTGTCGCTGCCGATCAGGAAGAAGGTGACGGCGATTTCGTCCATGGAGAGCGTGAAGATGAGAAGGCCCGCAGCGATGAGAGAAAGACGGAGATTTGGCAGAGTGACATGCCAGAACGTGCGCCAGGGCGTCGCGCCGAGGTCGAGCGAGGCTTCCTCCTGACGGCGATCGAGCTTCTGGAGGCCGGCAAAGATTTCTGTGGTTGCGACCGAGATAAGGGCCGTGCCATGGCCGAAGAAGACAGCGGTGAGGCCGCGGCCGAGTCCGACTGCGACCGCGAACATTAATAAGGATAGGCCGGTGATGATGCCCGGGAGGATAAGTGGCAGAAGAACGAGTCTGCGGAAGAGCGCTTTGCCGGGAAAATCGGCGCGGTCCAGCGCCAGGGCGGCAAGGAGGCCGAGCGTGAGCGAAACCACCACGGCGCCGGAAGCGACGTAGAGAGAATTGACGACCGCGTTCCACAGGGCGGAATCAGCAGCAAGCTGACGATACCAGTCCAACGTGAAATGCTGTGGGGGGAAGCCGCCGACGCCGTCCCGATTGAACGAATAGATGACCAAAACGAGAATCGGGAGATAAATGAAGGCGAAAACAACGATCGAATATCCCGTGAGGAACAAAGGGCGGCGCGAAGCTGAAGGCGTCCCGCTCATTGAAAAGTCCAACGCTTTTCGAGCCGCTCGGTGCAGAAGAGCAGACCGACGGTCGTCAAGAGGATGAAGACGGAAATTGCCGCACCAAGCGGCCAGTCATAAGCGGCGCCGAAAAGAGATTGAACGACGTTTGCGATCATTGTGCCACTTGGGCCGCCGACGAGAAGTGGCGCGAGGAAGTCGCCGAGCGTCAGAACAAAAGCGAACGTGGCGCCAGCGAGAAGCCCGGGCATAGAGAGAGGAAGCACGACTCGGAAGAAAGTGGAACGCGGATTGGCGCCGAGGTCGTGTGAGGCTTCGAGGAGCGGACGCGGAATGTGTTCGAGCGCGGCGTAAATCGGCAAGAAGACAAATGGAGTGTAGATGTGAGTCAGCATGAGCACAACGGCGAAGGGACTGTAGAGCAGCGCCGAAACTGGCTCGTGTGTGACGTGAAGATATTGGAGGAAGCCATTGAGCACGCCATCGGTGCCGAGGATTGTTTTCCACGCGTACCCACGAACGAGATAGCTGACCCAGAGGGGAACGATGACGAGCTGATAGAGGAGTTCTTTGCGCGGACCGGCGTGAAAGGAGAGGAAGTACGCGAGCGGGTAGCCGAGGAGTAGAGAAAGAATTGTGACGGAAGCGGCGATTCGCATGGTGCGGAAGAAGACGCCGGCGTAAAGCGAATTCAAGAAGAGTTGCGAATATTGGTGGAGACTCCAGTTGTGAAGGATGACGCCATCCTGCGTCAGCCAAAATGAGTGCGCGAACATGAGCGAATACGGAACGAGAAGAAAGAGAACGACCCAGAAGAGCGGCGGAAGGGACACAGCGAGTTTGTAGAGGCGGGAGTACATCGCTAGGGTTTCACTGAGACTGCAGCTGCCGCGGAAAAAACAAACTCCTGTTCGCCAGAGAGAGGACCTTGCGCTTCAACTCGGGCGCGAAGGATCTGGCCATCGGAACAGAGGAGTTCGAGAAGCTCGGTTGAGCCGCTGAAGAATTGCTGGCGGATTGTGGCGCGAAACGTTTCGACGCTGGAGATTGCGGGAGCGTTCGCCGCGAGCGAGATAGCCTCGGGACGCAAGGAAAAACAAGCGACGCCGTCGGGCGCGTTTGTTCGAAAGCGGAGCGGGCCGCACTCGGCGATGCCCGCGCGGACGCTGCCGCGAAGAAGATTCGTCTGGCCGATGAATTGCGCGGTGTAGGCAGTGGCGGGGTGTGCGTAAATCTCGCGCGGTGAAGCGACTTGTTCGAGATTGCCATCTTTGAGCAGGGCGATACGGTCGGAGAGCGCCATGGCTTCTTCCTGATCGTGCGTGACGAAAAGAAAGGTGATGCCGACTTCGCGTTGTAGGGACTTCAGTTCGCCTTGCATTTCTTTGCGAAGATTCGCATCGAGAGCGGAAAGCGGTTCATCGAGAAGAAGAAGCTGAGGCCGATTTACGAGCGCACGCGCGAGCGCCACGCGCTGTTGTTGGCCGCCGGAAAGTTTCGTTGGTTTGGCCTGGGCGTACTCGGCCATGCGAACCATTGCAAGCGCCTGTTCGACGCGCGTAGGAATTTCGGATTTCGGCGCGTTATTTGCGCGGAGTCCGTAAGCGACGTTTTCGCTGACGTCCAGATGGGGAAAGAGGGCGTATTGTTGAAAGACGGTGTTGACGCGGCGTTCGTAGGGCGGAAGTGTGTCGAGACGCGCGCCGCTCATCCAGATTTCGCCGGATGTCGGCTGTTCGAATCCCGCGATGAGGCGGAGCAGCGTTGTTTTTCCAGAGCCGCTTTCGCCGAGCAACGTGAGGAATTCCCCCCGTGCGATGTCGAGCGAAAGTGTTTTGAGCACTTCTTTTTCGCCGAAGCGTTTGCTCACGGCGCGAACTTCGAGCAGCGGTGCGCGCGGCGAAGTGGAAGCGGCGGCGCTCACTGCGCGGCTTTGACCTCATTCCAGATTTCGTTGTACTTCGCGCGGCGCGGAACGTCCTGCCAGAAATAGATTCGCTGCATGTAGGCATCAGGGTCGTCGAGGTGAAGGCCCTTTACCTGGTCCGGCGTGAGGAACTTCGCGGCGCCGGGATTTGCGGGAGTGTAATGCGTTATGTCGGTGACGAGTTTTTGCGTTTTGGCTTGCATCATGTAGCGCAAAAATTCCGCGGCGAGTTCCTTGTGCGGACTGGCGGCGGTAATCATCAAATGATCGATCCAGCCGGTTGTGTTTTCTTTCGGGATCGTTTCACCGATGGGAAAATTCAGTTGACGAAGCTGGTTTGTATTGAGAGGCCAGCCCATCGCCAGAGTGACTTCGTGATTCTGGAAAAGATTTGTGAGTTCGCCGCCGGAAGTCCACATTTTGCGGACGTTTGGTTTTAGCGCGAGCAGCTTCTTTTTCACTTCATCGAGCTGCGCGTCGGAAAGATTGTAGAGTTGGCCCGGATCCGGCTTGTCGTAGCCGAGCACTTGCGCCGCCATGTATACCGTGGAGAGATCGTCCCAGACGGAAATTTTGCCTTTGTACTTCGCGTCCCAGAATTCGCTCCATGAAGCGGGCGCGGGAGAAACGGCGCTGGCGTCGTACAGCAACGGATTGGGGCCCCACATGAAAGGAACGCCGTACGTCTTGCCGTCCGCTTTTACGAGAGGTATGTCGCGCAGCTTCACAGAAAGTTCGGAGTATTCGGGAAAGTTAGCCAGCTCAAGGGGAGCAGCGAGACCAGCGCGCGTGATCATCACGGCGACGTCGCTCGAAGGGGAGATTACGTCATAGTTGGCGGCGCTGCCTCCGCGAAGCTTTGCAACGAGTTCATCGCTTGATCCCATGTACGAAGCGGAGACTTTGCAATGATGTGTCTGTTCGAATTCCTTGATGAACGATTCGTCCGCGTAACCTTCCCAGACGAGAAGATTGAGTGTGGTTTGTTTTTTCTGACAAGCGGACGCGCAAATCACGGCGAGCAGGAATGCGAGAAAGCAGAACCGGCGTTTCATGAGGCCCCCGAGAGCGACGATGCGAACTAGAAAGTTGGCGGCGTGTTGATCCAGAGCAGCCACGATTCCGAAGAGCCCGGATTGCGCCAGCGATGCGGCGTGGAGCTTTCGAAATAGAGGCTGTCGCCCGCATTGAGTTTATAGTGCTCGTCTTCGCCGAGCCAGATTTCAAATTCGCCCCGAATGATGTGCAGAAACTCTTCGCCCTCGTGGGTGTAAGGCTCGCCGCTGCCGCTGCCGGGCTTGATGCGAAACAGGTGCGGTTCCATTGCTTTGTTGCCCCAGGCGAGAAGCTCCATGCGAACACCCTTGGTGGTTTCAAGAACGCGACGCTCCGATTGCAGCACGAGGCGCGAGTTTTTCTTGGAGGAGTCAAAAAAAGAAAGCAGATTGGTGCGATAGAAGCGCGCGATGCGGGTGAGCGTTGCCACTGAGGCACGCATCTGGCCACGCTCGAGTGCACTCAAAAATCCAACGGAGACTCCCGTTGCACGGGCGACCTGCACGAGAGAAAGATTTCGTTTTTGGCGCAATCGGCGAAAGCGCTGGCCGGGCGAGAGGACGCTTTCCGCAGGAACGGAAACGACGCCCTGGCGTTTGAGGACGTGAACGATCGCGGCGGGATTCAGTCCGCGCGCGCGGCGCAGAAAAATCGCGCGCTGCAGGACGCGTACGTCTTCGATGGAATAAAGGCGGTACTTGCTTTGCGTGCGGTGAGGCGCAACGAGGCCAAGCGATTCCCATGCGCGAAGCGCCGACGAGGAAATGCCAACGCGTTTCGCTACTTCGCTGATGCGAAGGAGCGGCTCTGGATCGCGCGGCGCTGATGCTGACGATAAATTCTTTCTTCTTGACACGCTGACCGCCATCTCATAAGTTTGCAGGATTATAGTAAGGTTTCAGGGGCACAAGCAACCTCGAAGAATGGTGCAAAACTGAACTTCGAGGACAGGGGTGAAGTGATGAAGTCCTACGAAAGAACAGTCAAGTTCGTTGTGTGTCGCTTTTTCTTAGTGCTGGCGCTGTTGCTCTCCATCGTCGCAGCCGGAGCGTATGCGCAGAGCACAGGCGGCAGAATTCGCGGAACGATTACCGACCCGCAAGGCGGCGCGGTGGTCGGAGCGAAGGTGACGTTGATTAACTCCGGTACGAACACCAGCCGGACGGCCGATGCGGATTCCAACGGCGCCTATTTGTTTTTGGAAGTGCCCGTCGGCACCTATGAAGTGGATGCCACGCAGACCGGTTTCAAGAAGTCCGTGCAAAAAGGGATTGTTCTGAACTTAAACGAAGTTGTCAGCGTGGACCTGTCGTTGCAACTCGGTGGTGGAACAGAAACGGTGGAAGTAACCGGGGCGCCGCCGGTGATTGATACGACGACGACGCAGCTCGGCGCGGTGATGACCGACAAATCTGTCCGCGAACTGCCGCTCAACACACGCAACACTTACCAATTGCTGCAACTTCAGCCCGGCGTGCAATCCCAATTGGGCGCAGATCTTTTTTATGGCAGCGACAACCCGGGCGTTGTTTCGGTCAACGGTGGCCGTGGCCGTTCGAACAATTACATGGTGAACGGTGGCGATGGCAACGACATCTTCGTGAACGGGCCGGCGATTCAGCCTTCGCCGGATGCGATCGACGAGTTTCGCGTTTTGACGAACACATTTGATGCGGAATACGGCCGCAACTCCGGTTCAGTCGTGAACGTAGTTACGAAGTCCGGCACGAACGCTGTGCACGGCGATTTTTATGAATTTTTCCGGAACAAAGTGTTGAATACGAAGAACTTCTTCGATAGTGCGGTACCTGACTATAAGCAAAACCAGTTTGGCGGAACGCTGGGTGGGCCGATCAAAAAGGATAAGACCTTTATTTTCGGTTCCTATGAGGGCGACCGAATTCGAAAAGGCATTTCTTCGGGATCGGTGCTTTTGCCCACCGCGGCAGAGGCCGGAGGCGATTTTTCGGGCGTAGACGCGGGTGGAGCTTCCGGTGTTTTCACCGGAACGATTCAGGACCAGACTGTTGCGGACACTCTGAACGCCAGGACGGGTTGCGCCAACGCAGTAACGGCAGCGGGTGGCGCGCCGATCGCCGCGGGCACGGCATATTCCGCGATTTTTCCAAACAATAAGATTCCCACGGCTTGCTTCGATCCGACGTCTTTAGCGCTCTATCAGAACTATGTCGCACCGTTTGGAACGGGTGCGGTGAACTTCGCCCCGGTAAACAAGAGCCGGACCGATCAATTTACGGTGCGATTTGACCATTCGATTAATACCTCGCAACGGCTGAGCGTTTACTACTATTTCGAGGACGACAATTCGACGTTGCCGTTTTCGTTCTTTCAGGCGGCCGGAGCGAATGTCCCGGGCTTCGGCGGACTCTTCAAGACTCGGGTACAACAATGGAACGTAAACCATACTTGGACAATCGGAAGTAACGCGGTCAATGAATTTCGATTTAATTATTTTCGAGAAGGACAGGGCAATTTGAACCACCCTGTTAACACACTCGCGAGCTTGCATGATGCCTGCGGTTCCGCCGTCCCTGCCGCGAACTGCTTCGCCGATCCTGCCAACCCATCGCTTGGAATTACGACTGTAATTCCGGGCAGGGAAGGTGTTCCGTTTGTGAATGTGGCCGGTGGTTTCTCGCTCGGAAATAACTTCGAGGGCGAATTGCCGCAAATCGGCAACACGTTCCAGTGGTCAGACAACTACAGCAAGGTGATTGGTTCGCACAGCGTAAAGTTTGGTGGCGATGTTCGACGTCAACGATTCGATCAATTTCTTTATTTCAATATCAATGGAGATTTCACGTACCAAGGTGGCGGTTCAAACGATGTAGGGTTTGTTGATCCGACGAACAGCTCCACGGTCAACTTCTACCCTAATTATTTCTTGGGTCTCCCCTTCACTTTTTCGCAAGGTGCGGCACAAGGATTGAGCAACCGCAACACCTCGCTCTACCTATTTGCGCAGGACAGTTGGAAAATTAAACCCAACATTACGGTTAACTACGGCCTGCGGTGGGAACTGAACACCCCGTACATCGATACCAAGAACCGCCTGCAAACATTTCGACCGGGACAAGCGACTACGCAGTATCCCTGCTGGTTGTCGGCGAGTAGTGCCGCCGCTTTGGGCGCCGCTCAAGGAGACTGCGGCCAGAATACGACCAATGGAAACAATGCGTATTTTCCCTTGGGACTGGTATTTCCCGGCGACAAAGGTGTGCCGCAAGCTTTGACAAGCACGTATTACAAGGCATTTGCGCCCAGATTTGGTTTGGCGTGGAGCCCTGGAGCTCACGACGGATGGCTCGCGAAGCTGACGGGCGGTCCGGGGAAGTCAACGGTTCGGGGCGGATTTGGAGTTTTCTACAATCCGATCGAGCAGTTGGTCATGGAACAGTTCAGCGCCGAGCCGCCGTTCGGAGTGAGCGTATTTCTTTCGAATCCTATGATGAACACGCCTTATCTCGGACAGAACGGAGCAGTGAGTCCCAACAACGCGATAGGAATCATCAATCAGACTCCGAATACGCCATGTTTCGATCCGGCCGGGCCCAAGGGTTGCGTGGACTGGTCGCTCTTCCGACCGGCGTTGCTGTTCGGCGAATTTCAGCCTCATCTGCGTTCTCAGTATTCGGAACAATACAACTTCACGATTGAGCGGCAGTTGGGTAAAGATATGTTGCTCCGTGTGGCGTATGTCGGCACACAGGGGCACCGCCTGTTGGCATCCCGCGATCTGAACTACGGAAATGCAAATACTTGTCTGGACCTCCAGAATTTGCCTCTCAAGAATTTGAATCAGACGTGCGGACCGGTTGGCGCAGACAATAACTACACTTTTACGCTGCCGGCGGGCGTGTCCTTTCACATGCCCTATATTCCGGGTGGCCCAAACGGGACAAACATTCCATGTCCCCAAGTCGGGGCGCCTGCGGCATGCTTGTTCACACCGACCGTCGATACCCCGATTAACCTGGTCGGAATCCGTCCCTATTCTTCGCCCAACTGCAATCCACTTACCTCGGTGGGCTGCCCAGCAGATGGGGTTTCGCTGTTCAGCAATATTTTCACCGAAGACACCATAGGAAACTCGAACTACAACGCATTGCAGGTGTCGTTGGAGAAAAACTACTCGCACGGATTGTTGTTCCAAATGTCTTACACATGGAGCAAAGCCATCGACCAAGGGGCGACGTTCGAAAACGAGCTGAATCCTATCGATCCACGGGCAACGCGTGGCGTCTCGCTACTCAGCGCCAAGCACCGGTTTGTGTTCAGTCCGGTGTGGGAAATTCCCTTTAAGAAGAGGGAAGGTTTTGCGGGTAAAGCAACCAACGGCTGGCAAGTCTCTGCGATTATTACTTATCAAAGTGGATTCCCAATTCGTATTCAAGACGGAAACGACGCGGAACTACAAAGCAGCTTCTTCTTTGAGGATGCGAACACCCCACAAGTTACTGGCAAAGTTCAATTCCTCGATCCCAAGAAGAATGGGGGCCAATATTTTTCAACCGGCAACATCACGGACCCAGCTCCGGGCACTTTTGGCAATTTGCCACACGCTTTGTGCTGCGGTCCGGCGATTAACAATACCGACCTCGTAATTTCCAAAAAGACAAGGTTCAGCGAGCGATGGGACACGGAATTTCGCGCTGAGTTCTACAATGCCTGGAATCACACGCAATTTAACAATCCGGACGGAAATTTCTCCGATTCGACCTTCGGGGTGATTCAGAAGGCGAAAGATCCGAGGTTGGTTCAGTTTGGCTTGAAGATTTTCTTCTAGCGGAATTGCAAGAAATGATTGCGCAGGCGCGGCTCGCGAGGGCCGCGCTTGTGCGCGTCTAAGAAAAAAAGTTTGGGAAGATACTGACAGCAGGGAACAGACCTGCAACAAGGTTCGCCGTGAAACGGCGGGCTGGATTCAGGGAGAAGTTATGTACGAGGCACTGCAAAAAGAAATCGCAACCTACGAAAAGAGGACGCCGAAATCAGCCGCGGCGCACAAACGGGCGCTGGAAAGAATTCCGCTCGGTGTGGCAAGCAATTATCGCCACTACGAGCCGTATCCAATTTTTGTGAAAGACGGCAAAGCGGGCCGCATTCACGACGTAGACGGAAATGAATATGTCGACCACAACTTGTGTTTCGGCGCGTTGATGGCGGGCCATTGCCATCCAGCGGTTGTAAAGGCGGTGAAGGAACAGCTCGATCTCGGCACGACGTTCGGCATGCCGCACGACCAGGAATGGGAACTCGCCGAGGAAATCTGCAAGCGCTATCCGGTCGAAATGGTGCGCTTTGGTTCAAGCGGAACGGAAGTGACGATGCACGCCTGCCGCATCGCTCGCGCCGCGACGGGCCGCGACAAGATCGTGAAGTTTGAGGGCTCGTACCACGGCTTACACGACACCGCGCTCGTAAGCGTGAAGCCGAAAGAGACCGAGTACGGCGACGAGAACGCTCCGAATTCTGTTCCGGGCGGCGGTGGTGTGCCGAAGGCTGCCGTCGACAACGTGTTGATTGCGAGCTTTAACAATCTCGCGAGCGTCGAAAACCGATTCAAGCAGTATCCTGGCCAAATCGCGGCGATTATCCTCGAGCCGATCTTGATGAACGTCGGCTTGTGCATTCCGCAACCGGGATTTCTCGAGGGCCTTCGCAAAATCTGCGACGCGAACGGCGCGTTGCTGATTTTTGACGAGGTCAAAACCGGCGCGAAGCTCGCCTGGGGCGGCGCAAGCGATTATTTCGGCGTCAAGCCAGACATGATTTGCCTCGCCAAGTCCATCGGCGGCGGATTGCCGCTCGGCGCATTCGGCGCAAGCCGCAAGGTGATGAACCTTATCGCCGATCACAAAGTCTTTCACGGCGGCACGTACAACACGAATCGTGTGGCGATGGCTGCCGGCCTTGCTACATTCCGCGAAGTGCTTACCCGCGACGCGTACGCGCACGTCGGCAAGTTGAGCAAAAAGCTCACCGAAGGCTATCGCACGATCGTTGCAAAAAATGGCCTGACCGCATACGTGGCGAGCGCGGGCGTGAACGGCGCACTGATGCTCTACCCGCACGAAATTCGCAACTACCGCGACTGGACCAAGATTGACGTCGATCTGTGGCGACATTATTGGTTTGCCATGGTAAACCGCGGCGTGCTGGCCCAGCCGTACTGGTGGGACGAGCAATGGACGATTTCCGTGCAGCACACGGACGCGGACATTGACAAACACCTTGCAGTGTTCGAAGAAGTTGCTCCGGGTCTTGCGAAAGCGCAAGCCGAGCGCGGCATGGTGACCGTCGCCGCGGGACACTAAGCGCATTGGAAGTTCAGGCGCGCGGAAATCTAGGACAGGACGCTGCGGCTTGAACCGCGGCGCATGGTCGAGGAGATCGTTTGACGGACGGGATCGCGGGGTCGCAGCCAAATCTAAAGCGTGTGTTGGGGCAGCGGGATCTCGTCCTGTTATTCGTAGTGGCGGTTTTCAATTTGAACGTTTTGCCGTCGATCGCGGCCAATGGCGGCGTAACAATTTGGCTCTGGATAATTTCCTTGATTCTGTTCTTCTGGCCGCAGGGTATTGCCGTGATCGAGCTGTCGCAACGTTATCCCGGAGAGGGCGGAGTTTATCTCTGGGCCAAGGAAGTCTTCGGAGATTTCCACGGATTCTTGTCCGGGTGGTGCTACTGGACGAATAACATGATGTACGTTCCGACGGTGTTGCTTTACTTCGTTGGCGTTTCGGTCTTTGTGTTGGGAGAAAGTCATCACGGTTTGGCCGATAACAAATTTTTTGCGCTCGGCGCGTGTTTGTTCCTGTTGGCTGTTCTCGTTGTGCTGAACATCATCGGACTCGGCGTAGGAAAATGGATCAACAACGTTGGCGCGATTGGCACGTTTGTAGCGGCGGCCTTGCTGATGGGACTAGGCGTAATTGTCTGGTCGAGGTTTGGTACCAGCGTGACGTGGACGGACTTTCAGATCCCGGCGAACCCGCGCTTCGTTTTGAATTCATTTGGCGTGATCTGTTTCGGTTTGGTTGGATTGGAATTGGCCTCGATCATGGGCGATGAAATTCAGGAACCGGCGAAGACGTTGCCCGGAGCTGTCGCGTGGGGCGGAGTTTTGTCCGGCGCTTTATATATCGGAGCAACGCTGACGCTCCTTGTCGCAGTCAGCAAGTCGCAAATCAGCGTGTTGCAAGGAATCGTACAGGCGGTTTCGCACATGGCGTCGCTCGTCGGTTCCACATGGATTGTCGCGCCATTTGCATTCTTACTCAGTTTGTCGATCGCGGGAATTGGCTCGGCATGGCTTGGAGGATCGGCGCGCATACCTTTTGTCGCGGGACTTGATTCGTACATGCCTGCGTGGCTCGGCCGCATCCATCCTCAATACAGAACACCCTATGCGGCACTGATCGTGCATGCGACGGTTTCCCTGGCGCTGGTGCTGATGAATTTCTTGAGCTCAGGTGTGCAAGAATCGTTTCAGCGATTACTCTCGCTGGCCGTCGTCTTGCAACTCATTCCGTTCCTTTATATGTTTTACGCGCTCATTCGCATCGCGACGGCAGCGGATTTCGTTCAAAAGAAATACGGCCGCGGTGTTTTGTTGGCAGCTGGGCTCAGTGGTTTGCTAACAACGATACTGGGAATCGCGCTCGCGTTCTTCCCGGCACAACAGATCACATCATTGTTCTCGTACGAAGTGTGGATGGTGGGCGGAACGCTTTTGTTCATCGGGGCGGCTGCGTTTTTCTTTTTTATCTACGGGCGAAGGAAGCAGGCCTTGCGCGCTGCGTCTTGACGCTGCGGCCAGGGAATTTCGGAGGGAGTTATGTCGAGCGGAGCGACAACCAGCGTGAAGACCTATCAGAATTACATCAACGGAAAGTGGGAAAGCGCCGCAAGCGGCAAAACGTTTCCCGTCTACGACCCTTCCACAGAAGAAGTGATTGCGCACGTCGCCGCGTCCGAAGTGGCGGACGTGGATCGCGCCGTGAAGGCAGCCCGCGCCGCGTTCGACTCCGGCCCGTGGGCGCAGACGACGGCACAGGATCGGGGCAGAGTTCTTTTCAGGTTGGCTGATAAGATTCGCCAGAATTCCGCAATGCTTGCGGAAATCGAATGCCGCAATTCCGGCAAGCCTATTGTGGAAGCCGAATATGACATCGCCGATGTCGCAACTTGCTTCGAGTACTACGGCGGACTTGCGAACAAGGTGACGGGACATGTGAATCCGGTCCCGGCCAACGCGCTCAGCTTCACGATGCGCGAGCCGGTTGGCGTCGCCGGGCAGATCATTCCCTGGAACTATCCGTTATTAATGGCTGCGTGGAAGCTAGCGCCGGCAATCGCGGCGGGCTGTGCGTGTGTTTTAAAACCAGCCGAGCAGACTCCACTTACGGCGCTCGAATTTGCGAACTGGTTCGAAGAAGCGGGTCTCCCTCCCGGCGTCGTGAATGTGGTGAATGGACTCGGTGAAACCGCCGGCGCGGCGCTCGTTGCCCACCCTGGAGTCGACAAGATCGCGTTCACCGGCAGTGCGACGGTCGGAAAAATTATCGTCAAGAGCGCAGCAGACACTTTGAAGCGCGTCACTCTCGAACTTGGCGGGAAATCGCCCAACGTGTTCTTTGCGGACGCCGACTGGGAGGCGTCCGTTGACGGCGCGCTTTTTGGCGTCTTCATCAATCAAGGCGAGGTCTGTTCAGCCGGGAGCCGTATCCTTGTCGAAAAGAAGATCTATTCGAAGTTCATCGAGGCCATGACGGAGAAGGCAAAGCGAATCAAGCTTGGACCGCCAATGGAACGCGAAACCAAGATGGGTCCGCTCGTGAGCAAAGAGCAGTACGACCGGGTCAGCTCTTATCTGGAAATCGGCAAGAAAGAAGCGAAGACGGCGATTGGCGGCAGCCGCCCGAAGCAGATCGGGAAGGGCTATTACCTCGAGCCGACGATTTTCTACGACGTCGACAACAACGCGCGAATCGCTCGCGAGGAAATTTTCGGGCCTGTTGCGTCGGTAATTCCATTCGAAGGCGAACCGGACGCAGTCCGAATCGCCAACGATACTCCTTATGGTCTCGCCGCCGCCGTTTGGACACGCGATATTTATAAGGCCTTTCGAGTTGTCAAATCACTGCGCGCCGGAATCGTCTGGGTCAATCACATGCAGCCGACGTACGTCGAAGCGCCCTGGGGCGGTTACAAACAATCCGGGTTTGGCCGCGAACTCGGGCCTTGGGGGCTCGAAGAGTACCTGGAAACCAAGCAAGTGTTCGTCAATCTCGACGAAACGCCCATCGGTTGGTACTGAGAATTTCGCAGGAGAACACGCAAATGGGAACAATTCAACTTCGTACGGCAATTCCTGGACCCAAGTCGAAGGCATTGATGGATCGGCGTAACGCCGCAGTCGCGCGCGGCCCGTTTCATTCGACGCCCGTCTTCGTCGCAAAAGCGGAGGGGGCTGTCCTCGAGGACGTTGACGGAAACCGCTTCATTGATTTCGCCGGTGGCATCGGTTGCCTGAACATAGGCCATCGCGACTCTCGTGTGTTGAACGCGTTGCGCGGCCAGATGGAGCAGTTTTTGCACGTATGCTTTAGCGTCACGCCGTATGAAAGCTATATTGCGGTCGCTGAAAAGCTGAACGCGCTTGCTCCCGGAAAGTTTCCGAAGAAGAGCGTTCTCGTTAATTCTGGAGCGGAAGCCGTGGAGAACGCGGTCAAGATTGCCCGCGCTTACACCAAGCGGCCAGCCGTCGTTTGTTTTGAAGACGCCTTTCATGGCCGCACGTTCATGGCGATGACGCTCACCAGCAAGCCGCATCCTTACAAGGCCGGCTTCGAGCCGCTTGCGACGGATGTGTATCGCATTCCGTTCGCATATTCTTACCGGAGTGCCGCCGGCACCACCGCTGCCGAATTCGCGCACCACCTCGAAGACGCGTTCAAGCGCCAGGTTGCCGCTGAAAACGTCGCGGCCGTCATTGCAGAGCCGGTGCTCGGCGAAGGTGGCTTCGTTGTCCCGCCGCGCGAGTACTTTGCTGCCTTGCACGGCATCTGCAAGAAACACGGAATTCTCTTCATCGCGGACGAAGTGCAATCCGGTATCGCGCGAACCGGAAAATGGTTTGCCTCGGAACACTTCGGCATTGAACCGGACCTGCTTATCAGTGCCAAGTCGCTCGGCGGCGGCATGCCGCTGGCCGCGGTTACCGGCCGCGCTGAGGTGATGGACGCTCCCGGTGTCGGCGGACTCGGCGGAACTTTCGGTGGCAATCCACTCTCGTGTGTCGCCGCCCTCGCTGCCCTCGAAACCATCGAAAAAGACGGCCTGCTCTCGCGATCCACGATAATTGGCCGTCGATTCGAAGACCGTGCCCGCGCTTGGCAAAAAAAATGGGAGCTCGTCGGCGAAGTCCGCGGACTCGGCGGTATGTGCGCCATCGAACTGGTCCGCGACACTCGCACAAAGGAACCAGCCGATACGGAAACCAAGCAACTGTCGAAGTATTGTTACGAGCACGGCCTTATCAACATCACGGCTGGAACTTACGGAAACGTGATGCGCATTCTTGTGCCACTCGTCATTACGGATGCGCAATTCGATGAAGGTTTGGACGTGATGGAAGCCGGTCTCGCGACGGTGGCGGAAAAGAACCAACTCGCGCAAGCGACTGTGTAAAGGTTGGCGCAATGCAAGAAACGGCAGCGAAGCCAGACGTTGTTTCAGCTCAATTGAAAGATGCGCGGCTTTTTCGCGAAGCGTGCTACATCGATGGCCGGTGGGTCGGCGCGAAATCCGGTGCGACTCTCTCGGTGGACAATCCCGCGAACAGCGAAATCATCGGCACCGTTCCAAAATTTGGCGCGGCTGAAACGCGCGAAGCGATTGAAGCGGCCAACCGCGCTTTTCCCTTGTGGAGTAAGAAGACTGGCAAAGAACGCGCCGCCGTCCTGCGCAAATGGTTCGACCTGATGATGGAAAATCAGGAAGACCTCGCCCGGCTCATGACGCTCGAACAGGGCAAACCACTGACTGAATCGCGCGGCGAAGTCGCTTACGCGGCTTCATTCCTCGAATGGTTCGGCGAGGAAGCAAAGCGCGTTTACGGCGACACGATTCCTGGTCATCAGCAGGACAAGCGAATCGTTGTCATCAAGCAGCCCATCGGCGTCGTAGCCTGCATCACACCGTGGAATTTTCCGCTAGCGATGATTACTCGCAAAGCAGGTCCAGCAATCGCAGCTGGCTGTACCGTCGTTCTCAAGCCTGCTGCACAAACTCCTTTCTCCGCGCTGGCGCTCGCCGAACTCGCAGAACGCGCCGGCGTGCCGAAAGGAGTGTTCAACGTCTTGACAGGTTCGGCGAAAGAAATTGGCGGCGAACTCACATCGAATCCAATCGTGAAGAAGCTGTCCTTCACGGGCTCCACCGAAATTGGAAAAGTTCTGATGGCGCAATGCGCCGGGACGATCAAGAAGCTGTCGCTGGAGCTGGGCGGGAACGCGCCCTTCATCGTATTTGAAGACGCCGATATCGACGCGGCCGTCGAGGGCGCGATCGCGTCGAAATACCGCAACACAGGGCAAACCTGCGTCTGCACCAACCGCCTGCTCGTTCAAGAGCCGGTCTATAATGTCTTCGCAGAAAAACTCGCGGCTGCCGTGAAAAAACTCAAGCCCTCATGCGGTCTCGAAGACGGCGCAACGCAGGGACCGCTCATCGATAACTCCGCCGTCGAAAAAGTCGAAAGCCACATCCGCGACGCGCAGGAAAAGGGCGCCAAAATTCTGGTCGGCGGCCACCGCCACGCCCTTGGTGGGCGATTCTTCGAACCGACAATTCTGACCGATGTCACGCCGGCGATGGCCGTCGCTCGTGAAGAAACTTTCGGCCCTGTTGCCCCGCTCTTCCGTTTCAATACGGAAGCCGAAGCAGTTGCGCTTGCCAATGACACGGAATTTGGCCTCGCTGCGTATTTTTACGGACGCGACATCGCGCGTGTGTGGCGTGTTGCGGAAGCACTTGAATACGGCATCGTCGGCATCAACACTGGCATTATTTCCACGGAAGTTGCGCCGTTCGGTGGCGTAAAAGAATCCGGCCTTGGCCGCGAAGGCTCGAAATACGGCATCGACGATTACGTCGAGATCAAATATCTCTGCTTCGGCGGAATTACTTCCTAAGCGCGCGAGCTATCTCGGATTGATGTTTTCCTTTTTCTCGAGCCGCGCGATCAATCCCTGAATCTGTCCTTTGGCCGCATCCGGCGCGCTGGCCAGCGCCAGTTTCATTTCTTTTACCGCCGTATCGAAGTCGCCTTTCGCGGAAGCAATTCGCGAAAGCTCGCCGTGAGTGTACCATTCGTTCGGACGCTTCTGAATATTGATCTGAAACACCGCAAAGCCTTCGTCCTGTTTGCCCTGAATCTGAAGCTGCCGCCCATAAACATGCAGCTGGACGCCGCTGGCTGCTTCCATCGCCTTCTTTTTCGCAGCCTCGGCGTCTTGTGTCTTGCCCATCGCCGCCAAAATCTGCGATTTTGTCAGATTGTTCTCGAAGCGATCTTCGTTCTGGATGGAAGTGTCTTCCCACTTCAGCGCTTGCTCGAGTTCATAATTATTGTCCAGCAGCCAGTTCGCGGCTTCGTCGTAGCCGCCCCAGGTAAAGCCGCCGGTGTTCCGCAACTGATTTTTGATACTCCGCAGCACGATTCCTTTTACGTCGGTCGAAACTCGAAACGGAACGGCAAGCTTTTCCCAACGCATCGTCGCCAGCGCCGAGTCCGGTTTTACGTCATCGAACGTATACGCCAGCGATTCGCGGAATTCCGCTTCGCGCGGCTTCACCTGTACGCGCAAGGCGTCTTCCTTATCGTCATAGCTAAAGCTGCCCCAGGAAGTGGAATTCTTCGAAAAAATAATCGTCCACTGGTCCGCAGTCGGAATCATGTGCAGGCCGTATGTGCCCGCCGCCAATGGTTTGCCTTCGATCGAGACGTCCTCCGAAAACGTGATGGTCGTGTTCTGATTCGCTCCGGCGCGCCACACTTTGTCGTAGGGAACTGGAGCCGCGCCCCACAGTTTCCGCCCGCCCACGAGTGGCGCATGGTAGTTGATCGTCACGTCCGTGAGTCCGATACGCTGTGTGACGACAGCGTGCTGGCTGATCGTCGGCAGGGCAAGCTCCGTCGCCTGGTTGCCGTTTTTGAACTGCGCGGAGGCACTCGACGACAACAGGGGGATTGAGCACAAGACTGCGAACGCAATACGCGCCATCGTAGGCATGGGAACTCCTCTGCTGCATCGAGCAGCACGGACAAAAACTGGATGTTTAAAGGTCTTACCCCAAGCGGATAGACGGTCCGCCTCAAGTTCGGTAAGCACTCTGCCTCCGAATGTAGTGAAATGGAGAGATGAGACATCGAATAGGTCACGGGGACAGGAGCACTTCGAGGCGAGCCATGGCGGATGAGCCCGACGTAAAAGCTGGCAAAAAAGAGGAAAAGAAAAAGCTGGCGTGGAAGTCTTTGCCGGAAGCCTGGGCGCTGCTCAAGCCCCGCAAGGGCATCCTGGCGCTGGGCTTCCTTCTCATCATGATCAACCGCGTCGTCGGCTTTGCTTTGCCTGCGGCGACAAAAGTCGTTTTCGATAACGTCATTCAGAAACATCAAGTCCATCTGCTCGTCCCCATCGTACTGGCTGTTGTTTCCGCGACGATAATTCAGGGCATCACGTCCTTTACGCTCACGCAGCTTTTTTCGAAGTCTGCCCAGCGCATGATTACGGAATTACGCAAGCAAGTGCAGGCGCACATTGGCCGTCTATCGGTCAGTTTTTATGATTCGCACAAAACCGGCGTGCTCGTTTCGCGGATCATGTCCGACGTGGAAGGCGTTCGCAATCTCGTCGGCACAGGACTGGTGGAACTTGCCGGTGGCATTCTGACCGCACTCATCGCGCTGGTCGTAATGTTGAAAATCAGCTTTGTGATGACGATCGCCGCATTTGCGGTGC
>DATGIS010000104.1:0-24360 GCA_035295625.1 Candidatus Acidiferrum sp. | reverse complement strand
AGCGACGGGAAGAGAGTGTTGCGAGTTGGAGCGGCGCTGTTGGGAATTTGTGTGGGATTGGCTGCGGGTGTGGCGCGGGCACAAGAGAAGCACGATCCAGCGGAACCGCCGACGGGTGCGCTGAAGGCGAAATTGTTGCCGAAGCCGGCGGGAGCGATTGCACGGAGCGAGATTGACGAGAAGGCGATGGGCGCGCTGATTCACGAATTGGTGAGTTGCGGGACGCGGCTGACGCTTTCGTCGTGGACGGATCCGAAGCGTGGCGTGGGATGCGGGCGGGATTTTGTGGTGGCGCGGCTGAACGAAATTGCGAAAGCGACGGGCGGAAAACTGCAGATCGTGGTGGACAAATTCGAAATGCAGAACGAACGGACCGACAACAAGCCGGTGCACCTGGAGAATGTGTACGCAATTTTGCCGGGAAACGATCCGAAGCTGGCGAAGACGGTATTCATCGTTGGTGGAGATGTGGATTCGCGGCCGTCGGACGTGATGGATCCGAATGCGGATGCGCCGGGTGCGGATGATGATGCGTCTGGCGTGGCGGTGGCGGTGCAATGCGCGCGGCTGGTGAGCAAAGCTGGAACGAATCGCGCGACAGTGATTTTTGCGGTGCTTTCAGGCGAAGAGCAAGGACTGCTGGGATCGTACCGAATGCTCGATTGGGTGAAAGAGCAGGGATACACAGTGGGCGCGATGATGGACAACGACATTGTGGGCGCCGACCCGGCACCGGGCGGGCCGCATCGGGTGCGCGTGTTTTCCGGGAACGGCGAAATTGAAGATGCGGATTCGCCTTCGCGGGAGTTGGCGCGGTCGATTGAGGAGATTGCGGGACGCGATGCGATTCGCATGATCTTCCGCGTGGATCGTTACGGGCGCGGCGGCGACCACTACGTGTTTTACAAAGCGGGAATGCCGGCGGTGCGGTTTACGGAGCCGCTGGAAGATTACAACCACCAGCATCAGACGCCGCGGATGGAGAATGGCGTGGAGTACGGCGACCTAGAGAAATATTTGAATTTTACGTTCATGGGAAATGTGGCGCGGGACAATGCGGAAGTACTGCGGGTACTTTCGATGGCGCCGGCGCCGCCGGGCGACGTGCGGTTATACGGCGCGGTGACGCCAGATGCGAAACTTTCGTGGACCGCGGAAGACGACAGCGAGCGCGCAGGGTTTGAGATTTTGTGGCGGGAAACGACGGACACTCGCTGGACGGTGTTTGACTTTGTGGCAAGCGCGGGCGAACACGTACTGAAAGACGTTTCGACGGACAATCATTTCTTTGCGGTGCGGTCCGTGGGGAAGAATGGGGCGCGGTCGATTGCGACGGCAAGCCAGCCGCAAGTGCGGCGCGCGCCACCGATCGACAAGAAGTAGCGGAACCGCTCGAGAGGAGAGGCCGCTCACCAGTGAGCGAGCCTACTGGATGCATCTTGCGACCTTGCAAGCGGGCACAGACTGAAGTCTATGCCACCTGAACGTCAGGCAGATTGGCCGGTGGCGGCGGACATTTGGGCGAAGGTGAGGAAGTGGCCGGCGGGATCGCGGACGCCGATTTCGCGGGCGCCGTAGAACGTGGTGCGTTCCTTCAGGTAAACATCGGCAGAGTTGAGAGCCGGTTTCAGAGCGTCGAGATTTTCCACTTCAATATAGAGAAAAGTGGGGCCTTTGCGGACGTCTGGCAAAATGGCCGGCAAATCTTTTTCCACACTGGCGTAGGTCTGGTACATCACTTCCACGTTGCCCTGCTGGAGAATGACGAAGGCGAGGCGATCGCCTTCGGGGACTTCGACGGTTTTGAGGAAGCCGAGGTGTTCGGTCCAGAAGGGGAGGACGAGTTCGATATTTTCGACGAAGAGGATGGGGGTAAGTTTTTTGACCATGAGAAGCTCCTTGCGCGAGTAGCTAGTCTAAATTAGACTAGCGGAGGTAATGGCGGGTGTCAAGGAGGATTTTATGAAGGGGAGAGAGCGGGAGCTGAAGGATTTGATTTCGATTGGGCCGGCGATGCTGCGGGATTTTGAGCTGTTGGGGATTCGGAGCATGGCGCAGTTGGCCAAGCAGGATGCGAAGAAGATGTACGCGAAGCTGGGGCGCGTGGCGAAGCAGCACCAGGATATTTGCGTGCTGGATACGTTTGAGGCGGCGGTGGCGCAGGCGAAGAATCCGAGGTTGCCAGTGGAGAAGTGCCAGTGGTGGTGGTGGAGCGAGAAGAGGAAGAAAGAACAAAAGAGAAGAGAAAAGAATTAACACAGAGGACACGGAGAGCGGAGCACAGAGGACACAGAGATTGAAAAAGAAAGAAAAGACAAGATTGACGACGGCGGATCTGGTGCTGCTGAGTTTGCTGGCGGAGCGGCCGATGCACGGGTATCAGGCGAACGCGGAGCTGGTGCGGCGTGAGGTGCAGGACTGGGCGGGGATTTCGCGGCCGCAAGTTTATTACTCACTGGAGAAATTGGCGCGGCTGGGAATGTTGCGGACGGCGGCGGACAAGAAAGTGGCGGAAGGGCCGGAGCGGCAAGTGTATGCGGCAACGGCGCGGGGAACGGAGGCGCTTGCGGATGCGCTGGAACGGGAAGATTGGACGACGGGGCGCGAGCGGCCGGCGTTTTTGACGTGGATGGCGCTGTCTTGGCAGGCGCGGCGGGGAGTGTTTGCGCGGCAGTTGCAGCGGCGGCGGGAATTTTTGTTGCGTGAATTGGCGCGGGAGAAAGAGACGCTGGCGAGCGTGTTGAAGGAAGTGGGGCATAAGGATCATGAAGCGGTGTGGATGATTACGCTGATGATTGAGGGGTTTAAGACGGAGTTGAAATGGATTGCGAAAGTTGAGAAGGAGATGAAGTTGCGAGGGAAGGCGAAGCATCCGGAGTATGCCAGCTAAGAAGAGAAAAACATAAATGGGCGAAAAGTGGATTCCGAACCCACGGTTTTTTCGTGGGTTCGGAATGACAACTTTGGATCTGGCTGCCTGGAGAATGCGCACCGGCTTGGCGAACGGTGATTAAGATTTTGTTGGTGGCTCCTTTTGTTTTGGTGTGATTTTGGCCAAGGCGGCTTCCATGTCGGGAGGCAGAGCGGTGACGGGCGCTTTGGTTGCAGCGCCGGCACCGCCGTTGCTGGGACCGCCGAAGAAGCGCATGGCTGTGGCGGCGAGGCCGTCGAGCGCGCCGCCACCGTTGCCGCCGCCGGTGACGAGAACATCGGGGACGAACTTGGCTTTGCCTTCGGCGAGAGCGGAGACGACGTTGACGATGGCGGTGGCGTTCGAACCGAGCGCTTCGACCTGCGCGCGATAACCGCGAGCACGTGCAAGACCGACGGCTTCGACTTCAGCGCCTTTGGCTGTACCGGTCTGGCGGATGTATTCCGCTTCGCCGGTGGCTTCGGCAACGCGAGCGTCCGCGTTGTTCTTCTTGATGTCCACGCCGACTTTGGAGCGAGCGAGATCGGCTTGCATGTCGGCCGTACCCTTGGCTTGCTCCATTTCGATGCGCTGATCCTGCGCGGCGCGTTGCTTCTTAAACGTTTCGATTTCCTGGTTGGCGATTTCGCGATGCGTGAGCACGGTGACCATGTCGTCTGGAAAGACGACATCCTGGATGTAAACGCCTTTTGTCTCGACCTGATATTGCTCGAGCTGCTGGCGGATGTGTTCGAACGCTTCAACCTGGACCTGCTGGCGCGTTTCGATGAAATTGATTGCAGGCATATTCTGCAGCGAGTTGCGGAAGTGATTGCCGACCGCGGCCTGGAGAACTTCGGTGACCAAGTTCTTCATTGTGCCGACCATAGAGATGACGCGCGGGGCTTTGGTGTCCGGCACGTGAATCTGGACCTGCAGATCGATTTTGAAGATGAAGCCTTCTTTGGATTTTGCGACGATTTGCTGGAGTTGCGAATCGAGATTGTGGGCTTCGCTGTTGGCGTCGGCCCAGTTCAGGTTGAGGATAGCGGTCGGAACAATTTCCGGTTCGTAGCAACGCGGGTTGAGCGGATATTTTCCAGTGCGGAGCGGCTCCTGCCAAACGCCGCGATGGCCGGGATGAACGAGCGAACCGTATTTGAAGTCGTCGCCACTGGTGTCTTGTGTAGCGAGGCCAACGTAAGCCTTGATGACGCCGACCTGGCCCTGTTTGATGATGAGCATCGGAACCATTTCGACGCTGACGAGGAATGGATTGAGCGCGTACGCGCCGTAGAGCAGCGGATCATGCTGCAAGCCGATGTGGCCGCCATGTTCGAGGAAAGCCTGAAAATCCTGATAGTTGTTGTGCAGATTATTTTTGCTGCCGAGCAGCGCTTCGATAATCTGCGCGTCGTTGGCTTTGTCTGTTTCCATTTTTGCGACGTCGACGAAACCGCCGAGGCGGCTGGCAATGTCGCCGGAAGGAAGCGGATCGCCTTCGTAGGTAGTGACAATGCCGACGACGTCGAGAGTGGAGCCGTCTTTGCCACGCGGTTGCGGCTCAATGCGAACGAGTTCTAGCTGTTCGGATTTGAGGCCGAGCGATGCGGGCATGAGTTCGCCACCGCGGCCCATTTTCGCGCAGAGCTCGGGCGAGATCGGTTCGCCGTAGACGCGGCTACGCGTGATGACGAGGAAGCCAACGGGGTGTACGGGAACGAGCGAGCCGGGAGGCAGCACGGGGCGTTGTACACCTTTTTGGCCGCCAAGTTGGACGAAGTTGCGGAGATCGGAAAAATTCGCGAACTCCTTTTTGTAAACAGCGGACTTTGCGCCGATGGGTAAAGGGCTGCCGACTTGCGCGATGACCACACCGATCTCGCCTGCGGGAACCTGGACCCACGGATACTTCTCGACCGAGTAGACAAGAACGGTTTTCCAACGCAGACCGGGCATGAGCAAGTCGGCCTGATAGCCGGCTTCGCCATTGAAGGCGACGGGATTGTCTTTGGTCAGCTTCTTGAAGGAGAAGCGTTTCGTGACCAGGCCAACTTCGGTTGGGCCGACTTTGTGAAGCGATGTGACCACGATGACCGCTGCCAGCACGACCAGAAAAGCCAGCAGCGGATAGGTATAAAACAGACTAAGAATAAAATTGACGACTGACATACACACACCTCCGGGGCGCTGGGCGCCGCTTGGTTCATCCTGCTCGAGGAGCAGGCTTGCCTTGTCTAAGGGGTTTACATGGTTCAGACGCGATGAGCCTGCGCGGGTGCGGAGAGGAAGTCAAGTAGAGCACTAGTACGCGACTTAAAGTCGCGTGGAATCAAGGAGATACGGAAAAGCAGGGGGAATATCGGGGTTTTTGGAGGTGCTCTCAGGAGCGCGAGGGCCGCTTCAGAAAGCGGCCCCTACATTGACTTGGCTATAGGTTGAGGGCGCCGGAGTAGGCGACGCGGGCTTTGGCGGTGTCGCCGCGTTCGATGCGGCCGATGTTAAAGAATTTTTCGCGGCGGCGTTTGAGATCGGCTTCCACTTTGGCGATATGAGCAGGAGGAACGACGAGGATCATGCCGACACCGAGATTGAAGGATTCTAGAAGGCCGTCGGAATCCATTTTGCCGACCTTGGCGAGATACTTGTAAATAGGGAGCACGGGCCAAGAGGCGAGATCGACGACGGCTTTGACGCCTGCGGGAAGAACGCGGGGGAGATTGCCGGGGATGCCGCCTCCGGTGATGTGAGCGAGGGCGGAGACCCAGCCCTTGGCGAGAATGTTTTTCAGCGCGGGCGCATAGCAGAGATGGGGTTTCAAAAGTTCGGGGCCGATTTTGTTGCCGACTTCGGCGACGTAGGTTTCGGGCTTGAGTTTGGCGACTTCGAAGACGAGTTTGCGGGCAAGCGAATAGCCGTTGGTGTGAAGACCGGCGGAAGGAAGCGCGAGGAGCGTATCACCAGGCTTGACGGTTTTTCCCGTGAGAAGTTTTTTGCGTTCGACGGCGCCGACGATGAAACCCGCGAGGTCGTATTCGCCAGGCGGATAGAAGCCGGGCATCTCCGCAGTTTCGCCACCGATGAGCGCGCAGCCGGCTTTACGGCAGGCGCGGCTCATGCCGTCGACGAGTTGCTCGACGATGTGGGGATCCATTTTTCCTAGCGCGAGATAATCGAGAAAAAAGAGCGGCTCGGCGCCCTGCACGAGAATATCGTTCACGCAATGATTGACAAGATCGCCGCCGACGGTGGAGTGCACGTCCATGGCCATCGCGATTTTGAGTTTTGTGCCGACGCCATCGGCGCTGGAGACGAGAATCGGCTCCTTGAATTTTTTCATATCCAGCGCGAAGAGCGCGCCGAAGCTGCCTATGCCGCCGAGAACGCCGTTGGTAAAAGTACGTGTGGCGAGATGGCGGATGCGCTGCTTGGCTTCATCCGCTACGGCGATGTTGACCCCTGCGTCGGCATATTTCATGGCGTATAACCCATTTTCCCGGGATGAGAATTTTGACACAACAAGCAACGGCCGGGCGAGTGGGGCGGCCAGTTTCCTGCTACTTCAGAAAAAATGAAACAAGCGCCTCCAACGAACGGTGCTGGGATGGAGGATGCCATTGATGTAGGCCGTGAATCGCGCGCCAAGATTGCCGGGTTGCCAGGCATTGTCGGGCGCGTCGAGCGACATATAGATCATGACGGGAGTGCCGATGATGTTCTGCCGCGGCACGCAACCCCAGAAGCGGGAATCGAGCGAATTCTGGCGGTTGTCGCCCATTGCGAAATAACAATTCTCAGGAACCTTGTATGGAAAGACTTTTTCCTTGCCGGCGAAGGCTCCTTCGTAGGAACCGGGTGGCGCCGGAAACGATGGACCTCGGGTGTACGACTCCTGGAGGCGCTTGCCGTTGATCCAGACGGCGCCATCGCGCACATCGACAAGGTCACCCGGCAAGCCAATGACGCGCTTGACGTAATCCGGTTGATTGGGATCGAAGGGCGGCTTGAAGATGATGATTTGCTGGCGCTTGGGATTGCGCCAAAGAGGAACGTGAATGTCAGTGAATGGAATACCGGCATCGTAGCCGATGCGGCTCATGATGAGGTGATCGCCGATGAGCAGCGTGTTCTGCATGGAGCCCGAAGGAATCACACGCGCCTGGCCGATGGCGCCATTGATGAGAAGAAAGACGAGGCCAACCCAAAACCACGCGACGATTTCGCGCCGGATTTTCTGTTCGACGGTGAGTTTCGGTTCGGGAGCTTTCCTGGAAGAATCAGTCACAAATCACCGGTACGGCTAGTGCAGATCAAAAAAAGTGAAAAAGGCGCCGCCAACGAATTTCGGTTGGATGAATGACGGCATTTGCATAAGCGGAAACGCGATCGAAGACTTCGCCGGACCCCCAGGCTTCGTGCGGCGTATCGATGGACATGTAAATCATGACGGGAGTGCCGACGATGTGGCTGCGCGGAATGCAGCCGGTGAAGCGGCTATCGAGGGAATTGTTGCGATTGTCGCCCATGACGAAGAAACAGTCCTGCGGCACGGTGAAGGGAAAAATGTTTTTTTGTCCGGCTTGGAGGCCGACGTAGTACATGGGGTCGGGCGCTTCGGTGCGGCCGACGGCGTAGTCTTCGCGAAGGCGCACGCCGTTGATGTAAACGCCGCCGTCGTGAATGTCGACGGTTTCGCCGGGAAGGCCGATGACACGTTTGATCACGTCCGAAGTTTCGCCGGGAATGATGGGGCGGAAAATGACGATTTGCTGGCGCTTCGGTGTGCGCCAAAGCTGGTGATGGACGTCGGTGAACGGAATGCCGATGTCATAGCCGAGGCGGCTCATGATGAGGTGGTCGCCGATGAGAAGCGTGTTTTCCATGGAGCCGGACGGAATGACGCGGGCCTGGCCGATCGAAGCGTTGATCAGCAAAAAGATGAGAATGACCCAGAACCACGCAAGAGCCTCGCGGCGAACCTTCTGCTCGGTGGTGAGATGATCTTCGAGCTTCGCCGGTTTGGAGTTTTTAGTTTTCATGCGTCACCGTGACCGGGCCGTCGGTTTGAACGGGCGTGGAATCTTCCACGCCGGGATCTTTCAAAAGCTGGCCATTGGAACCGCCCTCGCGAACTTCGAGTTGCACGAGGTCGGTGGGATAAACACCCGTATAACAAGACGTACAAAAGTCACCCTCGGTGTCGCCGACGGCTTGTTTCAAGCCGTTGAGAGAGATGTAGCCGAGAGAATCGGCGCCGAGAAATTTGCAGATTTCCTCGGGAGAGTTCGAAGAAGCGATGAGTTCTTCGCGCGTGGGCGTGTCGACGCCGTAGTAGCACGGGGAAACGGTGGGCGGGCACGAGATGCGCACGTGGACTTCGGTTGCGCCGGCCTCGCGAACCATGCGCACGATCTTGCGGGAGGTGGTGCCACGGACGATGGAATCGTCAACGAGGATGACGCGCTTTCCCGCGATGAGGCCGCGAATCGGATTGAGTTTTAGTTTGACGCCGAAATTTCGGATGGCTTGCGATGGCTCAATGAAAGTGCGTCCGATGTAATGATTGCGAATGAGGCCCATGCGAAATGGAATGCCGGATTCCATGGCGTAGCCGACGGCGGCGGGAACGCCGGAATCGGGAACGGGCACGACGAGATCGGCGGCGACGGGATGTTCTTTTGCGAGCAGGCGGCCGAGCATTTCGCGGCTGGAATTGACGCTGCGGCCGAAGATGGTGCTGTCCGGCCGCGCGAAATAGACATGCTCAAAAATGCATTGCTGGTGCGGCTTGGGCGGCGCGAAGTGAATCGATTCGATGCCGGATTTGGAAATGCGCACCATTTCGCCGGGCTCGATTTCGCGGACGTATTTGGCGTCGAGGAGATCGAACGCGCAAGTTTCGCTGGCGACGATCCAGGCTTCGCCATGCGGTGTGACGAGTTTGCCGAGATTGAGCGGACGGAAGCCGCGCGGATCGCGGACGGCATAAAGCTCTTCGGGAGAAAGGACGACGAGCGAGTAGGCGCCTTCGACTTGATTGAGCGCATCGCCGAGGGCTCCGGAGAGATTGCGCGCTTGCGATTTTGCAACGAGATGCACGACGACTTCGGTGTCACTGTTCGTTTGGAAGATTGAGCCGCGATGTTCGAGTTTGCGGCGCCATTCGGCTGCGTTGGTGAGATTGCCGTTGTGGCCGAGCGCGATTTTGCCCTTGTTGCAATCGATCATGATCGGTTGGGCATTGAGGAGAGCTTTGTCGCCAGCCGTTGAGTAACGCGTGTGGCCGATAGAAGCGGTGCCGGGAAGTTTGTTCAGAACATCGGGAGTGAAAATTTCTTCGACTTCGCCCATGGCGCGGTGCGCGTGGAGTTCGTGGCCGTCGCTGGAAACGATGCCGGCGGATTCCTGGCCGCGATGCTGGAGCGCGTAGAGGCCGAGATAGACGAGTTTGGCGGCTTCGGCGTGGCCAAAGACTCCGACGACGCCGCAGTGGTCGTGGAAACGATCGTCTTTGTAGGCAAGCTTTTGTGTCATCGCGTAGCTAACGTGCGTTCTAGAGAATTGGCCCAAACATCGCGCAGGACATCGAGAGGGGAATCGATGGCTGCGTGCCCCTGAAATTCGATGCGGAGAGCATTGTCCCGGGTGACGTGGCCGAGCTCTTTTGCACCGACACTATATTGTCTCGCAGTTGCGAGAACGGCGGCAAGGTTTGTGGGGGAGACGGAAAGGAGGACGCGGGCGCCGCGTTCGGAGAAGAGGGCGTACTCGGCCGGTGAGATTTCTGTGAGCGAAATCGTTGCGCCGAGACCGTTTGCGGCGAAACAGGATTCGGCGAGGGTGACGGCGAGGCCGCCGTCGGAGATGTCGTGGGCGGATTGGACCGTGCCTGCGGCGGCGAGCCCGACGAGGCAGTCGATGAGGCGCTTTTCGGCGGCGAGATCTATGGCGGGAGGTTCACCGGCGACGATGGCGGCGATGGTTTTGGAATATTCGGAAGAGGATAATTCGCGAGCGAATTCAGACGTGGCGAATTCGGAGGCGCCATCCAGCAACACGATGATGTCGCCGGGATTGCGGAACGCAATTTTCACGGCTTTGGAGGAATCGTCGAGGATGCCGAGAATGCCGATGACGGGCGTGGGGTAAATGGATTTGCCGAGAGTTTCGTTGTAGAAGCTGACGTTGCCGCCGGTGATGGGCGTGCCGAGAGCGGTGCAAGCTTCGCCGATGCCGTCAATGGCTTGCGAAAATTGCCACATCACTTCTGGTTTTTCGGGGCTGCCGAAATTTAAGCAATTGGTTGCGGCGATGGGGCGCGCGCCGGAAGTGGCGACGTTTCGTGCGGCTTCGGCGACGGCGTGCATGGCGCCGACGCGCGGATTGAGCTGGCACCAGCGGCCATTGCCGTCTGTGGCGAGCGCGAGCGCGCGCATCGTCTTCTTTCCGTCTGGGCCATTCTTCTCGGATTCTTTAATGCGGACGATTGCGGCATCGCTGGCGCCGGGACCGGCAAGTGTGTTGGTGCGGACGCTGGTGTCGTACTGCTCGGTGATCCAGCGTTTTGAGGCAATGGCTGGAGACGCGAGAAGTTTTTTGAAATTTTCGGTGAGGTTCGTTTTTTCTGGCGCGAAGGGGAACCAATCTTTTTCGGATTCGACTCGCGGCGCTGGCGCGGCGAGCGGGCGATTGTAGACGGGACCTTCTTCGGCGAGCGGGTGCGCGGGGATTTGTGCCGCAACCGCGCCGTGATTCTTGATGACGGCGAGGCCGCCTTCGGTGACGGTGCCGACGACAACAGCGTCGAGTCCCCACTTTTTGAAAACGTCGAGTACTTCGCGCTCGCGGCCCTTTTCCGCGACGAGGAGCATGCGCTCCTGCGATTCGCTGAGCATGATTTCGTACGGCGTCATTCCGGTTTCGCGCTGGGGAACTTTGGCGAGATCAATTTCGATGCCGGTGCCGCCGCGCGAGGCCATTTCCATGGTGGAGCAGGTGAGGCCGGCGGCGCCCATATCCTGAATGGCGACGACTGCGCCGGTGCGCATGGCTTCGAGGCAGGCTTCGAGCAAAAGTTTTTCGACGAAAGGATCACCGACTTGCACGTTGGGGCGTTTTTGCTGCGATTCTTCGGTAAATTCGGCGGAGGCGAGAAGCGATGCGCCGTGGATGCCGTCGCGGCCGGTTTTTGCGCCGACATAAATTACGGGATTGCCGATGCCTTTTGCTTTCGCGAGGAAAATTTCTTCCTTGCGCGCGATGCCGAGCGCGAGCGCGTTGACCAAAGGATTCTGCGAATAGCAGGGCTCGAAGCTGACTTCGCCACCGACGGTGGGCACGCCGAAACAGTTACCGTAATGGCCGACGCCGCGGATGACGCCGTCGAGGATGCGGCGATTCTTTGCGGCGTCTTCAGGCGAAGTATTTTTGTTCGGCGTGATTTCACCGAAGCGCAGCGAATCGAGGACAGCGATCGGGCGCGCGCCCATGGTGAAAATGTCGCGGAGAATTCCGCCGACGCCGGTCGTCGCGCCCTGGAACGGCTCGACGTAGCTCGGATGATTGTGCGATTCGATTTTGAACGCGGCGACGAGGCCGTCGCCGATGTCCACGACACCCGCGTTTTCGCCGGGACCTTGCACGACTAGTTTGCCGCGCGTGGGCAGGCGCTTCAGGTGCACCTTGCTCGATTTGTAAGAGCAGTGTTCGCTCCACATCACGCTGAAAATGCCGAGCTCGGTGATGTTCGGATCGCGGCCGAGAATTTTCTGGATGCGCGCGTATTCTTCGGCGGTGACGCCGTGTTCGCCGGCAATTTCGGGAGTGACTTTAATTTCGGTGAGTGCTGTGGCCATTACGCCGTGGCCTTTGCGGCGCCGACGAGGGCTTCGACCATGGATTGGAAGATGACGAGGCCGTCGGCGGAATCGAGCGCGGATTCTACTGCGCGCTCGGGATGCGGCATGAGGCCGGCGACATTGCGTTCGCGATTGCAGATGCCTGCGATGTTGTGCATCGAGCCGTTGGGATTGCCTGCGGCGTCATCTTCCTCCTGGGCGGCCGCTGAGCGGCCGACACCATCGGGCGTGGTGTAGCGGAAAAGGATTTGTTTGTTCTTTTCGAGGTCGGCGATATCGGATTCGTCGGCGGTGTAGCAGCCGTCGGAATGGGCGATGGGAATTTTCAGGATTTGGCCTTTGCGCGCGGCGTTCGTGAACGGCGTATCGGTTTGCTCGACTCGGATGTGGACGGGGCGGCAGATGAAGCGGAGGCCGGAGTTGCGCATCATGGCGCCGGGGAGGAGGCCTGCTTCGCAGAGCGTTTGAAAACCGTTGCAGATGCCGAGGACCATGCCGCCGGAGTTGGCGAACTTTTCGACGGATTTCATGACGGGAGAAAAGCGTGCGATGGCCCCGGTGCGGAGATAGTCGCCATAAGAGAAGCCGCCGGGCAGGATGATGGCGTCGCAATTCGCAAGGTCCTGCGACTGGTGCCAGATAAATTCGACGGGCTTGTGCAGAACGTTGCCGAGCGCGTAAAACGCGTCGTGGTCACAATTCGAGCCGGGAAAAACTACGACTCCGAATTTCATCGTGTTGGATCTCCCTGGAGCATTCGGGGAAACTTTATTTTAGCACACGCTCTGGCTTTCATCAGAGTTCGCCAGGTGCCTTGCGCACCTCCCGTTCAGGATGACCTCTTAGCGGTTATCGACATTCTTCGGATGAGCAAACCACCCGGCAGCAAGCATGCAGGCGAAGGAAGAGACTGTCACAAAGACAAGGGGCACCCGAAGGGCTCGCCAATGGAATGTCGTTGTCAGTCCGAAACAGAGTCCCGCGAAAAACCACAGGACAACATTCGGCCACCACGCATTTGTCTCCGCTGCCGCTTTTTTCTTTTTGGTCATCCAGAACAACATCCAGCCGCCCCAAAAAATGGTTGCGAAAACGACCTCAATCCATTCTCCTGCCGTACCCATAGGTCGATAGAGCCTCCTTGGGACAAGATGGGCAACTTCATGCAGCCGAAGCACTGCTCAAATAACATTCCTGTGCTGAATTCTCTTAGAGGAATTCAGACCACACAAACAGTCGCTACTTCGACGCTGGCTTGGGTGCGACAGCATCGGCTGCGGCTTGCACGGCAGAGTCGAGGCCAAGGACGTTTACCAAGCTGGAGTTGGACGGAACGATGTACTTGGTGTTTTGCGCGAGCGTGTTGTTTAAAACTTCGAGACGGCGCATGGTTTCGGCGCGTTCCTTGAAGTAGGTTTCGGCGGCGGTGGAAACCATTTTGATAGCTTCGGCTTCGGCGTTGGCGCGGGTGATGCGTGCTTGCGCGTCGCCCTCGGCTTTCAGGATTTCCGATTGCTTTTTGCCCTCGGATTGCAAAATCTGACTTTGCTTGATGCCTTCGGCTTCAAGGACGGCGGCGCGCTTCTCGCGTTCGGCTTTCATTTGGCGGGACATAGCATCCGTAATGTCGCGCGGCGGCTCGATTTTCTGCACTTCGACGCGAGTGGCTTTGACTCCCCAGTTGTTCGTGGCTTCGTCCAGGACGTGGCGCAGATTGGAATTGATCATGTCGCGTGCGACGAGAGTTTCGTCGAGCGTGCGGTCGCCGATGAGGTTGCGCAAATTGGTTTGCGCGAGCGTGGTGCAGGCGTAGCCAAAATCCTGGACTTCGAACTGGGACTTCATCGGGTCGACGACCTTGTAATAAACGACGGCGTCGACTTCCACGGTGACGTTGTCTTTCGTGATTAATTTTTGCGGCGGAACGGTGATGACCTGCTCGCGCATGTCCACGCGGACGATGCTATCCGTGAACGGCATGATGAAGGTCAGGCCGGAATCCGCCAGCGCATGAAATTTCCCAAAGCGGAGCACGATGCCCTTCTCATATTGCCGAACGATGCGGGCCGCGCGCGCAATGGTGACGAGAGCAGCGACCGCAATCAAAACCAGAAGAAATGTGAAAAAAGCTCCAGCGCCATCCATGATGGTTCACCCCACTCTGAGAGTTACGCCTTCGACGGACAAAACCTTGATTTCGGCGCCGGGTTCGAGAGCGGTGCCGTCTTGCTGCGCGAGCTCCGCGCGCCATTCTTCCGAACCGATTTTAACGATGCCGCAATCGCGCGGCGCGATGCGCTTGGTGACGACACCCGTGCGGCCAATGACCGCGTCCACGTTGGAAGGCTGCGTCTTCACGTGCAGTTTGGAGCGAAGCCATTTGCGGAACAATGCAAAATAAAGAAACGCGAGAATGCCAGTCGAAAGCAGACCGATATTTGCGGAGCCAAAGACGAGACCGACGACTCCGCCCGCTACCAACGACGCGCCGACGAGCGCAAGATCGAATCCAGTCATCACGCCGAGCGCAAGCTCCGCGATGACACAAAGCACCCCGAGAATGACCAGCAGCCAATTGACAGAATTGCCCACGGAGGAGACTCCTTTGCGGACGTACCGCGAACGATAACACTCCCGCAGACGGGCTTCAATGATTCAGACGGACGCGGCAGACGTTCAGCGTTTACGGCGCGGACGCGATTTCTTCGAACGCGATTTCTTTTTTGCGGATTTTTTTGGATGCTCCGAGGCGGCGGCCAACTCGCGGTGCTTTTTGGCGGCCCAGCCCGGTTTGGTGGTTTGCCTGCTGCGCCCAAGGCCGAGAGCATTCGGCGGAATGTTTTCCGTAATCGCAGATCCGGCGGCGACATAAGCGCCGTCGCCGATTCTGACGGGCGCAACGAGGACGGAATTGCTGCCGATAAAGACGCGATTGCCGATCGTCGTCTGGTGCTTGTTCACACCGTCGTAGTTGCACGTAATCGTTCCCGCGCCAATGTTGGTGTGCGAACCGAGTTTTGCGTCACCGATGTAGGTCAGATGGGGCACTTTGCTGCCTTCGCCGATGACAGCTTTTTTCGTTTCGACAAAATTCCCGACGCGCGCGCCTTTTTTCAGATGCGATCCCGGGCGAATTCGCGCGAACGGCCCGACGGTGTTGCCGCCATCAAGATGGCTTTCGGAAATCATGGTATGCGGTTCGACGGTGACGGCATCGCCGAGAACCGCGTTGTGCAAAATGCTGCCGGTACGAACGACGCAGTTTGCGCCGAGCTTTGTTTTGCCCAACAGTTGGACGCACGGCTCGATGACGCAGTCTTCTCCGGCAACGACATCTGGCCCAATCAGCACTGTCTCCGGAAGCTGAATCGTCACTCCCGCGGCCATCAATTCAGCGCGCTTGCGCTCGCGAAAAATCGCGTCCACTTCGGCAAGGTCGGCGCGTGTGTTGCAGCCGAGAACTTCGCGAGAATCAGGCGCCACCTGCGCCAGAACGCTTTCGCCTTTCGAAGCCAAAATCGCGATCGCATCGGTCAGATAGATTTCGCGATGCTTGTTCTCAGGTTTGACTTGAGCGAGCGCGGGCCAAAGCTTGTCGACGGAAAAACAGTAGATGCTGGAATTGATTTCGTTCAATTCGCGCTGTTCCGGCGTCAGCTGCGAATCCTCCACGATCGCGGAAACGCTGTTTTCCGATTTGCGCAGAATGCGGCCGTAGCCGGAAGGGTCGGCCACAACCGCGGAAAGAATGGTTGCCGCGGCATTACCCGCGCGATGCGTGTGGATCAGGGCTTTTAGAGTGTCTGGGCGAATTAAGGGTGCATCGCCCGGCAGAACCACGACGATTTTGGCGTTACCGATCGCGCGCCTGGCGACGAGCATGGCGTGCCCAGTTCCGTTTTGCGGATGCTGTAAAACGGACTCCACACCTAGCGGCTTGACGGCGGCGGTGACCTGCTCGGCCTGGTGGCCAACAATCGCGAGAATCTTTTTTGGAGACAGCGGCAAGCACGCTCGCACAACGCTTTCCACGAGCGGCCGTCCGCCGGCCTGATGCAGCACTTTTGCGAGGGATGACTTCAGCCGGGTACCTTTCCCTGCGGCGAGAATTACAATCACAACGTCTTTATTCGGCATGATGCGGGTATTCTCACCCGTCCGTTGCTCTTTGACAATTGGACGGTACCCGCCACAACCCCTGACTGTGCCCTAGACGACATAGCGTTTTTGCCGTACAGTCCCCCGAGAAGACCTCACGTTCCACGATTCAGTACGTGCTTCGAAGGGAGAGCCTCCATGAAGAGGTGTCCTTACTGCGCGGAAGCGATTCAAGACGACACGCAAGTTTGCCCGCACTGCCGGATGGGCCCGACGGGGAATGTTTATGCGACTCCCGCGGCACCGGCCCCCGCGGCGGTTCCTCCGCCAGCCTCTAACTATGCGCAACCATCCCCGGCGGCGCCTGCGCTACAGGGAGACGCGTACCCCGCTCCCCCGGCCGAGACCAGCGGCAAAGCCACGGGCAGCCTTGTTGCGGGGATTGCGGCGTACGTGATTGCTCCCTTCTTCGGAGCAATCGTCGCCATCGTTTTGGGGCATCTCGGTCTGAGCGAAATCAAGAAGAGCGCCGGACGATTGAAAGGCGAAGGGCTCGCGATAGCGGGCCTGGTGTTGGGCTATATCCAAGTGGCGGGCCTTCCGTTCATCCTAATTATCGCTGCCATTGCGATCCCGAATCTGCTGCGGGCAAGAATGGCGGCAAATGAAGCATCCGCCGTGGGGTCTTTGCACACGCTTGTAAACGCCGAAAATTCCTACGGCTCGGTATGCCCGAAGATTGGCTTTGCCTACTCCCTGACCGAACTTGGGCCGGCCGGATCTGCATGTCCCGAAGGGAAGAACCTGATCGACTTCACTTTGGCGTCAGGGCTGAAGAGCGGCTACCGATTCACACCGCACGTCTCGAGCTTTACGGGGCAAGCTCCCGAGTCGGGTTACGGCTGGAACGCCGACCCCGTGAACGCAGGCTCCACGGGAATGCGCCATTTCTTTGTCGACCAAAGCGGCGTCATCCGCTTCAGCAAATCCGGCCAGGCGGACGAGAACAGCGAAGCGTTGCAATGAAAATTGAGACTAGAAAAGTGCCCAGCCATTGAAAAACTGCCCCTACTGTTCGGAGGAAATTCAGGACGCGGCGATAAAATGCCGTTTCTGCCATGGATGGCTCGTGCCGCCTCCTCCGGCGTACGCGTCAATGGCGGCGTATCCGCAACCGGCAGCTCCGGCACGGAAAACGAGCGGCATGGCGATCGCAAGCCTGGTGCTGGGTGTCATTTGGATTTACTGGCTAGGGTCGATTCTGGCGCTGGTGTTCGGCTATTTAGCAAAGAAGGAAATTCGGGATTCCGACAATCAACTGGAAGGAAACGGGCTGGCGACAGCGGGAATTGTTTTAGGCTGGGTCGGTGTTGGAACTTTATTGTTTGTGCTTGGATTGCTTGCGTTGGGCGTTGCTTTGGACAAGCGGGACAAAAAACCTTCGCAGCAATCGACTTCCGAGCACGTGCTGCGATTTAATCCGCCGCGGGAACTTGCTGCGGCGCCGTTGCGGGAGCGGCGTTTTCGGCCGGAATTCCGTCTTCCGTCGTAATCGTCCACAGCGAAGGATCCGCAAGCAAGCCGCTCACGAGTTGTGTATGCAATGCGTGGCCCGCTTTGTGGGCTTCCACGCGGGCAAGCAAAGGCAGGCCAGCGAGCGCAAGATCGCCAATCAGATCGAGCGCTTTGTGGCGGCCAAATTCATCTTCAAAGCGCAGCGGGCCGTTCATCACGCCATCGTTCGTAAGTACGATCGCGTTTTCGAGAGAACCACCGCGAATCAAACCCATCGCCCGGAGAGGCTCGATTTCCCGTTCGAAACAAAACGTGCGCGCCCGCGCGAGCAACCGGCGGAAGCTTTCCTGCTCGACCACCATTTCAATTTGCTGCTGGCCTACCAGGGGATGCGGAAAATCAACGAAACATTTCACGCGAAATTCGTCGGCAGGATAGATTCCGATGCGACGTCCGTTTTCAATCACTTCGAATGGCTTGAGAACTTTCAGGTGGCGGCGGCGCTTGCGCAGACGACGCACGCCGGCTTGCTCCAACATCTGCATGAATGGTTCCGCGGAGCCGTCCAGAATCGGCACTTCGATCGAGTCGATGTTGATGAAGACGTTGTCGATGCCGCAGGAATAGATCGCGGCCAGGAGGTGCTCCGTAGTCGAAAGGAAGACGCCCTGCTTCATCAAGCTTGTGGCATAACTTACGCGAGCGACGTTCTCGCCGCGCGCCTCAATGATGAAATTGTCGAGGTCGGTCCGTCGGAAGACGATGCCGGTATCGGCCGGAGCGGGAACCAGGCGCAGATGACCAAAAACGCCGGTGTGAAGCCCGATGCCCTCGGTTGCCACTTCGCGGTGGATGGTCGTTTGGAACATTCACCCTTTATAGTAGCAAATGAGCGGCCGCCAAATCGGCAATTTGTTGCTTCTTTTCAATTACTTACAGGACACCTTTTCGTCCTTTGCTGATTAAGTGTGGTAATCGTGCAACATTTTCATGGTTAACCGTGGCTTTCAGCTCAAGCCCGATTTCCGCGCGCTAGGCTTCCTTTACGACACGGGCCGCGTCCCAATTCTCTTGGAGTGGTATACTCGAGTTGATTCGCCAAGGACGGTGAGCGCATGAATCGAGCGGCTCGAATCGGCATTGTTGCCATTTCGGTAGTCATCTTTTGCTACGCCGGACTGGGCCACGTCCTCGGCCGGACACCGGACGACAAGGCGTACAAGTCGCTGACGGTCTATGGCGAAGTCCTGCAAAAAATCCAGAACGACTACGTCGACGATCCCAACATCCCGCTTGTGACCGCGGGTTCATTGCACGGCTTGCTGGAGTCGCTGGATCCCCAGTCGAGCTACCTGACGCCGCGCGAATATACGGAATACAAACAAAAATTGTCTGCAAACGTCGCCGGTGAGACCGGGCTTACGATGAGCAAGCGTTCCGGTTACATCATCGCCGTCTCGGTGCTTCCGGACAGTCCGGCGGAAAAAGCTGGAATTCACAGCGGAGACTTTTTGGAATCGGTCGCGGGTTTCACGACGCGCGAGATGTCCGTTGGGCAGGCGCTGAACTTGTTGCGCGGCCAGCCTGGCACAAGCGTCAAAGTCGGCGTGATTCGCAGCGGCAAAGCGGAGCCGGAAGAAGTGGACATTGTCCGCGAGAAATTGACCGCTGCGAAGACGCAACTGACGAAAGTGGATTCTGACGTCGTGGCAATTCGAGTTCAATCGCTCGAACAGGGCCGCTCCGAAGAGTTGCGCTCGCGGATTGCCGAAGCGGAGAAGCAGGGCGCGCACAAGATTATTTTGGATTTGCGCAATTGCGGGCGTGGGCCCGCTTCAGAAGGCATAGCCGCAGCGCGATTGTTCGTTTCGAGCGGCACGATCGCCACGTTGCGAGGGCAAACCGTATCGGCGCAGGTTTTCTCCGCCGAACCAAACAAAGTGGCGTGGAAAGGCCCCATTTCGGTTCTGATCGACGGGACAACTTCCGGCGCCGCCGAAATTCTTGCCTCGGCCGTGGAAATGAATCACCGCGGCGATTTGGTTGGGGAGCGTACGTTTGGCCTGGCCTCAGAACAAAAGCTGATTACTTTGGACGACGGCTCCGCGCTGATTCTGACCGTCGCCAACTATTACAACAGCAGCGGCAAATCGATTCTCGATGAAGGCGTTTTGCCTACGGAGGTTGTTCGTGCCGCGGCGCTGGACAATGCCGACGGCGGCGACGATGGCGATGCGACAGCGGATTCAAACTCCGCCACGCAGCAAACTCCACCATCCGTGAAACCACTTTCTCCCGACGATCCCGTCTTGAAGAAAGCGCTTGATCTCTTCAAAACGCCCGTGAAAAAAGCGGCGTAGTTGGGCTTCCAACAGCGTCAATTCGCAAAGGCAGCTCTCGTCTCTTACAATTTATAGGTGAACTTTCCGCGCACGCGATCGCTCGTTGCATTTCTCGCGTTGACTTGTCTATTTCTTTCCGCTTGCCGCAACTCTCAAACAGAAAAATCCCGCATCAACGCTGCCGCCGTTCATCAAGCCACTCGCGAGTTCGCGGAAGCCGCACGGAAGTCCGCGCCCAATGGCACTGTCATACGCATCAAACATCGGACGTCTCAAGATTCGCCGGACCGCGTCGAAGTAACAGTCTTCAGTGAGGACAGCGCGTCCGCCCGAAAAACATTAACGGCGCAGATTTTGCTTTCGCTCGGAGCTGTCGCACAACGGTACGGCTTGCAAACTGCTGGGCGCCATGACCTGGCCGATTCTTCGGCGATTTCGTACCGATCGGGTCTGCGTACGACGCACGCAATCGAGATACGTTTTGTCCGCCAGGCAGAAACAGCTCAAAAAGAAAAACTCGGCGCGGGTGCGCCCCAACTTGCCATCATTCTTGACGATTTCGGCAGCGACCGCGCAGCGGCCGAGGCGGTTTTCGCCATGCCGTATCCGCTGACGATTTCCATCCTGCCGAATCATGAACACTCGCGCGAAATCGCGGAAAAAGCGCTGCAGCGCGGTTATCAGGTGATGCTGCATCTGCCAATGCAATCCGTGGCGAACGAGGCTCCGGAAAAAGAAGAGCTACGCCCCGGAATGACGGCCGCGGAAGTGCGAACGATGCTCGACGAAATGGTCGAATCGATTCCAAATGTGGTGGGCGCAAACAATCATCAGGGTTCGCAAGCGACCTGCGATCCCGCGCTGATGAGGGAATTGATGCCCGCGCTGCACCAAAAGAATTTGTTTTACATCGACAGCAGAACTACCGCCGCAACGGTCGCGTTCGACGAGGCAAGGCGCGAAGGCGTCGCGACGGCGTATCGAAATGTTCCGTTTCTCGACGACGTACAGGACACCACCGCCATTCGCAAACAATTGGCCATCGCACTGCGTGACGCAAAGGAAAAGAAATCCGCGATCGCTATCGGCCATCCGCACGCTGCAACATTGGAGGCGTTGCGAGAATTCCTGCCAACTGTTCGTGCGAGCGGCGTGCGACTCGTATTCGCTTCGGACGTGGTGCGCTAAGCGGCTAAGCCGATGGTTTTCTCAATTTGCGGTTTTTGCGGTTTGGGCGCGGCAGGAAAGCAAAAATGGATTAGCAGCGCTCCAAGGAGCAGCGTGACAAAAGCGAGCAGGCTTCCTTCGGGACCAACTTCCCCTCCCGTAAGCCAGGCGCGGTCATGCGCGATCGATGCGTTCGAAAGATGCCCTTCGAACATGCCGCCGCTGTCCGGCACGGAATACAGATAACTTTCGCCGAAATCGAATGCTGCGTGCCAGCCAACAGGGAGCCACAATGATCCCGTGCGGCGAAGCGCGAAGGCCCAAACCAAACCCGTTACAAAAATGTTTGCGACGCCGATCCAGTTTTCTCCCTGATTTGTCTTGTGCACCAGCGCAAAAAGCACGGACAGTACAACTGCTGCGGGCCAGAATCCGATTCCATCCGCCAAAGTGAATTGCATGTACCCACGAAACAAAAACTCTTCCGGCAGTCCGATCAGAATCGCGGCAACGAGCCATAAGGCGGCCCACTCCATTATCTTTGCCCCATGAAACGCCAGCGGCCCGAACGAATATGCTCCGAATGCGGCCATGCACCCGACGATAAGGCTGATCTCGCAGATTCCAATCAGCATCCCTTGCCAGAACCGTTTGCCGAACGCGTTTCGAAATGGCAGTCCATAGCCGCCGCTATCGCGTCCTTCAATCCGCGCCATGAATAACGCCGCCCCGAACGCGGCAGCGAAGACCATCGCTTCGCCGACAATAATGGTGGAGACCGCGAGCGGCTTTCCACGGACCGGTAGCAGAAACGAAGCTGGAATCAGCTCAATTCCGTAGAGCAGAAGACCGAGCGAGAGGTAAATGAATATCCGCCAGCCAGAACGCAAACCAGCGTCATCGTAAAAAACTGGGTTCGGCTTAGGCGTACCCGCCGCGCTCCATGGCGCCCTTCGTTCTGAATTTTGGTCTGGCTGAGATGGTCCCGGCGCCGCTGTGAAGTCCATGAAGCTCCCTAAGAAAGGCTCGCACGGCCGGCAACGCCTTGCGGCTCGTCGCTATCGCTGCAGACGCAGACTGGCGGCGCCGACTATGTGCTTTGACTTCGGATCTTGCACAAATACGACCACGCGCAGATTCTCTTTTTTCCAGCCCGAGTCGAGCCGCACATCCTGTTCGCTCGAATAGGAGTTCGTCGCGTCGCCGACCTTGCGCAGACTACGCACAACCGCCGCATGATGCAAGTCTTCGCCCGCGTTTTCTCCGTGAAGAACGTTCGAATGAAGACCGGTCTCAGTAACTGCAAGCCAGACCTGAGTTTTCTGGCCTTCGCTCTGCGGCGCCATTTTCACGGCAATCGAAAATGTCGCCTTTCCGTTGGAATCCGATTGCTTCGTTAAGCCAATCTCCGCCTTCGGTTCGCGAGCTGCTTCGGCGATAGCGGTCCGAGCACGGCTCTGCGAGTTCCCTACAAATTCGATACGCCCGTCGACCACCATTTGCGGCGTATATACTCCATCATTTCGAAACGTCGCCGCATAGTCTTGCTGCCGCTCCGTCCATTGGCTTGACGAATACGGGTCTCGCCAACCGAGTTGATCCCAGTAGTCAACGTGCTCTTCGAGAGCGATGATTTCCGCATTGCCCAACCACTGCTGTTGATCGAGTCTCGCCAGCAACGCATCCGCCGGAGGACAGCTGGAGCATCCTTCTGACGTAAACAATTCAACCAAGACGGGTCGCGTGGGAAGATTCTGGTCACGCTGGCCAGTGGAAATGGTGTCGCTTCGCCCGACAAAAAGAATGGCTGTGCCTATCACCAGGATCAAAGGAACTGCGCCGAGTATCCTCACTTCTCACCTCGCTCTCGCACGTTCTTGAGATGCGGTTTGACTCATAAAGAAACGTTTCGGAACAGGTCCAGTCCGTGCAGGAGTGTAACCTCTTTTTTATCTTTAACCGGTTAGAAGATTTAGCGTAGAATCGCTCATGTTATGAGTGCGGAGCTAACCACTATTTCTCTTCTTGGAGGCCGCCTGGCAATTGATTTTGCCAACCTGCCCTCTCTCCCCGCGTCTCCTGCCGCCAGCGGGCTAAGTTGGGAAGACCTCATCGGATTTCTGCGAGAGACCAAAATCGTCTCCTCGGATCGCGCCGCAGAATTGTTGAACCTAACGGAAGCCGATCCGCATTCTGCCTTCGAGTTGCTCAATCGCGCCGAGAGCCTGAGGGATGCCCTTCGAACGGCATGCCTCGCTTTGACGCAAAAACACCCCATCGCGCGGGATAACGTTCAGGCCATCAATGCCATTCTGCGGATCACAGAAGGCCACGACGAACTCATCGAATCAACCCGCGGCTGGCGCCTGGAATACGTCGCCCGCGAGAGCGGTCTCGATTGGCTGCTCGCCGCAGTGGCACGATCCGCAGCAGAAATCATCGTGGAGGGCGAGGCTAGCCGCATACGCCTCTGCGCTAACCCCGGGTGTAGCCTTTTCTTTTACGACTCTTCTCGCACGCACAAGCGCCGCTGGTGTTCGATGTCTCTTTGCGGTAATCGCCACAAAGTCGCCGCCTTTGCCCGGCGGCACAATTCGCACAAGCAAACGAGCTAACGACCGTTACTTCACGTAGCGCGGCGCTTGCTGCCTGGACCAAGGATCGTAACTGTGGGCAAACACGAGCCGATCGGCGAGCGGCGGATGGCTGTAGAGCCAAAACGTAATGAACGGCGGAGGATTCGGGTCCGACAAATCTTCCTCGCCTAAAACCTGAAATGCGTGAGCCGCAACCTCACCGGAATTCGGCACCATACCGTGAATTACTTCGAGCCCGAAAATGTCTGCGTTGTGCTCCTGCTCTCGGGAAAAACTGGATTCAATCGGGGTGCTGACGATCATGAAAAACTTGAACACCAGAAACAGCACCGCGAGACAGACCAAGTCTTGCGGTCCATAGACTCGCCAACTGGCGGCAAATTTTCCCAGCAGGAAATGCAAGCTGTGAAACGCGGCGAACATCGCGAGCAGAAAAGTTACAGTAAAGAACAGCACGCCGTTTCGCACATGCCCCAACACATAGTGACCCGCCTCATGCCCAAAGATGAACAACGTCTCGTTCATTGTCGTCTTTCGAATTGTGGTATCCCAAACCACGACGCGCTTTGAAGCGCCAAAGCCAGTCACGTAGGCGTTGATTTGATTGGTCTTGCTGCTCGCCCTCATTAAGAAGATGTGGTCACGAGGAATCGAAAGACCGGCACGCTGCGTAACTTTTTCGATTGCTGTCACCAGATCCGGATTCGTTTGGTCCAGCGGCTCAAATTTGTTGAATAGCGGATCGATGAACCAGGGACTGATGAAAACAACCAAGATTATGATCGGCGCCGCGGAAGCCCAGAACAGCGCCCACCATTGGCGAGGGCTTCGTCGCAGTAGCCAAAACAGGAGGGAACCAAACAGAACAGCTG
>DATGIS010000103.1:0-31995 GCA_035295625.1 Candidatus Acidiferrum sp. | reverse complement strand
AAGATTCCCTACTGTTCAGTCTTGTTCCGAGATGCTGCAAAGGGTCTTGGATACCATCCCTATCCGGTTCCTGCCGCTACGGTCAGCCAGGTCTACACGAATCCCGATGGAGTTGCGCGCGCCGGATGCACGTATTGTGGATTTTGCGAGAGATTTGGATGCATGATCGGCGCCAAAGCTCAGCCCACGAATACGCTCTTGCCCGTTATTCAGAAACACAAAAACGTTTCCATTCGCACGGGAGCCTGGGTCCGCCGCATTGTGCATGACAGTGCGCCGAAGGGAGGCAGAGCGCGCGGTGTCACGTATATCGATGCAAAAGGCGAAGAATTTTTCCAGCCGGCGGAATTGATTTTTCTGGCGTCGTGGACTCTTAACAATACGCGGCTGCTGCTCCTTTCTGGAATTGGAGAACCTTACCGCGCAGACAGTGGCAAAGGCACGCTTGGACGCAATCTGACCCACCAAGTCTTCTTTTCCGCGGCGACAGCTTTTTTTGAAAAACCTCTTAACCGGTTTATGGGCGCCGGCGCCGCAGGGAGCCGCATCAGCGACCTGGATGGCGACGTGTTCGATCACAGCCAACTAAACTTTTTGCGCGGCGGAACTCTCGAGGTTTTGAGTTTAGGTTACCGGCCCATCGCTAATTTCGGCGTGGTTCCACAAACGGTGAAAACCAAGTGGGGCTCGGAATGGAAGAAGGCGGCGCTGCGCTACTATGACAGCACCGCGAGCATTATTTTTTCAGGCGAGCATCTGGCCTATAAGGGCAACTGTATGGATCTCGACCCAACCTATAAAGACCATTTTAATGATCCGTTGCTCCGCTTGACTCTCGACTGGCGAGAGAACGAGCGAAGAATGGCTGGATTTGTGACTGCGAAAGCGGTGGAAATCGCGCGCGCGATGGGTGCGAAAGAAGTGACGCCATTTTCGGGCCTGCGAAGCTACGATGCAACACGCTACCAATCGACACACGTGCAGGGGGGCGCCATCATGGGAAGCTCTCCGGAAACTTCGGTGGTCAATCCCTACCTGCAGCACTGGGATGCTTCGAATCTTTTTGTGTTAGGTGCGTCGTCGTTTCCGCAAAATGCTTCCGCGAATCCGACATCCACGATCCTGGCCCTGACGTGCCGCACGGCCGACGCCGTCGTGGATCGCTATCTGAAAAATCCCGGAGCGCTGGCTTAAATAGCTTCAACTGAAGTCTCGGATTGCCGAGAGACTCAGCCGAGGCGGGGGAGAAACATGCCAGTATGTTTGGCGTGTTCGGCGAAGCCTTCGCCAAATTCTTCGGAGAGAAATCGTTCTTCACGTTTTGCCTTGCGGTAGAGCGCCAGTAAAACGAGCGCGAATCCGAGGAACGCGCGCAATTCGCCCTGGAGCATCACGGTTCCGATCATTGAGCCAAGCAACCCGGTATAGATCGGATGACGAATCCATTTGTAAGGTCCGCGGCGAATCAAGTTGTGGCCGGATTTAATTGTGACGGTGCCGCTCCAGTTCGCGCCGAGCGCAATCCGCGCCCAGACTGCAAAAAGCAGTCCCGCGGCGGTAAGCGATAATCCCAGAATTGTGACAGTGTCGTTTTGCGGAACGATGCGGTCAGCCAGAAAATTCCAGGCAAAGTTGTGGTTATAGATGAGCAGAAATCCGATCACCATCGGGATGACGTGTTCGAGCCGTTGCCAGGGAAATTCACGGCGCTTCGATGGCTTGCTCCAAGCGGCCATAAGCAGCCAGAGGACGCACCAGGCAAACCAAATCTTCGAGGAAATCTGAAATGCATCCGCGGTGGAAGGAATCGCGAATGCGGCAATGGATGCGAGCGAAGCGCGAATCGGTGCGACGTACATTTTCTACTCCTTTGACCTTGTGGTGCGCGTGGAATTTGCTTTGCGCCGGAGCCGCGAAATCCACTTTCGCTCCTCCTGAATCTGCTGGCGCAAAAATCGAGTGACTTCGGAACCCCACTCGCCGAGTTCCATCACGGAAAAAAGCTGGCCGTACTTTTGCTCGCGCTGTGCGAGATAAGAGTCGCGAGCGTCCAGGATGCGTTTGCGCGAGGCGGAATCCAGGACAAAAAACAAGCCGATGCGGAGACGAAATGCATTGCCGGTTGCGGCATCTTTTTCGGTGAATTCAGAAAGGCGGCGAAGGAGTTCGGTTTTTCCTTTTGGCGTGAGCGAATAAAGTTCGCGCGTCTGTCCGCGCTGGCCCTTGCCAGATTTCTGCGCGATCCATCCGGCCTTGCGGAATCTAGCGAGCAGGGGATAGACGAGGTTGTTGTGGAGATTTTTTTGACCGGTGAGCCAGCCGGCGCGCTTTTTGAGGGCGTAGCCGTGAGTGGGGCCACCCAGAAGCATCGCCAGCAGCAATAGGTCATTCATGACATAGTCAGTATTGACCTATACTCGAATTTAGTCAAACCAAAGATGGCACGGCAACAATCGCAGGCTTGGAGGGCGCAACAGCCAGTTTAACAATCCCGCAAGTACCATTGCGGCGGCGAAAGCACGATGTTGAACTCGACTCGTGGCGCTACTTCAGAGTCGAGGATATTCTCGGTGACAAGAATTTCATGCTTTAAGAGGCTTTTCGCTGCGCGCCGCCGCATTACGTTGACATTCGCTTGTCTTTTCTTAATTGACCCCATAATCGCGCAACAGAAGCTCGGCCAATTGCTGGTCTATGGCGACGGCTTCCGATTCAGCGTGAAGGAGCCTGCGGGTTGGAGCGGCGACACAGAGAATGCGGTGAAATTTAATGCCAATGTGGTTTTACATGAGGCAGGAAGGCCGCAGAACAGCCCTACGGGCCTCATCCGTGTCTCACTTAACGAGAAGACAGACGAAAATATCGCTGAGGATATGGCCGCGGACATGCATGAATACGTGGAACAGAACCCAAAGGTGCGGTTCAAGGATCTCGCCATCAAGCATCCGAGCTACAAAAGTCTGGCCAAGGCCTTCTATGAATCCGGCGAATTCTACGAATATGTCGCCTATGTAAATCCTGGCCCGAAGAGTAAGTTTCTGTTCTCGATCTCGATGAACACTGGAAAAGCCGAAGCAAGCGAGAAAGAACTTACTGCTTTCAAATCCACGCTGGAATCGCTGACGTTGTATTAACCCTAACCCTCGCCCTCAACCTGTTCCCGACATCGCTGAATTTGCGCCAAATTGGTGCTTGTTGGGGGGGAAACGGGTTCCAGAATGATTGGATTATGAAACATTCCTCCTCAGGCAAAAACATAAGGAAACAAGGCCGGCAGATGGGGCTGCAGACGCAGGCGATTCATGCGGGCGAACCGAACCGGCATGGAGTAGGTGTCGGCGTGGGGCCGAGCATCAGCCGGACTTCGACGTTTACGTTTTCTTCGACGGAAGAGATGAAGCGTTGGGCAGAGGGGAAGAGCAGCGCGTACATTTACACGCGATACGGGAATCCGACGCTCTCGATTGCGGAAGGAAAGATTGCGGCGCTGGAGGGCGCGGAAGCGGCGGTGGTGACGGCGTCGGGGATGGCGGCGATTTCGAGCGCTTTGCTGGGAGCGTTGAAGCAAGGCGACGAAGTGATTTCGACGGCGCAGACGTATGGTGGGACGTACCGGCTGATGCGCGATGAATTTCCGGATTGGGGAATTACGGTGCGGCGGGCGGAGACGTCGCTCGAAGGGATTGAATCGCTGGTGACGGCGCGGACGAAAGTTTTGTATGTGGAAACGCCGACGAATCCGACGTTGCGGCTGGTGGATTTGAACAAAGCGATTGCGTTTGCGAAAAAACACAAATTGATTTCGATTATCGACAATACGTTCGCGACGCCGCTGCTGCAGCGGCCGCTCGATCTGGGCTTCGACATGGTGGTGCACAGCGCGACGAAATATTTGTCGGGGCATTCGGACGTGATTGCAGGTGCGGCGGCGGGAAGCGAGAAGTGGATGGACCGCGTGCGGCACATGATTATCGACCTCGGCGGATCGATGGACCCGGAAGCGGCATTTCTGCTGATTCGCGGAATCAAGACGCTGGGTTTGCGCGTGTTTCGCCAGTGCGAAAACGCGCAAGCGGCGGCGGAGTTTCTGGAAAAGCATCCCAAGGTGGCGAAGGTGCATTATCCGGGATTGAAGTCGCATCCGGATCACGCGCTGGCAAAGCGGCAGATGAAGGGATTTGGCTCGATGCTGGCGTTCGATTTGAAGGGCGGATTGCCGGCGGCGAGAAGATTCTGTGACCGCGTGCGGTTGTTTCTGCTAGCGGCGAGCCTGGGCGGCGTGGAATCGCTGGTGGTGCTGCCGATTTACAGTTCGCACTACAACATGAGCGCGGAAGAGCTAAAGAAGGTAAGCGTGACGCCGGGAACGGTGCGGGTGTCGGTGGGACTGGAAGACGCGGAAGATTTGATTGCGGACTTGAAGCAGGCGTTGGCGTAAACGAACGTCAGGCGCGGACTTTGCCGGGGACTGGGCCTTCGACAGCCCATTCCGACTGCTCGGGCAAGAATCCTTTGACGATGTTTTCGAGTTCGTAGGCGCTTTGAGCGTCGGACGGATAGTGGTAGACGTGCAGTTTGAGAACGACGTTGTGTTTGGCGCGAACGGCGCGGAGTTCTTCTTCCATCTGGAAAACCATGCGCGCGGAATCTTCGGTGTTGGCAGCGGGGAGGATGAGACCAATGAGAGCCGGCGCCAGGCGATAGATGGAATCGTTGGCGCGAAGCTTGCGCGAAAGGGCTTTTGCGGCGTCGCCCCAGACGGCTTTTGAATCGTTGGCGGAGGCATTCGGCGCGGAAGGCGATTCGACCAGGAAGAGCGAAAGCGCATGCTGGTCGGTGTGGGCGCGGCGGACTTCCATGGTGAGGCGGTCCCAGAAATGGTGCAGGTCCGGCATGGATTGAAGGAGGTCGGCGTTGGCCTGCTGGCGTAGTTCGATGTTGCGGTCGATTTCAAGGAGAACTTGTTGTTTCAGTTTGCGGACGGTGCGCTGGCGGTCGAGCAGGTAGACGACGAAGAGGAGCGTCAGGACGCAAAAACCGAAATAGGCGACACGAAGAGTCCATTTGCGCGGGTCTTCGGGATGGTCGAAAACGAGCGGGTACATGAGCGCGGCGAGGCCCGCGGCCTGGATGAGCACGAAGGCGGCGGCGAGAATGGTGATGTGAAGCTCGCGGCGTTCGAGTTGGTCGAGTTCTTTGCGATCGAGAGCGGCCATGGCGGCGTTTTCCTGATGACAGAGTGAAGGACAGGAGCGCGCTGAGCAATGGAACCGGTGTACTGCTGTTGCGGAAATGTTACTTGGCCGGAGCACGGGGTAAGTGCTTGACAGCAACGGCATTTAGCGCGAGGGTTTTAGAATTGGAGTCTGTTGTTGAAGCAGACAAGGAGCAGTTATGACCAGCCAGCGCCCCCTGGTTCGAGTTTTTGCCTCGATTGTGTTGACTCTCGCCCTTGTGACCGCCTGCGGGACACGAGGCTCTGCCGGTGATAAGGCCAAAAGCGCCGCGGCTTTTGAAAGGCTGATTTCGCTCGTGGGAGAGTGGGAAGGGGCGACTTCGCGCGGACCGGTGAGGGTGACGTACACGCTGGTGTCGGGCGGCTCGGCGCTGATGGAGCGGCTGCAGTCGAGCAACGAGCCGGAAATGATCACGCTCTATACGCTGGATGGCGATCACCTGATGGTGACGCACTACTGCAGCCAGGGGAACCAGCCGCAGATGCGGACGGCGACGATTACGGAATTGAAGGACACACTGCAATTCAAGACGATTGCCGTAACGGGGCTGAAGTCACCCGACGAAGGGCACATGGCGGCGCTAACGCTGACGATGCCGGACAAGGACCATTTGACGCAGGAGTGGACGTACGAAGAAAAGGGTAAGGCGCAGGCGGACGTGTTCCGATTCACGCGGAAAAGCTAGCGAGATTGAGGCTTCGCTGACGAAGAAAAGCCTACCGCTGAAAGGATCCGCTACAGAGCCGGCGAATCGTTTTAGTAGCGGAAATTTGCAAAGAATGGGGCTTGCAATCCGGAGCGTGCTTTGCTACTCTAAGGGTGCGTTTGTTGCTCTTGTATCGCCTTTGGTTTTGTGAAGCGGTCGCAGGGTCAAACTTGCGGCCTTTTTTTGTGCCCGCTGAGCGGATCCACAGAACGCAGCCGAGGAAGCAATTCTCCGCAAGGGGATCGCAGCAGGGCACCAGATAGCTTCAAAGAAGAAAAGAGAAACACGAAGTGAGTAAAGAACAAGGAACCGTGAAGTGGTTTAACGCCAGCAAGGGCTTCGGCTTCATCCAGCGCCAGACCGGGGAAGATGTATTCGTACATTTTTCCGCGATCCAGGCGGAAGGCTACAAGTCCCTGAACGACGGCCAAGCTGTTGAATTCGAAGTTGTGCGTGGCCCGAAGGGTCTGCAGGCTTCCAACGTCAACCCGCTGTAAACCACGGTTCAGAACGGAAATCGGGCGGTTCGCGAAAGCGGATCGCCCGTTTTGCTTTTTTAAGGAGCCTTCGGCGGAGTTCAGGCTGTTGTCAGAAGAGAGCCTTAGGGCCCCGGAAGGCGTTGACCGGCAGCAAGAGGGCTCCGTACCATAAAAAGATGCGGACCTGGGCGCCCCTTGTGGCGGCGACGGCGATTTTGGGGATGGGACTGGCAGGGTGTGACGAAGCCGCCCGCAAGCCGGTGCAAGCGCGGGTGCCTTCCACGCTGCCATCGAGCGACACGCAGGCTGCGACACCCGCTACCTCCGCAAAGCAATCCTACCAACACGAGATTGACCAACTGACGCTTGGGCCGTTGCCTGTTTGGAGCCCGAACGTGCGGACGCCGAGGTCGCTGCTGCCGCCGGTTCCGGACGGCAAGACCTGGTTGATTGCGAAGGTAGAAGAGAAATTCGCGGCGGGGGAGCAGGAGTACAAGGCGGGGCACCTCGAAGCCGCGCGCAAGGACTTTGACGAAGCGGTCGACTGGATTTTGGCGAGCGGGTACGACCCGAACGCCGATGCGAAGCTGAGCGAGGTGTTTCATCGCGTGGTGGACACGGTGTATGGCTACGAGCTGCAGGCGTTTCAGGCGGGAGACGGCTTCCGCGAAGCTCCGGCGGTGCCCGCGGCGATCGACGAAGTAGCGGACATGACATTCCCGGTGGACCCGAATTTGAAGGCGCGCGCAGAAGAAGCGGCGAAAAATATTTCGCACGATTTGCCCTTGACGGTGAACGACGAGGTGCTTTCGTTTTTGAATTTCTTTCAGACGCCGCGCGGGAAAGCCATTGTCGAAACGGGATTGCGGCGAAGCGGGCGGTACCAGCAAATGATCGCGCGCGTGCTGCACGAAGAGGGAATCCCGCAGGATTTGATCTATCTGGCGCAGGCGGAAAGCGCGTTTCAGCCGCTGGCGCTTTCGCGCGCGGGGGCGCGGGGCATCTGGCAATTCGTGGCGTGGCGCGGCAATGAGTATGGATTGCGGCACACGTGGTGGGTGGACGAGCGGCAGGATCCGGAAAAGGCGACGCGGGCGGCGGCGCAGCATTTGCGCGATTTGTACGGGCTTTTCGGCGACTGGTATCTGGCGATGGCGGCGTACAACTGCGGGCCGGGAAACGTGCAGAAAGGAATCGAGCGCACGGGTTACGCGGATTTCTGGGAATTGTACAGGCGCAACGTGCTGCCGAAGGAAACCAAGAATTACGTGCCGATTATTCTGGCGCTGACGCTGATTGCGAAGGATGCAGCGCACTACGGAATTCATGTGGAGCGCGACGATGTGGTGCCGACCGACGTGGTAAAGCCGGGGCGCGCGATCGATTTGCGGCTGGTGGCGGAGACCATCGACGTGGATGTCGAGACGCTGCACCAGCTGAATCCTTCGTTGCTGCGGCTGGCGACTCCGGATGATCCCTCGTTTGAATTGCATCTTCCCGTAGGCGCGGCGGAAAAATTCTCCGCGGGCATTGCGGACATTCCGCCGGAAAAATGGGTGAGCTGGCGGCGGCATAAAGTAGTGCCGGGAGACTCGCTGGCATCGATCGCGAAAAAATATCGCGTGACACCGGCGGCGATTGCGTCCGCGAACAATTTGGAGAAGGGCGAAGAGCTGAATCCGGGCGACAAGCTGATTATTCCCGCGACGCAGCCGGTTAACGAAACGAAGAGCCGGCTGGTGCAATACCGGGTCCGCAAGGGCGATACGCTGGGAGGCATCGCGGACCGCTACAGCGTGAGCCCCGACGACGTGCGGAAATGGAATCACCTGAAGGCGGCGCGAGTGAGCCGCGGGATGTTGCTGCGGATTTATACGATTGGGGGGGCGCCGGAAGCGAGCCCGGCAGGGTCGCGGAGACGGCAGAAGCCGCGGAGCAGCAGCACGGCCAAGACCGGCGCAACGTCAGCCGCAAAAAACAAATAACTACAATTAAATCAGTATGATAGGGCGGTGATTGCGGCGGCAAAGCAGGTTCGGCGCCGGCACTTTTGCACGCTGGAGGCACTTAATTTCACGAACGAACGACCGCGCGCTTGACATTGCTTTCTGAATACGGTACGAACGGCCAAGGCAGGACCACTTGTTCCGGCCGCAGGCGCCGGGGTGCGCGCCAAAAAACCAAAGATTCCCCCAGGGGAGGACGGAATGGATTTCGAGAAAGATAACTTTGAAGACGAGCACGAACTATCGCCTCTGGAGGACGACGAGCTCGGTGGAGACGCCGAGGAGATCGTCGAGACAGAGGAAGAAGAACTGGTGATCACGGAGGATGAGGGTGAAGAGGAAGCGGCCGCGCCGGCGCGCCCGGCCCCGAAGCCTGCCGTGAAAAAGGCTCCGGCGAAAAAGCCAGCCGCCAAGAAAGCGGCAAAGAAACCCGCGAAAAAAGCCGCCAAGAAAAAACCGGCAAAGAAAAAGCCGGCGAAGAAGGCCGCGAAGAAAAAGAAGAAGCGGTAAAAACGAAGCGTTCGACGTTGGAATAGTTTCAAAGAGCATCAGGGACCGGCTCGTGTCTTGAGCCGGTCCTGCTTTGAGAATTCGGTTTCCTGATTGAACTCCGCAACGAAGCAGAACCTTCCCGATTCTGCACTTTTCGGGTTGCCATCCTGGAACGACCGGTTGCTCCACGCCCTGGCGCTTGTTTTGACAGGCACGTATCACTACCATACCGTTCCATGTTGCGAGCGCTTGGGCAGATCCGGCGAATGCGGGGTGGCGCGCAATCCCATCTGATGCGCTGCTCGGATGGCCACTACTATGTAGTGAAGTTCCAAAATAACCCGCAACACACGCGAATCCTGGTGAACGAAATGCTCGGTACGCGGCTGGCAGCACGTTTGGGCCTGCCGACAACGCCGGTGGCGGTGGTGGAAGTGAGTCCGGAACTGATCCGGCTGACTCCGGAATTGTGCGTGGAGCTGCCGCGGGCGCGTGTGCCGTGCACGCCGGGGCTGCAGTTTGCTTCGCGGTATCCGGGCGATCCCCACCGCGTGACCATGCTGGATTTTTTGCCGGACGAATTGCTCGTGAACGTGGCGAATCTGCACGACTTCGCCGGGATGCTGGCGTTCGACAAATGGACGTGCAACACGAACGGGCGGCAGACACTGTTTTTCCGCCGGGAGGCGGCGGGAGTGCAGGGAAATGCGGAAACCGGCTATCAAACGGTGATGATCGATCAAGGATTCTGTTTCAACGCGGGGGAGTGGAATTTTCCGGATGCGCCGCTGCGCGGATTGTATTCGAGAAATTTCGTCTATCGTGGGGTGACCGGGCCGGAAGCGTTTGCGCCCTGGATAGAACGAATCCAGAAACGAATGACGGAGCGGGTGCTCGACGAACTGCTGCGCGAGATTCCGCCGGAGTGGTACGCGGACGACCTCGATTCGCTCACGCGGCTCGGCGAGCAGCTGTTGCGGCGGCGCGCGCGCGTGCCGGAATTGATCGACGAGGCAAGGAAGACGACGCGGCAGCCGTTTCCCAACTGGATTTAGCGGAGGCATCATGTCCGAAGAACTTGCGACGGGTCTCGACAAGACCTACGTCTATCATGTGCTGCGGTACACGTCCGACCTGGTACGAGACGAATGGCTGAACATCGGAATTCTGATTTTCGATCCGGCGACGGGCGAACGAAGTATCCGGCTGATCGACGACGAGCGCGAGTATGCGCGCCTGCGGCGGCTGCAGCCCACAGCGGACGAGGACGTGATTCGCCGAACGCGCGATTATATGGACGACCACTTCGAAGTTTTGCTGCAACAGTTTCGCGCGGGCGCGCCGAACGCAACGGCGGACTTCCGGAAATTGATCGAAAAGTGGGACGGCACGCTGTCCACCGGATTGCAGCTGAGCCCGCAGAAGGGCGTACATGCGGCGGATCTTGAAACGGAAGCGAGCCGTCTGTATGCCGAACACGTCGGGTTGGAACGCAGCGTCACGCGCGTGGGCGCGCCGGGAAGCCGGGCGACGATGCGAAATTATTGTTCGCAGGTGTGGCATCAGGCGCGGCTCTGGGAGCGCATTGAAAAATCCACGCGTGTGGCGCAGTTCACGTTTCCCGGCGATCCGATGCGAATCGACTATGCGTACCGGAGAAATGGCACGCGCGGCTTCGTGCAAACAATCAGCGTGAGCCGTTCGCCAATGGCCTGCAAGGAATATGCCTACACCGCGCAGTACATTGCGCCGCGAGCGGCGTTTAAATCGGAGTTCGCGGCGATCACCGACGTGCCACTGGACGACGGAAATCTGCGGCACCGGTTTGTCAGGGATACGCTGCGCGATGCGGGCATCGAGCCGATTCCGATGGAAGGGTTTGCCGTTTGGGTGGCGAAGCTCAAGCCGCTGCTCCAATAGTTTTAGCCCGGCCCGAATAACGGCTTTCGACGCCTCCGGACAATCGAAAAATTCGTGGGGCGAATGGCCGGCGATTCGTGGTAAGTAGAAGCCATGATTTCTACTCGACTCCGCCGGTGATCCCAATGGCCGACTCGAACCGAAGAATCTTCCTGACCGCCGCAGGCGGGGCAATCGCGGCAAGCTTGCTCCCGCGAAGCGCCCTGTCTGTGGCGGCGCAGACGGACGCAAGGCGCGCGCCGGTCATCGCGAGCAACGACGGGAAGAAACCATTGCGGCTGGGATTGATCGTCGGGATTGGAAACGATCCGGCGCGCGCGCTCGCGAAAGTGCATGACCTGGGAATTCCCACAGCGCAAATTTACGTCGAGGAATTTTTACCGGACCTTCGGGGAAAACTTCTCGCAGCGCTCGATTCTTACAAGATCGAAGCGACTTCGCTGGTCGTCGGCGGGCCGGGCCGCGAGGTGTGGAACTTCACGGAAGGGCCACTGACCATCGGCCTTGTCCCGCGCGCGACGCGTGAGTCTCGCGCGGCGCACATTCGCGCAGCATCCGACTTCGCGAAATCCTGCGGCATTTCCGCCATGCAAACGCACTGCGGGTTTCTACCCGAAGACCCGAACGATACGGCGTACCGGGAGACCGTCGCGCTGCTGCGTGAGCTGGCGAATTACTGCAAGGCGAACGGGCAGAATTTCCGGTACGAGACGGGCCAGGAGACCCCGATCACGTTGGTGCGCACGATTCAGGATGTCGGCGTCGACAACCAGGGCGTGAACTTCGATCTGGCAAACCTGATTCTCTACGGCAAAGCGAATCCGGTCGATGCCATTGAGACTCTCGCGCCGTACATTCAAGGCATTCACGCGAAAGACGGTTTGTGGCCGACGAATCCCAAAGAGCTGGGCGAGGAAGTACCCATTGGAAAGGGCAAAGTGGACTTTCCGCGGATTATTGCGCGGCTGAAAGAGATCCGCTACGAGGGCGCAGTCACGATCGAGCGCGAGATTTCGGGCGACAAACAGATCGAAGACGTTCGCGCGGCGAAAGTTTTCCTGGAGAGATTGATCGGCTGATTGCCGCCCATCCGGCAAAAAGAAAGCCCGGCCAGTTGCGCCGGGCTTTCCTCGTTTTAACTTTGTCGAAACTAGACGAGGGGCTCGCTCCAGTTCTCGAGCGTCTCTTTCACCTTGTGAAGGAACTGATGCGCAATGGCGCCGTCGACGACGCGGTGGTCGTAGCTGAGCGTGACGTAGCACATCGAGCGGATGGCGATCGAATCGTTGATGACCACCGGCCGCTTTTCGATCGCGCCGAGGCCGAGAATGCCGACGTTCGGCTGGCTGATCACCGGCATGCCGAAGAGGCCGCCGAAGACGCCGGGATTGGTAATGGAGAAGGTTCCTTCCTGCACTTCTTCCGGCTTGAGTTTCTTGGTACGCGCGCGGTCCGCCAGGTCGTTCATCGTGCGCTGAATGCCAAGGATATTTTTCTCGTCGGCGTTCTTGATGACGGGAACGAGCAAACCCCAATCGAGCGCAACAGCGATGCCGATGTTGATCTCCTTGTGGCGCACGACGTTTGTGCCGTCCAGCGACGAATTGAGCGCCGGGAAAGCACGCAGGCCGGCGACGGCGGCCTTTACGAAGAACGGCATGAAGGTCAATTTTGTGCCGTAGCTTTTTTCGAACTCGTCTTTCGATTTGGCGCGCAGGGCGGCAACCTTGGTCATATCGATTTCATCCACCGAGTAGACGTGCGGAGAAACGTGCTTCGAGGCGACCATGTGTTCGGCGATCTTTTGCCGCATGTTGGAAAGCGGTTCGACTTCGTAGTCGCCGTGATAAATGCGTTCGCGCGGGACGCCGATCTGCAGCGCGGGAACATATTGCGTTCCATGCGCGGCGGGACCTCCGCCACCGGCCAACGGAGCCGGAGCGACAGGCGGTGGAGGAGCAACACGCGGCGCGACTGGAGCCGGTGCGGCGGGAGCTGAACTTGCGGCTGGCGCGGCAGAGCCGGAAATCGCCGCCTCCATGTCCTGTTTGCTGACGCGTCCTCCGGCACCGGTGCCGGGAACAGTCGTGAGGTCGATGCCGTGTTCCTTGGCCATGCGGCGGACGAGCGGCGAGGAATGCACGCGAGCCGCTTCCTTGGCGGCGCTGGCGGCCGGAGCAACCGCGGTTGGCTGCGGGGACGGCGGAGGAACGATCTGCGGCTTGGGCGTTGGCGCAGCAGCTGCTGCCGGAACTGGGGCCGGTGTCGGAGCAGCTTTGGCTGGCGCCGGAGCAGGCGCGGCGGCCGCGGACCCCGCCGCATCAATCACCGCAACTACGGTGTTGATCGGCACGGTCTGGCCTTCGCTGACCTTGATTTCCTTGAGCACGCCAGCGGACGGCGACGGAATCTCCGCGTCGACTTTGTCCGTGGAAATTTCAAAGAGCGGCTCGTCGCGCTCGACTTTGTCACCGGGCTTTTTCAGCCACTTGGTGATCGTGCCTTCGAAAATGCTTTCCCCCATCTGGGGCATTACGACATCGGCTGCCATTGCGTTCTCCCTTTGGTGCAACTCTCACAAACTTGAAGGTTTCGCTTCCCCGGCCGTTTGTCGTTCCCCGTTTACCGTAAGGGCGATACGGATATTTTCTCGGTCAACGGTAAACTGCACACGGCAAACAGCCTTCTTCAGTATTTCGCCAACTCCCGCGCCGCGTGGATCACTTTTTCCTTGTTCGGCAAAAAGTACTCTTCGAGCGGCGGCGCATAGGGCACGGGTGTGTCGATGGCCGTGACGCGCATCAGCGGGCCATCCAGGTACCCGAAGGCGCGTTCACAAAGTATCGCCGCAATTTCGCCGGCGATGCCGCCCGTTTTCGTATCTTCGTGCACGACCAAACAACGGTTGGTCTTCTTGACCGATTCGACGACGGTATCGGCGTCGAGCGGCGCCAGCGTGCGCAGGTCGATGACTTCTGCTTCGATGCCTTCTTTCGCCAGTTCGGCGGCGGCCTCGAGCGACGTGTGCATCATCGCGGCGTAACTCACTATGGTTAGATGCTTGCCTTCGCGGCGAACGATCGCTTTGCCGATGGGCACGATGTAGTCGCCGTCGGGAATCTCTTCCTTGATGCGGCGATACAAGAATTTGTGCTCGAAAAAAAGCACCGGATTGTTGTCGCGAATCGCGGCCTTGAGGAGGCCTTTCGCGTCGTACGGCGTCGATGGATAGATGACTTTCAATCCTGGCGTGTGCACGAAATACATTTCCGGATTGGCCGAATGAAACGGACCGCCGTGCACGCCGCCGCCGGCCGGGCCGCGAATCACCATCGGCGCGGGCGCGTTCCACAGATAATGCCCCTTCGCCACAAAATTCGTAATCTGATTGAACGCGCAGACGATGAAGTCGATGAACTGCATCTCGGCGATCGGACGCAGGCCCAGATAGCTCATGCCACACGCCGCGCCGACAATCGCGCTTTCACTGATGGGCGTATCGATGACGCGCTCCCAACCGAATTTTGCGAGCAAACCTTCGCTGGTCTTGAATGCGCCGCCGTACACGCCGACATCTTCGCCGAGCAACACGACCGTCGGGTCGCGCTCCATCTCCTCATACATCGCCTGCTTGATCGCGTCGAGAAAGGTGACTTGCGCCATTAGCGTTTCGCCTTTCTCGCTGCGACGGCCGGCTTCTTTGCGGATTTTGCAGCCGCCTTCGCGGAACTCTTGGCGCCGTTGCTCGAAACGGCCGCTTCCTCTTTATGTTCGTGCTTCTCGGTGTCGCCGAAGTGAATCGGCGCGCTGCCTCCGCCGGAACCTTTCCCGGCGCCGAATCCTTCCACGGTCCAGACGGCGGGCACGCTCGACCTCGGCGGTGTGACTTCCGCGATCGGCCGCTCCCACTTTGCGCGAACCTTGTGGCAATCGTCTCCCGTACAGTAGACGCCGTGCTCGGCAAATTCGGCGGGTGGCATCGGCGAGCTCTCCGCAAAGTCGCGCTCTTTTTCGAGCAGGGCGTTGATCTTCGCTTCGATTTCTTTCTTGCCCTTTTTGTCCAGGAGCTTTTCTTTGAACAAAAACTTTTCGTGTCGTGCAATGGGGTCGCGCTCTTCCCAATATTTTTTCATTTCGGCCGGAACATACTCCGCCGGATCGTGCTGCGCGTGGCCCAGACGGCGGAACGTCTTCGCCTCAATCAGAATAGGGCCTTCGCCGCTGCGCGCCAGATCGACCGCTTCCCTCGCTGTCGTATAAACCGCAGCCACATCGTTGCCATCGACCACAAAGCTCTTCACGCCGTACGCCTTCGCGCGGTCGGCCAGATTTTCCACCGGCACCTGTCTTTTCACCGGCGTCGAGTAAGCCCACAAATTATTTTCGAGCACGAGCACGAACGGCGCCTTCTGCGTCGCAGCGAAGTTCAGCCCTTCGTGAAACACGCCCGTCGAGCTGCCGCCGTCGCCGATCCATGTCATCGCGACAATCTTGTGGCCAAGATAACGCCCTGCCATCGCAACGCCCGTCATCACAGGAATTAGGTCGCCGAGCATCGAAATCGGCGAGACGATGTGAAGATTTTCCAGGTCGCCGAAGTGACTCGTGCCGTCTTTGCCTTTCGTCGGCGAATCGTACTTCGCCATATGCTGCATGAAAACATCGCGCGGCGGGACGCCTTTGACCAGCAACGCCCCGATGTTGCGAATCATCGGCGCCAGCCAATCTTTTTTCTCAAGCGCCGAGGCGGTCCCGACGGAAACAGCTTCCTGCCCCAAACTTGAATAGAGTCCACCGACGATTTTATTCTGGCGGAACAACTTCACCATCGTGTCTTCCACGGCCCGGTTCAGCCGCATGTAGTAGTACAGGTCCAGATGCTGCTGCCTTGTGAGCGTTTTCACCATTCGCTTCTCCGCCGCCATTCCTTACGCCGTCGCCGCGACCGGTTGCTCGACCGCTTCTAGCTTCTCGAGCAACTCCGCGCGGCCCATCTGCTGCAACTCAAGTCCAAAAACTTCGCCAAGATGCGTCGCCAACTTCGGCTTCACTTCGTCCAATTTCACGCCTCGTTCGAGCAATTTCTCAAGCGAGGTCGCCTTACGGTCCGCAATCCCGCAGGGCACGATCAGATCAAAATTGCGCAAATCGGTCGAAACGTTATACGCAAGTCCGTGCGAAGTGACCCAACGGCTGATGTGTATACCGATCGCCGCCAGCTTTTCCGAAGCTTTTCCTTCGCCAACCCACACTCCCGTTTTTCCGATTTCGCGCCCCGCCGCAATTCCAAATTCCGCCGTGGCGCGAATCATCGCCTCTTCCAGCATCCGCACGTACCAAACCACGTCGCGGCGAATCGCGCCCAGATCCAAAATCGGATACGCCACAATCTGCCCCGGCCCGTGATACGTCACGTCCCCGCCGCGGCTTGTTTCAAAAAACTCCATGCCTTTTTGTCGCAGTACATTTTCGCTCGCAAGCAAATGCTCGCGCTTTCCGTTGCGTCCCTGCGTAATCACATGCGGATGCTCACAAAAAAGAATCACGTCCTCGATCGCGCCCAGCTTCCGCGCCGCCACAGTCCGCTTCTGCAGCGCATAAGCTTCCGCGTACGGAATCAATCCCAGATCGACTTGGAGCGCGCGCGTCACGTTTTCCTAGACGTTGATCTGCAATCCGCGCACGCTGGCAAACGCGTCGCCCATCGCTTCCCAAACCGTCGGGTGTGCGTGGACCATGTTCATCAGGTCGTCGATCGTGCCTTCGAGGTTCAGCACCGCCGCCGCTTCCGCCAAAATCTCCGTCGCAAGCGGGCCGATGATGTGAATGCCCAGCACTTCGCCGTACTTTTCTTCGCTCACAACCTTAATGAATCCGCCGTGATTGTTCAGGATGGTCGCTTTGCTGTTGCCCACGAACGGAAATTTCCCGACTTTTACGGCGTAGCCCGCGTCGCGCGCTTGCTTTTCCGTCAATCCAATCGAACCGATTTGCGGTTCACAATACGTCGCATTCGGAATGCGATCTTTGCGAATCGGCTGCGTCGGCTTTCCGGCAATCGTCGTTACCGCAACAATTCCTTCCATCATCGCCGCGTGCGCCAGTTGCGGCAGACCCGCCACGATATCGCCAATCGCGTACAAGCCTTTTTCCGCCGTCTCCATCGTCGGCCCAACATGCACGAACCCGCGCTCGAGTTTTGCTTTGGATTTTTCCAATCCGCAGCCGTCCGTCATCGGCTTCCGGCCCACTGCCAACAAAAGTTTCTCCGCTTGCAGCGTCTGCGCCTTTCCGTCCTTGTCGGTGAAAGAAACCGTCACTCCCTTGGCGTCTTTCTTGACGCTCTCCACCTTGCAACCGGTCTGAATCGCAATGTTCTTTTTCTTGAACGCTTTCTCAAGTTCCGCCGAAATCTCTTCGTCTTCAACCGGCACCGCGCGCGGCAGCGCTTCCAGAATCGTCACCTGCGTGCCGAACGAGTTGTAAATGGACGCAAACTCGACTCCAACCGCTCCCGCGCCCACGACAATCAGCGACTTCGGAATTTCCGGCAGCTCCAGAATCGAGCGGTTCGTCAAAATCGTTTTGTGATCCGGCTCGATACCCGGCAGTGCGCGCGCTTCCGAACCGCTCACCATCAGAATGTTCGAAGCTTCAATCGTCTCTTTTTTGCCGTCCTTCTCCACGCTGATCTTGCCGGGCCCTTCATAGCGGCCCCAGCCTTGCTTCCATTCGACTTTATTTTTCTTAAAAAGAAATTCGATACCCTTGGCATGCTTCTTCACGATCTTGTCTTTGCGCCCGAGCGTTGTTCCCCAATTCAACTTCAGTCCGCTCAATTCGATTCCGTACTCTGCGGCTTCTTTGCAGTGATCGTAAATCTCCGCGTGATGCAACAGCACCTTCGTGGGAATACACCCGACGTGCAGGCAGGTCCCGCCCAGAAACGGATCTTTTTCCACCACCACAGTTTTCAGGCCGAGTTCGCCCGCGCGTATGGCCGCAACATATCCACCGGGACCGCTCCCGATAATCGCCACATCGTACTTTGCCACGCTGAATCTCCCTTCGGCTGGAACCCGTTTCCGAGCCTGTTGCGCTCGTTTCGTGCCCGGTTTCGTTCTAGGACTGCAGTGCGGTTTATCCGCTCATTCTGGAGGTTGCCGTGCCTCTCCGTTCCTACCCCAGCACAAACGGCGCAGGCTCGGCAAACTTGGAATTTTATCAGTGGCGGTGCGCCGGAGCAAATCGCCGTTTTGCAATTCGTTCGGCCCCGCTTCGGCCAGCGCCGAGCTCCTGGCCTGCCACGGAGGCCAGCTTAGCATCCGGCCAATCTGCTGGAACGTCGCAGGCGAAATCAAAGCGAATATATTGACCAGGTAATAGTCCTCGGTCTTACGTATTAAGAAACCTTAATTTTTCTCTTGCTTTTCGTTTTACCACTTCGTATAGTGCGCGTCCTTTCATTTTAGCAGTCGGTCATGTGGAAATATAAGAAAGAACGGAGGCTTCCCATGGTCCTGCATCCGGGCGAACGCTGGCACTGCACGAACCTATCCTGCCGCTGCACCGTAGTCATAGAGACCGGCACGGCGCGAGAGGGCGCGAATCCCCGCTGCTCCTGCGGCGCGGTGATGAAAAAAGAGTTCAAATCGCCCGTGTTTTCTTATCTCGATTTTCTGCAATTCGATCCCTCGCTGGTCGCCGCGGAAAAGTCAGAGCGGGAATAATCTCATGCGCGCCGCACGACCCGGGAATGCTCGGCACAAGACCCTTCGCATTCAGGCCGACGTGCCACATACCTTCGGCCCTTTGCTTGTACCGCTTTCGCTGATCCTCGTCATCTGGGGTGGCTACAGCCTGAATCGTGCAGTGTCCCATCCGCTGGAGGCGGACGCAGCCGGAATCTTGTTCGCTTCTTCCGTACTTGCTTGCGGCCTGCTGCTGGCCGCGTTTCTGGCGCGGTCCGTGCATCTGTCCGTCGCGACAATTCGAAAGCCGGATGCAATCACCGTAACAACGAAAACAGGGCGTTCGCGCTCGACTCCGCCAAGGCCGCCAAAACCGGCTCCGGTTCCTCGTCCGTTCCATCGCTTCTACGTGGATGATGTTCGTGTCTCTCGCTGAACGCGCTTCTGAACGGTGCTACACTCTCGCCTCGACTGGTGACTTTTCCCGGAACGTTTCACTCGCGAGGCTCCCGTGCGCAAATGTTTCCTGCTCGTGCTCGGTATCCTGTTTCCCGTGGCCCTCGCGGCGCAAAGCTGCACCGGCGCCGCCGAATCTCTCTTCACTCTCACGCAACCCCATGATTATGTGCAAAAGCGCGTCTCCAGTTACGATCGCAGCGGCGGCAATGACGATGCTCGGCCCATCGCTCCTGGCGCCACGCTCGATCTTCTCGACGTAAACGGGCCCGGCGTTATCACGCACGTTTGGATCACCATCGCCTCGCCCGAAGAATTCCATCTGAAAAAGCTCGTCCTGCGCATGAATTGGGACGGTGAATCTTCTCCAAGCGTGGAAGCGCCCATCGGCGATTTTTTCGGTCTCGGCCTCGGACAATATTTTCTCTATCAGTCGGTGCCGTTGGCGGTTTCTCCCGATAAGGCGCTGAATTCTTTTTTCCCGATGCCATTTCAAAAACACGCGCACATCACGGTCACGAACGAAGGCAAGGAAAAGGTCTACGCGTTTTATTTCAATATCGACTACCGCGCCTGCGCGAAATCTCTCCCCTCAGACACGCTCTATTTCCACGCGCAATATCGCCAGCAATCGCCCAACAAAGGCTGGACTTCCGATTGGTCTTCGAACGGCGACGAAAAGGTGAATGCAAAGAAGAATCTCGACGGCCAGGGAAACTACGTTTGGCTGGACGCAACCGGACGCGGCCATTTTGTCGGCGTAACCATGTCCGTGCTGCAAAATCAGGATGGCTGGTGGGGCGAGGGCGACGACATGTTTTTCGTTGATGGCGAATCGCTTCCTTCCATCAACGGCACCGGCTCCGAAGATTATTTTCTCGGCGCGTGGGATTTCGGCTCTCATCCCTTCGCTTACGGCTCAATGGGCGCGCCTGTGAAGGGCGAGGAACACGCTGGCAGCCGCTCGTCGGTCTACCGCTTCCATCTCGATTCGCCCGTTCCGTTCACAAAGTCTTTGCGCGCCACGATAGAACACGGCCACGCCAACGTGCGCTCCGACAACTATTTTTCCGTCGCATATTGGTATCAGACCGAACCGCACGCCACTGCACCGGCTCTTCCCCCGGTCGACGCACGCATTCCGCACCTCTTCCAGGTCGGCGGTCCGGGAAACGCTCCCGGCCCTCACTGATCTTTAATTTGTTGGCCTCGGCTAGGCCCGCGGAATTGCGGAGAAATACTTCTCTTCTAGAATCCTGCGGTGATGCATTTCGTGTCCCGCAATGATGTACGCCAATGCGCGCGCCGAAACCGGATTGTTGCTCGCCGTGCCGCGCCGGACCCATCCATCGGCACTGAGGCTTTCCACCAACGTCATCGTAGCTGCGCGAACCGTCGCAAGTTCCGCCGCCAGGTCGGCTAGCGCGCGCTCGTGAAACGCGCCGGTCGCAATGTAATCGTCCTGCTCGAAACCCGGCAGCGGCGTCGCATCACCGCGCGCGATGCGCAGCAAGCGGTAAGAGAAAATTCGCTCGGCGTCCGAGATGTGCCCGATCACTTCTTTCACCGTCCACTTGTCCGGCGCGTAGCGAAAATTCCCCTCGCGCTCGCTCTTCGCCCCAAGCAGCTGCGTCATTTGCACGCGCTGCGCCTCCAGCGTCCCCACAATGTCGTCGCTTGCAATCAGCGACACGTATTTCTCGTAATATGGGGCATACTCATCGGATTGTGGCCGGGTTACAGCAGCGCGTTTGGGAATCATGAGATGAATTATACTCCCGTCTCGCGCCTGGAATGTGTACCCAAGGCTGCGATCGCCGCCGATAGAAAAGGGAAATTGGAATCCACATTGGCCTCTAGATCAGAATGGAATTTGTCGCGGCATGGGAGCGCGGATTGACTTTGCAACTGACAACTGCTCGCGTGGCGTTTCAGGGCGAACGCGGCGCCTTCAGCGAAGCCGCCGCCATCCAATTACTCGGCGACAAGATCACGACTGTCCCGCGCGCGACCTTTGATTCCGCATTCGATGCAATTCGCGAAGGCGCCGCCGATGCGCTGCTCGCCCCGGTCGAAAACACGCTCGCAGGCTCCGTCGTTCGCGTCTACGATCTGCTCCTCGAAAGCGATCTCACCATGGTCGCGGAAACCATTCTGCAAATCGAGCATCAACTCATCGGCTGCCCAGGCGCCACGCTTTCAAGCCTTCGCTCGGTGTCATCGCATCCCGTCGCTCTGGCGCAATGCGAAAAATTCTTTCTCGCCCATCCCAATCTCAAACGTGTTCCCACGGAAGATACCGCTGGCAGCGTGCGCGAAGTTATCGCGCGTGGTGACAAATCCTACGCGGGAATCGCCGCCCGCCGGGCTGCTTCGATTTATGGTGGAGTGATCCTCGCCGAAAATATTCACGACAACCCGGAAAATTTCACGCGCTTCGTTCTGCTTGTACCTTCCGCACAAGCCGCTCAGCTCACTTCTCCTAATGCCAATAAGATGTCGCTCGCTCTGCGCCTCGCTCACAAACCCGGCGCACTCCTCGCCGCTCTCGAACCCTTCTCTCGCCACGGCGTCAACCTGCAAAAAATCGAAAGCCGGCCCATTCACGGCCGGCCTTTCGAGTATCAGTTCTATCTCGACGTCGAAGCCAACTCGCCCACAGCTTTGGACGCGGCTCTCAAGGAAGTCAACGTCGCCACGACTTTTCTCCGCGTCCTCGGCCTCTATCCCTCCGCTCCCCGCTCCTGAATCTGCTGATCCCCTACGTCCAAGCGAATCGAGCGCGCCACCGCTCGTCTGCAGTCGCGTAGACGCACAATCAAAAAAAAGGCCGGCGTTGCCGCCGGCCTCTTCCTCTTTATTTCTTTGCTTCGTTACGTCGCTACTTCCTTAGCAGTAGCTGCACTCCGCATCGCCCATGCCGCCGCTCATGCCGTCCTTCATTCGCTTCAGGCGATTGCCAAGTCGCTCGGCCAATTGATGCCGCGCGCGCCACAGCCGCGCCTTCAGCGTATTTTCCGTCACGCCCAGCGTCTTCGCCGCTTCTCCGGTCGAATAGCCCTGCACTTCCCGCAAAACGAACGCCGACTTCAGCAGGGGCGAAAGTTCGTCCAGGTTTTCGTTGATGATTTCCCGCAGCTCCGTTCCCACGTACATCTGCTCGGGATTCGGACTGTCGTCCGCGAATCGCTCGCTCGCCGGCAACTCATCTTCCCGCGCCGGTTCATCGAGCGACACCGCCGGCCGCGCCTTCATGCTGCGCCGCCGCATCAGCGCCGCGTTAATCACGATGCGCGTCAGCCACGTTGAAAATTGCGAACGCCCTTCGAACCGCTTCAAGTTGCGGTACGCGCTCAGCATTCCTTCCTGCAGAGCATCTTCCGCGTCCTCCGCGTTGCCCAGCACCCGTAACGCCGTCTGGAACAGCGGCCGGTGATAGCGGCGGAACAATGCGTCGACGGCTTGCGCGTCGCCACGTTGCCCCGCGCGGATCAGCTTTGCCTCGTTCATTTCCATTCCCACTGCTGCTTGCGTAGCCATTTGTCCCCCCTACCTTACTGAAACTTTTTCCACTTCCCCGTTTGCGCGAACCCTTTTTAACCCGATTTAATGCACCGGCGCGTTCACCGCTCCCTTCGGCCTCTTCAAGAGCAACAGCACCGGCAACACCATGAGAAAAACGACGGCGAGCATTTTGTAGTTGTCCAAAAACGCCAGCATCGCCGCTTGTCGCTGCACAACGCCGTACACCGATCCCGTCGCCCGCGATGCGGCTTCGGGCCCCGTGGCACCCGCAGTGCTGAACTTCGCCGTGAGGCCGGCGATCATTTTCTGATACGCCGCGCTGAACGGATTCACATGCTCCATCAGCCTCGCCGTGTGTGCCTGCGTTCTCCGCTCGAGCATCGTCGTCACGGTCGCAATCCCAACGCTCGCACCAACGTTCCGCGCCAGGTTGATAATTCCCGTCCCCATATTCGTCTGCTCTTTCGCCACGTAAGCGAACGCAGACACGTTGATCGGAATAAACAGAAACGCCAGCCCGAAACTTTGCAGCATTCGCCCGTAGACCGCGTGCCGGTAATCCAGCTGCAAATTCCACCCCGCCATCACAAAAAGTGAAATCGAGCACACGATGCAGCCGAACGAGATCAGATACTTCGTGTCCACGCGCGACACCAGAAATCCCACCACTGGCATCATCAACATAATCACCGCGCCGCCCGGCGAAAGCGCCAAGCCCGCCATCTCCGCCGAATATCCCAAGAGCTGCTGCAGCATCTGCGGAATCAGCACCGTGCTCGAATAGAGCACGAAACCCAGAAAGAACATCGCCGTCGTCGCGATCGCAAAATTCCGGTTCTTCAACATCCGCAAATCCACCACCGGATGGTCTTGCCGCAACTCCCAGAAAATCGCCGCGATCAGCCCGACCACCATCAGCACCATGAAAATCTGGATGAATCCGCTCGCCAGCCAGTCTTCCCGTTGCCCCTTGTCCAGAATGATCTGCATGCTTCCAAGTCCCAGGCTGATTAATCCAATTCCGATGTAGTCGACCCGGAAGCCCTCACGCGCCTTCATCTTCTTCATATACGGCGGGTCGCTTACCAGCAATGACGTCAAAAGCAGCGAAATTATTCCCACGGGAATGTTGATGTAGAAAATCCACCGCCACGAAAAATTGTCGGTAATCCATCCGCCGAGCCACGGCCCGATCGTCGGCGCAACCACCACCGCAATTCCGTACACCGCGAACGCCATGCCCCGCTTTTCGAGCGGAAACGTGTCGTTCAAAATCGCTTGCTCGCTAGGCTGCAAACCGCCGCCGCCCGCGCCCTGCAAAATCCGGAAAAACACCAGTACGCCGAGACTCGGCGCCAATCCGCACAAAAACGAACTCACTGTAAACAGCGCTACGCAAATCATGTAGAACCGCTTCCGGCCCACCAGCGAAGACAGCCATCCCGAAAGCGGCAGCACGATCGCGTTTGAAACCAGATATGACGTCAGCACCCACGTCGATTCGTCCGCGCCCGCCGAAAGGCTGCCCGAAATATGCGGCAACGCCACGTTCGCAATCGAAGTGTCCAGCACTTCCATGAACGTCGCGAGCGTCACCGTCACGGCGATCACCCAGGGGTTGATCGACCCGTCCGGCATCCTCAATTTGGATAAGAACCTGTGCTCCACGTTCGTTCCCGTTTTCGCTCGCGTTCCTTACTTCGTTACAACCGTTGCTTCCACGTTCATTCCCGGCCGCAATACCGCGCCGTCCTGTGGAATTGGATCCAGCACGATTTTCACCGGCACTCTCTGTACAACTTTCACGTAGTTGCCCGTCGCATTTTCCGGCGGCAACAAACTCAGCACCGCGCCTGTCGCTCCCGCAATCGAATCCACGTGCCCGCTGAACGTCTTGCCGTACGTGTCCACTTTTACTTCGGCCTTTTGTCCCGCCTTCATCTTCTTCAGTTGTGTCTCTTTGAAGTTCGCCGTCACCCAGACGTTCTGCAGCGGCACAACCACCAGCAATCCTTGCCCCTGTTGCACCACTTGCCCGATCTCCACTTGCTTGTGCGTCACCACGCCATCCACCGGCGCCGCAATCGTCGTGTATTCCAGATTCAGCTGCGCCGCTTCCACCGCCGCGCGCGCCTGTTGCACTTTCGCAATCTTCGCGGCCGCATCCGCCTGCTTCATCGCCACTTGCTTTGTGTCTGCCTTCGCCGAAGCAACGCCGGCCTGCGCCTGCTGTACCCGCGCCTGCGCCGCTTCCAGTTGCGCCTTCGCAATCTCCACGTACCGTTGCGCCTGCGCGAATTTCTCTTCGTCCGCTTTCAACGCGCTCGCTGTCGCATCCGCATTCGCCTGCGCCGCGTCAAACTGCTGCTTCGAAATTTCGCCCTTTTCCATCAATGGCCGAAACCGCGCCAGATCCGCCTGCGCCAACTGCGCATTCGCCCGGCTCTTCTGCACGTTTGCCTGCGCGAAAGCCAAATCCGACGTCCGCGCCTGGTCGTACGTAACTTGCGCGCGCATCACGTCCGCTTGCGAACCGAGCAATTGCGCATCCGCGCTCGACGTTCCGCTCGCTACGTTTTCCCGCGTCTTGGGAATGTCCACTCCCGCCGATTGCGCTTCGCTTTCCGCCAACGCCTGCTGCGCTTTCGCTTGATCCAGCGCCGCTTGATAATCGCGCCCATCCAGTCTTACCAACGGCTGCCCCGCCTTCACCGGCTGGTTGTCGTTCACCAGCACTTCCGCAACGCGGCCGTACACCTTCGCCGAAATCGGCGTGATGTGCCCGTCCACTTGCGCGTCATCCGTGCTCTCGCGGTTGAAGTAATAAACAAAAAGCCCCGCAACGATCACGAACACGGCGATTCCGCCAAACGTCAACAGCCGCTTCAACTTTGTATTCGGCTGCGCCGCAATTTGCTTCTCGTCGTCCAAACGAATCTCTTCCGTCGTCCTCGGCTTCACCTTTGCCGCGTTTTCCAGCCCGACTTCTATCTCGATGCTCATCCCCGTGTCCTCTTTGACAAAATCCTGTTCTTACTTCGCGTACGTCTTTTCCATCTGTCCGATGCCGCGCGCATAGTCCGCCCGCGCCTGATTGAATCGGTACAGCGCAATAATCTGGTTGTCGTTCGCGCGCGCCAGCGCGTCCTGCGCTTGAATCACTTCAATGTTGTTCGCCACGCCCGCTTTGAACCGGTCGCGCGCCTGATCCACTTCTTCCTTCGCCAGTTGCACGCCCAGATTCGCCACCTGCACTTCGCTCCGCGCCGATTCCAGATTCAACAGCGCCGTCTTCACATCCAGCGCAATCGAATTCCGCAAATCCGCCTTCTGCTCTTCCAGCGACTCAATTTGCAAATCCGCCTTAATAATCTCCGCGTGAATCCGGCCGCCCGTAAACAGCGGCATATTGATTCCCGCCTGGTACGTGTAAACCGGAATGCCCGTCGTCGAACTCAATCCCTGGTACGCCCAGTTTCCGTCGAACCGCAACGACGGTAGCCGCTCCGCTTGCGAAGCTTGCTTCTCGCGCCTCGCCGATTTGATCTGTTGTTCCAGCGACTTCCACTCCGCGCGTGCAGCCAGCGCCGCGTCGATGCTCGAATCCATCTCCGGCTGCGGCGTATCGAAAAAACTCAGCGAATCGGCCAGCTCGATCTTTTGCCGCGGGTCCAGGTTCAAAAGCCTGCTCAAGATGTAAAGCGAAGCGTCGCGGTCGTTCTCCGCCTGAATCAGCGCCTGCTTTTCGTTCTGCAACTCCACATTCGCTCGCAGCGTGTCGATTCCCGTCCCAACGCCTTCCTTTTGCAAATCCGCTGCCTGGTCATAGAGCGCCTGCGCCAGCTCCACCCGCGATTGCGAAGCCGTTACGTTCGCCACCGCCCGCAGCGTTCCGATGTATTGCGACACAACCAGCAAAATCACTTGTTCCCGCGTCGAATCGCTCGTCAGTTTCTGCGCTCCCGCCAACTCCTTCGCCGCCTGGTACCGCCTCCACAGCGTCAAATCGAAAATTGGCGACCCAACCGCAACACCCGCATTGAAAACTTGAAACGGTCCCGAGTGCTCCGGAATTCCCGGAATCTTTTGCCCAAATCCCGTTTCGATGTTCTGCCGCCGCGCCGAATCGGAAACCTGCAGATTCGCGTTCGGTAGCAGATTCGACCGCGAAATATTCTTGTCCTGCTCCGCCTCGGCCGCCGTCAGCACCGCAATCTGCGCCGTCGTGTTCTGCTTCAACGCCAGAGTTACCGATTGTTCCAGCGACAGCTTCAATGGCTCCGCTGACGGCGCTTGTTGCGCCATCGCCGGTTTGCCCACCGCGAGCAAGCTGAAAAGAATCGCGTAAAAAAAGAATCCCGGCCCTTTGCCTCTCCGCTCTGTGGACTCGCCCTTCTGGTCCGCCATGATCTCTTTCACGATCGCCTGGTTCAGGCAGCCCTCCGCCAGCAGCTGTGCGCCTTCGCTGTGCATCGCCTTCAGCAGAATCTTTCCCGCGCCATCAATAAAAATCACGCCGCAGAGGTTCACGTGATATTTTTCGTCCGGCCCCGCCGCGCGTAACTCTCGCCAGCACTGCTCCAGCGTCGCCACTCGCGGACCAGACAAACGTCCCTCTACACTAAGGACCGTCCGGCCCCGCTTTTTTTCGGTCGTGATTCTCAGCATAAATTCACTCGATTCCGGTACGGGTAATTGCACTCTGCCCTCCAAATCAAATCAAAGTTCAGTAATATGTAAAATACTGAAAATAAAGACTATAGATTAAATAGCTGGAATTATTGGTGTTCAAAAAAGCCCATATATGGGCTAATGTTGTAATAAGGGCTACAAAATAATGCCCACTAATGGGCTTAGATGCCGTCCCTACTTCACTACGAACGAATCTACTCTCAACCCCAACGGCAGCCGCTCTCCCGCCTTCAACTCCACCAGCGTCTCCAGGATCTTCGTATCCACATGCTCGCTCGGCTCATCCGTTCGCACATTCTTCTTTCCCAGAATCCGTCCCACGCGAATCACCGTCCCTTCAAACTTTTGATCGCCATAAGCCTCGGCAGTCACATACGCCCGCTGTCCCACTTTCAGCTTCGCCACATCTGTCTCGTCCACATCCAGCCGCACGCGCAATACGGAATCGTCGGCCATCGTGATCACCGGCGAATCGAATTGCGTCGAAACGCTCTCCCCGGTGTGCCGGAGTTTGCGCAGAATCACGCCATCGATCGGCGCCCGGATAAAAGTCTTTTCGAAAACGGCTTTCGCCTCATCGACCTGCGCCCGCGCTTCCGCAACGCTCGCTTCCGCTCGCGAACGGTCCTCTTCTCTCGCTTCGGCATCCACCAGCGCAAAGTGCTGCGACGCCTGATCGAACTCCGCCTGCGCCACGCGATACGCCCTCTCATAACGGTCCGCTTCATCCCGCGAGATCACTCCCTTCTCGGCAAGATTGCGCCGCCGCTCGGTCTCGCTCTTTGCATTCTCCAAAACTGCCTTTGCGGCCTGCTTCGCCGCCTCCGCTTCGCGACGTTCTTCTGCGCGCGATCCGTTCACGATGCGGCGCAGCTCCGATTCCCGCAATACCAGTGTCGCTTCCGCGCTCGCCACTCGCGCGCGATAGTCTGAATTCTCGAGTTCCGCTAGCACCTGGCCGCGCCTCACGCGATCGCCTTCTTCCACGCTGACGCCCTTCAGCCGGCCGCTCAGCTCCGAACTCACGCGCACCTCTTCGCTCACAGCTTCCACCCGCCCCGGCGCCGCAATCAACCCATCACTCGTATTTTCCCCCGTGGTAGCCGCGGCCGATACCGTCTCCCCTCGTCCGCGCAAGACAATTCCCGTCGTCGCCACCAAAATCAGCGCCGCCACTCCCATCCCAATCTTCATCATCTTTTTCATTGCAGCCCCTATCCCTCTTCTCTTCTTTCTCTTTCTTTTCTTTCTTTAGGTTTCTGTCTTTCTCTGTGCCCTCTGTGCCCCTGTGTTAAATCCGCTCTTTTCTCTCTCTTCTCTTCTTTCTGCCTACACCATTGCCACCGCTATCGCTTTCTCCGCCGTCTCTTGTCCGCCCTCTTCCCCTACGATCCGTCCATCCTCCAGATGAATGATTCGATCTCCATACGACAGCACGCGCGGGTCGTGCGTCACCATCACCACAGCCCGTCCGTGTTCATGCGCAAGCCGTTGCAAAAGTTCGATCACGTTCTTACCGCTCGTCGAATCGAGCGCCGCCGTCGGTTCATCCGCCAGCACGATGGGCGGATCTCCCGCAAGCGCTCGCGCAATCGCAACCCGCTGCTTTTGCCCTCCGCTCAAATCCGCTGGATAGGACTTCCTTTTGTCTGCCAGTCCAACTTCGCGAATCAGTTCCTCCGCCTTCGTTTGCGCGTCCGCCCGCTTCACCCCTCGAACATCCAATGCCAACGCCACGTTCTCAACCGCCGTCAGCGCCGGAAACAGATTGAACCCTTGAAACACAAAGCCAATCGCATCGCGCCGTATCCGCGGCAGCTCGCGCTCGGGCAACGAATCCACCGGTTCATTCAGAATCTCGAGCGACCCATTCGTCGCGCGCAGGATGCATCCCAGAATCGAAAGCAGTGTCGTCTTTCCGCTCCCCGACGGCCCCATCAACAACGTCAGTTCGCCTGCGCGTATCTCCAAATCCACATCGCTCAGCGCGCGAAACGCCGTTGTCCCTTCGCCATAAACTTTCGTAATCCCCGTAGCCCGGATCACTGTGTCGACTTTTGCGCCGTCCATATTTTTTCCTTGCCTCAATACCTCTTTGCTTCGTCGTTTCCTACCCGCGAAACACCATCGCCGGATCGATTCGCGTCACTTTGTTGATCGAAACCACCGCCGCCGCGATGCACATCAGCACCGCCAGAAAAAACATGCCGACCTTCATCTCCAGCGGCATCAGAATCACCGCTCCGCCCTTTTCGCTTGCGGCAACAAGGAAGTGCGCGAAAATCATCGCCAGCGCGTAGCCGAGCACGGCGCTCCACACCGCTTGTTCAATCAGCACTCGATATAAATACGCGTTCGTCGCGCCCATCGCCTTCAACGTGCCGTATTCGCGAATGTGATCCACGGTCGCGGCGTAAATCGTTTGCGCAACCACCGCAACGCCCACGATCAAACCCATCAACGCCGCCGTCAGCACCGCCAACCCCGCGCCGGTCGTGAACATCCAGTAGAATCGCGTCCTCCGGCTGAATTCCGCCGTTGTGTAAAGATCGACGTCGCTCAAACGCTCTCGCAGATTTTTCTTCAATTCGTCCAGTGAAATTCCCGGTGCCGCTTTGACGAGGATGTAACCAATGTCGCTTTCTTTGGAAGTTGGATTCGTGTAATCAAGCGAGTTTTTGAACGACGCGTAGACGAAGGGCGACGTCGTAAACGAACGGATCCCTCGCGTAAAACCCACAACGCGCGCGCGATGATCGCCAATCTCCACTCGATCGCCGATGTTTTGCACGCCGAGTTTTTCCCGGTACACCTCATCCACCAGAATCGCGTCTTCTTGCTTCAGATCCGCTGCGCTACCGGCCACCACATTCCATGGCTGGCCCAGTTCGCTCCCCGGCCGTACGCCAATGATTTGAATATTTTCGATTCGTCCATCCGGACGCTTCCAGCGCGCGAATGCCTGCATGTACTTTTCCGCCTGCGCCACGCCCGGCGTCGCCAGCGCTTGATAAAACTTTCGCTCGGAAAAAACCCGCCCTGTGTCGAAATAACCGACGCCACGGAAAACGATCCACAAATCCGCTTTCGCGTGATCGATGTTGTTCGAAGTCGTCGTCGTGAATCCAAGAAAGAGTCCAAACTGAATAATGATCAAAACCAGTGCGAACACGATTCCCGTCAGCGTCACACCGAACCGCACTTTGTCGTGGAACAGGTTTCTTCTCGCCAACAGCCCCATGAACGCCTTCCCTCTTATGGGATACGCGCGACCTCGAAAAAAGTAACATCGCTCTGTTACTAAACACTGTTAATATTCGAAGTAAATTTTTTTCTCGCGCTACTCCTGGTTTGAAAATCTACCTAACATACACATAATAAGCATATTACAGGAATCACTCCTCATGGACTTGCAGCCCCGCCACCAGCGTATCGACCACGCCATGCAGCAGCCTTTTCCGGTCTACCCAAGGAAAATGGCTGTGCGTAATTAAGAGCGATGTCACGCCATGCATCCCGGCCCAAAGCGTCTGGCTCGCCAACTCCGCATCCTTGCTCTTGAATTTCCCCGCGGCAATGCAGTCGTAAACGCAACGCCGCAGAAAATCGAAAGCCTGTATGCCCGCCGATTCCGGCTTGATGTACTTTTCCGCGTCGAATCCTTCCGGAATCGGCGTCATAAACGTAGACCGGTAGTGGTGCGGATTCTCCAGCCCAAACTCGATATACGCCAAAAGGCCGCGTTTTAGGCGCGCAATCGGGTCTCCGGGCTGTTCCAGGATCTTCGAAAGACGCTGCATCAGCTTCGAAAACGTTTCCTGGCAAATGCTCTCGAGCAGCTCCGCCTTATCCTTGAAGTAGAGATAAATCGTCGTGGGCGAATACTCGATGCGGTCGGCAATCCGCCGCATGGACACGTTTTCGAACCCTTCTTTGACGAAAAGCTCGCTTGCTGCGTCCAGAATCTCCTGGCGCAGATACCGTTTTTCCCGAGCTCTACGTTCCCGAACACCCATTGGCGGACAGTCCTCACTTACTTAACACTGTTAATTTAGGCCAGTTGGCCTGGATTGTCAAGTCTTACTGCAAGTCGTCCTAGTGCTTGACGGCGATGGCCTGCAGCTCGAAATGGCCGCCGCGCAGAATCGCCGCGGCTCCGACAAATTCCCGCGCCGGGAAGTCCTTCGTGAAATAGGTCTTGTAGATTGGATTGAACGTATCAAAGAGCTTCAAGTCCGTGCAGGAAATCTGTACGTAGACCAGATCGTCCATCGTCATCCCGGCTTGCTCGAGAACCGCCTTCTCGCTATCGAGTAGAAGTTTGATCTCGTCTTCAATCTTTTCCGGCGCCTTGCCATCCTTGTCCAGCCCGATCCGCCCGGCCATGTAGAGCGTGTTGCCCACAAGGATCGCATCGCTGAAGGGGGCGGAAATCGTTTTGCCCGGAAGATTGATCGCTTTGCGCGTCGACTGCGGCAACGGCCGCGAATTCGCTTTGAGTACCGTGAAAACTCCCACCATCAAGACAACTGCGAGAATTGCCATTCGTCGATTCATTGGACCCCTCCAAAAGTGATGCGGGAGTTTAGTCCGTTCGCGCAGCCGACTGCAATCAAAAGCTTCCGGAGAGTGAAATCCAGCCGATATGAATGAAATAAAGCGAAAGCGAACCGACCACCAGCCAAAGCAGAACGCCTTGCGCCAGCGGGCGCCAGCCAACCTCCTTCAGCGTGTTTTTTGAAATGCTGGTGCCGATCAGAAAAAGAGTTGCGGTGAGTCCCAATTTTCCCA
>DATGIS010000102.1:0-29551 GCA_035295625.1 Candidatus Acidiferrum sp. | reverse complement strand
CTTCGGCGCAAATTCCGAAAGCACGTCCGTTTCAATCGCGCTCTCATCTGCTCCGACGCTCACGTCCAGTGAGCCGCCCATGTCCGCGCTTTCTTCCGCAACTTTCTGCGAACTGCGTGTCTTCGTGCCTTCTTTCATCAAATGGCCCATCAGGTCCGCCAGCCCGGGCAATTCCGCCGGCTCGTTCAGGTTTCCGGCGCTTATCACGGCGCTTACAGTGACCTTCGGAATATTCCCGTACGGCACGAGCGTCACTTTCATTCCATTCGACAGCGAATAGGTTTCATGCGCCGGCAGGGTAAACGGTTTCGGCGCACTGCCCTGCGGAGGAGCTTCCTTCTGCGCACTCGCCGCATTCGCCATCGTCAAAGTCATCGCCAAAACCAGCAAAGTTTTCACGTTATTTATTGTCCTCATCGTCCTCTCCTCTACTGGTTCTGCGCGGGCGTCGCCGGCGCTTCCGCTGGTTTTGGTTCGCGAATCAAAACAGTCCGGTTCTCCGGTCGCAAATATTCCTGCGCCGTTTTCTGAATCAGCTCCGGCGTCACTTTTTCGAATTGCCCCACGAGAGCGTTCACCCGTGCGGGATCGTCGTCAAATAACGCAAAGCTGGCCAGCAGATCCGCCAGCCCGAATCCGGAAAACGTGCCGATGTTGTCGTACAAATTCGATCGCAGCTTCACTAGCGCCCGGTCTAGCGTCGCTTTGTCCACCGGCTTCGTCCGCAGCGGCTCGATCACGCTGTCCGCCGCCTGCACAATCGTCTCCGCCTTCGTCGACGCGTCATACCGCAAATCCGCCATCCACAGCATCGGCCCCTTGTAATTGAACATGTTCCCCAGATAATTGATGCCGCCTTCGACTCCTGCCGTCAGCCCGCGCTTCTGCACAAGCTCCTGATAAAGCCCGCTGTCGTCTCCCTGCACCAGAATCTGGTCGATCAATCCCATCGCGTAATATTCCGGCGTGTTCCGCTCCGGCATGTGATACGCAATCGCAATCGCCGGCCGTTTCGCCAGCGCATCTGTCTGCGTCGCGCGTCTTTCTTTTTCCTGCCTCGGTTCCGCCAAATCCGGAGGCGGCGGCAATTGCGACGCCGCAATCTTCCCGAAATATTTCTCTACCCACTGCTTCGCCTGCGCCGATTCAAAATCTCCGACAATCGCCAGCGCCGCATTGTTCGGCGCGTAGTACGTCTTGAAAAAGCTCTGCACATCGGGAATCGTCGCCGCTTCGATGTCTTTCAAATCGCCGTAAAAATTGTGGGCGTTGAACCAGTTCGTATTCGCGTATTGCGGCATATCCAGCCACGGAAATCCGCCGTACGGCCGGTTCAGCACATTCACCTTCACTTCGTTCCCAACCACGCCTTGCTGGTTCTTCAAATTCTCATCGTTCACCGCCAGGCCATTCATCCGGTCCGCCTCGGCCCACAGCGCCGTCTCCAGTTTGTTCGACGGCAAAATCTCAAAATAATTTGTAAAGTCGAATCGCGTCGAGCCGTTCAGCGTCCCGCCGTTCTGCTGCACAAGCTTGATGAATTCCATTTTTCCCAGGTTCTGCGAACCTTGGAACATCATGTGTTCGAAGAGGTGCGCGAACCCGGTTCTGTCTTTCGGCTCCACGCGGAACCCGATCCGGTAGTACACCGCCACGCACACCGTCGGCGCCGTGTGGTCCTGCGAAAGCACCACCCGCAATCCATTTGGCAGCTTGTAATACTCCACTGGCACCTGAAACCCTTCGCCGGTAGAGCCGCCGGAACTCTTCGCCATCTTGACGGTCGCCTTCGGTTCGTCCGCGCCCGCGCACCACGCCATCCCTACCATCGCCGCCGACGCAATCACGCACCGCGCCGCTCGCCACTTTGCCAATCGCATGATTCCTCCGTCAAATCCCGCCGAGAGCTTCCAGCCGGGGCACACCCCTACCCTATCACCCTATAAAGACGTAAACCGTTCCAGGAAGTTTCGCATCTAATCGGGGTCCTGTGGATTTTGCAAACGCCGTTTCTCGTCTTAAAGTCGATCCAGCGAGGCAATAAGTTATGTCACAAAAAATCGTCCCACCGTTTACCGAAGAAACCGCTCTCCAAAAGGTTCAAAACGCCGAAAACCTTTGGAATACGCGCGACCCCGAAAAAGTCGTTCTCGGCTACACGCCCGATTCCGTCTGGCGCAATCGGGCCGAGTTTCTCAATGGCCGCGAGGAAATCAAAGCCTTCCTCCGCCGCAAGTGGGATCGCGAACTCGACTATCGGCTCAAGAAGACTCTCTGGACGTATCGCGACAACCGCATCGCCGTCACCTTCGAGTACGAGTGGCACGACGACTCCGGCCAGTGGTTCCGCTCCTACGGCAACGAACTCTGGGAGTTCGATCCCGAAGGCCTCATGCGCCACCGCATTGCCAGCATCAACGACGCTCCCATTGCCGCGTCTGACCGTCGCATTGCCATCTAGACCTGGCTCATTGGAGGTTTTCCCCTTGTACATCAAAGAACTTTGGCGCTATCCGGGAAAGTCCATGGCCGGGGAACGCCTCGAGAAAATTCAAGTTGGCGAACTGGGATTCGCCGGCGACCGCAAGGTCATGACAGTTGCTTCGAATGGGCGCGTTCTCACTTCGCGCACGTATCCCAAGCTGCTTGGCCTCAAAGGCGCGCTTGGAAAAGATGGCCAGCCATACATTTCCGGTCACGCTTGGAATTCCCCGGAAGCGCTCGATCTGGTGCGCCGTGCCACGATTCCATCGGCCGAAGTCGTTTATTACGAAGGGCCGGAACGCTTCGACGTCTTGCCTCTGTTGGTCGCCACCGACGGCGCCATCGAAGCCTTCGGCTACGACGCTCGCAGGCTCCGCCCGAATATTATCGTCGGTGGAGTCGAGGGTCTTGCCGAACGTGACTGGCCCGGTCGGTGCTTGCAAATAGGCAAAGTTCGCATCGGCATCCAGAACTTGCGCGGCCGCTGCGTGATGACCACTTTCGATCCGGATACGCTCGAACAGAACCATCGTGTGCTAAAGGAAATTGTCCAGAAATTCGACGGCGAATTAGCCCTGAACTGCTTCGTGATCCGTGGCGGCGAAATCGCCATCGGAGATCCCGTCGAGCTTCGGCAGGACTCTCGCTGTGCGGAACTCACCGGCCCGAACGTCTGAAACGCATCTGTAGCCGCCCTTTTTTGATTGGTCACACCGGCCGCGGTACTCTACTGTGTCACTTATTTCGTTAGTTTCGCCTCATGTAAACTGATTCAGGCAGGTGGGGACCATGTCGACCGATCGCACAAAAGATTCGGCTCAGGAATTCTTCGCGGAAAAACTCAGTCGGGATTTCGAAGCACAGGAAGCCAAACTCAATCACGAAGCTGCGCTACGCCTCTGCCGCGTTGTTTGGTCGCGCGTCGCAAAGGCGGTTCGGGACAAATGCAAACAGTGGAATCAGGTCACCGGTGAAGAAACCATGGTCTGCAAAGAAACCCTGATGGGAGATCTCCGCATCCGCTGCGCCGGCCGTCCGCACCAGCTAAGCATTCATTTTGATCCCTCGAAGCTCCTCATCACTCTTAAGAACACGGCACGCGCCGAACACGAGACCGACGTCATTCTCAACATCGAAGGCTGCCCCACCGAAAACGGCCGCGACGCGCAAATTGTCCACAACGGCAAAGCTGCCAACGCCGACATCGTCGTCCTCGGCGAACTCCGCGTCCTCGCTGGCATGACTCGCCAGTAGCGAGCTCACTCGGGTGCCGCCCGCACGATATATCGCAGCGGCGACTTTGGACTCTTTCCGAACGGGTAGCACGTAATCAGCGTAAGTGCATCCTCCGTCGTTGGACCAAGCAACTCCGTATCCGCCGGCTCTACGATGCGAATCTCTTCCACCGTGTACTCCCTCTTTTTCAGCTCGCGTTTCGTCTCGTCGTACCACTCGACTGAAATCCGGTCGCCCGCTTGTAGCTTCTCCAATGGGCGAAACCAACTCGTTCGATGCCCCGCGATCGCCAGATTTCCCGCTGCTCCCGGCCGCGCGCTGCTCAGCAGCCTCGCCGGACCGAATGCCAGCACTCTCGCCGATGCACCCTCCAGCACGTATTCGTCGTATCCGATTCGCGCGATCTGCATCCGGGCCACCGGATGCGTATCCGCCCAGGGCCACGGTGCCTTCGCCTGTCCCGTTCGCGCTGTCTCGTTCCACGCTTGCCGGATCAGGATTCCCGCCACCTCTGCTTTCGCGTGGAGGTACCCGGCCCGCGCAACCAGCGCTCCGCCAAATACCATCAGCACAAGGGCTGTCCATCGCAGCGCCCTCATAGCGCCGCTCCTGCTCGGCGCGTCACAAACCACAGCAACAAACTCGCCGCCACCAACGCCAGTCCCAGCGCTTCCAAAAATTCATCCGCATTTCCCGTCGCCGGTGCCCCAAACACAGATTCCATCTTCATTCCCGCCGGCAATTCCGATGGCACTGCAACCTGTGATGATTCGCCTCCCGGATTCGCCACGATCTCTTCCACTGCCACCAGCGACGTAAACCGCGTCACCAGCCGGTATTGAATCGCGTGCGCGATGATCTCCGTCCGCAGATTCGCCTGCGTCGTTTCATCGCCTACGCGCCAGCGATCCATCAGCTCATCTGTCTTTTGCCGAGCCCATACCGTCGTGATCCCAGGATGAAACGCCGATTTCGCCGTGTCGAACGCAAAGCTTGCTTCATAAGATTCGTCGCCCGCCCGCGCAGTCAGGTGAATTACACCCTTTTGTCCGCGTACGATTCGCCCCGTAATCTGCAACGGCTGCCGCAAAAACAAATCCGGAATCCGCTGCGGATATACGTCCGTCGCTTCCACTCCCTCGAACTTCAGCTGTACATCCGTCAGCACCGGACTCTCAATCGTTTCCAGCAGCCGTCCCATCTGGTCCTGAATGTCGCTCAGGTTTGCGATGTGCGTGAAGTTGCCGCGTCCGTATTGCGCCATTTTTGTCGCCAGAAAAAAGTTCGGCGCGCTCCCCACTGCCACTGTGAAGAGCCGCGCATTCCCCAGTTCGTGATGCATCGCCGAAAAAATCTGTTCCTCGTTTCCCAGGTCGCCGTCCGTCAGCAGCACGATCGTTCGCACATAGCCCGGATGCTCCGCCTTCTTCATTAAATGCAGTAGTGCCGGCAACATCTCCGTTCCGCCTTCGGCCTGCAGCCGTTCCACATATCGTCGCGCCGCCGCCACGTTGTCCGCGCTAGCCACCAGCGGTTCTGCGGAAAATTCCTGGTAGTAGGAGTTGAACGCCAGAATCCCGAACCGGTCATTCGGCGCCAGCCGGTCCAAAGCCTGCAGCAGCGCCGCGCGCGCTTGCTCGATCGACGTCCCGTTCATCGAGCCCGAAATGTCGATCATGTACAGCATTTCCACGGGCACCCGTTTTGTGGGAGCTGCGCTCGGCGGATATGCCGTCAGCAGAAATTCACTCTCGCCTCGTTCTTTGTTCGGAGAAAGAAACAGCGCCGTCTCCGCATGCGCGCTCGACCCGTGTTTGATTTCCAGCACAAAATCTTTGTTCGGGATCGTTTTTCCCGTCGTCAATTCAATATGCTTGCGGCCTCCTGCGCTCTCGCTCACTTGAATTGCGTGCGAAATGCTCTGTACCTCCGCCGCCTGAAACCCCGCATCCAGTTCTACCTTCACCGAGATGTCATGCCCTTCGCGGCTTTCCGGATTGCGCACCACCGGTGTGATCCGCGATGCATCCGGCACTGCATTTGTGTCCGGCGCCCATCCCGTTCCCTGATACCCAGTCGCTTGCGTCCCCGCAATGTATCTCGGCCCTACCACCATCGGAAAAGTCAGCCGGATTTTTCCGTCTTCCCATTTCAGCGGTTCCACGTATCGCAGCTGCACCTCCACGCGATCGCCCGGCATCAAATTCGCCACCGACGCCGTAAAAATATTCGGCCTCTCCTCTTCCACCAGAGCCGCACGCTTGCCTTCTGTTTTCGCCGCTTCGTACGTCCGCTTCGCTTCTTCGCGCTCCTTAATCACGCTTCGAATCACGCGGTTTCCCACGTGAATTTCCAGGTCGTATACGGCCGCATCATGCGGCAAGGGAAAAACGTAAATCGCCTCAATCGGGCGATTCGTGTCGTTGGCATACTGCTGCGTCACGGTTCCGCTCGCCACCAGCCCCCGCACATCGATCGACACATCCGTGTGGAGCAGCGGTACATACTCGTAGCCGCCCGTCACCGGCGATTTGTAGCAAAGCACTCCCTCAGTTGCCGCAGGCAGCCGGTTTTCGCTCTGCGCGCCCGCTACGTTGCCGGACAGGCCCGCCAGAATGACGATCGCCGCCAGCACCCACAATTTGCCGCCCCAGGTCACAAATCTTTGCTTCGAACACATATCCCCTCCTCCTCAACCACACAGGGGAAATGCAACCGCTCCTCCAGTCGCATCTGGTTCGAGCGCCAACGTCCAACCATCTAGGAATCAGTTAGTTAGTGCTCCAGGTAGGTTCGTTCTCTGCCACGCCCTGCGTGTCGCACCCAACACGCCCGTGGCTCTCCACAGACAAGTTCGCACGCTCCAGCGCGCGTCCCTCGCACCATCTGGGCCAAATCTACTGCCGCGAAGCTTTTTTTGGAGTGCGGCAACCCAGCTGCCGCTTCTCTTTCAGCCACTGCCGCAACAACGAATCCCCCCGCTCCGGTTCAACAGACTCCACCCTTTTTACCATCCAATGAGCGATGCGCCGGCCGTCGCAGCTCATTCCGCCTTGATGCTATTTCCATCGCAATCGTACCAGCCGACGCCCAAGACTTCCTGATTCAAGACTCAGTACACCGCGCGATGCTGCACGGTTTTTTTTGTTGCGAGTGAGAATCGTGGCTCTGCCGCTGCTTCGTTGAGCAATTGCGAGGCGACGTATTCGCCCAGCGCTGGCCCGTGCTTGAAGCCGTGCCCTGAACCGCCTCCCGCGAACCACACGTTTTCCATCTCCGGATGCCGCTCGATCAGAAAATCTCCGTTCGAAGTATTTTCGTATTGGCACACGCGCGTCTCTGCGATGGGCGCATCGCGCAGGGCAGGGAATCGTTTCGCGACATACTCCCGCATCTTTCGCGCCGATGCCTCTGACACTACTCGCGATTGCGTGTCCGGATCCGCAGGAACACCATGCGCATCGAGCGCGATTTTCAGGCCGCGATTTTCGATGTCTGGCATGCCATAACTCTCATCGCTTTGAAAAAGAAACGTGGGTAGTGCAGGCGGTGCGAAACGTCCATCTCCCGCCGGCAATCCGAAATAGAAAACTTCCTGCCGCGTCACAAACAGCCGCGGCCCAACAATTTCCGGAAACAATTTCGCGAGCCACGACCCGCACGAAAACACAAATTGTCCCGCCGAGATCTCTCTGCCATCGCGCGTTTTAACAGCGCGCAACGATCCTTTTGCTTTCGGTTGTTCCACGAGCGCATGAACGTAGTCCGCGCCCATCCGCACCGCCTCCGCCACCGTAGCCGCCACGGCCCGCCGCGCAATCAACACGCCGCTTTGCGGTTCCAGAATCGCGCTCCGTATTCCGTCCAACCCGATCTGCGGAAATCGCTCCCGCAGCGCCTCCAAATTCAAATCCTCAAACGCCACGCCGCATCGCGTCAGCGTCGCCCGCGTTTCGTTCAATCGCGTTTCATCTTCGCCTGAGAGCCACAGCACTCCCGTTTCGTGAAAAAGTTTTTCTTCGCGTTTTGCGAAAAGCTCTTTCCATTGCGCCAGCGATCGCTGCGACCAGCGCGTGTAAATCTCATCTTTCCCATAACCCATCCGGATGATTCGCGATTCATCGCCCGAACTCGACCGAGAATGTCCCGCGCCGTACGCTTCCACCAGCACAACGCTTTTTCCGCGCCGCGCCAGTTGCAGCGCCGTCCACGCGCCGAACACGCCCGCGCCGATCACCGCCACGTCATAAGTTTTCATGATTTCTTAAACGCACCGGCAAGGATATTCGCCCAGTGCGACAAATGATTCAGCGATTCGTCATGCGTCGGATCGAGATGCAGCGGCGTTACGCTCACGTCGCCGGCAAAGACCGCCTCGTAATCCGTATCCGGCTCCACGTCTTTTTCAATTTTCTGCTCGAAAATCCAGTAGTACGTCCGGCCTTTCGGATCTTTTCCTTCGGAAAGTTGATTGCGCGTAATCTTTTTTGATTGCCGCGTGAACCGCACGCCGCCCTTCCATGGCTCCGGCACATTGATGTTGAGCAGCACTTGGTCCGGCAATCCTTCTTTCAAAATAAGTTCCGCCGCGCTCCGCGCAATTTTCGCTGCGTCCGCAAAATGCAAATTATCTTTTTTCGCGCAAAGCGACATCGCAATCGACGGAATATGATGCAGCGCCGATTCCCGCGCCGCCCCCACCGTTCCGGAATAGTAGACGTTCTCTCCCATGTTCGCGCCGTGATTGATTCCGGAAATCACCAGATCCGGTTTTTCCGGCAGCAATTTATGCAGCGCCACAATCACCGCGTCCGCCGGTGTACCATCCACCGCCCAATGCCGCTCCTGTTTCGGATGCACTACAATCGGCTGCCGCAGCGTCAGCGATTGCGCCGCACCGCTCTTCTCGCCGTTCGGCGCCACAATGCTCACCGTTGCCCAGCCTTCCAGCGCCGCCGCCAGCGCCTTCAATCCCGGCGCGTCATATCCATCGTCATTCGTTAAAAGTATGTGTGGAAAGTTTTTTGAGGAGGACATGGATTCTAAGTGAATGGTCGGGGCGCCCGGATTTGAACCGGGGACCTCACGCACCCCAAGCGTGCGCGCTACCAGGCTGCGCTACGCCCCGACTGACAGAAAAGCCGCGTGAAAGCTGAAAGAAAGGGATGCGACGCGACTTCTTCAAGGCTATCACTTGCGTTCGAGCAGGGTCAAGAAAGCGCGCAAAGAATCGCGCAAATCGAGGAGCATTTTGCGATTCAACAGTTGCGTCGCGCCATGCCCCGGCGGAATCACCGCGGCCGCTTCGGCATCCGTTCCGCCGCCTTCGCGCAAATGGCGTCGCGCGCCGGCAATCGTAAATCCTTCGTCATAAAGAAGACGTTTGATCTTCAGTACCAAATCCACGTCTTCCTGGCGATACAAGCGATGCCCGCTCGCGCTTTTAATTGGCTGCAGCATCGGAAATTCGGTTTCCCAATAACGCAGAACAAACGGTTTCAGCGCGGCGATTTTGCTCACGTCGCCGATGCGATAAAATTCTTTTTCGGGTTGCGCCGCTGCGCCGTTGCCAGCCATAAATTTCCTGCAGGGGGACAACCGGATTTTAGCAGGTCACGCGCAATTGCAGTAGAGGCCGCCGTCATTCATCGCCATCGTGGTCTCGGCTCTTGTCGGAGCGGGCGTTTTCGCCGCGCGGAGCGCGGGTGTCGCGTTCTGCTTTGCGAAGGCGCTGGACGAAACGGAGCGGCGTTCCAATAAATCCAAACTCCTCGCGCAATTGATTTTCCAAGAATCGTTGAAAGCTGAAATGCAGCGGCGTCTTCTGATTGGTAAAAATCACGAACGTCGGCGGCGAAGTCTTGGCTTGCGTAATGTAATAAATCCGCACGGGCCGCGATTTCGGCGTAGTCCCTCGCTGCAAATCAATCGACTTCAGCCAGCGATTCAGTTCCGGCGTCCCAATTTTTTTCTTTCGCGCCGCCGCCACTTCGTCAATCAACGGATAAAGTTTCTGTGTACGGTCGCCGGTTTTCGCGGAGAGAAAAACCACCGGCGCGTAGCTGACAAATTTCAATTTTTTCTTAACGAGTTCTTCGTACTCGGAAAGCAACTTCCCGCGGTCCACTTTCTCGACCGGCGGATTCAGATTTGCCGCCCGCTTCGCTTTACCCCGCGCAGACGCCGAATCGCGGTCCGCCGCTTTCTGCGCCGCTTCAATGGCCAAATCCCATTTGTTCACGACGATAATTACGCTGCGTCCCGACTGCTCGGCGTACATCGCAATCGTTGCATCGCCCTGCGTCACGCCCTGCTCTCCGTCCACAACCAGCAGCGCCACGTCCGCGCGTTCGAGCCCGCGCCGCGCCATCACCACGCTCAATTTTTCCGCGACGAGTTTTGTCTTGCCCTTCCGCCGGATTCCCGCAGTGTCCACAAATCGATAAAAGCGTCCGTCATGCTTCACGTCCGTATCCACGGAATCCATGGTCGTTCCCGGAATCGGAGAGACGATGGAGCGCTCTTCTCCCGCCATGCGATTCAGCAGCGTAGATTTCCCGACGTTCGGCCGTCCGATAATCGCGAGTTCCGTGGTCTCCGGCTCCGGCGCCACTTCTTCATTCGCGTCGCCCGATTTCATCTGATCGAGCGCGGCATCCAGCAAATCGTCAATTCCCGCGCCGTGCTCCGCCGCTATCGGAAACACAGGCACGCCGAACGAATGAAATTCTCCGGCCAGCGATTCTTGCGATGGCACGTCCACTTTGTTGACGGCAATCACAAAGGGCTTGCCGGTGTTGCGCATCAGTCGCGCAAGTTCCTGATCGAGCGGCGTGATTCCGGCTTGCGAATCCACCACCAAGACCAGCAGCGCAGCCTTTTCAATCGCCACATGTGCCTGCCGGAAAATTTCCGTCGGGATCAGCGCTTTGTCGTCCGGAATAATTCCGCCGGTGTCGACAATTTCAATCGCGCGCCCGCGCCATTCGGAACGGCCATAAATGCGGTCGCGGGTGATACCGGGCTCATTAGTGACAATCGAGCGCCGGGTGCCAGTGAGCCGGTTGAAAAGGGTGGACTTGCCGACGTTTGGGCGTCCGACAATCACCAAAGATGGAAGCTTTTGAGCCATAGGAGCGAATCCCGGAGCGGAAAACCGAAGCCGGATTGCAAACCTCCACTGTAGCCTATTCGAGAAGATGGTGGAAGCTGAGGGCCGAAGGGAAGTGGCGGGAATGGGATCTGGTTAACCATAATCACCACCCCCCTCCCCCTGTCTTTGCGTAAGTATTCATTCTAGTGGAGTTAAGCGGACCCCACCCCCCTTGTTCCAGTACTCGAACGGTGGGGTGAGGGCTGCCATCCCCTGTTGCTTTGGAAAGTGTGTGCAAACCGAAGAAAAGAAAGGAAGTTGGGCGGTTTTTGCGCGCCGTGGTTTGTGCAGAGTGTGCGGATGAATGTGAAAAGAGGGGGGTTAGCCCACAGTGATCAGAAATCAGAGACCAGGGATCAGCGAATTGGCGCTGGAAGGAAGGAGGAGGGCAAGCCGGAGCTGGGATCGAGCGAATCACAAGAAATGGTAGCATGGAATGTTTGCAGAGTCAATAAGATAATTATTCGGTACCGTTCGAATGGGGAGAGGCGGGAAGTAGCTGAGAGCCAACAGGTTGCAGCCGACAGTTTTCAGAAACTGTGGGATCAGTCAGGATTGGTCGGAGAGGAACCCACGACCCAGGTTCTCAACACCGGAACCTGAGGCACCCGGCAGGTGAGATCGCAGGCGGAAGACGCCTGTAGACGGTGGCCGAAGAGATTGTTTCCGCGAGTAATCCCGCGTATTCAAGGAGATCGAGGCGAATCCTGCCTTACGCAGAGGCGCTTTTTGTCCCGCTCACAAGCAAAATCTCCGCCGGAAAACTCAACCCGCGCGGCGTCAAGTATTGGCCAAGCGAAGCCAAAGCGAGCCGGCGGACTTCCGCCACTTGCTCTTTCGAAAGCTGTGAAAGCTTCTTCCGCAGCGATTCCGACATCTCGAGGCGCAGCGTCAAAAACTCTTCCAGTGGCACTTCTGCTTCAATCCGGCATTGCAGCAATCGCTCCGCCGGCTGGGCCACGCCCGCTTCGCGAAAAATCCTCAACAGTTTGCCCGGTTCGGCAAATCGAAACGCGTCCGGCGCATCCGGTTCCACCGGCGGCGACGGGATGAATTGATCCATCACGCTGGCAAGAGCGGTGTGAAACGGGTTTCTCCCGGCAAAGTGCCAAACTGCCAGCGCCAAGCGCCGTCCCGGCTTGAGCACGCGCAACATTTCGCGAATTCCGTCTACCGGTGAAGGAAAAAACATCACGCCAAACCTGCTGATCACCGCGTCGAACGCGTTTGCCGCAAACGGCAACTGATCGGCAAAGGCCACTTCAAACTGCACGTTCTTCAATGCGAGGCGTTCCGCTGCGCGTCGCGCCGCCGCCACCATGTCGGCGACCGGGTCGATGCCGCAAACATTTCCTTGCGGCCCCACGAGCGCCGCAACGCTCAACGCCGGCTCGCCCGGTCCCGTGGCAACGTCCAAAACGCTTTGCTGGCGGGCAACCTGCGCATCCGCGACCAATCCAGCGGTGATCTGCGCAAACATCTGGCGGATAATTTCGCGGTGCTTCTCCCAATAAGGGGCCGATCCTGTCCACCGGTTAATCGTTTCCTGGTCTTGTTGCATAGAGAAAAGTATAGCGCCGCCGCGTGCTGCGTCAGCGCGTTTCCTCCAAATACAGAATCCACTCAGCCGCCAAATCGGCCTGATGCGATTGAGGCCGGGCGAATTTCTTACAGAAGCTTCACGGATTCCTTACGACTTTTCGCATACAAGAGAGGTGTCGAATTTTCCTTCAAGGGACCGATGGCTCGACGATCGCCGTTAAAGTTTGTGCTTCGCAGCTTTCTGTTTCTTTTGGCGTGGAGCGCAGCGCAGCTTTTGATTTCGCACGTTTCAGCGCAATCTGCTCCCGGTACTATTCGCGGTGAGACGCGCGACTCCTCCGGTTTCTTACGCGTTGGCAACGCGCAGGTCCGTCTTCACAAGGTCGAGGGCGGCAACGAGCGCGCCGCCGTCAGCGCACCCGACGGTTCCTTTCTCGTCGAACAACTCAAGCCCGGCCGTTATCAAGTCTCCGTGGCGAAACAAGGCTTCTCGACTTCCGGCGGCGCGACGTTCGATTTAACCGAAGGGCAAACTCTCGAACTCAATCTGCCGCTCGGCCCGCCACAGACGGCAACCGCCTCGGCCCCAAACCGCCCGCGTTCCAGATTCTTTCAACGTCTGTTCCGCGCCTACGCCGATGACTGGAAAGGCTCCGCCGCCAGTGGCCCAGACGCCGCGCGGCGCGGCAGTCCTCCGCCGGTGGATGGACCGCCGTTTCCGTTTTCTGACTGGCCTTACGGCGGATCCGTTGTCGTTGGCGCTCCCTGGACGCAATCGTCGCCGCTCATGCAGGCGCTGTGGAGCGGCCCAAAGGGCGAGGCCTGGAAACGCAGCGGCGTGCAAATTTACGGCTGGCTCAATGCCGGTTGCAACGCGAGCACTTCGCACAAATCGCGCTACGCGAATTTTCCCGAAGCCTACGCCGAGGTTTCGGATGCATGCCTGCCGGATCAGGAAGTCGTTTACATCGAACGCCAACCGGATACCGTGCAGAGAGATCATTTCGACTGGGGTTTCCGCTTAACGAGTCTCTACGGCCTCGACTATCGATTCACCACGGGCAAAGGCTATTTCAGCCATCAACTGCTCGGCAAAAATTACGAATACGGGTTCGATCTGGTGATGGCGTATGTCGATCTGTATTTTCCGCACGTCGCGGACGGCATGAACGTGCGCATCGGCCGGTACATTTCCTTGCCGGATATCGAAGCGCAACTCGCGCCGAATAATTACACCTACAGCCACTCGCTGCTCTACACCTTTGACGCGTACACACAAACCGGCGTCAACACGACGACGAAGTTGAACGATCACTGGATGATTCAACTGGGGCTTTCCGCCGGGAATGACGTTGCGCCCTGGGTGGGCGAGCCAAACGCAAAGCCGACCTTCAACGGATGCGTTTCTTATTCATGGCAGGAAGGAAGAGACAGCCACTACGCTTGCATCAATTCGCTCAACGCCGGCAAATATGCGTACAACAACGTGCAGAGCGTGTACTACACGTGGTACCACAAATTTGGCGGGTCGTCGTGGCACACCGCGACTGAGTGGTGGTACATGTGGGAGAAGCAGACGCCCAACGTTGGTCCGTCGGCGCCTCCGGCCGCAGCGTCCCTGCTGATTACCGGCGCGAACGGCGCGTTTTGCAGCAATCCGACGGCGCTCACGTGCACTTCGAAAGAGCAAGCTATCGTCAACTACGTCGCCAAGCAATTTTCCAAGCGCAACTATCTGACGATTCGTAACGAATTCTTCGACGACATGAACGGCCAGCGCACCGGCACAAAGACCCGCTACTCGGAGCATCTCGTCGGCTTCGGCCATTGGGTGGGAACGACCGTGCTCTTTCGGCCCGAACTTCGCTTCGAACATTCCTACGACGCGCCCGCCTACGATTCGCCGTGCCTGCCGTGCGGCAGTCCCGGCACGAAAAAGAGCCAGCTGACCGCTTCGGCGGACGTCATTTTTTTCTTCTAGCCTTCTTCTGGAGCGATCTTTCCCCCAGCCCGCGCGTCATCTAACGTCGTGGGGCGGCCGATATACCGTTGACAGTATATATCTTATAGGGTATATTTGCTGCATGGCGTGGACCGTCGAAGTCAGCGACGAATTTGCGGAATGGTATGAAATGCTGAGCGAAGATGAACACGAAAGCGTGAACTTTTCCGTGGATTTACTGGAAGAACTCGGCCCGTTTCTTGGTCGCCCGCACGTGGACACGGTTCGGGATTCGCGCCACGCCAACATGAAGGAATTAAGGGTCCAGCACCGCGGCAAGCCGTATCGCATTTTGTTTGCTTTCGATCCGCGGAGGTCCGCCTATCTGATTCTTGGCGGAGACAAAACAGGCGATACGAATTGGTACGGGACCAACATTAAGAAGGCCGACGAAATCTACGACGCGCATTTGCGGGAGATCGAGGAATAAGCCATGCGAAGGAATTGGAAAGACATTCGGAAGAATCTGGGGCCGGAGCGCGAGGGCCGCATCACGGCGCGAGTCCGCCAAGAGATCGCCGAACTCTCGTTGAACCAACTCCGCGAGGCGCGCCATTTGACGCAAGTGAGTCTTGCGGAGTTATTGGGTATTCCTCAAGGCGGCGTTTCCCGGCTCGAGCGCCGCACAGATATGTATGTGTCCACTCTCCGGAACTACATTCGCGCCATGGGCGGAGAACTCAAAATTACCGCCGTCTTTCCGAATGGAGCCGTGGAAATTTCTCAGTTTGAGGACGCGGAAGAACAGAAAAAAAGGTAAGAGGGCTTTTCGCGAAGATCCTCGCAATTTATCTTCAGTTTACATTCGATGCGATAGGTTCATCCTGCCTGGCAATCCGGTAGGAAAAGGCGGATTCCTCGGGCAAACACCGCCTGCGGATATCGCTGGTTTTGACAACACGTTTCAGGAACGTATCAATCGCATTGGAGGAATCGCATGAAGCTTCATCGATTTGCACGACCGGCAGGCGCGCTCGCCATCCTGCTTGGTGCAGTTTCGTTCGTGATTGCCGCTGCGCCCGGTTACCACCTGCTCAAGAAATATCCGTTTCCCGCTGCGCCCGGCAGCACGCGCGAATATTTCGACTACGTCAGCGTCGATTCCGCAGCGCGCCGCGTTTATGTTTCCCACGGCACGGAAATCATCGTACTGGACGCCGACACATTCAAGACAATCGGCAGCATCACTGGTCTTAAACAGGATCACGGCGTCGCGGTAGCCAGCGAATTTGGCCGAGGGTTTATCACTGACGGTGGGCAGGGGAAAGTGATCATTTTTGATTTGCAAACGCTCAAGGTGACCGGGGAAGCCAAAGCCGATCAGGACGCCGACAGCGTTGTGTACGATCCCGCGTCCAAGCGCGTGTTCGTGATGAACGGCGATCCGCACAGCTCAACCGTGATTGACGCAAAAAGCGGAAACGTTGTTGGGACCGTCGATCTAGGCGGCGGACCGGAATTTGCCGTTGCCGATGGAAAGGGGACGGTATTCGTCAATATTGAAGACAAGGCGGAAGTCGTGGCCATCGATTCCAACACGTTGAAAATCAAGTCGCGTTGGCCGCTCGCTCCCGCGGGAACGCCGACTGCTCTCGCTATGGACATTGAGCATCATCGGCTTTTCAGCGCAGGCCGCAATCCGCAAAAACTCGTTGTGCTTGATTCGGACAGCGGAAAAGTGGTGACGTCGTTTCCGATTTCCGCGGGAGTGGACGCCGCAGCGTTCGAGCCGGAAACCGGCCTCATTTTTGTTTCGACGCGCGAAGGAATGGTGCACATCTTCCACGAGGATTCGCCGGAAAAATTCAGCGAAGTGGAAACCGTGAAGACGGAATTCGGCGCAAAGACCATGGGCCTCGACACGAAGACACACAACATCTTCGTCGATACCGTGGATTTTGGTCCTGCTCCCGCTCCCACTACGGAACATCCGCATCCGAATCCAACGCCGATTCCCGGCAGCTTCCACGTACTCGTTTACGGAAAGTAATTTGTGAAAGCAAAGGCCTGCCTTTGACAGGGCAGGTCTTTGCTTTTTGACCGATGCGCGAGCAGGTACTTCTATTTGCCGCCTCGGCGAATCGGCGCAGCGTTCGTCAATCGCGGGGCCCGATAGCTCAGTGTTGCGTGCTGAGGGCTTGGCTTCCGTACTTTCGAGGCTCTTCCATCCGCACGCATTCGTCGATCGGCCTCCGTCCAGGACGGCAGGACAGATTCGGACTGTTCCCAATGGACGACGGACGCCTCGTCGCACCAATTCATCAGTTTCGACATGGCCGTCTTGTGGGCGCCTGCGGTCATGTAACGCCGCATAGCTTCCTCGCTGTCCCAGACAGTCATGGTCCAGAATGTCCAGCTCCTGTCCGGGAGCAGACTTCCTTCTTGGAATCCAGCGGCTCGTTTGACCTGATTCAGTGACCGCGTGGCATAGAGGGCGAAACCGGGCAGGAAACGGATTGATCGAATCCGCAATCGCGTGACGCTGATAAATGGCACCTTTGGCTCCCAAGAGAAGTCCAGGGAGAGATTTTGGCTGATTGTGGGCAAACGGGCAATCCTGCGACTTCGAAGAGGCAAGAAATTCCGTAAGTCGTTTGAAATGAATGCTTAAACATGCTTGGAGGCACGGTGATACTGGGTTAACCAAAGGAGATTCCGGCAACCCGTGCGCGGCGTATCGAAAAACGGCCTCTGAAGCCCGCCAGACGCGCTGTCTAGTGGTAAAGTGCTCCTCGACTCGAATCGTGTCCAAACACCCCTGCCAACGGCTCCCCAGCCCGGCAGCGTGTAATTTTTGCGGGGATGGCTGCGTATTAGTTTATGGAAGCACCGAGACCAGGCCGGATGAACGCGCCGGGAACAGCTGAAGCGTCAGAGGCAATAGCCCGGGCCCGGGCAGGAGATTCGGAGGCCTGGGGCGACCTCTATCGCGAATACGCTCCGGCGATTTTCCGTTTTTGCCGGCGGGCACTTGCCACGCGCGAAGACGCGGAAGACGCTACAACGGAAGTATTTATGAAAGTACGAGACAAACTCCACCAATACGATTCGACGCGGCCATTCACGTCCTGGCTGTACAAGGTCGCGGCGAACCATTGCTGGGATTTGCTGCGCCGCCGGAGAATCCGGCAAGATAAAGAAACCGAAGATCTGGAAACGTTGCCGCTGGAACATCCCGACGCGAATCAACTCGAGCAGTTGATCGAGAAACGCACGAGCGAGGAAGTGCGGAAAGCGCTGGATGCGCTACCAACGCGCGCACGGATGGCGCTGGTGCTGCGCTATTACTCGGATATGAGTTACGACGAAATTGCCGATGCGCTCGGTGTGCGGCGCGCCTTTGTGGGCGTGGTGCTGCTGCGCGCGCGGCATGAGCTGCGGCAGGCGCTGGAAGGTTCGGGCGCGCTAGCCGCCGGGGGTGCGGGATGAGCTCACCGCCACAGACGAACGTGCAGGGCAAGAATATGCAACACCTCGATGAGATGACGATTCTGTTGTACCTCGAGCGGCAACTCGACCGAGCGAGGGCGGCGGAAGTGTCGGCGCACACGCAAGAGTGCGGAACGTGCCGGACGCTGCTGCGCGCGCTCGAGCGCGAGTCGCGGCTGCTCACACGCGCGATGCTCGAGGAAGAAGAGCCGCTGCCGGCGCGCATCGCGAGCTTCCAGCAATCCGCGCGGCGAACGCTGCAGTGGATCTGGATGCTGACGTTCGGGCTTGCGGCCACGGGCGTTTACGCTCTGTACACAAGTTATATCGAACCGGTGCAAAGCCATCTGCAAGATGCCGGCTTCGGCGGGACCAACCTACTCGGGCTGTTAATTTTCCAGGGCGCCTTCTGGAAAGGATGGCAATCGATGATTTCTTTGGTGGAGATACTCGCGTTAATCGTGATTGGCGGAAGCGCACTTCTGCTGTTCCGGCGCTGGTTCCGGCGAGGGATGCTGGCCGCGCTGCTTGTGACGGGAATGTGCGGCGCGATGATGATGCCGAGCAACGCTGCGGCGATCGAAACGCGAAAGGGTGAATCGATCGAAATCGCCAAATCAGAAACGGTGAAGGGCGATCTATTGCTTACCGGCAATCGCATTGTGATTGACGGAACGGTGGACGGCGACGTCTATGCTTTTGGCCAGGACATTGAAGTGAACGGCCACATCACGGGCGACTTGCTGACCGGCGCACAAACCGTGCGCGTCCCCGGAATCATCGACGGCAACATCCGTGCTTTCGTAAACACGCTGATAATTCCCGGCAGCGTTGGCCGCAATGTGATGACGTGGAGCCAGACGTTCAATCTCGATTCGGGCGGAACGATCGGCCGCAGCGTGCTGACGTTTTGCCAGACATTTGGGCTGGAAGGCAAAGTCGGCGGCGACGTGACGCTATTCGATCAGACGACGCGCATCACGGGAAGTGTCAACGGCTCGATTGACGCGCGCGGAGAAATGCTTACGGTCAAGAAAACCGCCGCGGTGACTGGTCCCATCAAGTTTGAAGGCGAAACGGAGCCGCGCGTGGAAGATGGCGCGAAGCTGCAAGCCGGAGCCATTAATTTCACGAAGCACAGCTCCAAAGACCGCAACGAAAATCTGCGCAGCTACTATCTGCACCGTCTGCTCTGGACCTCGTCTTTCATTTTGTACGGCCTCGTGATGATTTGGCTCATGCCCAAGTTTGCGGGAGACTGCTTCAAGTCGGCGGAGAACGCGGGAGCGTCGGTAGGCATCGGCGTGCTCGCAGGGATCAGCCTGCCCTTTGCGGCTGGCCTTGTTTGCTTTACGTTTGTTGGACTTCCGCTAGGAATTCTTGGCGTACTGTTATGGCTTGTGATGATCTTTAGCGGCCAAATTGTGTTCGGAGGATTGATCGGCCGATGGATTCTGGGCCGCACGGAAGACGTGTGGGGCCGCGTCGGGCGCATGGCCCTTGGAATGGGCATTATCGGCGTCGTGGTTCCGATTCTGCACCAGATTCCCGTCGCTGAATTTCTGTTCAAACTCGTGGTGATGGCGTGGGGCTTCGGCGCTATTGCGCTCGTACTGTACAAACGAATCGCGCGTACACCCAGCGTTCCGGTTCCGCCACCCCTCGCCGCTTAATCGCAAATTCAGTTTCAAAAAAAAACGGGCTCCCCAAAATTGGGGAGCCCGCGCCTTTTGCGGAGGCGAAATAAATTGTTAGTGTTTGCGAACCTTTGCGGCCTGGAAGGGGAACTGCAGGTTGCTGTGCAAGTACAACGCGCGAATTGAAACGGTGTCGTTGTTGGCCAATCCCGTGATGTCAGTGACTCCATCAAATGCAGTCACACCCGTCACAGTCTGCACAGTTGGAGGGGAGTTGAAGGTGCCAAAGAATCCGGGCAGGCTCGTTTGCTGGAATGTGAAGGTCGTTCCGCTCACGGTATTGACCAAACCGGTGACGCGGCTGTACCGCAGAATGATGCGATCGGTCAGGACATTCAGCAGGCTACCGCTGGTGGCGGTCTTTACGTGAGCCATCACTTCCTGTCCCGCCGCGAGGTCACTGGTGGAAGAGAAGCCACTTGGAATGGAAGCGAGAAGATTCCGCGTATCAACATCGAACTCAACGTTGGTATCGAGCGTGATGGAAATTTTTGCGCCGGCACTAACAGGAGTGAGGAGCGAATTGGTGGTCGCGTTTACTTTGTCCGAGACGATCATGTCGAAAACGCCCGGGGTCGATGTCGGATAGATGACACCTTCGACTTCGTCGACGAAAGGTGTATCGAGAAAATCGACTTCCGTAATCGTGACTACGCCACCAGAGGAAATCGTCGCATCCACGCTGACGGTTTTGCTGACGGCGAGGCAAGCGGCATTTGGAGTTCCGCCGCACGCTGGATTGGCGCCCTGCTCGATTCCGTTGTAAGTGGTGGACGAGGTGACGGCGCCGGTGAGCGTGCCACGCGTGCCGGACATGATCGTGATGTTGTTTCCGCTGGCAGAGGTGATGACGCCGGTGAAGTCTTCAATAGTATTCAGAGTGCCGGACAGTAAGGGGGCATTGGTAACGGAGAGAATGCCGAGCTGCGAGAAATCGATGGTGATGCCATTTGCGGTCGTTACCGCTTTATTTAGATTGAAGTCGACATTCAAGCCGACGTTTGTGTTGCTGGTAACCGTAAGTGGTGACGCGAACGTGATGACCTGAACCGGTGGCGTGCCCGAATTGAGGCTGCAGACAGAGTTTGCCGCGCAAGAGCCGATGGCCGAAGCGGTGCTGTTTGAAAAGATCGTATTTACGACACCGAGCTGAAAACTGATGCTCGTATACGTGTCCGCAGGGATTTGCACCGAGCCAAGGGATGCGGAGTCGCTTTGCAAGCGAACCATATCGAGCACGATGGAAGAAGAGGGCGAGACAACGTTGACGACGGTGCCGGTGCTGGAGGTCAGAAACACAGAAGTGATGGGGACGTTGAAGCTTAGAAAGGATGCGCCGGCGGGCGGTGCATCGGTGACGGTAACCGCGAAATTGGCTGTGCCGGGAGGCGGGGGAACGTTTCCGCCAACGGGGCCGCTACAGGAGTTCAACGAAAAAGCAGCGACAGCGAGCAAGGTTATCAATCCGAGAGAATTTCGTTTCATGTAGCACCCCAAGCCAGAGTTAAAAGAATACGGTGCGGAACGCGGGAGCGTCCGCAGCCCAAGCAACAATCCGTCGTACGCACCCACTCTACCGCCCGCGGGTGGGCGCAGAATGTCGAAAGCGGCGCAACTTGTTCAAGTGTTAACGGCGGGCGCGGATTGGGGCATGTGGCAAGGGCTGTGATAACTTGACGAGACGTGTTGTGGCGGGGAAGGGGCACAGAACGATTGGCTAAAGGCGCGAAAAAGGCGAAGCAGGAGAGCAAGAAAGCCGCTGGGACGGCGGAGGCGGGCGAGCGAGTGTACGTGCCGCTGGAAGATGACGCGATCGAGGGCCCGGCGAAGGATCTGCACGAAGAGGAGTTTTCGCAAGAAAACGGCGCCGCCCGGGAAGAAGCGCCCCGCCAGATTACGCAGACGCCGAGCATGGAAGAAGTTTTTGGGCCAGGGGGATTGCTTGAACGGTGCATGACGGCGGGATACGAGCACCGGCCGGCCCAGCTCGAAATGGCAGAGCTGGTGCATGACGCGTTTCAATCGCGGCGCCATGCGATTGTGGAAGCAGGAACGGGAACGGGGAAGACGCTGGCGTACTTGTTGCCGGCGATCTGCAGCGGGCGGCGCGTGGTGATTTCCACGGCGACAAAATCGCTGCAGGAGCAGCTTTATCAAAAAGATGTGCCGTTCCTGCAAAAATACTTTGCGCCGAACCTGAAAGTGGCGGTGATGAAGGGCCGCTCGAATTTTTTGTGCAGAGCGAAACTGCACCAGATGGCGGACCAGCCGATGCTGCGCGGAATGGAAGAGATGGACGCGTTCCGGCAAATACGCGACTGGAGCAAATTCACGGAAACGGGCGATCGCGCGGAATTGACGTTTTTGACGGACGATTCGGAATTGTGGCCGCGGCTGGATGCGAGGCGGGAAACGTGCACGGGGCAGAAGTGCGCGAATTTCAACGAATGTTTTGTTACGCAGATGCACCAGCGTGCGGCGGAAGCCGATTTGATCATCGTGAATCATCATTTGTTTTTCGCGGATCTGGCGCTAAAGCAGGACGATTTTGGAAGCATCCTGCCGGAATATTCGGCGGTGGTTTTTGATGAGGCGCACGAAATAGAAGATGTGGTGAGCGATTATTTCGGGCGGCAGGTTTCGAATTTCCGGTTTGAAGAGCTGGCACGCGATTCGGATGTTGCGTTGCGGCTGCTGCATTTAGGGACGCCTTCGTTGTTGCGCAGGACGCAACGAATCCGGGAGCGGAGCCGAACTTTCTTCGATGCGTTTCCGGGGAGGGATGGAAGATTTCCGTTTACGAGGGCGGAGCGGGCGGCATTTCTTGAGCAAAACCGCGAAGCGTACGACGAGCTATCGCAAGCTCTGAAGGGACTGGAAACGGAATTTGCTGCGACGGCGCAGAAGCCGGAAGAGTTGCTGCGGCTTTCGCGGCGGAGTTTTGAGTTACGACAGGAAATGTCGTTCCTCTTTGAATCGAACGAAGGAAATTTCGTCTATTGGTTCGAGCGGCGGAACAAAGGTGTGTTTCTGGCGGCAACGCCGATTGATGTGAGTCAACTTCTGCGCGAAAAACTGTTCGAGCAGTTTGAGACGGTGATTCTGACTTCCGCGACGCTCACGGTGGGCGGGCGATTCGACTACATTCGCCAGCGAATGGGGCTGGATCACGCAAAGGAAAAGGCGCTGCCGCCGGAGTTCGATTATGGCGAGCAGGCGCTGCTTTATTTGCCAAAGAAGATGCCGGATGTGCGGGATGCGGGATTCGCAGGCAAGGCAGCCGATGAAATTACGGAATTGCTGGAACTGAGCCAGGGACGAGCGTTTTGCCTGTTCACGAGCTACGCGCAGATGAATGATTTGTACGAGCGGATTCGGACACGTGTGGATTTTCCGCTGATGTTGCAGGGAACTGCGCCGCGGTCCGTGTTGCTTGAGCGATTTAAGAACACGCAAGGAGCCGTGCTCTTTGCGACGGCAAGTTTCTGGCAAGGGGTGGATGTGCCGGGCGAGCAGCTTTCGTGCGTGATCGTGGACAAGCTGCCGTTTGCGGTGCCAAGCGATCCGATTGTTGCGGCGCGCGTAAAAGCGTTGCAGGAGGAAGGACGAAATGCATTCGCGGAATACCAAGTGCCGCAGGCAGTCCTCGCTCTAAAACAGGGCTTCGGGCGGCTGATTCGCACGAAGACGGACCGGGGGATTCTGGCGCTGCTGGATACGCGGATTCAGCGGATGGCGTATGGTAAAATTTTCCTAGAGTCGCTGCCGGCGTACAGGAAGACGCAGGAATTGTCTGACGTTGCGCGATTTATGGAAGCGCCGAGCCCCGCCTGAGATAGCCGAGATTGTCCCGAGGAAAGAGCGAGAGGCCGAAGCGATTTTGGGAGAACTATGTATCGAGTGAGTGTGGAAGAGACGTTTTCGTCGGGGCACGCTCTGCGCGGGTACAAGGGCAAGTGCGAGAACGTGCACGGACATAATTATCGTGTACAGGTGTCGATCGAAGGGCCGCAGCTGGATGGGATCGGCCTGCTGGTGGATTTTACGCACGTGAAGCAGGCGCTGCGGGGAATTATTAAAGAGATCGACCATCAATTCCTGAACGATCTGGAACCGTTCAAGACGGTGAATCCTTCGGCGGAAAACATGGCGAAGTATTTTTATGAGCAGATGACGGCAAGATTGAAGGAAATGCCGCAGGGAGTGCGTTTGATCGAGGCGGTGATTTGGGAGACGGATACGGCAAATGCGGTTTACCGGCCGTGAAGAATTGTTTGAACGTTGGAACGTTCCCGCGTTGGAACGTTAAAAAGCTGGAGTAACTTCGGTTTCCATCGGGAGGCTGAGGGTGAATCTAAGGACATCGGCGTGAATCGGGCATTTTGGATTGTGCTTGGACCCACGGCGGTGGTGGCGGTGGGGTACGTTCTAGTGCTGCGAGCGATGAGATTGCAGCCACCGTACGGGAAGCTGGCGGTTGTGGTTGTGGCGATGGGATTGGGTTTTTGGTGGATTGGCAGGGGAAGCGTGCGGAAGAAAGAGTAAGTTACGTCAGTTTGTTGCCGAGCACTTCAGGTTGAAGCCCTTCGCGCATCTTCCTGGATGCGCTGAGGAACGAGGAACGAAAACTGAATGTTCATCACGGAAATATTCAAGAGCATACAAGGCGAAGGGACTCGGGCGGGATTGCCGTGTGTGTTTGTGCGATTGACGGGATGCAATTTGCGTTGCACGTGGTGCGACACGGCGTATGCATTTCACGGCGGGAAGAAGATGAGCGTGGATGAGGTGCTGGCGCAGGTGGAAGATCTGGCGGGCCGAGAGAAGACGGTTCCTCTTGTTGAGTTGACTGGCGGCGAGCCACTGCTGCAGGAAGAAATCTATCCGTTGGCGGAAAAGCTGGTTGCGGCGGGATATACGGTGATGATCGAAACGAGCGGGGAGAAGTTCGTGGGACGGCTGCCGCGCGAAGTGATCAAAATTGTGGATGTGAAGTGTCCGGATTCGGGGGAAGCGGATACGTTCAAGAGGAAGAATCTGGATGCAGTGGATGAGAAGGATGAGATCAAGTTTGTGATTTCGTCGCGGAAAGACTATGAGTTTGCGCGGGAGTTTATGCGGGAACACCGGCTAGACGAAAAAGTGAAGCAGGTTTTGTTCTCTCCGGTGTTTGACGATCCGGAAGGAAAGTGGAAGGGGCTGGAGCCAAGGCAGCTCGTGGAGTGGATGCTGGAAGACGGTTTGCCGGTGCGGTTGGGATTGCAGTTGCACAAGTTCGTGTGGCATCCGGCGACGAAGGGTGTTTAGAGCGACGAAATGAGCGCAAACGGAAAAGCAGTGGTGTTGTTGAGTGGGGGGATGGATTCTTGTGTTTGCACGGCGATTGCGCGCGCGCGGCATGGTGCGGACAAGATTGCGTTGTTGCATGCCGGATATGGACAACGGACGGAGGCGCGAGAGCGGCAAGCGTTTGAGGGGATTGCGGATTTTTACCAGGTGCGCGAGCGATTGATGGTGCGGCTGGATCATTTTCGGGCGATCGGCGGATCGGCGCTGACGGATACAAAGATCGCCGTGCCAGAAAATGAACTGGAAAAAGCGGGGCCGCACGGAAGCGCGATTCCCGTGACTTACGTGCCGTTCCGCAACGCACATTTTCTTTCCGTGGGAGTGAGCTGGGCGGAGGCGATTGGCGCGAATTTTATTTACATCGGCGCAGTGGCGGAAGACAGCTCAGGATATCCGGATTGCCGGCCCGAATATTACAAAGTGTTTCAGGAATTGATCCGCGTGGGTACGCGGCCGGAAACAAGGATAGAAATTGTGATGCCCGTAATTGCGATGAAGAAGAACGAGATTATTCGCAAAGGCATCGAGTTGGGCGCGCCGTTGCATCTCACCTGGTCGTGCTACCAGAGCGAGCAGGAAGCGTGCGGGGTTTGCGATAGCTGCCTGTTGCGGTTGAAAGCGTTTACGGAGGCGGGAATCCCAGACCCGATACCGTACAAACGAAGAGCGCAGGCCGGAGCGTAGGGCTTCTTGTGTCACGAGCCCAGAAATTCAAGCTGGGCAAACGGACGGGGTTGGAATCCGGCGCGGATGAGACGATAATAAGGCGCAACCTGAGGTCCTCCCCGAAGTGCCCGGCGGAGGCTCCCCCGAACAAAGAATTGGCTGCGAAAGTCGTGTGCAGGCAAAGGAGAAGCGAGCATGAAGGAATGGGCTAGGACGTGGGCCAGGACGTGCGCGAAGACTGGTGCGATGGGGGCGATGCTGGCCGCAGTGCTGCTGTTCGCGGCGGCTCCCAGAGCGAAGGCGCAAGACGGCGGAATTTCCGGGTTGGTGTCGGATTTGGACGGAAAGCCGTGGGCGAACTATGCGGTGTCGCTGGAAGGCGATCAGGGAACCAAGTCCGAGACGAAGACGGACGCGAGCGGCAAATATGCGTTCATGGGATTGAAGGCCGGAGTTTACAAGTTGTCCGTGATGTTGCCGTATCAGAAAGAACCGTACATGGCGGGGCAGGTGAAAGTTTCCAGCGGACAGAACGTGCCAGCGGATTTGAATTTGTACGAACTGGTGGCGAAGAAGAATCCGGAATACGCCGCAGCAGTGAAGAAGCAAGCCGAAGAGAGCAAGAAGATGACCGGCTTGAAAGCGCACTTTGAGGCGGGCGACGTGGCGCTGACCGCTTCGAAGAAGGCAAAGGCGGACCTGGCGACGGCGGCGGCGGATCAGAAAGACGCGTTGAAACAGGCGGAGAAAGAGAACGCGGAAAAAGCAGTGACGGAATTTGAAGCGGCGAAAGCGGCAGCTCCGGAAAAAGATCAGAACCTGCCGCTGGTGTACAGCAGGTTGGGCGATGCGTATGAGGCGGCGGGACGTTCCGACGATGCGATTGCGGCGTACAAGTCCGCGATTGAATTGAAGCCGCAGGCGAGCTACTACATGAATCTGGGCGGCATTCAAGGCCGCGCTGGAAAAATGGATGATGCGACGGCGTCATTCCAAAAGGCGGCCGAGCTGGATCCAGCGAACGCGGCGCAGGCGTGGCGCAACTACGGCATCATCATGTATCGCGCCAACAAGACGCAGGACGCGATTGAGCCGCTAAAGAAGGCGACGGAACTTGATCCCAAGAACGCGCAGGCATGGTATTTGCTGGCGACGTGCATGATGGCCGATCCGACGATTTACAAGCAGACGGCGAGTTCGATCGAAGTGAATCCGAAGCCGGGAACGGTGGAAGCGTTCCAGCACGCGATTGATCTCGACCCGAATGGGCCGTGGGGGAAAGAAGCGAAAGCGGGACTGGACCAGTTGAAAGTCCTCATGGGCGGCGTGGCGACAAAGGTCAACGAGAGAAAGAAGAAGCCGTAACGCACGACGAACAGTTATTTGGAATGGGCCGGCGTGAAATTGCGCCGGTCTTTTCTTTTTAGCGATGGGCGAGAGTGCCCGTGGATTTGGTGCGACGGAGCGCAGCGGCGAAGACAAACATGCTGAAAGGAAGAAGGGTCGCCGCGAAGAGGAGCAGGATCGCGAGGGGGTGGAAAATTTCGCGAAGATGAACTGACCCGAGCAGAGCGGCGCGCATCGCGTCGAGCGCGTAGGTGATGGGGTTGAGGCGCGCAACGAATTGGAGCCAATCGGGAAGAATGGAAACGGGAAAGAGCATGCCGCCGGCGACGCTGGAGACTCCGAGGAGCAGCCACTTTGCGGGATTGCCCCGCTTGAAGAGAAGCAGATAGCTGGCGGAAAGAATTCCGAGACCGGAAAAAGCGAGCAGGGAGACGAGCAGGACAAGCGCGACGGCCGGCCAGTTGGCGGAATGAAGCGGGAAGCCGAAAAAGAGCGCGCCCCACGCGACGTAGACAGCGATGCGAAGCGTTGTGGCAGCGAACGGATACAGCGCGGAGCCGGCGAGCATGGCGGGGAGGGAAGTTTGTGTGACCAGTAGATGCTCGAGCGTGCCGGAATCGCGAGCTTCTTCCAGGCTGCGATCGAAGGTGTCCAGCGCCGCATTCAAGTAATCGAGAAATACAAAGCCGACGAGAGAGAACGCGAAGTAACCGCCGCTTTGCGGAAGGGTTTGGCGGAGCTCCGGGCTGTCCACGAAGCGAGCAACATAGAAAAACATCGCGGTGCCGAAGAGAGCTTGAATGATTTCCATGAACATGGGGCTGCGGTACGACTTGGCGATGAGCAGATCGCGGCGGAAAAAGAGCCAGAGTTCGAGTAGAAACGCGGTCATGTGGCGCCCTCGGCGGAGATTGCGGAGTGCAAATGGCCGGTGAGGCGAAAGAAGGCTTCTTCGAGAGTTGGAGAGGAAGTCCGCTGTTTGAGGCCGGATGGAGTGCCAAGCGCGATCAGTTTGCCTTCCTGCAGGACGGCAACGCGGTCGGCGAGAAGCTCGATTTCGGGTAGCGAGTGCGATGCGAAAAGAAGTGTGGTCGAGCCGTTGCGGAGGATTTGCGATTTGAGGAATTGCCGGAAGGATGCCGCGGCGAAGGCGTCGAGACTGCGCGTGGGTTCGTCGAGAAGCAGGACGCGCGGTGAGTGCAAGAGAGCGCGAGCGAGGCTCAGGCGTTGAATGGTGCCGGAAGAGAGCGTGCGGACCTGGCGGTTGAGAGCGTCGGTGAGTTCGAATTGAGCGGCGAGTTGGATGATTCGATCGCGAGCTTCGGGGGAAGCGAGATGGTTCAGGCGGCCGAAGAAGAAAAGATTTTCGCGGCCGGTAAGGCGGGAATAAAAACCCTGGTCGCTCCCGGCGTGATAGCCGAGATGGCGGCGAACGGCGCGCGGAGCGGTGACGGAGTCGTGGCCAGCGATATTGGCGTGACCGGAGGTGGGCAGGAGGAGCGTGGAAAGTATGCGAAGAAGAGTCGATTTGCCCGCGCCGTTTGCGCCGAGGAGCGCGAGGGCCTCCCCTTCGCGGACTTGAAGCGTAACGTCTTGCAGAGCAGGAAGAGACGGCGATTCGAACGGTTGGAGAAACGCGCGCCAGCCGGAGCGAGTGGGAGGGAATAACTTTGTGAGCGATTCGACGGAGACGGAAAAATCGGGCACGGCGAAGTTATAACGCGTCTGAAAGAGAGAAACAACTTGGGCGAGGCCGTGTTAAGCAAAAAAGTACAGCTTGTGGCACGGAAGTTGCAGCGTGACCTGATGTGCTTAGTCGAAGTAAGATAGGGGACAAGCCGAACGGTTGTTTGACGGTGGGCCCCAGCCTGAGCAGTTCGGCAAGACCCCGGAAACGAGGCAGAGGAGCGATGGTATCACTCGCTGATCGAGTAATTGTGCCGCAGCACGTCCTGGTTCGGTTTATGGACCGGGAGTCCGTGCTACTCAATTTGGAGACGGAGCGGTATTTTGGGCTGGACGAAACGGGAACGCGGATGTGGCAGGTGGTGACGGTGGCGCCGAGCCTGGAAGAGGCGATTCGGCAGCTTGAGGAAGAGTACGACGCGCAGCCGGAAATTCTGCGAACCAATTTGACGGAATTGCTGGGACGGCTCGTAGAGAACGGACTTTTGTCGTTGCAGCCAGCCGATGTGGGAACGGCTTCAACGGTTTAGGGCATTGCCCGCGCCGGCGCAAAGATTGTTTTTGCGCGCGGCGATTTTGTTGCCATGGGTCGCAACGCGGCTGAAAGTGCAGGGCTTTCAAGCGACGCGAGACGCGCTGCGGCACGATCCTGATCCTGGTGGGAATCTTTCCTTAGACACGATGAACAAGAACGACCGAGCGCAATTGACCGCGCGCATGGTGCGTGCTGTGGCGAGGCATGGCTGGGGCAATCCCTCGTGCCTCGAAGAGTCACTTGTATTGCTGCATTTGTTGTCCAAGCAAGGAATCGCCGCGCAGTTGCGGATTGGCGTGAAGAAAAATCAGCCGAGATTCGAAGCGCACGCATGGGTCGAATACGGCGGCGTGGCGTTGAACGAAAGCGAAGCGCTGCACGATCACTATGCGCCGTTCGAAGCGGAATTCTCCGCGCTGCCAGAT
>DATGIS010000101.1:0-12610 GCA_035295625.1 Candidatus Acidiferrum sp. | reverse complement strand
GCGTTCAACTTTCTCCAGCCGCCTATCTCGCGCAATTTGCTGCCAGCCAAAAAATCGGCGCAGGCTTAAAGAGCAGCTACGAAGCCTCGGAAGCAGTCGCGCCCTTCGTCGCCGCCATTGCCGGCCGCGTGAAATCGTTCGAAAAAAATTCCGGCGAAAAAGAATCGGGCCACGACAGGGAAGAGAAGAAAGAAAAAGCCGAACAGCACGAACCGGCTTCGCCGCTGGAAAAATTCCAGGAAAAAGTCGGAGCGATCTTCGCCGGTAACACCGATTCTCCCGGCTTCGGTGCTGTCAATCGCGACCTCGCACGCCTTTCCTATATGGTGCAAAGCGGCGACGCCGCCCCTTCTGCGCCTCTGCTCGCTTCACTCGAAGAGTCCTGTTCCGGCCTCTCCGCCGCCATCGAAAAATGGCGCACCGTCGCCCAATCGCTGCCCGAGGTCAACGCCTTTCTCGCGCAACAAAAACTCGCGCCTCTGCCCGCGCCTCCGCTTCTCACCATCTCCCCCGGCGCCGCCTGCACTCCATGAGCCCTTTAAGATTTATGTAGAGCCGCGGCTTCAGCCCGGCATCTTTCTTTTTCCGTCTTTCTTTTCTCGCTTGCCAGATGGATTCATGCCGTTGTCGGGCTCATGCCGTTGTCGGGCTCCTGCTGTTGTAGGGGCCGCTTTCCGAAGCGGCCCTCTTCGACCTACCTCAACGCGGGCTTATTCTGATGGAAACTCTCCTCGCCCCACTTCTTCCCGGCGCTTCGCCCCATTGCTATCCTTCGCTTCGTGCCCACTCTCTCCCAATATTTTTCTTCCGACTACCTCGGCGAATGGAAACCCGTCTCCAAATCCGCCGGCATCGCCTGGATCATCTTCTACGCTCTCTTCCTCTGCTACGCCGCCCTCAACGCGCCCAATTTCCTCATCATCGATTTCGCCAATCTCGCCATCCATGAAGCGGGCCATCCCCTGTTCAGCCCCTTCGGCTACACCATGACCATTCTCGGCGGCACTCTCGCCGAACTCATCGCCCCTCTCGCCTGTTTTTCTTATTTCTTCGTCAAACGCGAAACCACCGGCGCCGCCTTTTGCGCCTTCTGGTTCTTCGAAAATTTTCTCTACATCGGCACCTACATGGCTGATGCCCGCACTCTCTCCCTGCCCCTCGTCGGCTCCGGCGACCACGATTGGGAAATCCTCTTCACCCAATGGAACGTCCTCATCCACGACGTCCAGATCGGCCACACCACCCGCGCCCTCGGCTGGCTCGGCATGCTCGCCACGCTCTCCTGGCTCGCTTGGCGCACATTTTACGTCCAGCGCGAACGCGATTGAAGCGCGCGCTTGCGGCCATACTCTCTCTACAATTTCACCCGCAACGCCGAATATGTAGGGCCGGCTTTTTTATTCCGAGCATCGCCGAGGGACCGAAGCCGGCCTCTTCGATTTCAACTTCAACCCCGACTGTGTAGGGCCGGGACTTTAGTCCGGCCTCCTTCTTTTTCTTTCTTGTGTAGCGCCGTCCCTTTAGGGCGGCATCTTCGATGTTGCCCACACCACAATCGCGCCATCGTGCACGCACTCGTGCGCCCCACGCTGGTTGTCATTCCAACCCCGTCGTCTTCTGACGGGTTCGGAATCTGCTTTTTTGCGCCTTTCTTCGAATCCTTTCGCGCCGGAACGCCGCCAGCACATCCCGCGCCGGTCTCACGCGCCTTTTTTTCACGTCTTCCAGTCCCTGCCTGACCCCTTCCGCTTCGTCGGCTTGCGCAGCAATATCCAGCAGTCGTTGATAGGCCTCTGCGTCCTGTACCACAGCTTCAGCCTTTCCATTGACCGTAAGAATTAAAGGCTTTTTGGTCTTCTTCAGCTGGCTCAGAAATTTCGCCGGATTCCGACGAAACGTCGTCATCGCCTGAATATCCCTTTTCAAATCCAGCATAGGGCTCCCTCTCAACGACAGCGTAGCACCTATAAAGGTGCTCGCCAAGCGGCAGCGCATGGCTCGTGTAGGGCCGGCTTTCCGAAGCCGGCCGCCTCGCTTTTAAATCCAACGCGGGTCTACGGAGTCATCCTTGACTGCGACATCTTCGAATCTCTTCGTCTTTTGCAGCGGGCGATCTTAAAATTTTTCACTCCGCCGACTCCCGAGACCACCTAGCGCCGCCATCTTTCCGGCGATTCGTTTTGCCGCATGCTTCCGCTTGTCATAGCCCATCTTCCTCTGCCGTTCTCTTCTGGATTCTCTCTGTGTCCTCTGTGCCTCTGTGTTAAATCTCTCCGTCGTCACGAAAACTTCTCGCCCTTCGCGAACTCCGCACCAACTTCGTCAACAAGGAACATCCCCCGCTTCCACCGTCATCGGCGTCGCCGCCCTCTTCTCCGAAGAAGCCCAAATCGATATCGAAGCCATCGCCGTCATCCCTTGAGTTGACTTTACGCCCCCGGGCCGCGCCTTTTGCTTCTTAACCGTTCGGGTTTTCTCTGTGTCCTCTGTGTTAAATCTTTCTTTTTTCTTTTTTTCCTCTTGCGGCTCTATCGCGAGTCGCACGCTCCACTTCCTTTTCACCTCATTCTCGTTCGAACGAAAATCAAAAAAAGTGCAGCCGTACAAAATCCATCATTCAGACCAGTAGTTTTTCTCTGTCCATATCTCGTACGCTATTCCCAAACTCAGTGTTCGCAAACAGCGCGAACGCACTTGGTTTTATGAAAGGGCCAGCACCATGCCAGCCGTCGCAATCTCGATCGCTCACCGTTGCCCGGCAACCAGCGCAAGGCCGTGCCTGGGCCTAGTACTCACCCCCTACCCTCGCCTCAACTTCTTTAGAATGAATACTTACGAATTTAGGGGGGAGGGGGGTGGGGTGGTAGGATCTTCTTTACCTCGCTGCTTCACTACTTCCTTGCTTCTCTGTCTTCGACTCTTCCCTGGTTTCCGGTCTCTGGTTTTCCGGTCTCCCTCTCAGCTAGAGTACTTGCCATGAGCTCAACCAAACCACTCCATCTCGATATAAATGAGCAGATCGAGTGTGCCTTCACCCTCGCCTCGCGCTTTTACACTGATCCCACCGTCCTCGAAATTGAAAAGGAAAAGATCTTTCGCAAGACCTGGCAACTCGTCGGCACGACGATGCAGCCGTGCGGCGAATCAAACGGTGCGCAGAAAACCATCGCCGATCCCGAAACTTATTTCACCGCCGAAATTGCCGGTGAACCGATTCTTGTCATTCGCGACAAGCAGGGAACTCTTCGTGCATTCAGCAACGTTTGCCGTCATCGCGCTGGACCGATCGCGCTCGGCAGTGGCTGCAAAAATGTTATGCGTTGCCAGTATCACGGCTGGACTTACACTCTCGAAGGAAAACTCATCGGTACGCCCGACGTTGACGGCATCGAGTTTTTCGATCGAAGCACCATGGGCATGGTCCCGCTCCGCCTCGATACCTGGGGCGATTTGATTTTCGTCAATTTCGACAGCAACGCCGAGCCGCTCGCAACCGTCCTCGGCGAAATTCCCAATCAAGCGCGCGGTTTCGATTTCGAAAATTTAAAGCTTGCCGAGCGCCGCGACTACGTCATCAATTGCAATTGGAAGGTTTACGTCGACAACTACCTCGAGGGCTATCACATTCCCATCGCCCATCCCGGCCTGATGAAAGAGATCGACTACGCGCAATACCGCACCGACACCTATCGCTATTATTCGCAGCAGTTCGCGCCCATCCGCGCGATGAAGCCCGATGACTCCAGCGAACGCTTTTACGCGCCCGGCACCGGCGGCCTACAGGAAGCGCTCTATTTCTGGATTTTTCCCAATCTGATGCTCAACATTTATCCCGATAATCTCTCGACCAATCTCATCGTTCCGCTTTCCCACGACAAAACGCTCACCATCTTCGAGTGGTTTTTCCACGACACTGAATCGCCCGCCGCGAAGAAACGCATTGAAAAGGCAGTCGCATTCAGCGACGAGGTCCAGCAGGAAGACATCCTGCTCTGTGAAAACGTGCAAAAAGGCCTGCAGTCCTCCACTTACGATCGCGGCCGCTACTCCGTCAAGCGCGAAAACGGCGTGCACCATTTCCACATGCTCTTGCGCGAATTCCTCGAGAAGTGAAAGTGTCTTACCGATGCGGAGAGTAATGAGCAACTTTGCCGGTTCGCGAATTGAAAACGTCGAAGCTGCCATCCAGATTGGCGGTGAGCTTCAAAAAGTGTCCCGTGTCGGGACCCTGCACATTCGCCAAAAATTCTGCAGCCGAGTTGTGCGCGTCGCCTCCGTCCTCGCTCCAGTGGAGTTGATAGATCGCGGAAATTCCCGGCGACGAACGAAGAATATCCAGAGCCGAGGCGCTGCCGCCTTTTTTCGCGCCGTTCTCAACAACCGCGACGCGCGGTGCGATTCCATGCACCAGCGCCGGACTCCCGCTGAAAAAAAGTCCGTGATGCGTCGCGACATAAACATCCGCTCGCCCAAGTTTGTTGACCGGGCACATCAGTTCCAGTTCCTTCGCCCACGGCAAATCTCCCAAATCGACGAGACGAAAGCCTCCATACGTCATTACAAATCCCAGCGAGGATTCATTTTCAGAATGATCCGCCGGCGGCATAGGTGTCGCCGCGCAATTCAGATTTTTCGCGCCCGCTCCATCGAGCGGTTTTTCGACAACTTTTCCTCCGCCATTCACAATCACGAATTTCGCGCCTCGTAGAGGCAGCCTGTCGCCGGGCTTTACGGAAATTCGTTGGAAATTCTTTTCGGCAAGGAGTTTTTGATAGCCGTTCCAACCGATGAGCGTCGCGGAATCTTTCGGGTCGGAATTTTCGCCGTGATCGATAAACGCTCCGATGGGAAATCGCGCCGCAAGCTGCGCCACGCCGCCGACGTGGTCACTGTGATAATGCGTGATCAAAACGTAGTCCAGTTTCGTGAGGCCCGCGTCCTTTGCCGCCGCGACGATGCGATCCGCCGCCCCTCGAAGCCGTCCCACCCTGTATCGACCAGCAACGATTCCCCCGCCGGAGTGACAAACAGCGTGGCCTGGCCCCCCTCGACATCGATGAAATAAACCACCACCGCCTTCGGCGGCTCGGCGTTTGTGAGAAACGTTGCGACGAAGAAAAGAAGCGCGACGAGAAAGGCGAGGCTTTTTATCTGGTGAAAATGAAACGTTTTCGGGAATTGGAAGAGCGTGCGCATTTCGGGCCTCCAGACAGGGTCTACGCATCGTACGCGAAAAGTGGGTTTTGCCGCGAGAGATTCGCAACGCTAACGCACGCCAATATTTAGTAGAATCGCGGGCCTTGGCGCAAATGGAAAGCGTGGAAAATTCGATGCCGGCTGGCGCGGTTCGCGGGAGCGTATGGAGTCTCGCGGGGCGTTTTCGCTGGGTGATATGCGCGCTGCTTTTTTTGGGAATCACGAAAAATTATATGGACCGGCAGGTCCTGGGCGTTTTGAAAACGCCGCTGCAGCATCAGTTTGGCTGGAGCGAAGTCGACTACGGAAATCTTGTGACGGTTTTTCAAGTTGCGTACGCGCTGGGAATGGTTTGCACCGGAAGATTGATCGACCGGATGGGAACGAGAATTGGATATGCGGTCGCGATGGTTTTCTGGAGTTGCGCTTCGATTGCCCATGCGTTTGCGAATTCGTGGATGAGTTTTGCGGCGGCGCGATTTGCGCTTGGATTTGGAGAAGCGGGAGTTTTTCCGGCGAGCATCAAGACGGTCACGGAATGGTTTCCGCGAAAAGAGCGAGCGACGGCGACGGGAATCTTCAATGCAGGAACAAGCGCGGGCGCGATTTTGACGCCACTCTTTGTGCCGTGGATCGCGATTCATTTTGGATGGCGATGGGCGTTTGTGATTACAGGCTCGCTCGGCGTTTTGTGGTTGCTGCTGTGGCTCGCGATTTTTCGAAAGCCGGAAGAACATTCCCGCTGCACCGCGGAAGAACTGGCACTGATCAAGAGCGATCCGATTGTTCCCGCGGAAAAGATTTCCTGGCTTCGACTGTTTGGCCTGCGGCAAACGTGGACGGTGGCGGCCGGAAAATTCATGACGGATCCGATCTGGTGGTTTTATCTTTTCTGGATTCCGGATTATCTGCAACGCGAACATGGTTTGCGATTGACGCAAATTGGATTGCCGATTCTGATCATTTACGCGATTTCCGACGCGGGCAGCGTGTTTGGCGGATGGCTTTCGTCAACGCTGATTCGACGCGGCGTTTCCACATCGCGAGCGCGCAAGTCCGCAATGCTGGTGTGCGCGTGTCTGGTGCTTCCGATTGCGGTGCTGTACAAGATTTCCGGGCTTTGGCCGGCAGCGATCGTGATTGGATTTGCGGCTGCGGGACATCAAGGATTCTCCGCGAACATGTACACGCTGCATTCGGACCTTTTTCCGGTGAAGGCGGTGGGCTCGGTCGTAGGAATCAGCGGCATGTCCGGCGCGATCGGCGGGATGCTGATCGCGCAGGTCGTCGGACATCTCTTGCAGTGGACCGGAAGTTACACGATTCCGTTTTTTATTGCGGCTTCGGCTTATCCGCTTGCGACGCTTGTGATTCACACGTTGAGTCCGAAGCTGGAGCCGGCGGCAATCGCTTGACGAGTTGAGGAGAAAATGGCGCTTTCGATCAGAGCAAAAAGCGAATGCAAGTGGGACGAAGTGAGCCTGGGAGAAGTGATGTTGCGGTTCGATCCGGGCGAATACCGGATCTGGACGACGCGGCAGTTCACGGTGAGCGAAGGCGGCGGCGAATACAATGTGGCGCGCGGATTGAAGCGATGCTTCGGCCTGGATGCGGCGATCGTGACGGCGTTTGCGAAAAATCCCGTGGGTTCGCTGGTGCAGGATTTGATTTATCAGGGCGGTGTCGATTCTTCGCTGATTCGCTGGGTGGAATACGACGGGGTTGGACGGACGGTTCGCAACGGATTGAATTTTGTGGAGCGCGGATTTGGCGTGCGCGCGGCGCTGGGTTGTTCGGACCGCGGGCATACGGCGATCGCGGCGCTGAAACCGGGAGAAATCGATTGGAGCGAAATTTTCGGAAAGCGCGGCGCACGGTGGTTCCACACGGGCGGCATCTTTTGTGCGCTCTCGGAGTCGACTCCCGAGGTGGCGCTGGAGGCGATGCAAGCGGCGCGGAAACACGGAACGATTGTTTCGTACGATTTGAATTACCGAGATTCTCTCTGGAAATCGATTGGCGGGAAGAAGAAAGCGCAGGAAGTGAACCGAAAGCTGGCGCCGTACGTGGATGTGATGATTGGAAACGAAGAGGATTTTTCCGCTGCGCTTGGGTATGAAGTGGAAGGAACGGATGAACATCTTTCCGCACTCGATCCAGAGAATTTCAAAAAGATGATTGCGAAGGTTGTAAAGGATTTTCCGTTCAAAGTTGTCGCGACAACATTGCGGAAAGCAACGACGGCAACGCGGAACGATTGGGGAGCGATTTGCTACGCGGATGGAAAGTTTTATGAAGCGAAGAAGAGGGAAAATATGGAAATTCTGGATCGTGTCGGCGGCGGCGATTCGTTTGCGTCCGGATTGATTTATGGATTCCTCGCGGGGAAAGAGGCGCAATGGGCTGTGGAGTGCGGAGCGGCGCATGGCGCACTGGCAATGACAACACCGGGCGACACGACGATGGCGACGCTGGAAGAAGTGCTGCAGGTGATGAAGGGCGCGGGAGCGCGGATCGCGCGATGAGCGAGGCGGCAAAATCGATGACGAAGCAGGAAGTACGCGCGCTGATTGAAAAAGTGGGAATCGTGCCGGTGATTCGGGCCGCTTCGGCCGAAGAGGCCCGATTCGCGGCGGATTGTGTCCGCAAAGGCGGCGTACCGATTGTCGAGATTACGATGACGGTGCCAGGGGCGGTGGAAGTGATTCGCGAAGTGGCGCGGACGATGCCGGAAGTTTTGGTTGGGGCAGGCACGGTTCTGAGCGCGGAGGCAGCAACGAAGTGTATCGACGCGGGCGCGCAGTTCCTGGTGACGCCCGGATTTAATGCTGCGACGGTGGCGGCGACGCGAGCAAGAGATGTATTGATCGTGGCTGGCGCATTGACGCCGTCGGAAATTATGGAGGCGTCGGCGGCCGGGGCGGATTTCGTGAAAGTGTTTCCGTGCGGCAGCATGGGCGGGCCGAAGTATTTGCAGGCGCTGCGCGGACCGTTTCCGAGTGTGGCATTTGTTCCAACGGGCGGGGTGAATCTGGAGACAGCGGGCGAATATATTCGCGCCGGAGCCGCGGCGCTGGGCGTGGGCGGGGAAATGGTGTTGAAGGATGCGCTGAGGGCGAGAGACGGCGACGCAATCAGCAAGATGGCGGCGCTGTTTGTGGATTTAGTGAGGGATGCGCGGGGAGCGAAAGGCTGAAATCGAAGAGGTTAACAGAGAGGCACAGAGGGCACAGATGAAGACTGAGGAACGCGGCGAAAAATATTTTTGTGGGATGGAGAACGCAAAAGCGGCGGAGGCCAAGGCTCAGCGATGACGAGCAATCGTGGCAAGCTAAACGGGGCTGAAGCCCCTCAGCTACACAGGCCGAGATCGAAGAGGTTTAACACAGAGGACACAGAGGCCGGAGCACAGAGATCACAGAGAAGAAAAGAAAGAGGAGAGACGGCGGAAGGGAGGATTCGCGTGGCGCGAAACGCAAGAGCAGGGCCGGGCCGGCTGGGGCAATCGTAGACAGACCCGACGGCGGGACCAGGGACGTGGCGCACGGCAAAGGGCTGTCAGTGATTGACGCCGCTGGCGAGAAAGCCGCCGTCGACGGAGAGGATGTGGCCGGTGACGTAACTTGCGGCGTCGGAGGCGAGAAAGACGGCAGCTCCGGCGAGTTCTTCGAGTTTGCCGAAGCGGCCCATCGGAGTGCGAGTGAGGAATTCCTTGCCGCGCTCGGTGCCGTCGAGGAGAGCGGCGTTGAGTTCGGTGCGAAAGACGCCGGGGGCGATGGCGTTGACGCAGACGCCTTTGCCGGCCCACTCGATGGCTAGAGATTTGGTGAGGGAAGCGACGGCGGCTTTGCTGGCGGAATAGGCCGCAACTTCGTAGAGCGCTACGAACGAGGAGAGCGACGCAATATTAATGATGCGGCCGTAGCCGCGTTCGATCATGTGGCGGCCAACGACGCGGCAAGCGCGGAGCGTACCAGTGACATTGGTTTCCATGATGGCGTCCCATTCGGAGTCGGCAACATCGATGGTGGGAGTTCGCTTGGTGCGGCCGGCGCAGTTGACGAGGATTTGCACGCTCCCGAATTCTTTGCAAGCGTCCGCGAGAAGATGCTTGATGGTAGATTCGTCGGTGACGTCGCAGGGAGTTTCGAGCGATTTGCGGCCGAGGGCGCGAATTTCTTTTGCGGCGGCGCGGACGAGTTCGGCGCGGCGGCCGGTGGCGACAACATTCGCGCCGGCTTGCGCTAGGCCTTTGGCGATTTCGAGGCCGATGCCGCTCGTGCCGCCGATAACGAGAGCGGATTTGCCGTTAAGTTCGAGGCGTGGATGACCCAAGGGAGTTCGCTCCTTTTGCGCGACGCCAGAAATGGACAACTCAGTATCGAGCGGCGGCGGTCAGTTTGAACTTCTGACTTATTGTGTCACGAATGAAGAAGGAGCAAGTGCGTAATGAGAATCACGGACGCGAAAGTGATTGTGTGCAGCCCCGGGCGGAATTTTGTGACGCTCAAGATTACGACGGAAGACGGGATTTACGGACTGGGCGACGCGACAGTGAATGGACGCGAGCTCGCGGTGGCGAGCTATTTGACGGACCACGTGATTCCGCTGCTGATCGGGCGCGACGCGCGGAGGATCGAGGACATCTGGCAATACCTTTATAAGGGCGCTTACTGGCGACGTGGGCCGGTGACGATGTGCGCGATTGCGGCGGTGGATACGGCGCTCTGGGACATCAAGGGAAAAGCGCTGAACGTACCGGTGTATCAATTGCTGGGCGGGGCGTCGCGCGAATCGGTGCTGGTGTACGGGCATGCGAGCGGCGCGGATATTGAGGACACGGTGAAGGCCGTGGCGCATTACCAATCGATGGGGTACAAGGCGATTCGCGCGCAGAGCGGAATTCCGGGACTTGCGAGCACGTACGGGGTTGGGAAAGGGAAAATGTATTATGAGCCGGCGGTGAAGGACGCGCCGCAGGAAGACGTGTGGGATTCGGAGCGGTACATGAATTTCGTGCCGCAACTGTTTGCGCGGCTGCGGAAAGAATTTGGCGAGGACGTTCCGTTGTTGCACGACGTGCATCACCGGCTGACGCCGAATGAGGCGGCGCGAGTGGGAAAGAGTCTGGAGCCGTTTCATTTGTTTTGGCTGGAAGATCCGACTCCGGCGGAATTGCAGGAGGGATTTCGGCTGATCCGGCGGCATACGACGACGCCGATTGCGGTCGGCGAAGTGTTCAATTCGATTTACGATTGCCAGCAACTGATTCAGGAACAATTGATCGATTACATCCGGACGGCAGTGGTGCATGCGGGCGGGATTTCGCACTTGCGAAAAATCGCAAGCTTCGCGGAGCTGTATCACGTGCGGACAGGATGCCATGGAGCGACGGACATGAGTCCAGTGTGCATGGCAGCGGCGCTGCATTTCGATTTGAGCGTGCACAATTTTGGAATTCAGGAGTACATGCGGCACACGCCGGAGACGGATCAAGTTTTTCCGCATGCGTATTCGTTTCAGGATGGTGTGATGCATCCGGGCGAGAGGGTGGGACTGGGTGTAGATATCGATGAGGGGTTGGCATCCAAATATCCGTATCATCGCGCGTATTTGCCGGTGAACCGGAAGCTCGATGGGACAATGCACAGCTGGTAGAAGTGACAGGGTCGGGCTGGGGTTATCAGGACTTAGCCTTTTCAGTTAGCTATTGCGGAAGGAAGTCGAGGTCAAGCCATTCCAATGCAGAAGGAAGGTCGTAGAATACTCGGATTTGCGACGGATTATCGGACAATTCAGTAAAGGTTTCCCACATGCGTCCCGCACCGAAGACAGCCGGACTAGGGGCAACAAAAGCGCGTTTAGACGTGGGGGAAAAGATCGCACGCTGCGCCAGGGTTCTGGTTTGGTTACTCGTCAAATCGACAGAGGTAGCCGCCCGCAAATCCACGATCTGATTGAACTCCGGGTTGAAGTCGGGATCGGTCTTGGTTTGCTCTTGGCGGTCTTTGATTTCCTGCCACGTCACACGATCCGACCCAGTGCTGACTACCAGACGAAGCTCACTGTAAACGACATAGCTGAATGGCATACTATTTTTCGCCTCAGAGTCTAGCATGAGTGCCTTGAACCGCCTTCGCGCGGACGCGGCACGTTCTGTGTGATCCTAAATTCAGATTTTCTGATAAGGACGTTAACCCGTGAAGGTGGCAAGCGATAATTCCAAAACAGTGGAAAACACCCTTCTGCCTCAACGTTCGCAGTTTACAGTTTTTCATGTCCTGTGGCTCTCCTTCGTTTTTATCTGCGCGTACCTGGCTGGTCGAAAGCTAGCAATCTACTGGGGAAAAGCGGGGTGGGTGGTCGGCGCGCTAGTGGGCGTCGCTTGTGGTTTTTTGCTGTTCCATGCTTTTTGGCTGCTCGCCACACTCTATCAGCGATTTCGGCCGCTACGGCCACCTTGCCGACAAGGACGATGCCGCTCTAACGATTACGAAATAAGAGTCATCGCGAAGGAAGGGTCTTGGGAGTCTGAAAGCAAATGCAAATGCGGTGACATGTATGTGAGGAGAGGAAACCGATTCATGCTCCTGCGAGCGGATGGCTCCACGCAGCCGTACATGTTGCGAAGGCGATTTCACAATTGGGAGACTGACAAGTTGGCATGAGAAATCTAACTGACGTAAGGTGGATCAAATTAAAAGGTGTGCTCTTTCTATTTCTGGGTCTGTTGTCCGCGGCCTTACTGTTCCACGAACGCCCGACGCCTAGCGCGGCGTTTCTAATCGCGGTTGTTGTGTGGTCCTTCTGTCGCTTCTATTATTTTGCGTTCTATGTGATTGAGCACTACGTGGATCCTAATTACAGGTTCTCTGGGCTTCTGTCCTTTGCCGCCTATCTGATCCACAGGGCGCGAGAGCGTTGACCATATGTCGCACCAGAATAAGATTATTTCTTCATACTCAATGCTGGCCACACGCTAACCATTCCCCAAGCAGTTTGCCGAAAGCAACTTCCGGAAAGGTGGGCTGGGTTTCTCGCTTTCACCCCGGCTTGCTACACTGTTGGCTTAGATTAGATAGGGCGCCGACTCTCTGACAGGCAGGGCGAGGCGCCAGGAGGCAGTTATGACAGCAGAAGGAGCCGCGCGAGCGGAACAAGGAACCATGTTACGAATCAACGACACAGCACCGAACTTCACGGCGGAAACATCGCAGGGCGTCATCAACTTCCATGAATGGATTGGCGACAGCTGGGCGATTCTGTTTTCGCATCCGAAGGATTTCACGCCTGTCTGTACGACCGAGCTCGGCTATATGGCCGGGCTGGAGCCGGAATTCAAGAAGCGCAATGTGAAGATTGTCGGGTTGAGCGTGGATCCGGTGAGCAGCCATTCGAAATGGGCTGCGGACAT
>DATGIS010000100.1:0-23544 GCA_035295625.1 Candidatus Acidiferrum sp. | reverse complement strand
AAGGGACACCGTCGACGGTGCTGCAACTCTTGAAGCAACGGGTTTCGAGAAAGATGCGAAGCCGGAAGAAAGCCACAGATGGAAGACAAATGGAATTTACGTTTGGTGAAGGCGAAGAAGAATTGAAAGCGTTTTGGCAGGAGAGATTTTATGACTTCAATGTGTATCGCGATGGAAAGGTGAAGGAAAAACTCAACTACATGCATGCGAATCCGGTGATTCGCGGGTTGGTGGAGCACCCGAGGGATTGGTCGTGGAGCAGTTGGGGACACTATGCGAAGGGCGAGAAAGGGCTGGTGGAGATTGATACGTGGGAAAACTGAGAGGGGAGAGATTGTAAAATAAAATTCAAAATCAAAATAAAATTCAAAATCAAAATCAAAATCAAATTCAAATTCAAATTCAAAGCCAAACCCAAGACCCGCCCTCAAAAACCGAGGACGGGGCACCCTCCGCTGTACTGTGAGTGAAGGAATCGAGAGAAAGTGCCTTTCAGTTGCGATCCACACCAAGAGAATTCGGATCTTTTAGCGCCGGCCACCCGCCAGGTGAACGTAAGCAGTTGAGCGAGAAGGATAAGTCTGCGCACAGAACCTCCCGAGAAAGTGGCGGGAGAGTAACCGAGGAGGCGATGGCTGTCAAGTGCAGGGTAAAAAGAGAGTCAACGAAGGAGGTGGAGCGAAGATTAGCGTTCGGGGTTGCCGGAAGGGCGAGTTTGTTCTGTGGAGTCGATTTCTTTGCGGTGGGATTTTACTTCGCGCAGGGCGTAGATGGGCTTGTTCTGGGATTCGTAGTAGGTGCGCGCCATAATTTCGCCGAGCAGGCCCATGGAGATGAATTGAATGCCGCTTACGAGCAGCGCAATGGAAAGCAGCATGAGCGGCCCGTGCTGCGTCATTACGGACATGTGGTAATAAAATTTCTCGAACGCGACATAACAGCCAATCAGGAAGCCGCAACCCGCGCCGAACATTCCGAGCAAACCAAAGAACTGCAGCGGCCGCGTCGAGTAATCCAATAAAAATTTGACGATCAGCAAATCGAGAAACACGCGAATCGTGCGGCTGATGCCGTAGTTGGATTTGCCGGCTTTACGTTCGAGATTTTCAATCGGCACTTCGACGATGCGCGCGCCAGTCGTGCTCGCGAGCGCGGGGATGAATCGGTGCAATTCGCCGTAGAGCTGAATTTCCTGAATGATTTCGCGGCGATACGCCTTGAAGGTGGTGCCGAAATCGTGCAGCTCGACGCCGCTAAGTTTTGCCATCAACCAGTTCGCGATGCGGCTCGGAATCTGGCGCATCAGCCAGTGGTCTTTGCGCGCGTAGCGCCAGCCGCTGGCGAGGTCGTAGCCTTCTTCAATTTTCTCGAGGAACTTCGGAATCTCTTCGGGATCGTGCTGCAAGTCGCCGTCCATGGAGATAATCACTTCGCCGCGGGCAAAATCGAAGCCGGCCTTGAGAGCAGGCGTCTGGCCAAAATTGCGGCGGAGCCGGATCAGGTTCACGCGGCGGTCATGCTCGTAAATATCGCTCAAAACCTTGAACGAATTGTCTTTGCTGCCGTCGTCGACGAACACCAGTTCGTAGGGCTCGCCAATGGCGTCCATGACTTCCGTCAGCTTCATGTATAAAGCGGGAATGTTTTCCTGTTCGTTGAAGAACGGAACGACAATCGAATACCGGACTAGGGATTCAGTTTCCATGCTCAATTCGCGATCTGACTATAGTTTATCAGGCGAATCCCATGCGATGCGACAGATTTTCGCACGGCGGTGTCGGTAAGTATCGCCAGCTCGGTGGCGCGCGATTCCTGCAGGCGCGTGGCGGAGCGCGCCAAATCCTCGTCCACGTAACCCGGGTGGCACATCAACTCGGTGGTGCCCTCGGGCAAGCTTTGCAGCAAATCGAGCACGCCGTCGCGCGATAGCACGCCAGTCTGCGCGATGCCGCAGAAGAAATCGGCCGCCTCGATGCCGGCTTGTTCCGCCAGCTTACGCGCGTCGCCCGAGAGCAGCTTCAGTCCACGGGCCTGAATCCCTTGTTTCCATTTCACGCCGGAATCCTTGCCCGACTTGCCGGAAAGCGCCGAGCGAAGCGTCGAGGCTTCGCTCGAAATTCGAATTGCGCCAATCCCGTGCTTCCTGGCCAGCTTCACCGCAATCGGGAACAGCCCCGGCAGCATGTGCACGTGCTTGTGACCATCCAGATGCGTCGGCGAGACGCCCGCGTAGCGAATCTTTTCAATTTGCGCTTCCCACTCGCGTTCGACTTCCGCCAATTTCAGTTTTCGCCGCGCCATTTTCAGCAGCAACTGCTCCGGCCCGCCGGACAGTTTTCCCGCGTCGTCCACGAGGCTTGGCGCCGCCTTTGCTCCGCAGACCGGCGCGCCATCGCTCAAATTCAAATGCACGCCAACCCCCAGCCCCGGCAGGGCCCGCGCCACATTGACGCCGTCGTCAAACGCCTCGCCGTTGGCCAGCAGGGAAGTGCTCGTGACAATGCCGTTCCGGTGCGACTCCGCGATGCCGCGATTCACGCCGGTTGTCCAACCCAAATCATCCGCGTTTACGATCAAGTCTTTCATTGCGCCTGTACTTTTCCCGCGAACTCGCCTGTCCTTCCGTACAGCTATTCAGTTTTCCGCTGTCGCCAATTTGTACCATTGACCGACACTCGCTCCAACTCTAGCATGGCCCCTAGCGAGATACTGTCGAGGCAGAGATGCAATTGAAGACAAAAGTCGCGAAGGTTGTGGTCCAGGGCGGACGTCATTCGGATAAACGCCGCGGCACGCGCATGAATTCCCGGGTGCCGGTTCGCCTGGAATGGGATGACCAGAGCGGCTCGCGGCGCGGGCTCGACGCTCACACGCGCGTCGTCAATCCGTACGGTTGCATGGTCGTACTGCCCGAATCGTTTTCACTCGAACATCGTCTCGCGCTCACGAATCTTGCCACCGGCTCCAGCAACGCCGCCGTTGTAGTATGGAAAGGCAATCCCCGCCCCGAAGGTTGGGAGTACGGCATCGAACTGGTTGCGCCGGATTTGGACTTTTGGGGATTGGAACTATGAAGCCCTCTACACCGCAAAAAGCATCGCAAGGCACGTCCGTCAAGCCAGGGTTGACGCGGCCGATGACCAGCGAAGAGCGCCGCCGCGCGCAACGCGTCCTGCTGAGGATCGCGGTCAAGGTGCACGTGACCGGCAAGCCGCTCATCCTGGATGGCTTTACCCATACCGTCAGCGCCAATGGCGCGCTGATCATCGTGTCTGAACCGCTGGCCCAGGGCACCAAAATTTCGATTGAGAATGTGAGGGCGCAGAAGACGGTCGAAGCTACGGTTGTTCGTCCGCCGCAATTCAACGGGGACGGGTCGCTGATTCCGGTCGAGTTCGGCGCCGTGTCGCCAAATTTCTGGAATATTTTCTTCCCGCCTGTGGTGAACTGAATTCAGCGAATCAACAAGCTTCTTGTTTTCCGAAAGAGAAAAGGCCGCAGAGCAAAGTTCTGCGGCCTTTTCTTTTTCTGTTCGGTTTTTCGTCTATTGCACGGTTACGGTTCCGCTGCCGGTTGAAGTGGCGTAGTTCGTGTCGCCGCTGTATTTTGCGGTAATCGTCCGGATCGACCCGCCGCCCCCGCCGCCGCCCCCGCTGCTTCCACCGCCGCATCCCGCAAGCGTCGCCGACGCAATCAGGAACATCACCATCGCGCCATAAGCAAACGCGCGCCGCGGGCCGCGCATCCGCATCGCCATCACGAATAATGCGAGCGCCGTCATCGCCAGCAATGCCGCAAACCATTCGAGCGGCGTCCACCGCCAACGATCGTTTACGCCCACTGGCGGAAACGCCGAAATCGTCGCGGAAACTGTGGCCGTGCAGGAGGCTCCAGCCGAAGCCGTTGCACCCGCCGGAGTGCAGGTCACCGGCGCGCCAAGATTCGTAGCACCGTTTGAGAATTGCACCGTTCCTGTCGGCGCGTGTGCCGCGTCCGCATTGCTCCCAGACGTAACCGTCGCCGTCAGTGTCACCATTCCGCCGGACACAACCGTGATCGGCGCCAGGGCCACTTGCACCTGCGTAGGTGCCTGGGTGATGGTGATCGTGTTCGTTGCCGAAGTGCTTCCCACAAAACTATTATCACCAGCATACGCGGCGACAAGTGGGTGCGATCCCGCCGGAAGCTGAATTGGCTGGTCCTCAAAGAAGCCTGACTGATTCAGATTAAAATTTCCGCCGTCCAAAGGATTTCCGTTGTCCTTGAGGCTTACCGCTCCGGTTGGGCATCCAGAAATGGGCGTGGGTTGTAAATTCGCGTTCAGCGTGTAACAAAGATTCGAGGCTGCGTTTGTCACGTCGACCCGCAACACATAGGGTGAACCGTAGGCCGCAGTTGTCGCGTTGCCATTCGCGATTGCACCGGTGCTGGTAAATGTCACCAGGCTTGCAGTCGTTTTACTTGGTTCTCGATTGACCGTGACGGCAATCGCGTTGGAATCGGCGCCAGCGTGAGTGGCATCGCCGGCGTAATGCGCCTTCAGCTGATACGTTCCTCCAGCGAGGCTAATTGTCGAAATACTTACGGCGCCACCGCTCAGTGCAAAGGGGCCGATACCTTCATTGGCCGGCGACGGGGCGCCGACTAAAGAAACGTCGCCGGTGGCAGCCGTCGGACTTACAGCGACCGTAAATTTTGCTGTAGCACCATGCGTAATCGGAAACACCGTCGTTGTGGAGAGTGTCGTTGCAGGGGCAGGCCTAGCCACGCCGCCCCACAAATTTAGGAGCGCGGTAACGTTGATCGAGCCGAGGCCCGTCGCAAGGTCGTACCCTGCCGCCGTTGGAGGCCCTGCCGTAAACGCTGGCTGATTGTTTGTTTGCAAGACACCGTTCCCGCCGCTGCTGGTTTTGCTGCAGTTCGGGCTTCCGCCAACACACGGGACTGCGTTATTGCTCTTCGTAATGTCCATGAACACGCAAGTAGTCGGTTGAGTTCCTGGCACGGTAAAACTATTGGAATTACAGCTCGCGAAGTTTTCTGTTTTCGCGAGTGCGTACAAAACAAAGTTCGCGTTGCCTTGTCGCCCAATGCGGCCATGACTTACTTCGCTCTGATTCACCAGCGCCATGACTCCAGCGAAGGCCGGTGCCGAGGCTGAAGTTCCCCCGACGGTCTGGAAGTCATGAAAACAGGTACCCGACGGGCAGGGCGATCCGACGGTAAATTTCGTTAAGCTACAGCCTGTGTCTCCGGTAATGTCCTGATCCGATTCGCACACAATGTAGAAACTCTTGTTAAGCCCATCCGCTGCGAAGAAAGAGACGTCTGGAATGTCGCGCTGCGTGTCTCCGAACCCAGACTGAAATGGTGCCTGCGTTTTTGTGTAAACTGCGCTCGGCCCACCACTCCCACCGACGATGTTCAGGTTCGTATTCGTTGTCGCGCTATTGCACCCAGACAATCCGCCTGTAGCGCAAGAGTCATTCCAGGGAATTTCGGGGATGTAGCCCTTCGCAGACGCTGTTGCCGGTGATGTATTGCATGGAGTGCCTGAGCAAGTGCTCCAGAAAGTGGTGGGATCACTACTTTGGTCAAAATCTGTTCCGCCTACCGCGACGTTAAAAGGAGTGGAAGCCGTTCCGCTGATTCCTATCCCCTTTGTCGCACTCGATTCAGCATTTGGATCGTCGCAACCGGCAGACCCATTGTCTCCGGCGGAAACCGACACTGTAATGCCTTCAGCGGCCGCTTGTTCCCAAAGCGCATTCTGAAATGCATTTCCCGCAGTGCCTTGACCAACTTCACACGAACCAAAGCTTTCGCTCATTACGGGTGCGATGTTGTTGTCTACGATGTAGACAGCAGACGCGTCCACGCCATCCGTTCCGTCGGTCTGCGAACTTTCCGACGCCACAAACTTGATCGTCGCTGCCGGAGCGACGGCGCCCGACCACTCCACGTCCAAATCCGCCTCGCCTTCATCGCCCGAAACCAGTCCCGGGTCCGCGCCGTTCAATATCACGCACAATTGCGGCTGCGCGACCGCTAGGTTGCAGGTCGAGTAGGCTGGCAATCCGAACATGCTGCGGAAGTCTGTGACGTCTTGCGGATTGATATTTGATCGGGCGACGATGGCTATGCTCTGTCCCGTACCATCGGCCCCCGCCGGAATGTTGTAAATCTTCGCGAAATCCGCCGGCCCCATCCCAAAAAACGTTCCATTCACGTCCGTGAACGTAAACAACGGCGTAATCTCTCCCGTCGTCAAATCCCGCCGGAACTTTCCGAATCTCTTGATATGCGCGCGTTTCCGGAAATTATGCAGCGACGTCACGCCTATCACCACATTCGCCAGCGCCGCCGGAATTTGCGGCTCGCTCACGTTGGCAAAATGTTCTTCGCCGCGCACCACAAATCTGTGAATATCCGTCGCGAACGCACTGCGCACCGTTCCAACGGTTCCGTTGAACTCCACAATCGTCCGCCCGTTGTTCGTTTTCATGCCCGTGAAGCCGTGCGACGAAAGCCAGCTCTTCACCGCCGTCACGTCTTCTTCCGACGGCCCAAATTGCGCGCCAAAGTCTTCCGGCGTCAGCCACTTGTGAAAATTCGGCGAACTCGCGTCGACCTGCTCGCGCATCAATTTATCGAGCGCCGCTTGTTGCTCCGCGCCGCGGTTCAACAGCAAATAAATGCGATGGATCGGCTGCGTGTCCGCGATGGCGCCTTGATCGAATTCCGCCCGCGCCAGGGGATGCACGTTCCCGCGCAGCGTCACGCGCTTCGATTCGTCCACCGCCTGCGTCACGAGCCGCGGCTTCGCCGCCTGCCCCCGCGCGTACGGCGCTCCAGCCAGCGCACACACCGTCGCCGCCGCGACGACACAAAATGCCTGCAGCTTCCTCAATGCTTGATTGTTCATGGAAGTTCACGCCCCGAATGGTTCAAATTTTGGCGAACAGAGCTATTGAAATCGACCGGCTGGGCCACACATACCTATCTCCGATTGCAAATATCGTTGCCGGGTTGCTTTGCGCTTCCGTCTCGCGCGCGGCGTTCTCGACTTACCTGAAGTTCCTTCGAGGTTAGCACAACGCAACGTTACTGGCAGCAGGACGGGATGGCAGGGACTTACCGCGGCGCGAACGGCAGGGCGCTCAAATCCACATTGCCGCCGCTCAGAATCAAGCCAATCTTCGGCGGCTGACCATCCGCGCGCGGAGCCAGTTGCAGGCCCGCCACTCCGCCCGCTTTCAGCAGTGGCGCCAGCACAATCGAAGACGACGGTTCGACCACAATTTTCATCCGCTCCCACAGCAGCCGCATCGCGCCGATAATCTCCGCTTCGCTTACGAGCAGCACGCCCGCAAGCTCCCGCCGAAGAATTGCAAACGTCCGCGGCGCCAGCGACGCGCGGAGCCCGTCTGCAATCGTGTCGCTCGCATCCATCGACTGCAGCTCGCCCGTCTTCAGCGACAAATACGCGTCATTCGCGGCCGCGGGCTCGCACCCAAAAATCTTTATCTCCCTCCGCAGATGCCGCGCGCTCAGAGACGTTCCGCTCAGCAGCCCGCCGCCGCTTACGGGCGTCATCACGGCATCCAGATCCGGCACTTCCTCCAGTAGCTCCTTCGCCGCCGTCGCCGCGCCCGTAATCACGCGGTCGTCATCGTAAGGATGCACCAGCACCGCGCCGGTCTCCGCCTGCACCTTCGCGCACATCGCTTTCCGCGCCGTAACCGTCGGTTCGCAAAACGCGATCTTGCCGCCGTAGCTTTCCACTGCCTCGCACTTTGCCTTCGGCGCATTCTTGGGCATTACGATCCAGGCTTTCGCCCCGCGCCAGCCCGCCGCGCACGCCACCGCCGCCGCGTGGTTTCCGCTCGATTGGGTCACAATCCCGCGCCGGGCATCTTCCTCGGAAAGCGACAAAATCGCGTTGGCCGCCCCGCGAATCTTGAACGATCCGGTCTTTTGCAGGTTTTCGCACTTGAAGAAAACTCGTGCGCCGGTCATGCGGTCGAAAGTCTGGGAGGTCAGCACCGGTGTCCGGTGAATCCGCGGCGCGATGCGCTCGTGCGCCTCGGCGATCTCCTGCCCGGTTGGCTCCGCCGCCCGACCCATAACTTCCGGCGTTGCTTGCGTTTGTCCCATCGCGCTCATTATGGCACGTCGCTCCCGTCCAAGGGCGAGACTAGCAACGGCCGCGCCCCTCCAAAACATCCAATTCGGCCCAAACACCCCATTTTCAATGACTTTCCTCTTGACCCGCCCGCTCCCTTTGCTTACTCTTACCTTGCCCTTCCGCTTTGATCGACCCGCAGTGTCCTTCCTTAGCGCGGAGGAGGTTCCCTTGGATATTTCTGAGCGTCGCCATTTGAAACGCTACAACCTTCGGACACCGCTCCGTTTTCGCGCGGTGAGTCTGGCTGCGGACAAATCTGAACATTTCACGGAAGTTTTGAACATCTCGCGCGGCGGCTTTTATTTTGCGACGTCCGCACCCCTGCAGGTCGGCATGCCCATTGAAGCCATGCTTCGTATGCCCACAGAAGTCACCGGCAACGCGCAGGAAGAAACGTTCTGCCGCGCCCGCGTCGTCCACGTCCGCAACCAACCCTACGGCGACGGCCGCATTGGCTTCGGCGCCGAAATCGAAGCCTTCCTCTCCACTCCCAACGGCAAATAACGCTCCACCAAACATCACGACGCAGCACCAGTAGCTTAGCCACTCCTGGCTGAGTTCTTACGACCTGTGGCATAGACTTCAGTCTGTGCTCTTACGACCTCTCGCTCTCGATCGAAGCGCCCCTCATTGCCGCCACACCCAAATCAACCAACGCAGCACCAGTAGCTTAGCGAGCTCTTACGACCGCAAAATTTGATTCGGATCAATCTCGCAGACGGCTCACGAACCAATCGAAGCCCAATCCGCTTACGACCTAAGCGTTCCTCTCTAACGGGACGCGGCGGTAACGGAAATAGTTTCCAAACTCTCTTCGACCACTACAGTTCCAGCGATTAGATCGTGTAGGGCACGCCGTTTATTATTCGAGAGCATCGTGACGAGTTCCAATAGAAACCAAACAAGACCTACCCACGATAGCGCAGCTCCGAACCAGCCCAACTGCTTGTCTATATGCTCCGAATAGCCCGAAGCGAGCACCACGCGTATGAAGTTGAAAAGTAAAACCAACCGCGAAAAGATGAGAAAAATATCTCGAAGCAGGGCTTGTTTAAGGGAGGGAAGTCGCTGCTCTGAGACGTCGAGAACAATCACGTCCATGGAGTGCTTACCGACCGTCATGCCGTATCGCGCATGCATCCCCACGCTATAAATCCAACGGGAGGTGTAATAAACAACTCCCCACGCTATGACGACCCACTTGGGATTCGCAGAGGAGAAGGCAAGATAGCTCACTATGTCGACGGGTATGAAAACCAAGCCATCGATGATTCCAGCCCAAAATCTCTGATAGAAGGTCTGGTATTTTTCTTCGACGAACATGTTACCTACCCTCGCCGCGGATCGGCGGGTCCGTCCACGATAAGTGGCAGTTTACTTAACTTATCCTAAAAGGAACAACGGGAAATCTTGAGGTCGGGGCCAGAGTAGCCACCATCGTGCGGAATGGTCCCGGATTCTTACCTGTGCTCTGGAACTTGAAACGTACTCTTCCCGCTTCCCACATTCTGGAACCGGTCGTACGCGCGCACGACGATCGTATGTTCCCCCGCACTCATTGCCGGCAATCCGCCCTGATACTTTTCTACCGGCGCGTCGCTGATTCCGCTCTCCGGCAAAATCAATTTCCATTCTCCGCCATCCACGCTGTATTCCGCTCTTTCAATCGCCGTCGCAGAATCGCGCGCCGCGAAGCTGAACGGAATACCGCCGCTCATTTTCCCCGACGGTGGTCCGGCTCGCAGGTCTTCAATTACCGGCGGCGTGTTGTCCACTTCAAACCGCTCGCTCTCTTTTTCAGCCGTCAGCGCCCTCGAAGAATCGTTCGACGCCGCATCGCTCGCCGCAATCTTCAAGTAGTACGCGCCATCCGGCAGGGAAGTCGTATCAAACGCATAGAAACGCTGCTCCAGATTATCCTTCAGCAGCTTCCACTCTTTTTCTGCTTCGCCGCGATAATAAACGGCGTATCGCAAGTCATCGTCATTGTCGTCATGCGCCGTCCACAGCACGGACTGAAATCCCTTTTGTGCGAATCCTTGCGGCGGCGTATCAAACTTCACGTTGCTCGTCGTGATGCTCTGGCTCTGAATCAGGCCGCTGATTCCCGGCGTCGGCGGCATCTTCAAATTCACCGGCGTCGGTTGACCGCCCGAAAGAATCTGTGCGCCCTGCACGCGAACTCCCGGCTCCTGCACCGCAATGCCGTCAATCACCGGCGCAACATTCTTCGGCAGATACGCCACGCTCACCCAGTCAATTCCGTCGCCTGGCCGCCCATCGTGAATCACCGCCCTCCACTGCACAAATCGTGCGGCGGGTGCTTCCACCGAAGTTCCCGGTTTGCTGTACGGCCCGAACCACTTCGACCATTCCTTCCCCGGGTCTTCCGTGTTTCCCGTCCTGACATAAAACTCGAGGCGCGGCGAATCGCCGCTTTGCGCCTTCGATCCATTCGCCGCTGGCGGGCTCCACCATTCGATGCGTCCCCACTGGGAAAAAAGCTGCGCGTCAAACGACCGCGATTCGTACGTTCCTTCCGGTTCGTACTCCGGTCCGAGCGTCACCAGTTTTCCCGGATTCGCCGTGCACAAAATAATTTTTCCCGCGGAATTGCGCGCGATTCCCGTGATCTGTGACGATCCTGCTTTGGCGAGTTGCGCAAACACGCCGCGCCCGTCAATTGCCAGCAGCGCACCGTTATTCCCAGTTCCCGCGAGCAAACGCCCGTCTTGCCCCAGCCCCAGAGCGTACACGACATCTTCGCGCGAACTCCAGATCTCCTCCGGCGCTCCATTCACAGGGACCTTGTAAATACCGCCCGAAACTTGCAGCGTAAATCCAAACTGCTGCGCAGCCGCCTGTGCGGCCGCGCCTTGGGCTGCACCGATCACCGTCACGTTGCCGCTCGTCGTCACGCTCACGCCCTGCGCGGCTCCGCCCGTGATTCCGCCAACAGCCGCGTTGTGTTGCCGTTCGCCAATCGCCGCCGCGTAAATCGTGCCGTCCGCGCCTACCGTCAGGGCGGTTACTTCGCGCTTCGGCGTTTCGTACAAAACAAATCCATCCGCCGCCGCTTCATTCGCCGCAGGTTTTGCTGTTTTCTTTGTCAAGCGCAGCAAGCGCCCGCTCGGCTCCGTTCCCGCGATCAGATTTCCTTGTCCATCAAACGCCAGCACGCGAATATGCGCTTCATCGCTTGAGTAAAAAAGTTCGCTCTTTCCATCCGGCGCCACGGCATAAACCTGCCCTTTGTCGCCCGTCGCCACGTAAAGCGTTCCATCCGCAGCAAACGCCAAATCCCAGATGTATTTCGTCTTCGGCTCGAAAAAGACGCTCTTCTCTCCGCCCGCTGAAATTTTGTAAACCTTGCCGTCCGGCGAAGTTCCCACGTACAACGTTCCTTTCGAATCGAATGCAATCGCCTGCGCCGAAAGATCCGCCGACTGAAAAACCGTCGCCGCTTTTCCATTCGCATCGAGCCGAATCACTTTTGCCGGAGACCCGCCCGCCGCATAGGGCATCCCCTTCGAATCCAGCTTCACCGTCCACAAGTACGACGCGTCGGCATCGGCCAATTGCGTGAATTTCGGCGCCAATTCCAGCCGCCCGTCGCTCCGCACTGCCACCCCGTGCGTTGTCCCTTTCAAAAACTCTTCATACGTCGATTGTTTCCACCGCCGCGTGTGCTCCGCGAACGCGAAACTCGCGCACAGCAAAATCGCGCCAAGAGCCACAGCCAGGGCCGCGCCAATCCGCATCTGTTTTCTCTCACTCTTGTTGATGATCACGACTCGCGCGCCCCGCTTCCCAATTTCTTAAACTGAAAACTGAAAATTGATGACTGACGACTTGTTTTCTACCTCACCGGCAAATTCAACGAAATCACTCCACTCACCGGTCCGCCCATCGCCACCGAAATTTCACTCGCCAGGGTCTCGCGCAATACCTGCACGCTTCCCGGCCCAGGCTTTCCGTCCACAATTCCGATCTGCGATAGCGGAACGTTCGGCAATTCTTTGTCGTCCCAGATCATCGTCGGCGACGGAGCAAACAACCCAACATAGAGCCTGTCGTTGTGCCGTTCGCGATTGATCATTCCGATCAACTGGTCCAAGCCTTCCGGCCCGCCTGACCCGCTGCCAAATCCAAATCCGCGCGACGCACGATTCAGCCAGTCCGCGTCGCTAACCAGCACGCGCAGCATCGTTCCATGCGCAATCTGTTCCGGCACGCGCACGGTCGTTTCCTCAATCCGCGCCGCCCCGCGATACGGCCGCAGCAACACGCGCACACGCAGCGTTTCCCCCGGCATCACTTCGCCGCGTTCCAGCCACGCGCTGTCAATCGTGTACGATTGCCGCCCCGCGACGCTCTCCACCTTCAACGAAACTTTTTCAACAACGGGTGTCTCAAACGTGTTCGCGAAAATCCTCATGAAGTCCGCCATCAGATTCAGCGCGATCGGCATCGCGTCCGGATTCAGCGTATCTCCCGGCGCAAACGTGTTTTCCAGTTGCACCGATGGATGGCCCTTCAATTTGATTTCGCCGCTCATGTGCAGCGTCGTGCCTTCGCCGTACACCGCGTTTTGCGTCAGTCCGCTGAACGCCGTAATCGCCGCGAGCAGCGGTGTCAGCTTTGGATGATTCACCATTTCGAAATGCAGATTCTTTTCGCCGGCCGGCGTCTTCAAACTCAAATCCATCGGAATCATCGCAGGCGCTGCGCCCAATTTTCCCGTCACCGCCGTCAAATGGTCGCCCGTAATGGTTCCGATCGAGCCGCCCACATTCACAATTTTCGTCGACGCCAAATCCGAAGACAGCGTCGTAATCACCCGGCTCCGCGCCATCGGAATTTGTACATCGCCCAAACTCAGAAACGGATGCCCGCACAAAAATACTTTGTCGCCCTGCACCGCCGTCACGGTGCACGCCGAATTGATCGACGCGTCGCCTTGCACCAGAACCATTCCAGCCATATCACCCGGCGCAAGTTTTGCGTCATCGGGCCGCGGCGCCGCGGTTCCGCCCTGAGCCGCAACAAATCCGTAACTGTTCAACTGCGGCGCGAATCTCTCCACTGCCGCCGGTTGAAATCCGGAAAAAATCAGCGGCGTTTCAATCGATTGCAGCGCCGCGCCGTTCTGAATTCCCGCGTGCATTGCCGCGTCGCTCGGCAACAGCGCATTTCCCGCCATCGCCGGTGAATTGAAAGTCCCGCCGGAAATTACATCCGCAATCGGCGTTACTCCGGCGATCGGATCTTTCGTAAACGTCCCCAATTTCAGCGAGAGCGCGCCCGCAAGTTTTCCATCCAAATAAACCGGACTGCCGCTCATTCCCGCCACGACGCCGGTGCGCTCGACTTTTTGCCCCTTCAGTTGCACCAAAATAATCGATTGCTTCGGCCCAAGAAAATTTGGAATCACTCCCAAAACTTCCAGGTCGAATTTTTCGACCTGGTCGCCCGCAAAAATCGTGTAGGCGTACCCCTGCATTCCGGGCTTTACCTGATCCAAGGGCAGGAAATCACTCGATTGGGCATGAACTGACGGAAGGATTGCGCCGCCAAAGAGCAGCAGCGCCACGAGCGAGAACTTCTTGAAAAATCGTGCAACCTGTTGAGAAAAAAAGAGGCCCGAGGTCATGGGTTGGCAATGATACCTGCCGGGGTACGGGGGCGCAATCGAACCACCGACGCCCAAAAGATGGGACCCGCGGCATAGGAGTCCTAAAACTCGATTGGAGTCGTTGGGAGGGAAAAAGGATGCCGGGGCGCATTTTCGCGCCCCAGCGCGGAATCAGTCGTGGTGGTGCATGGCGAAAATCTTGTCGGGCGAGGATTCGTAGGGATAGACGTGGACCATCCATCCGAAGACCGAGGGACGGAAGCGGCCGCCCGCGGCATCGCAGGCTTCCTGCGTCGCGATGGAGCCCTTCAAGCCGAATTTCGTCCAGTCCGCGGTTTTCAATTCCGATTGTTGCGGCAAGCAAAGATTCGTGTGCAAGTGCCACATCGCGATGCTGAGTGGCACGCGCTGATCGAGTTGTTCGGGCGTCGCGCGCTTCGGCATGGTGTACATCGCGCCGACCAACTCGTATCCGGAGCCGGTTTTTTTGTAGAGCAGGGAAGTTGGCCGTGAGGGATCGAATTTCATCGCCGCCAAAAATCCGTTTCCGTAATTCGTGAAGTGGTATTCCGGCTGCGGAACATTCGGCATGAAAATCTTGAAGCCGTCATTGAGCGCAACGTGATAGTCGCGGTACTTTTCGATTCCGGAGCGGAGTTGCGCCACAATTTCGTTGGCCTTCTGCAAATCTTCGGCAGTCTGCGGGCGCATCGCGGTCATCGTCATGTGCGCATTCGAGCCGTGCATATGCGCCATGTCGGCCATCGCATCTTTTTCGCTGGACTGTTCGTCCGCGTCCGGCATCTGCATCTTACTGTGATCCATTTCCTGCATCGGCTGCGCGGATGGCGCCGCTTCCTGCGGCGATTGTGCGTCCACGATGGGCACGCGATGACCCGGCATCGCGGCGAGCAAAACCGAAAGGACAAATACGCTGCCAATCAGGACGCCGGTCCTGATTGCAATTTTGCGAACTTCACTACTGGCTGACATTTCCCAATCTCCTCAATACCGCCTATGTATATGATACGCAGCGGCCGCCCGGACTGTTTCAGCGTGTTTGCCGCGAAGTGCATTCGGGAAAACTGTCCGCGCGTACAGGTGGGGCACGCGGTTGACGGCGCATCGCATGCTAGAATTTCCGTGTGAGCAAACAGACAATTCATCCCGCACACGCCCTCTCCGGCGGCGTTCTGATGCCCGGAGACAAGTCCATTTCGCATCGCTACGCCATGCTGGCCGCGCTGGCCGAAGGCACTTCCGAACTGCGCAATTTTGCCGCCGCGGCCGATTGCCACAGCACGCTCGGCTGCATGAAATCGCTGGGCGCCGAAGTGAAAGTGGAGGGTGCAACGGTGCGCGTCACCGGCCACGGTTTGCGCGGCCTGAAGAGCAGTTGGCGGTCGCTCGACGCGGGAAATTCCGGCACAACGATTCGGCTGCTTTCCGGAATTCTGGCCGGGCAGGATTTTAAAACGACGATCAGTGGCGATGAGAGCCTGCAGAAGCGGCCGATGAAACGCGTCGTCGGCCCCTTGCGCGAGATGGGAGCGGACATCAAAGCGCGCGACGATAATTTTGCGCCGCTGGAAATTCGCGGCGGAAAACTTCACGCAATCGACTACAAAATGCCGATGGCGAGCGCCCAGGTGAAATCCGCTGTGCTTCTGGCGGGACTTTTTGCCGAAGGCGAAACGATTGTCACCGAGCCGGCGCGAACACGCGATCACACGGAACTTGCGCTCGAAGAATTCGGAGCGCCGGTCGAACGCAAAGCGCGCATCACCAAAATTCATGGCGCGGGCGCAAATGGGTCGATCCGATTGACGGCGCGGAATCTCGATGTGCCGGGCGATATTTCCTCGGCCGTCTTTTTCATCGCCGCAGCTTCGCTTTTTCCGGAGTCGAGCATCCTGATTCAAAATGTCGGATTGAATCCGACGCGAACTGCGATTCTGGACGTGTTCGCGCAAATGGGCGCGAGCATTCAGATTCAGGCCGTGCAAAGCACGCATGGCGAAGTGATCGGCGACCTCGCCGTGAAAGGCGCCGCGTTGAAAGGCGGCGTAATTTCCGGCGATACGATTCCGCTCGTGATTGATGAACTGCCGATGCTCTCCGCGCTTGGCCCGTACACGGAAGAGGGAATTGAAATTCGCGACGCCGGCGAATTGCGCGTAAAAGAAAGCGACCGCATCGCGGTGCTGGTTGAGAATTTGCGGAGGATGGGCGCGACGGTGGAAGAGCGTCCTGACGGATTGAAAGTCGCCGGCCGCTCCGCCGGAAAATTGCGCGGCGCCGAAATCGAGCCGCACGGCGATCATCGCATCGCGATGGCGTGTTCCATTGCCGCACTCGCGGCCGAAGGTCCAACGACGATTCGCGACGCGGAATGTGCGGGTGTGTCGTTCCCCTCGTTCTACGAAGATCTGAATCGCGTGGCGGAACGGTGAAGAGACCGATAGCCACAGAGTCACCGAGTTCACAGAGATAGGGAAGAATCGTTCCGAGAAGAGCGAACTGCATTGGGGGTACACCCCGGGTGTCCCGCAGAAACGTCCGGGATACACACCCCGTATTTTGGCAAAGAGTGCGCAAACGGTTGAAGGGAAACGAGATGAGTTGCCGTGGTCGGCAAAAGAGCGCAAGAGAAGAGCATAATCGGGAGTGTTGCTGGTAAACCATGAGGGGACCCCACCCCCCTCCCCCCATTTTTCGTAAGTATTCATTCCAGAAGACTTAAGGCGAGGGCACCTCCCTGGTACGGGTACTCGATCGGCTGGTTTGGGTGACTTGGGGCCGGCGGAGGGGGCCTGTTGGTCACCCATGGGTATTGGAGCGAGGGCGCGGTGCGAAGCGAGGAGGTTTTGCGCGACGTACATGAAGAAAGGCTAGAACGAAAAATGATTCGAAGGTAGTTGTGCTGAAGGACGGGGTGAGGGTCAGGTGTACTTTTGCCCACTCAGTTCGAGCATTGCAGCCGCGACGCAGAGTCTAACGGCATGGAGTCGCGCCATTTGGCTGAAAACTTGGTGGCGGCCTCGGAGGAGTGGGCCACCAATTTCTCATTTGTCCTCAATTTCCTTAAGCATGGTCAGCGGCAATCGCGGCTGTTTACCAAACAACTTGTCCCAATATTCTTCAAACTGTAGCTTTGTTTCGGACACCTGCATGAGCGTTAAGTCCGCGGTGAGTTGCCTATCTAAATGTGGAATGCCAGTGTCGACCGTTAGGAGTTGCCATAGCTTCGCACGGCGATTTCCTTTTTCATTCTTCGGCAATCTGGCCTTCAGTTCATCTAGAACGCCCGGAGGTAGAGCTTCAAAGACGTATTTGTTGATGAACTTACCCATGTAAGGCGAATGCCTCGTCTGCCCAGCCTTGTACTCCCATCCCAATAAACGATAAGTTTCCCGGAAAAATGAATGAGGAAATTTCTGAACCCACGGAGCAAGTCCCGGCGCTACGTATGCCTTGATAATGCGGTCGATGTCTTGACGCACTTTGTCGTCTTGATAGCCCGTGGCGTCATCAACTAAAGCTAGGATTCCACGCTGCCCAAATCCATGCGACAATTCGTCGCATCTCTCGATGATGTGTTTGTATTTCGCGTAAATTGGACGCGCTTCTTTGATAGCCTTCTCGTCTTCGCTGGCTAGTTTTCCCATTAATGAGTTGCGCAAATCCTGGTAAACCTTGCAGACCTGCGGTAGCAATAGTGCGTCATATCCGACCGCCCGTTGGCCGCCTTTTAAGCGGAAAAGTATGGGGGTCGTCGACAACCGTAAATCGTCTGTAATGAAGGGTTTGAGTGCTTCTGCACTCAAAAAGAAGGGGAGTCCGTCGACGTTGACCGAACCGCCCGTTCCTGCTTTCGGAGTGCGCGATCGGCCAATAGCTGTCAACATCGTTCCCTGAACTATGAGACGCTTGCCATTCGGCAGAACCGCGGCCATTAAGGTGGAATCGCCGATTTGCAGTGGACCGTCGTGAGTTGCACGAAGTAGATTGGCGTTCCATCTCGCATTCGCTGCGTTCTTGGCTATTTCTTTGCGCTCACCGGGACTTAGTTTTGCCGCACGAGCATCTCCGCCTAGCTTCTGAATACTCATTTCTTCTGTCATACCGTGACGCCTCCCAAGGTGCAGCATGCACTATCCGCGGGGAGACTGCAAGCACAAAGTAAATGTTAGCCGTATATGCTTGCTAATAGTGCGTTGCAAGCAGGAACAAAAGCCCTGCTTCGGCGGTGACCGAGAACGGGGCCAAATCCGGCGAGCGGAGCAAGCCACATGCCGGATACCGCAGATAGTTTGGCACGTCCCTTCCTGACAAACTTCTCTGCCAATCTCAAGCCCCAGTTGCGACACAGTCTCTGAAGGGGTGAGCTACAGCGAAGCATTCATAGTCGAGGCGCGGCGGTGGGGCCGAAATAGCGGAAGTGGCCGGTGATGCGCCAGGAAAACAAAACGTCTTCGATTTTGGGGCCGGCGCCGATGTTGTGTTCGACGAGATAGCGGCCGCTGGCGGGCGATTTTTGATTTACGACGATGCCGATGTGAGGGATGTTGCCGCCGAGATCCCAAGTGACGAGTTCGCCGGGAAGGTAGTCGGCGTTGTTGGCGGTAATGGGGAGCGATTGGCCTTTGCGAGAGAAAAAGACCTGAAGATTCGGGACGCGGCGATGGTCGATGTTGGTGTCGGTGTGAGCGAGCATCCAGCGGCGTTGATTGGGGTAGGCGGAGAAATTTTTGGCCATGTCTTCGTGGACTTCTTTTTGAAGGTCGATGCCGAGGGAGCGGTAGGAGCGGATGACCTCGTCGGTACAGACACCGGTGTTGGCGGGGACGTCGCCGTTGGGGTAGGGGATTTTGATGTAGGCAGGGTCGTAGCGGACGGAGAGTTGTGTGCGCGCGATGGCGGCGGTGGAGAGTTTTTCGAGGAAGAGGGATTTTGGGCCGGGACGAGGCGCGGGTTGTTGCAGTTGGGCGGGTAGCGCAACTGCGCCTAAGAGCGCTGCGGCGAGGACACCGACGATCAGCAACCTGCGCATGGCTTGTTTATTAGACGCCTCGCGGCGGGATTTGTGTCTTGCGCGTTTTGTGGAAGCGAAGAGGGCCGCTTCGGAAAGCGGCCCCTACAATTTCCTAGCCCTAAGAAGAAGAATTAACACAGAGGGCACAGAGATAAGAGCACAGAGGACACAGAGAAGAAGGAAGCAGGAAAGAGAAAGAGAAAAGAGAAAGGAGAAAGATTTGACGCAGAGGGCACAGACGTAAGAGCACACAGGACACAGAGAAGAGGGGGCGGAAGGGCTATTTCGATGTTGGGGGAAGGATTTGGGACCTGAGGTTTGGGGGAAGAGAACGGATGCGTTTGATAAACGCGGAGACTTGCCAGAGGCGTTCGTCGGAGTCCCACTGGCCGTTGGCGAACATGCCTGAGTGACGGACGCCGTGTTTGGCGGCCCAAAAGACTTGAGCCTCGGTGTAATCGGTGCCGGTGGTCGAAAATTGCGGTGGCGAGGGAATTAGCGAGGATCCTGAGCCGCCTTTGCCGGGGTCGAGGTCGCCGTGGCAGCCGGAACATTCGCCGGTGTAGATTTTGCCGCCGGCGATGAGAGTTTCGTCGGTGGGCTGAAAGGGATTGGGAATTTCCGGCGCATGGCGACGGACGGAGGCGCGGACTGCCGTCGCGAACAGGGCGGACTCGATTCGAGTTGCGGGGAGGTCGGCGCGGACTTCGAGGAAGCCGAGGCGAAGGTAGGCGATCACGGCGAGAGCGCCGAATACGAGAGTGAAGAGGACGCCGAGGAGGAAATTTTTCATCGAGGCTCCTGGACCGCGAGTTGGAGATTGAAGAGTTAGACGTGATGAAAGGGACAAAGACTTTTTGGCGTTTGAGGCGTGGGGAGTGGCGGGATTTGTGTCTTGCGCGTTTTGCAGAATCGAAGACGGCCCGCTTCGGAAAGCGGGCCCTACAAATTCCTGGCCCTACACAATGAGGAGTTACAAAGGCTGGAGAGCTAGGAGGTTTTGCGGATGGTGATGGAGCCGTAGCTGGTGCGAAGGATGATTTTGACGGAGCGGCCGGAGCCGTATTTGCCTTCGAGGTGCGTGTCGCCGTTCTTCGCGGTCGTTTTGTTGAGCGAAGCGTTCGAGAAATCGGATTCGATGTCGCAAGAGTGGCAATCGGCCGTGACTTCAAAGCTGGTGTTGCTGGGCAGGCTGAGAGTGATGCCCGAAGAAGAGTTGGTGATCTGGACGTCGTCTTTGGGCGCGGCGGAATAGCGGACGTCGATGTTGCCATTGCGGTCGTCGACATTCACTTTGCCGCCGGGATTTTCGATGGTGACGTCGGCGGAGGAAGTGCGGAGCGTAAGATTGCCGGGCGCGTCGACGACTTCAAAATTTCCGGAGCCGATTTCCATGTGTCCGGTGAGTTGGGTGAGCGTGAAATCCGTGCGATGGGAAATGAAGCGGACGCCCTTGGCGATTTTTTCGGCGCGAATCGGCCCGTAGAATTCGCCGTTCAAGGTGAGGCCGCCGGATGCGTTGGTTACGCTGACTTCGCCGCCCTTGCCGGCGATTTTTACGTCACCCTTTGTATCGGAGACAGTAGTGTCGCCACCCTGCGTGTCGATGGTGACGCTGCCGCCGGTATCGGAAATTTCGATGTCGCCTTTTTGCGTGGCGATGGAAACCGGAGCGGCGACGTCGGCGATATGGATGTCGCCCTTTTGCGATTTGACGGAGATTTCGGATTTTTTGGGGACGGTAACGTCGAGATCGAAACCGAAGCGGTGATCGTCTTCCGCCGCGCCCGTCGGGCGAAGCGTGTACATATCGCCCTCTTTGAAGAGTTCGAGCTTCGCGGAGTCAGACATTTTTTCGGCCGCTTCCTGATTCCAGGAGCGAATTTGTTTTTTGCCGGTGACCACAACCTGCGATTCGTCGGAAGAATGGACCGTGATGTCGCCACGAGGGACGGCGAGCTGGAGATGTCCATTCGGCGAAACGGGCTGCGGCGGCATATCGAGATCAAAGGAAAACGGTTCGCCGATATCGATTTTGTCCCACACACCTTTGTCGTGGAGTCTGTAGCGAACGAGGTCCACGATGACGACGACGCCGATCAAGCAAAAGACGCCGACGACGAGAAAAATTTCACCGGCGGTAATCCAGCCGGCGGTACGGCCTTGGCGCTGTGCGACGGTGCGTTCATAAAATTTGACCAGGCCCCAGCCGATGAGAATCAAGGGCCACCAGTGGCGAAGGACCAGGCCGAGGCTGATGTGCTCGTAGGTCCACAGCAACATCAAGATGCCGAGCGTGATGAGAAGCAGTCCGCTGAAAAGGCCGCTGGAACGTGGCGGAGATTGAGATCCGTTCGCCATTTGGAGTTATTGTCCCTGTCCTTGCGGACCTTGCGGCGAGCCGGAATAAGGGTTCGCGGGAGGCGCGGGCGGAGGAGGCATTACCGGGGTCTGGCTGTCGCCGATGTGGCCGTCGGTGGGCGACATGGACGAGGCGAGCAAGATTCCGCCGATGACGATGAGAATGACGGGAAAGGTGTGGCCAAAACTGAGATTGCCGCCGCTGAATTCGCCAAGAAGAAAGAGAATTCCAACCGTCGTGATAATTGCCGGGCCCATGAGGCCGCGAATGGTGCACCGTCGGCAACTGCAGCGAACTCTATCGCTCATTCTAGCTCTCCTTCAAAAGCAGCCGCCGAATCACAGGCGGCTCGCGCGATTACGAAACATCATGATGCCAGCGCCAATCAAAACGAGCGGCCACAGGCGGACAAAACTGAGATGAAGAAAATCGAAAATGCGGAAATTGTTGAGCAGCATCAGCACGCCGATGCCGATCAGGATGACTGGCCCCATCGGAAGAGTGCGGCCGATCGACTCGAGAGGGTCAGCCGATACGGGCTGGCCGGTGGCCTTGGCTTGGGCCACGCGCATGGAATCAAAAGCAGTGTAGAAAACAAAGCCGGCGAGAAGTAGCGCGAGCATGACGATCGCGCCGTCGCTCAGGTTGTCCGAGTTCGCAAGGCCGAAGATGAGCGAAGCAAAAATCACGATGTGGATGAGCGCCTTGTTGTATTCGCCGTTGTAAACGGCGCCGAGGCCGGGAAGGATGAAACCAAGAATGAAGGCGATCGCGCCGCTGGACCTGCCAGGTTGCGGTGGAGGGACTGCCACGACGGGCGGAGGAATATAGGCCGGGGCGGAATACGGATCGGCAGGCAGAGGCGGAGTTGGTTGCGGTGTCGGCGCGGCGGGCATTCCCATGCCCAGGGCCAGACAGTTTTCGCAGTAGAGAACTTCGCGGACGGGGCGCGCGCAGACCGAGCAGAGCGCTTTTCCGCAGTTGCGGCAAAAGCCGGTAGCATCCACCTCAGGATGAACGGCACACTTCATCGAGAGCTCCCTTCGGAACAGATGGGGCATGCGGCTGCAAGAACGATGGAGCGCGAAGCCAGGTCGTTCGCGCGATTCTGTTGCTTGGGCGAAGCGGGAGATGCGTCGGTGCGACCGGGATCTTTTTCGGGAGTGGATTGCGGCGTCGTGGAATCCTGATTGTTCTGCAAATCGTCGGAGCGCTGCAGCCTGGATTGAATTTCATAAACGACGCGAAGGTCGCTGACGAATTTTGTGCTGCGGGCATAGACGAGATGCGCCTGGCGATCGGCGCCGCGATAAACGGTGGCAGGAGCGAGATCGGCGATGCGCGGCTTCTTCCAGTTAAAGGAAGTGAAGGAAGCGATTGTCAGGAACATGGCGCAGAGCGAAACGCCGGCGTAGGCGCCGCGCTGAAAGTTGATATTGCGGAACCAGCCGAGCACCGCAGCCCAGCCGGTGACAGTTTCGCGCGGGCCGAGCGTCTTATCGAGAATGTTGTAAACGAGGCGGGGCGACGGTTCGATTTGCGGAAGAGCACGCAGGCTCAAAAGCGCGTGGGTAACGCTGGAGACAAAAGGAGTGCAGCGGGCGCAGGAGTTCACGTGAGCGTCAAAGTCGTGCTTCTCGGCGACGGAAAGAAGGCCGTCGAGATAGTCGCTCAGAAGCAGTTCGGTCTGTTCACAAGTCCAGTTCATAGAGCACCCAGCGAGTTATCCAATCTCACGTTCAGTGGGGCTGTTTGAATTTTTGATGCGAACCAAAAAATTCAAACTGGCCCACTTCAATCTCACGCGGGTCGCACCCCCATTTGTTGCAGGATGCGAGCCAATTCGATACGGCCCCGGTTGATTCTAGATTTTACCGTTCCTTCGGGCACCGCGAGAACCTTTTGGATTTCGCCATATTCCAATTGTTGCAAGTCGCGCAGGACGACAGCTTCGCGCAATTCGGGCGAAAGCTTGGTCAGGGCGGATTGCACCTGGCCACTCAATTCGCCGAGAAGCGCTTGCTCGTCCGGGCGTTTCGCGCTGGACTCCTTGTTTTCGACTACCGGCATGGCGTCGTCGAGCGAATCGGTCGCCCGGTCACGCTTGGTGCGGCGGTAGTGGTCAATCAAGAGGTTACGCGTCACGCTGGTCATCCAAGTGGCAAAGCCGCCGTGAGCTGAACGGTAGCTAGCCAACGTTTTGTAAATGCGGAGGAAGACATCCTGCGTCAGGTCTTCTGCTTCGGTGCGGTTACCCGTAAAGCGGTAACAGATATTAAAAACGCGCCGATTGTGCTGACGCACAAGTTCCTCCCAGGCCGAGC
>DATGIS010000099.1:0-8313 GCA_035295625.1 Candidatus Acidiferrum sp. | reverse complement strand
TGGGCGACGACAGGCTGCAAAAGATGGCCACCGGACATGTCAGCCCGGAGACATTTACGCACGGTAGTTCGCAGCAGCGAATGAGCTGGTTTCGCAAAGGGCTGGACAGCGGAACGATCGCGGCGTGCAATACCTTCGATTCGAACGAATAGAAAACTCGCGAACGACGTGCTTTCTAGCCGAGATGTTCCCGGTGCTGTCGTAGCAAAAATTGATCCGTCATCCCTGCAATGTAATCGCACACAACGACGTGCCGGGGAGACGATTCGGTGAGCGCCTCGTGCGGCGGCGGCATCGACTCTCGGCGATCCAGATAAAACAGAAAAAGCTGCTCTAAGCTCCGGACGGAACGGTCGCGGTCTTCCGTGATCGATGCGTGATCGTAAATGTGAGCGAACAGAAACCGCTTGAGCGCTGCGTTGCCCTCAGCAGCAGACGAGCTGAATTGCGCCATCCGCGATGCGCTTGCACGAATATCTTCGACTGTCCTGATTCCCCGCTCTTCCAAAAGCCTTCGCGACTCTTCAATCAAGTCCGTCGCGAGAAAATCGACTAGCCGTTTGATCGTCTCGTTGAACTGAGACTTCAGCGGCGCCGAAGCATATTGCTTTCGAACTGTCAGGAAAATCTCCGCAAAAATAGAAACCTCGCGAGCCAGCAAATCTACATCGAGCAGCTCGGCCTCCATGGCGTCGTCAAGATCGGCGGTGTTGTAAGCGATTTCGTCGACACGGTCGATGAGCTGCGCCTCTAGTGGCGGACGCTGATCGAGCAGGTATTCGCCAAGCTCCGGAAATTTCGCCGCGGAATAATCGCGCGAATGTTTGATGATCCCCTCACGAACTTCGAACGTAAGATTCAATCCCGGGTGAGCCGGAAAACGCTGCTCGAACTGTTCGACAATCCGCAGCGCATGCAAATTGTGATCGAAATTTGCTCCGTGCAGCTGCATCAACTCATTCAATTTTCGCTCCCCGGCATGGCCAAACGGCGGATGGCCAATGTCGTGGACCAGGGCCAGCGCTTCCGCCAAATCGGTATTCAAGCCGAGCGCGCCAGCAACAGTTCTGGCAATTTGAGCGACTTCAAGCGTGTGGGTCAGCCGATTGCGGAAATGGTCTGAATAACGGGTCGTAAAGACCTGCGTCTTCGCTTCTAGCCGGCGGAATGCGCGCGCGTGGATGATGCGATCGCGATCGCGGGCGAATTCTCCGCGATAAGGATGGAGCGATTCGGGATACCGCCTGCCGCGCGAATCGGCCTCCTGCATGGCCCATGCGACGAGCGTGGAATCGCGTTCGATGTCTGCTCCTTCGACGGGACGAAGGCCGCGCCCTACGACTTCGGCGCGATCATGCCAAGACCGCGGTCTGCGCGGTCCACAACGGTGGAGTCCGGAAACTCTTTCTTAATTTGCTGGTAAAGGCTGGCCGCTTCCGCCGGATTGCTCTGCCGAAGAAAGTCAGCGAGCTCCACGAGGACCAGCTGACGCGGAACGAACACGGAGCGCTGGTCGGCAAGCGCTCGATACAGCTTCACAGCGTCATCCGTTTTTCCGGTGCGCGCATACACGTTCGCCATTTGATATTGCGCCATCGCCGCGAGTTCCTTGTCGCCGCCGGCGCTCAGCGTCTTCAGCGCTTCCAACGCCTGATTGTGACGTTCCAGATCCTCGAGTTCCAATGCCTGATAGTAACGTGCGAGCTTCCCCGGATTGGTTCGTGGATATTTGTCGGCAACCACAATGAACTTTTGCAGCGCCGCTTCGGAACGCGCCTGTTCGGTCGAAAAGGCTATGTCCGTTGGATCGGACGCGTTCGGCAATCCGATGCGCCCGCTGTAGGTTTTCATCGCGTCATCGAGCGCGACAGAGGCCTGGAGCGTCTGGCGGTCGGAATAAAACTTCCAACCGGCATACGCCACAACTCCAATGAGAGCGATCGCCACGAGAATTCCGGCAAGTCGGCTGTGCGAATAGACGGCTTCCGCACCGTGCTCGAAAGACTCTCGAATCTTGTCCTGCTTCAGTTCTTTGCGCGAGATATGTTCGGTCACACCAATGCTCCTGGCACTAGTCGAAACTGTAAGTTTAGCACAGCCCGCACACTGCCCCAGCACCCGCGGCCGCCCGTGCAGAGGGTTCAGCCGATTGTGTCCCAAAGATGCGGAAACGCTATACTTAGGGCGTATGAAAGCAAAATGCTCCAGCTGCGGCGCCGAACATGTTTTGAAGGACGCGGAAATTGCGCGCCACTCCAAGGTGCAATTCAAGTGTTCGAAGTGCGGCAAGCCGACAGTGATCGAAGTGAAGCTGAAACCGGATGCGACCATTGTCATGTCTCCGCTTCCGTCGTTTGCGCGCACGGGCGCTGAGGGCGGCGGCGCGGGACTCGGTTTTCACGACGCGGAGTTGGCCATGCCCCCGGGCGTCACCGCTGGCCTGCAAGTGCTGGATGGGCCGGACAAAGGCCTTGTCCGAAAATTTGAGAAGGCAAGCGTGATTCTCGGCAGGCAGGGCGCCGACATAAGCCTCAACGATCCCGAAGTTTCGCGGCATCATTGCCTGCTCGAAGTCAAAGAGTCCTACATCAACTTGAAGGACCTCGATTCGACGAACGGAACTTTCTTCGACGATGAACGCGTACGCGCCGCAATGCTGCAGGACGGCGGTGAATTCCGGATTGGGACCAGCATTATTCGGGTGAATTTTGTGCGCAGGGCTTAGAAGCGCGGTAGAGTTTACCGGAAAAATCCGGCAATCCTACGGAGCGGCATGATTCGCATCGGCGTGCTCGGCTATGGATATTGGGGCCCAAATATCGCGCGCAATTTCCATTCGCGGGAGCGAGCGGAAGTGGCGATGGTTTGCGACCCGAACGAAAGAGCGGCGGCGCGTTTGAAAAAGGCGCTGCCGTCAGTTCCGTTTACGACCGACCCTCGCGAACTGTTGCGTTCTCCAAACATCGATGCGGTGGCCGTGATTACGCCGGTCAGAACGCATTTCGAACTGGCAAAGTTGGCGCTGGAGAACGGCAAACAGGTTTTCATCGAGAAGCCTTTCACCCAAAGCTCGGCACAAGCGGAAGAGCTGATTGAACTCGCGGACCGCAAAAACCTCAAAATCATGGTCGATCACACGTTCCTTTTTACGGGAGCGGTGAAAAAGATTCGCCAATTGGTGGACGACGGCGCTCTGGGCGATTTGTATTATTACGACGCCCTGCGCGTGAACCTGGGTTTGTTTCAACATGACGTGAACGTGATTTGGGATCTGGCGCCTCACGATCTTTCCATCATGGACCATGTGATTCGAAGCAAGCCTGAAGCTGTCGTCGCGACCGGCGCCAAACACTTCAACGAGCTCGAAGACATCGCGTTCATCACCGTCTATTTTCCAAATAAAGTAATCGCGCACGTGAACGTCAACTGGCTCTCGCCCGTAAAGGTTCGCACCACCTTGATCGGTGGCGAAAAGAAGATGCTCGTCTGGAACGACCTCGAAACGGACGAAAAACTGAAGGTCTATGACAAAGGTGTGAGCGTGCAAGACGGGCAAGGCATTCACGAACTGCTGGTGAACTACCGGTCCGGCGACATGTGGTCGCCCCGAGTGGAGCCCGGCGAAGCGCTGACGTCCGAAGCGGAATATTTCCTCGACTGCATCGAAAATAACCTGACGCCCTTCAACGACGGAAACAACGGCTTGCGCATTGTGAAACTGCTCGAAGCTGCGGACAAATCGATTCGAAATCGCGGCGAAGCGGTGCCGGTGTGAGCGAATTCAACGCAATCGCGCCCGACGTGAAGCTCGGAAAGTCCGTAAAACTTTCCAGGTTCATAAATCTTTACGGCTGCGAAATCGGCGACGAAACGAAGATCGGCGCGTTCGTCGAAATCCAAAAAAACGCCCGCATCGGAAAACGCTGCAAGATTCAGAGCCACACTTTTATTTGTGAAGGCGTTGAAATTGAAGACAACGCGTTTATCGGCCACGGCGTGACGTTCACGAACGACCGCTACCCTCGCGCAACGACGTCCAACGGCGAGTTGCAGACAGACGCCGACTGGAAAGTGGAAAAAACGGTTGTCAAAAAAGGCGCATCGATTGGCTCGGGCGCAACAATCCTAAGCAACTTGACCATCGGCGAGGGCGCGATCGTCGGGGCGGGAAGTGTCGTGACGAAAAGCATTCCCCCGCGCGTCATCTTCGCTGGAAATCCCGCGAAACTCGTGCGGCGCATTCCATCACAAAAGAAATCCTCTCGCTGACCTCAGCCGATGAATCGAATCTCCTTTTGCATGATTACGCGAAACGAAGAAAAGAACCTGCCCCGAGCTTTGCAATCCATCTCAGGGATTGCCGATGAGATCATCGTCGTGGATTGCGGCAGCATCGATCGCACCGAAGCGATTGCCCGCGAGCATGGCGCGCAGGTCTTCCATCGCGAGTGGACAAACTTCGGCGATCAGCGAAATTACGCCGTCGCGCAAGCGACGTGTGAATGGATCTACACACTGGACGCCGACGAGGCGTTGAGCGACGAGCTGAAATCTTCTCTGCGCGAATGGAAAACGCAAACGCCGCAATACAACGTCTTCGAAATGCCGCGATTGACGTCGTATCTCGGCGGCTGGGTGCGGCATTCCGGCTGGTATCCCAACATGCAGTCGCGCTTGTATCGCAAAACTCACGCCCGTTACGAAGGAATCGTTCACGAAACGCTGGTGTTTGCAGGAGCGCGCGGCCGGCTGAAGGGCGATCTGCTTCACTACACGATTGAAACTTTTTCCGATCACGAGGCGAAGGTCGAGAGCTACTCGACGCTCGCCGCGCAAAAAATGTTCGACCAGGGACGGCGCAGTTGGCGCGCCGCAATGTGGTTCGCGACGCCCTGGGTCTACTTTCAAAGTTTCGTACTTCGAGCCGGCTTTTTGGATGGCCATCGCGGCGCTCTGATCGCGCAAATGGCGGCTCGCTCGATGCGCTTGAAATTCCAGAGGCTCGGCGCCTTGATTGCCGCGGAACGATCGAGCCGTCCACGATGAACATTCTCTTCGTCGATCTCGAACGTGAGTGGCGTGGCGGGCAAAGCCAGGCGTTGCTGACACTCGTCGGACTCAAATCGAGTGGTCACAATGTTTCGCTCATTGCGCCCAGCGGCTCTCTCCTGGCCGAACGCAGTGCCAACGCCGGAATCGCTGTGCATCGAGTTCCGCAATTTGGCATGCGGTTGTGGGCGGCGTTTGCGATCCGCGCCGCGCTCAAAAAATCACCGTTCGATCTGATTCACGTCAACGAACCGCACGCCTTGACCGCGGCATGGTTTGCCCGGGCGCATCGTAAATTGCCAATCGTACTTTCGCGCCGGATCGGCTTTCCGCTGAAAAAAACCTGGATCGCAAGGGCTCGCTACGGCGCTCTGACAAAATTCCTGGCTAACTGCCAGGACGTGCAAGAAAGTCTGCGACGGTCCGGCGTGCCGCCCGAACGCATTGCAATCGTAAATGAGGGCGTGGAAGTGCCGCCCGAGACTTCGTCGCAGGAAAAACTGGCGGCCCGCGCAAAGTGGGACGTAAAACCGGACGATTTTCTTTTCGGTTGCGTCGGCGTCTTTGTGCCGGAAAAAGGACAGAGGCACGCAATCGGCGCTCTGGCAATTTTACGAAAAGAGCTTCCAAACGCGCGGTTGATACTTGCGGGTGACGGTGCATGCCGAAGAGAACTCGAAGAATTGACGCAACAACTCGGCTTGAACGGCGCCGTCCTCTTCCCCGGATTTCTGAAAGACGTCGCCTCGATATACGCGGCGCTGGACGCCTTTGTTTTCCCTTCTGAATTCGAGGGGCTCGGAACTGCCTTGCAATCCGCCATGGCGTTGGGTTTGCCGTGTGTATCCACCGCGCGCGGCGGCTTGGCGGAGGTTGTGGGCGACGGGCGCGCGGTCTTGGTCGCGGAGCCGGACGCCAAATCTTTTGCAAACGCAATGAAACGGCTGATCGTCGATCAATCATTGCGGGACAAGCTCGGTGACGCCGCGCGAACAGAAATTCAGCAAAGATTTTCAGACGTCAGAATGGTGGCCCGAACGATCGACGTGTACCGCGAAGTCTGCTCGATAAAGTAAACGCTGGGGGCTTGGGGCGCGGTATACTTCGGCGACTTCACGTGCTGGACTGGTTTGCGTCCGTCGTGTGAAAAAACATGGGCGAGGGTCAAATGCGGTCGATTATTTCGTGTTTCATTGCTGGAACGCTCTTCGCAAGTGCGCTCGTCGGCCAGCAAAAAAAGCAATCGGAGAAACCGGCGGATCTGTCTCTGACAGCCGTCGGAAGGCAACACCATCCGATTCACACCTCCAATCCCGAAGCGCAAGCCTATTTCGACCAGGGAATCACTCTCCTCTACGGGTTCAATCACGAGGAAGCGGCACGCTCGTTCCAAAAAGCCTCGGAACTCGATCCCCAATCGCCCATGCCGCTTTGGGGCATCGCGATGGCCGTCGGACCCAACTACAACGCCAACGTGGATGCAGAGCGGGAAAAGCTCGCCTTCGAAACGATTCAAAAGGCTTCAAAGCTAGCCGAAGATGCGCCGCGCGTCGAGCAAGACTACGTGACTACGCTGATGCTTCGCTATTCGAGCGATCCGAAACCCGATTATAAAAAGCTCGCAAATATCTACTCGATGGGCATGCGCACGCTGTCGCGAAAATATCCCGAAGATCTCGACGCTGCCACGATGTACGCGGAGAGTTTGATGGACCTTGATCCGTGGAAGCTCTGGACGCTGGACGGTAAACCGGGCGAACACACAGAGGAACTTATCCGGGTGCTGGAGTCGGTGCTCGAACGCGATCCCATGCACGCGGGCGCGAATCACTATTACATTCACGCACTCGAAGCATCGCCTCATCCGGAACGCGCGATTCCCAGCGCGGAGCGCCTCGAAACGCTTGTGCCCCAGGCGGGCCACTTGATTCACATGCCCGCGCACATTTACGAACGCGTCGGGGATTTCGAACACGCCGCCGATCGCAATGCAAAAGCCGCGCAAGTCGACAAAGTCTATGCGGAAGCAGCCGACCGCGGCGGCAGCATGTATGACCTCATGTATCACAGCCACAACGAACATTTTCTTGCGATGGCGGCAAGCATGGCTGGCAGGTATGCGGAAGCAAAGCAAGCCGCGGACGCTCTCGCGCAGCGTCTCTTGCCTCACGCAACCATGATGCCGATGCTCGACGGCTTTTTGATGACGCCGATTTGGGTCGACGCACGCTTCTCGAAGTGGGACGCGATTCTGGCGCGTCCCGAGCCGGCCTCACAACTCGCCGAGACGCATTTGCTCTGGCGCTATTCGCGCACGCTCGCGTATGCCGCGCAGCGCGATACCGCAAGAGCCGAAGCGGAATTTGCTGCGTTCGAAAAAGAAGAAGCTGCAATCCCAGCCACTGCGCCCTTCGGATTGCAGGCGTCTTGCAAACCCGTCCACGTAGTCGCTCGTGAAGTCTTGAAGGCGCGGCTCGCCGAAGCGCAATCGAAACAAGACGAAGCAATCAAACATTGGCTCGCAGCGGCGGAAGCGCAGGACAAACTTTTTTACGACGAGCCCGCCGATTGGTATTACCCCGTGCGCGAATCGTTGGGCGCCGCGTACATGAAAATCGCCAAGCCCTACGACGCGGAAATGGCCTTCCGGGCTGACCTGGAGCGCAACCCGCGCAATCCACGTTCGCTTTTCGGCTTGAAAGAAGCGCTCGCCGCGCAAGGTTCCGATATCGATGCTGCGTGGGTCGAACGGCAATTTAAAGAAGCGTGGAAAAACGCGGATGGGCCGCTAAAACTCTCCGACCTCTGAAGTACGAAAGTAACGACCACGAAAAAGCGAAAGCGCCGGAGGCTCCTTCTCGGGCGTCCGGCGCTTCAGCAAACTGCTAAAAACTTTGCGCTAGTTTCATTCTTCACGTTGTTCCGGTCGTTCCCTCCTCTCCGCTGCGCCGTTGGGCCAAGCTATCTAGCGTTTTGAACAATCCATCGTCCCTTTGCATCGAGAAATTCCACGCCAATTGCAAAGCCGTCGCCTTGCAAAGGTTGGCAGTAGGCCACTCGTGCTGAGGAACGAAACTCTCCATTGCGCGAAGCAAACACGAGCCGGTCATTCGGCTCCCACTTGCGCACGCTGACCACACGCGCGCCGTTCGCGCTGACGTTCTCCGTGAACGTCGCTTCCGCACCGGGCACTTGCCGGTTTCCTTCGAGATAGCACCCGATTTCCATCGGAATGCGGTTCTCCGTGCGGTTGAAAGGATAAAT
>DATGIS010000098.1:0-52293 GCA_035295625.1 Candidatus Acidiferrum sp. | reverse complement strand
CCGCTGGCGGGATGACTGGGATCGTAAGAGCACAGGCTGAAGCCTATGCCACTGCGGCAGCTGGGCTGCCGCACTCCACAAAAAAACTATTTGAGGCCGAGCATTTTGCGGTTGGCGGCTGCGTCGGTGCCGGAGGCGGCGAAATCGTCGAAAGCGCGCTCGGGCGCTTCGATGATGTGCTTTGAGATGAAGGGTGCCCCTTCGGCCGCGCCTTGTTCGCTGCTCTTGATGCAACATTCCCATTCGAGGACGGCCCAGCCGTCGAAGCCGTATTGCGTGAGCTTGGAGAAGATTGCTTTGAAATCGACCTGGCCATCGCCGGGCGAACGAAAGCGTCCGGCGCGATTGGTCCACGACTGGTAGCCGCCGTAGACGCCCTGGCGGCCGGTGGGACGAAACTCGGCGTCCTTGACGTGAAACATTTTGATGCGGTCATGATAGAGGTCGATGAATTCGAGATAGTCGAGCTGCTGGAGAACGAAGTGGCTGGGGTCAAAGAGAATGTTGCAGCGTGGATGATTTTTGACGCGGGCAAGAAACATTTCAAACGTAACGCCGTCGTGAAGGTCTTCGCCGGGATGAATTTCGTAGCAGAGGTCGACGCCGGCTTTGTCGAACGCGTCGAGGATGGGAAGCCAACGGGCGGCGAGTTCGTCGAAGGCGGTTTCGACGAGACCGGCGGGACGCTGCGGCCAAGGGTAGAGATAGGGCCAGGCAAGAGCGCCGGAAAAGGTGACGTGGGACTTCATGCCGAAATTGGCGGAAGCTTTTGCGGCGTGGAGGAGTTGTTCGACGGCCCAAGCCTGGCGAGCGGAGGGATTGTTGCGGACTTCAGGAGGAGCAAAGCCATCGAATGCGGCGTCGTAAGCCGGATGAACGGCGACGAGCTGGCCCTGGAGGTGAGTGGAGAGTTCGGTGGCGACGAGGCCGTGTTGCGCGAGAACGCCTTTCACTGCGTCGCAATACTCTTTGCTCTCGGCGGCGCGCTTGAGGTCGAACAGGCGCGAGTCCCATGAAGGAATCTGCACGCCCTCGTAACCGAGGTTCGCGGCCCAGCGAGCGATGTCGTCGAGCTTGTTGAAGGGCGGCTGGTCGCTTGCGAATTGTGCGAGAAAGATGGCGGGGCCTTTGATAGTTTTCATTCCGTGGCGTCTCCCATTTTGTTGGTAGAAGTCTCCGAATCTGCACTGCCCGCCAAGTTTGCCTCTTGCAATAGCTGGCGTGCCTCATGCAAGTCTTCTGGACGCACCATCAAACTTACTCCACCGATTAGATTAGAGTAGAACCAACTGAACCTAACCATAGTTTCATCCGCAAGGAATGAATCCAGATCGGCCGAGTCAAGAATGCTTTTTGCGATTAGCGCGTCCGGCAGATCACGATAGCGACATACCGTTTCGAGCGGCCCGGAATGTTCGTCGGCACCGCTTTCAGGCGAACTGGACTGACCGAAATCGTGGCTGGACGAGCTTCCCGCATCATCGAACTGAATCCGACGGGACGAGAGTTCAGCTCGGAGCGCATCGCGCGCAACATCGGTGAGGGAAGCAGCTTCGGCAGCCAATTCGAGTAAAGCCACGTCGCTCATTTCGGTATAACGCTGCGCTAGTCGTTGTCGTTCGGTTTCGGAATTGGTCATGACTTGTGTCCGTGCGGCATGATACCCGATTCTTGGGGAAGTTGAACTGTCCAACGCGGGTGGTTGGCTGAGATACTTTAGGGCGGGATGATTCGAAAAATTTTGGTGGGGCTTGCATCGGTCTGGTTGATTGCCGGCGCGGCGCTGGTTGCGCGCGTGGCGTTTGTGTGGGATCAGCAGCGAAAAATTCCGCATGAAGTGCTGGCGACGGTTCCCTTTGACAATGAGACGGGGAATATTGCAAACGCGTTGGTGCAAGGACGCGGATTCGGCGACGTATTCCGTAAGCCGACAGGGCCGACGGCGTGGCTTGCGCCGGTGTATCCGAGTTTGCTGGCGACAATTTTTCGCGCGACTGGTCCGTTTACGTATGCTTCGCTCCTTGCGGCGGCTTTATTGAACTGCGTATTTTCCGCGGCGGCGACGGTGCCGTTGTATTTTGCGGGGCGCAGCGTGGGCGGAACGGCAGTGGCTGGGCTGGCGGCGTGGCTCTGGGCGATATCACCCGGCGGAGTGATGTTGCCGTTCGAATGGATTTGGGATACGTCGCTTTCGGTGCTGCTGGCGACGCTGCTGTTGTGGGCGACGATCGATTTGGGGGAGTCGCGTTCGATGAGGCGCTGGCTGGCGTACGGCGCGCTGTGGGGTGTGGCACTGCTGACGAATCCCGCGCTCGGAATTTCGTTGCCGATTTTTTTGTTGTGGCTGGGGTTGCGGCAAGGGGCGACGGGGCGCACGGGAATGAGGTTGCCGGCGCTGGCCGCGGGCATTGCCATTTTGTTTTGTGCTCCATGGACGATCCGCAACTATAAAGAGTTTCATCGGTGGATACCGCTGCGATCGAATTTTGCGTTCGAACTGTGGATTGGAAACAACGACATTTTTGACGAGCATGCGGTGGGCGGAATTCAGAGGATTACGCGGTTTGGGGAAATTCGCCAGTACACGCAGCTCGGCGAGAGCGAATTCATGGATGAGAAGAAGCGGCTCGCGATGGAGTTCATTCGAACGCACGAGGCGCTTGAGGCGCGGCTGATCGGGCGACGAATCACAGCGACGTGGCTTGGGACAGAACAGCCTTGGCGGGATTTTTGTTCGACGGATTCGTGGCTGATTCGCGCGATATTTATTTTCAATGGGTTGATGACGATCGGGATGCTGGCGGGAATTGTGTTTTTGTTTGCACGCAAGAACCCGTTCGCCATACCAGTTGCGTGCGTGCCGATTCTTTTTCCGTTGGTCTATTACGCAACGCATACGTCGCTGCGGTACCGGCATCCGATTGATGCGGTGCTGCTGCTTTTGACGGCGATCGCGATGGTTGGCGCGATGCGCCGTAGGGCGTTGGCGCCTGCACTGCCGGCTGCTTGAGCTTCCTTTCCCGATGACAGCTTTGGCGGATTCTGTAATACTCCATTTCGCCAGTTTTAAACCGATTGAGGAGAGAACTCTCGACTCATGCTGAAACGGCTGCTAGTGCTTCTCACTTTCGCCACGCCCTTGTTTGCGCAACAGAAATACGACCTCGTCATCAAGAACGCGACGGTTCTCGATCCGAAGAACAACGTACACGCGGTGAAGGACGTTGCGGTGCTGGATCACAAAATCGCGGCGATTGAGAAAAATATTCCAGCGACAGATGCAGCGAAGTCGATCGATGCGAAGGGGCTCTATCTGACGCCTGGGCTGGTGGATATTCATACTCACGTTTATGCGGGGACGGGACTCCGCGATGGATATGACGGGGACAATTCGGTGTATCCCGATGGATTCACGTTTCGGAGTTGCGTGACGACCGTGGCGGATGCGGGAAGCTCCGGCTACAAGAACTTCCCCGATTTCAAGGATCGAATCATAGATCGTGCAAAAACCCGCGTGCTCGCGTTTCTGAATATCGTGGGCAGCGGGATGGGGCCAAAACCGACAGAGCAAAACATCGAGGACATGGATTCGGCGGCAGCGGCTGCGATGGCGAAGGAGTTTCCCGGACTGATTGTAGGAATCAAAACGGCGCATTTCGAAGCACCGGAGTGGACGGCGGTGGACCGGGCGCTGGAAACGGGAGTTGCGGCGCAAATTCCGGTGATGGTGGATTTCGGAGTGTTCCGGCCCGAGCGGCCGTATGAAGAATTGGTGACAAAAAAACTGCGACCCGGCGATATCTCGACGCACATGTACATCGATTTCATTCCGATGCTTGACGAGAACGGGAAAGTGCGGCCGTATCTATTCGAAGCGAAAAAACGCGGCGTGATTTTTGACGTTGGGCATGGCGGCGGGAGTTTCGTGTTCAAGCAGGCATTTCCGGCTGTGCGTCAAGGATACGTGCCGGATTCGATTTCGACGGATTTGCATGTTGGAAGCATGAATGCGGGAATGAAAGACATGCCGAATGTGCTGTCGAAGTTTTTGAATCTCGGGATGCCGCTGGAAGAGATTGTGAAGCTATCGACGGCGAATCCGGCTCGGGAAATTCATCATGAAGAGCTGGGGCAACTTTCGGTCGGTTCTGTGGCGGACATTGCGCTGCTGAGCGTGGAAAAAGGCAGGTTTGGATTTGTGGATAGTCTTGGCGGCAGGTTGGATGGCAAGGAAAAGCTGGTGTGCCAACTGACGCTGCGGAACGGGCTGGTGGTGTGGGATTTGAATGGCAGGGCGCGGGACGATTGGCGAAAGAACGGCGGGTTTCATCCCGACCCGCGATGGGAAGGACAGTTGCCGACGCGGCGATAAGTTTGCGGAGCTTTAAGTTTGAGGGGAGGAACGATGTTGATGAAGAAAATGATGTTGCTGGCCACGGCTGTGGCGCTTTGCGTAAGCGCGGCTGCGGGACAATCGAAGCTGTCGCCCAAGTGGGAGGAGCTGACGGCGTCGGATTTTCGCGACGCGATCGCGCAGTCGAAGGGCGTGTGTATTCTGCCTTTTGGAATTCTGGAAAAGCATGGGCCGCATTTGCCGCTCGGCACGGACTTGTTGAATGTGCGGTATGCGGTGATGAAGGCAGTTGCGGAGGAATACGCGGTGGTGTTTCCGGAATATTATTTCGGGCAGATTTTCGAAGCCAAGCATGAACCGGGCACGGTGGTGTACAGCCGTGACTTGCAGCTGAAGATTTTGCAAGAAACGACGGACGAGATGGGGCGCAACGGATGCAAAAAAGTGTTCATCGTAAACGGGCACGGCGGGAACGAGAGCCTGATTCCCTACTTTGCGCAATCGCAACTCGACCAGCCGCACGACTACGTGGTTTACGCGATTATTGGGGAGCGGAGCCGGCCTGGTGGCCCGGCGAAGAAATCAACCGGGATCGACTATCACGCGGGCGAAAATGAAACTGCGAATACGATGGTGTCGCATCCGGATTTGGTGCATCTGGACCGCGCAAAGCAGGAATCCGGAGCGGATCAAGCGCACATCAAACTGCCAGAAGACATTTACACGGGGATCTGGTGGTACGGGCGGTTTCCGGATCATTATTCGGGCGACGGATCGGTGGCGCGCAAAGAGCTCGGTGAGTGGAACCTGAACGGATGGGTTGGCTCAATTGTGGAGGCTCTGAGGGCGATCAAAACGGATGATGTGAGCTTGAAACTGCAAAAGGAATTTTACGAGAAATCGAAACACCCGCTCGATACGAAGCAATAAGAAGGAAGAAGGTGGGTGGGATATCCACGGAACGCGTGGAAAGGCTAGCGGTTGCGTTTGACCTGCTCAATCCAACGCTCGAGCACAGAATAGGAAGCCTGTTCGACGTCGAGGAACTCGACGCCCATGCCGATCTTGGGCTTGACGGCGCGCACGACGGCCAAAGCTTCGACTTTCTGATCCTTGCGGACCATGGTGACGCGGACACGAGATTTCAAGCTGAGCGGCTTGCTAGTGCAAACGAAGCATCCCCCGAATGAGATGTCAGAGGTCACTCCGTCGGAGCGGGCTCCCGACTCCAAATCGATAAGCGTCACGTCGGCGGCAAAGGGAAAGCGGATGGCGTAGCGGCGGTCTCGAACAGAGAGGCCCCGGGAACCCGATTTCGACAGGTGTTCGTCCATGGAGATAATGTTTTTCACGGTGCTGGGTCCGTGTTCGACCGAACTCCACCCTCTGGGCGCGGCAACTTTGAACTTCCTTATTTTCCACGAACCGGGCCTGCAACTGGCGATTTTCGGCGGGGAGACCTGCGAAAGAGGCAATAGCGGGCTGTTATTAGTGATAACGACAAAACGGGTGGCAGGGCCGGGGCCCGGGCAAATCGCCTGTGCTAGGCTGGTTAAGAAGTATCCCGAATGACAATGACGACCACACGGACAGAGATGGTGCGCCAAAGCGACCGCGTCGCGTTCCGGATGCCGATCGAGGCGTCCTGGTATGGCAGCGGCGGCGTGCTGGAAAGGCATGCCGCGCAGACGATGCTGATCAGCCGCAACGGCGGCGTGATTCGGCTCGAAGAACGGCTGCAGCAAAATCAAGAAATCACACTGAAAAGAGCGCTGGAAGGCGACATGACGAAGACGGCCCGCGCGCGCATCGTGGCGGAGATTGACCACGAGCCGGAGGGCTTTCTGTATGCGATTCACCTGCTGGAATCGCGCTCGGATTTTTGGGACGTTGAGTTTCCGACGTTGCGCAAGGCCGACGAAGCTATCGCGCGAATGTTGATGGAATGCAGCTTCTGCCAACGGCGGGAAGTGGTTTACCTGAACGAGTTGGAACTAAAGTCCTTTGAAGTGCGGAAATGCGTGGCGCGGCTTTGTAAGCTTTGCGAATCGCCTTCGATCTGGACGCAGGTGCAGTCGGACATCCCAACAGAGCCGCTTTTGGGGACGAAACACCCTCTGGAAGAGCGGTTGATCCCACGGCGTAACCGAACTCGCGTGAAGACACGGGTACTGGCGTGCATTCGGCGACGGGGATTTCAGGAAGAGATTGCGGTCTGCGAAGATCTTTCGAAGGGGGGAATCGCGTTCCGCAGCCGGAATGAATATCCGGAAGGTACGCGGCTGGAAGTTGCAGTTCCCTTCACTCCGGGTAGCGGGGCGATTTTCGTACCGATTCGAATCGTGTTCTCGCAACGGATCCCTGCCGCCGGATTGTTCCGGCACGGCGCAGCGTATTTGCGGCCGCCGGAATAAGCGTCTCGCCGCGTCCACTCCGTTTTCGATACCCTCATCCGAGATTGTTTAACGAAGATTCCCTGTGACGTAACGTAGAGTTCGACGTGAGAGTTCGAACTGATAGTGCGCGGAAGTATCGGAGATATCCGCTTCAGTTTTTTGGAGCTCGGCCTGACTGAATTCCACGATGGAACTCAGGCCGAGGTTGTAGCGGGACTGGGCGAGCTCGAGGGCGAGGTTGGCTTCGTCGCGCAATTCCTGAGTGACGCTCAACTTTTGAAAGGCGCGGTTGGAGTCCTGCCAGGCGATGCGAACGTCACGCGCAATATTGTTCTGCAGGTCCACCAATCGCTGGCGGGTGGCTTCGGTTTGCAGGTCGGCGGTTTTTGCCCGCGCGTTGTTCAGCAAGCCATTGAAAACGGGAATCTGCACATTCACGCCGACGGCGCCATACCAGTTCGGAATACGGTCATCGCGCACTGGCGCTTCTCCGACAACGCCGAGGGCCGAGACAGCGGGCCGCCAAAGGTCGTGCTCCGCGCGACTGAATTTTTCGGCGGATTGTACATCGAGGCGAAGCGCGTTCGCTTCCGGGCGGTCGCGCAGGGCTTCCTGAATGAGCGGAGCGGGATCCGGCTCAAGCGGTTGTGCCGACGACTGGGTTTCGGACAGAACAAAATTCTGCAAATCCGGATAGCCGAGGATCGCCGAGAGTTCGGCAAGAGAGGTTTCGGCATTGTTCTTCGCTTCCAATAATTGCAGCTTCGCACGGGACAAATCGACATTGGCGAAACTCATATCGAGGTCAGACTTCAATTTCGCTTTGGTTAGCGCCGACACTTTGTCGGCCAAGATCCGGCGCGCCTCGACGGTTTGCTCTGCGACGCGAACCAGCGCCTGCGTTTCCAGCGCGCCATAGAATGCGCTATCAACCGCGAGGAGAATTTGAGCGCGAGTTGCGACTTCGTTTTGTTCCTCGGCTTTGGCGCCGTATTGCGCGCTCGACACGAGGCTGGTGGTACGGCCAAAGTCTGTGATGAGTTGGCTAAGGGCGGCTCCGCCCGCAGCACGAGGAAAAATCACCGGGTTGTTCAGACCGCCTGCAGCAACGCGGCTGCCGGGATTTGAATCAACCGCGGTGAGGTTAATCGTTGCGTTTGGCAAAAGCGCGGAGCGCTGCTCCACGACAAATTCACGTGCAATCAGGGCGCGCAGACGGCCCACACTGATCTGCGGATTGCTTTTGAGGGCGATCGCTTCGGCTTGTTCGAGCGTCAGTGTCTGCGCGTTCGCCGCTTGAGCAGAGGCTCCGCTTTGCGGCGCAGGAGCCATGTGCGCTGGTTGTTGCGCCACGACCGCAGCAGAGAGAAGCAGATTCGCAAGAAGTGCCGATTTGCAGAGTTTCATGCCTGCACTCCTTCGGCAACATCCGATTTGCGATGCATAAGCAAGTAAGCAGCGGGCACGAGATACACAGTGACGACGACGGAGACGAGAAGGCCGCCGATGATGGCGCGAGCGAGCGGAGCGTATTGTTCGCTGCCAGGTTCGGTGCCAATCGCCATTGGGATGAGTCCCAAAAGGGTCGCGAGGGAAGTCATCAGAATTGGCCGCAAGCGCAATCGGGACGCGACCGCGACGGCCTCACCGAGCGGCTTGCCTTCGTGATGAAGATGGCGCGCGAATTCGACGATCAAGATGCTGTTCGAAACTACGATTCCAACCATCATCACGACTCCCATGAGAGACATGACGTTGAGAGTCGTTCCCGTAACGAGCAGAAGGAGCAAAACCCCCGCAAGGCCCGGCGGCACAGCAAGCAGAATGATGAACGGGTCTTTCCACGATGCGAATTGCGCGACGAGCACCAGGTAGACAAGAACGACACTAAGAATCAGGCCAATGCCAAAGCTTTTGAACGACGCTCTCATTCCCTGCACCGAGCCGCGCAGGTTCACACGAACGCCTTCGGGCAAGTTGGTGTCCTTGATGATTTTTTCCACTTCGGAAGTGATTCGGCCCAAATCTTCCGCTTTAGGCGAGACATAAAGGTCTACAACGCGGAAGAGCTGATAGTGGTCCACCTCGGTGGGGGAAGAGATCGCGGTGACCTTCACGACGTTATCCAGATATGTCGTCTCGGTGCTTTTCGGGCCGCGCAACGGAATGCCTTTAAGGTCCGTGAGCGTCTTTACCTGGTTCTCCGGATATTGCACGGTGAGCAGGTACGGGTTGCCGCTTTTCGGGTCGATCCAGTAATTCGGCGCAATCATTCCGTTCGACGTCAGCGCGGTGATGACGTTGTCCACGATTTCCCGCTGCGAGAGGCCGAGTTGGCTGGCCTTTTCGCGGTCGACATCCAACTGAAGCGCCGGATAATCCACATCCTGCGGAATCAAAACATCGCTGACTTCCGGCAATTCACGAACCTTAGAGGCTATTTCCGTTTCGACGGCATAGGCTTTCCTCATGCTGCTTCCACTGACTTGCACATCGATCGGCGCGGGGAGGCCCAGATTGATGACGGCGTCGACGAGGCCGCCGGATTGAAAATAAGTGCTGAGCTGGGGCAGATCGCGAGTGAGCCTTTGACGCACACGCCGCATGTATTCGTAGCTGCCCAGCTTGTGGCCTTCCTTCAGGCTCACTTGAACGAACGCCGTGTGCGGCGCGGAGTTGGGAGTGTAGATGGCAGAAAAATCGGTGGTGATGCCGATGTTCGAAACGATCATACCGAGATCGGACTGCGGCACGACCTGGCGGACGGTCTCTTCCACTTTCTTTATGTATTCTTCGGTTAGCTCCACACGAGTGCCGGAAGGCGCTTTGACGTTGATTACAAACTGCCCGGCGTCTGTGCGCGGAAAAAAGGAAATTCCGAGGAAAGGATAGAGCGAAAGCGCGAGAAGCGAAACGCCTACGAGTCCGGTCACCGTTGCGACAGGCCGCAAGAGAGCTTTGTTGACGGTCAGGTCGTATTTTTTGAGCAATGCCGCAAATTGTGAATCGAATTTCTTTGCGATTTTGCCGAAACGAGATTCGATTGCTCCTTCGCCCAGCGATTCATCGGCTTGGTGGAGCTTGATCAGTTTTGCGCAGAAGAGCGGTACGACGGTCATGGCCACAAAGTAGGAGGCTAAAAGCGAAAGGATGACGGCGGCGGCCAACGCGATGAACAGAAACCGGCTGACTCCATAGAGAAAGACAACGGGAAAGAAGACGATGGCGGTCGTGAAGGTGGCCGCAAGGACAGCGAGCGCGACTTCCTGTCCTCCTTTTTCGGCCGCCACTTCCGGAGGTTCACCCAGTTCAAGATGGCGGAAGATATTTTCGAGAACGATGACGGAGTTGTCGATCAAACGTGAGAATGCGAGGGCGAGTCCACCGAGCACCATGGTGTTCACGGTGCCGCCGCCCGCACTGATCGCCAAAAATGCGGCGAGGGCCGAAAGCGGAATCGATAAAAAAACTGCCGCGGTTGCGCGCATGCTGCCGAGGAAGAGCAGAATCATCAAGCCGGTAAGAACGAGGCCGATGGATCCTTCACGGATGAGATTGCCGATGGCGGTTTTTACGAAAAGAGATTGATCGAAGACGACGCGTGTCGTCAGTTGCTTCGGAACGTCGACAAGCTTCTTCAGAGCGTCACGAATTCCGTCGACGACTGCGATCGTGTTGGTGTCACCGCCCTGTTTCAAGATTGGAAGATAGACGGACGGCTGGCCGTCGACACGAACTATGTTGGTCTGAATTGCCTGAGCATCGACCGCTTTTCCGACGTCGCCAACCAGCACCGACGAGCGCCCGACAGTCTTGAGGGGCATCGTGTTGATGGTGGAAGCGGCCGGTGCCTGGCTGTTCGAATACAAGTTGTAATCGAATGGGCCAATCTTCACGTCACCGGCGGGCAGAATCAGGTTGCTGGAATTGACTTCACGCACCACGTCCATCGGGCTAAGTTCATGCGCCTGAAGTTTCATCGGGTCGACGTAAACCATAATCTGGCGATACTTGCCGCCGAAAGGTTGCGGCACGGACGCGCCCGGAACATTTGCGATCTGATTGCGAACAGTGTAACGACCCAGGTCTTGCAAATCGGTTTCGTTGAGACCTTCGCCCTTCAGCGTAATCAAGCAGACGGGCAGGCTCGATGCGTCGAACTTGAGCACGACCGGCGGGAGCGTGCCGGGAGGCAAGCGGCGCAAGTCGGCCATGGCTAGATTCGAAATCGTGCTGAGGTCCGCGTCCGCGTTCGTGCCGGGTTGAAAATAGATTTTGATCAAGCTGACGCCGGGCAACGAACGCGATTCGATGTGTTCGACGCCGGATGCCAACGTGAAGAACCGTTCGAATGGGTTCGTGATGTTGGTTTCGATCTGCTGCGGCGGCATGCCGGAATAGAACGTCGCGACGACGACGACGGGAATGTTAATCGGCGGAAACAGGTCAACCGGCATGCGGACCAGCGTGACGGTTCCGACGATGGCGATCATCAAGCAGGCGACGATGATGAGAAACGGGTACTTGATCGAGAAGCCGGACATTACTTTGCCTTCTCCGATCCTGTCACGCCGAATGACGCGGCTGTTGGCTGCACTTTTTCTCCGGAGCGGAACTGGCTGCGATTGCCGACGACGACTTTCGCGCCGTCGCTCAATCCGGAAACGATTTCGACAGAGGAACTATCTTCGAGGCCGAGCGTAACGTGCTTCTCCTCAATCACGTTTTGAGAATTTACCACGAGGACCGTCGCGTCGTTTCCGTTGCGTGCGACAGCTTCGAGCGGCACCGTCAGCGCATTCTTCTTTCCGCGCAAGACGAGATTCGTTTCGGCATACATTCCCGGCAAAAGCTGGCCGTCGCCATTTTCGAAATCGAGTTCGGTTTCCATGGTGCGCGTCTGCTGGTCGAGCGATGAGGCGAAGCGCGCGACTTTGCCCTGGAAATCACGCTTCAGCGCATCCACCTGCACGTCCACAACATCGCCCAGCCGAATCTGTGCCGCTGCGGATTCGGGAATCGGCAGAACGAGCCGCAACTTGGACACTTGTGCAAGTCGCACGACAGGAATTGCCTGTGTGCTTGAGGAAGTGCCTGCAGCAACGAGCGCGCCCGTATCGGCGTAGCGGTTTGTGACGACTCCCGCGAAGGGCGCTACGATTCGGGTGTAGCCGGTCAATGCGGTGTACTGTTTCTGGTTCGCTTCAGCAACTTCCAATTGCTGCTTGGCGCCGGCGAGTTCCGCTTCCGCGCTCGATACTTGGGCCTCCGCGCCGAGATCTTTCGCCTGCGCATCGTCAACTTCCTGCTGCGCGACGAGGCCGGGCCGAGAATCGGACGCTTGCTTCAGGCGGCCGTAAGCGGCGTGAGTCGCGGAGTGTGAGGATTGAGCCCGCTGCAATTCGCCGTCAGCACGGCGAATCTGCTGCTCCGCGGCGCGAACGGCTGCATTGGAGCCGGCGAGCTGCGCCGCGAGCTCCGGAATTTCAAGTTCGGCCAGCGTCTGCCCTTCGCGAACATGGTCGCCGACATCGACGAAAATTTTCCGGATGTAGCCTGCGACCTTCGCGTGGACGTCAACATCCTGGAACGGCTTGAACGCACCGGAAATGGTCAGCGTTTCGGCCATATCGCGGCGTTGCGCAGTGGCGACCGCAGCAGGAAGTCCGGCGCCTTTTTCCGCATGATTCTGGTCGTCGGCCTCGGCAGAAGGTCGTACATTCCAACGCCAACAAACCGCCGCGACAACAACTATCGCAATAAGCGTGATCCAAATACTTTTTCGATTCATAGGCACCTGCAGAATTCTCCGTGTCGTTGCCGATGGAAATCAGCGCCGCAAAATCTGCGGTTTCAAACCTTGGTGGAAGAGTGAATTATAGGGACGCCTTCAGGCTGCAGGAGGAGGGCGAAACCACAGATTTCCGGCCGGCGCCAGCTGAACCACGAACAATTTCCGTGCTCCGCAGGCTTGCGCAAAAAGGTTCAACTGAAGCGCGAGCGAAGCGAAAAAAGCAAGCAGCGCACTTGCCGCAACAAGGAGTGCGTCAATTCCCAACTCCGGCTTGAACTTCAACAACTCGGACGAAGCGGCGTTTGCGCGAAAACTAGGCGGATGATTGAACGAGGGATACGTCGAAGAGGGTGAAGCGACCAAAAAGGGATTAAAGAGAAACGTCACCGCGAGCAAAAGGCACACAAGCATGCCACTGCGCGTAGGCGGGAGACTTTCGCCGAGTGAAACCAGCTTCTTCATCGTATTCACGACGATAGTAGGATTGCGCGGAAGGGTCAAGCGGTTGTCTACGGGTCAGGTCGTAGTCGATACATCTAGCGCGGCTTCGTCGCCCTCTTAAGACGTCGCCGCGTAACGACGGCGATTACGCAGCCGATTCCGAACGAAACATTCTTTGAAAGCGCGGACCCGTAAATTGCACGCCGACCAGGCGTCCACCGGTCGCAGGCACTTCGGCGACATGGACGACGCGGCCGCGCGTTGAAAAATCTCCGTCCGCGCGCCGCGCCAACTGCTGAGAGCGCGGAATGCGGATCTCGAGGTCCGAGCCGATGGCCACCTCGAAGCGCGTCAGAAACGCCGCTCCGCCCCGGCATAAATTTTCACAGGAAGTATCTTCGGTGAAGACTACACCGCGATTGTCGCGCCCGCTCACCTGCATCGGGAGACGGACTGCGATTCTACGCTCCGAGCGTTGCCTCGAAGCAAGCGTGCTCACTGCTGGGACCATGGGCCTGGTCCTTTCCAGAAGCATCCCCTGGGTGGGGTGCTTCCTCGGCGGCAATTTGCCGCGAAGGGCTGCCGAAAAATCGTTCGACCGCGTCCAGCACTTCGCTCGGCGTTTTCGCCGCGTGTACGGATCTGCGAAGTTCGCTGCCGTTACCCACGCCATGCGTAAACCAGCACGCGAACTGCTTCATTTTTCCCACAGCATCGGGCAGATTCGCCGCCGATATTTCTCTGTAGTAGCCGGAAAGTAAACGGTAGCGATCCTGTTCACTGGGGGCATCATACGCCCCTTTTTGCTGGAATTGCAGCATCTGCGAAAAAATCCACGGGTTGGTGGCGGCGGCGCGGCCGATCATAACCGCGTCGCAATTCGTTTCACGCACCATGCGCGCGGCGTCCTCCGGCGAATTGATGTCGCCATTGCCGATGACCGGAATTTTCACAGCCTGTTTGACGCCAGCGATGATGTTCCAGTCCGCGGCGCCGGAATATCCCTGCACGCGCGTGCGCGGATGCACCGCGACCGCTTCAATGCCAATATCTTCGGCCATTCTCGCGACATCGACCGCGACGATGGATTTTTCGTCCCAGCCTGCGCGCAACTTGATCGTCAGCGGAATTTTTACCGCCGCGCGCACAGATTTGAAAATCTCTTCGAGCAGCGGCATATCGCGAAGCAACCCCGAACCGCCGCACTTCACCACTTTTTTTGCGGGACATCCGAGATTGATATCGACCGCGTCGAAGCCCAAATCTTCGACCATCTTTGCCGCGTCGGCCATGACGGCAGGATTCGCGCCAAAGAGCTGCGCTGTAATCGGATGTTCGTCTTCCTGAAAATACAGGTAGCGGAGCGTTTTTTTTGCGCTGCGAGTGATTCCCTCAGACGACGTAAATTCCGTCATCAGCAATCCGCAGCCGCCGAGGCCACGAATGACGCGGCGGAAAAGCGTATCGGTGACGCCAGCCATCGGCGCAAGTATCGCCGCGGGCCGGATTTCCAGATTGCGCAGTTTGTAGACAGACGGAACCATAGTGATTTCGCTTCTACTTCAGTTTACGGGGCAAAACGCCTGGCGGCAATGCAGATAGCTTACCGCTAACGGCGCCGCCGGAGGGCGGACGGCTCGAATTGGTGAATCCGCCAGAGGATGAATCCGAATAGTGTGCCAAGGGGAATCGCGGCCGCAAGAAAATAGCGAGATTCGGGAACACCAATCAGCGCCATCACAACGATGCCAAGAGCAATGACAAGGCCGATCGGGTGGCCCGTAAAACGGCCCGCGCCATATTTTCCAAACGGAATGACGTCTTTCGGATGCAGTTCGTCAGCGGCCGGAGTCGGAGGAGCAATAAACGCGTTTGTGTAGCGCCCGAGTGTTCTCATGGGAGATCCCTCCCTCTGGCTATAATACTACTCCTATGACCAAACGGCGCATTTTCGTCGTGACCGCCGGTCTCATCCTCATATTCGCCGGATTTGGCGCCTGGATGATCCATCGCGGATTTCGCGCGACAGATGAGCCGTCGCGACTCGAAAAGATTCTTGCTCGCGGCGTTCGCAATTTTTCCATTCCCTCCAGCGAAAAAAAGAAAACGAATCCGCTCCCGCAGACTTCAGAAAACCTGGAAACTGGACGCGAAGATTTTCGTTCCCGGTGTTCGAGCTGCCACGGTTTCGATGGCGCAGGCAAGACCGCGGAGGCGCGCGGACTTTATCCGAAGCCGCCCGATCTTTCCGGCCCTGCAACACAGAAGCTTTCGGACGGGCAGATCCACTACATCATTGCCTATGGCGTCCGCCTGAGCGGCATGCCTGCGTGGAACATTCCGCACGAAACGTCGGACGTGGACGCGTGGAAGCTAACGATGTTCGTGCGCAGCCTCGGGCGACCGAATCCCGCCCAGCTGACCGCGCAATCCCAGGCGGCGGCAAACAGTCATTACGTTGGCTCGAAAACTTGCGAAAAATGCCACGCCGACCTGTACGCCCGCTGGGTGAAAACGCCGATGGCGAATGTTGTGCGCGATCCCAAAGAACATCCCGACGCGATTTTCCCGGACCTCGCCACGAATAAAATCGCGCCATTTAAAAAAGACCAAGTCGCGTTCGTCTACGGGAGCATCTGGAAACAACGGTACTTTGAAAAAGTTGGCGACGACTACTTCCCTCTCGGCGCGCAATGGGACATCGTAAACAAAGCCTGGAAGCCTTACCTCGTTCCCAAAGGCGCGGACTGGTGGGTCCCTTTTTATCCGGAGGACAACCGGCACCGGCCGACAGGACCGCTCTGCGACGGCTGCCATTCAGTCGGTTACGACATCAAGACAAAGCAGGTCGCCGAATGGAATGTTGGCTGCGAGCGATGCCACGGTCCAGGAAGCGAACACTCCGCGCACCCGACTAGCGCAAACATTTTTAATCCGGCGCACATGGACTACGTAGCGGCAAACGACACCTGCATCCAGTGCCATTCGCAGGGCCAGCCGTTGCAGAAGCCGATCGAAGGAAAATATTACGACTGGCCAGTAGGATTCCGCGCCGGACTTCGGCTGCAGGATTTCTGGTCGCTCGAACCGCACAAACTGGGAGAGCTGACGTTCAACTACTTTCCGGAAGGCACGTCGCACAAAAATCGAATGCAGGGCAACGATTACGTGCAGAGCGTGATGTATCGCCGCGGCGTGACCTGCGCGGATTGCCACGACGTTCACGGCACAGGCAACTACGCGCAACTGCGGGAACCGCCACAGATGCTTTGCCTCGAATGTCACGGGCCGAAATCGCCGAATGGGCCGCGCGAGGAAACACTCGAAGCGCACACGCACCACAAAGAAGGCTCCGCAGGCAGTGAATGTATTGCGTGCCACATGCCAAAAATCGAGACAACACTGGGAACCACGATGGTCCGCGCGCACACGTTTGGATTTATCAGTCCCGCAGAAACGGAAAAGTACTCGATTCCCAACGCGTGCACCGACTGCCACAAAGACAAGACCACCCGGTGGGCCGCTGATGCGTTGCGCGCATGGCCGTCGCGCTCACCGTGGCGAGTGCAGGCAGATTCCAGTCCGTAATTCCGCTGGAGATTTACTTTGCGGCAGCCGCCGATTGGCCGGCTTTGAGGAATTGATCGAGCTTCAGAAATTTTCGCTGCAGCGCGCCGGAATAGACCGACCACATTTCATCGCCCGAATCCGCGGCAAGCGCCGATCGGACGGCGGCAAGCTTCGAATCCAGGTCGTCCATATAATGAAAAACAAGCGCTTCGCGAATCATCGGCAGCTTGGGCGAACCGAAATCGTACTGGCCGTGATGACTGATCAAGAGATGCTGCACAACGGTTTTGAGCGCGGGAGGAAATCCCTCGATCTTGTTCATCGCGTTCGCCACGGTTTCGATTTCCATGACGATGTGGCCGAGCAATTGCCCTTCCGCGGTGTAGCCAATGGCGCGGTCGTAGCAAAGCTCATCGAGCTTGCCGACGTCGTGCAAAATCGCGGCGGTCAGCAATAAATCGAGATCGAGTTCGGGATAGTGTCCGGCAATTTGATGCGCGAGGCCGCACAGCCCAACGACGTGCTCCAGCAATCCGCCAAGATAGGCGTGATGCATCACTTTTGCAGCTGGGGCGCGTTTGTAGCGTGGCGCGATTTTGGGATCGCTCAGAATGGACGTATTCAGTTGTTTGAGCCAGGGATTCTTGATCGATTCCGCTTCTCCGAGGAGTTGCTTGAACAGTTTTTCGACATCTTCTTTTGTCGAGGGCAAGAAATCGGCGAGATCGATCTCCTCCGGTTTCGCCTTGCGCATCTGCTGTACGGAGAATTGCGGCTTGCCGCGATAAATCTCAACGCGCCCCTGCACTTTTACGATGTCTTCGCGTTCGACTTCCTTTGAGACCACGTCGATCTGGTCCCACATGCGCGCCTCGATTGTTCCGCTGCGGTCGCCGAGTTCCAGGCGGAGATACGGCTTCCCTTCCTTCGTGCTGCGCACTTCTTTTTCGCATACGAGGAGAAAGGTCGTGACGCTTTGTTCGGTGGTCAGGTCGGAAACGTAAGGCTGCTTCATGAAGGCTTCGAGTGCTTGAGCGGGAAGTACCACTTCCGCGGCCCTTTATCGCCCTTCTTCGCCTTTTCCTGCTCGGGTGTCGCGCTGACTTCCTGAATCTCGGAATTGCCGGCGCCTCCCGCCGCTTCCACGTACGCAGGCTTAATCACAACGTAGCTCTGCTCGCGCAGAGTCTTCAGATAATCTTTCAGCGCCGGCTGCATGCGCTCTTCATACAACTGGTTCATGATCTTTTCTTTTACCTTGTCGAAGCCCTGCTGGCCCTCGTCGTAATGTTCCAGCACCTGAAGAATCAGATAGCCCTGTTTCGTTTCCAGTACATCGGTAAGCTGATTGCGCTTCATCGCAAAAACCTTGTCCTCGATGGCTTTTGCCAGCTCGCCCTTTTTATACGTGCCGAGGTATCCGCCCTGATCTTTGGTGCTGCCGTCGGACATGCGCTTGGCAATTTCGGCAAAGTTTTCGCCGTCATTTACGCGCTTCAGCGCCGTCTCCGCTTTTTTCTTCAGATCAGGCAGTTCGGCTTCCTTTTTTCCATCCGTGCTCACAACGATTTCAGCCAGAGCCACACTTTCCGGCCCGATGAATTCGGCTTTGTGCTCTTCGTAAAATTTCTTCGCTTCCGACTCGGGAATGTTGATGTGCGATCCGACTTCCTGCCCAATCACTTTTCGCGTAATCAAGTGGCTCCGAATGTTGTTCTTGAAGTCATCCCAGTTCAGCCCCTGTGCGCTGACGGCCTTTTCCAGGGCATCCATGTCAGGCAATTTGTTTTGTATACGAATCTGATCGAGCTCTTTGATGACCTCGGTCTCAACGCTGATGCTCATGTCTTTGCCGCGCTGGACGAGCAAGGCCTGGTCAATCAGATCGCGCAATGCGTTTTTCTTGCGCTCGTCGGTCATCGTCTGCAACTGCTGCGGCGTGCAACGGTTTTCGCATTCCTGCTTGGCGTCTTCTTCAGCGGAAACAAGCGCCTTGTCGTACTCGGATTTCGTGATGATCTCGTTGTTCACGCGCGCGATGATTTCTTCGACGACTTTGCTGCTGGCGTCCGTGGCCACAGGCGCTTTCGGCTTTACGATCGGCGGAGCCTTCGGCTTTGCGGCTTCGGGTTCCGGCTCGGCCATGGTCGGCGCTTCGAGCTTCGGCTGCTGACCGGAGGGCGGCGGGGGCGCAGGTTGTTGCGCACAAAGAGGAACAGCGGCAAAAAGCCCCGCTAAAATTGCAAGTTTACGCATGAATTTCCTTTCCCTACCAGTTTAGCCCTGCCCCTCGAGGGCGAGCAATACGTTTCTCAGCGCCGTCTGTGCCGACTCGCCGCGAATCGTTTCTATCCACAAAACGCCGCTCGGGTCGAGCCTGATACCTTCCCGCGAACGCACCACCTTGACCAGCGCCGCCGGGTCCAGCGTCGTTTCCGGATAGAAGCGAACCGCCAGCCGGCTGCCCTGCCGCTCGACCGCCGAAATGCGCAGCCGCTCACAGATCGATTTGAGCACGGCGTAGTCCAAAAGGTTTTCCAGAGATGCAGGGAGTTTGCCAAAACGGTCGGCGAGTTCCCGCGCCACGTCGTTGCGCTCGTCTTCGCTTCGAATGGACGAAACGCGTTTATACGTCCTTAGCCGCAAATTTTCTGTAGGGATGTATTCCTGCGGAATGCGCAAATCGAGCCCCAGATTCAGAGTTGTGCGCAATTCCGGCGCGGATTCTTCGCCCTTCAGCTTGCTCACAGCCCGCTCGAGCATCTGCGTGTACATATCGAAGCCGACTGCCTCGATATGGCCGTGCTGCTGCCGCCCCAGCAAATTGCCCGCGCCGCGAAGTTCAAGGTCCAGAGCCGCGATGCGGAAGCCGGCGCCGAGTTCGCTGAATTCCTTCATTGCGGAAAGCCGTTTGCGCGCAATTTCACTCAGCACGGTTTCGGGCGGCACCAGCAAATAGGCGTACGCTCTTTGGTTCGAACGCCCCACTCGGCCTCGCAGCTGGTAAAGCTCGGCAAGCCCCAGCCGGTCCGCTCGATTAATAAGGATGGTGTTGGCACGCGGAATATCGAGGCCGTTTTCGACGATCGTTGTCGCCACCAGGACATCCGCTTCATCGCGAATGAATTTGAGCATGACGGATTCCAGTTCCTTCTCCGCCATCTGCCCGTGGCCCACAACAATTCGCGCCTTCGGAACAAGCTTACCGACCAACTCCGCGAGGGAATAGATCGACTCCACGCGATTGTGGATGAAATAAACCTGTCCGTCGCGCTCGAGCTCCGTTTGGATCGCTTTGCGAATCAGCTCTTCGCTGAACGATGCGACGCTCGTTTGAATCGCCAGGCGGTCGCGCGGTGGCGTTTCAATCAGCGACATGTCGCGCAGTCCCACGAGCGACATGTGCAACGTACGCGGAATCGGTGTCGCGGAAAGCGCCAACGCATCCACGTTCTTGCGGATTTCCTTCAAGCGTTCCTTGTGAGCGACGCCAAATCTCTGCTCTTCGTCAACGATCAGCAGGCCGAGATCCGGGAAAACGATGTCTTTTGAAAGCAGCCGGTGCGTGCCAATAACGATATCCACTTTGCCGGCTTCGAGCTCGGCCAGGATTTTCTTCTGCTCGGCTGCTGAACGGAAGCGGCTCAGCATTTCAATGCGCGCGGGAAAGGCGGCGAACCGCCGCTTGAACGATTCGAAATGCTGAAACGCGAGAACCGTCGTCGGCGCCAGCACGGCGACTTGTTTGCCGTCGTTGATTGCCTTGAACGCCGCGCGCATCGCGACTTCGGTTTTTCCATAGCCGACGTCGCCGCAAAGCAGCCGGTCCATCGGCGTCTCCCGCTCCATGTCGCGCTTGATGTCCGCGATCGCCGCGTTTTGGTCATTCGTCTCTTCAAATTCGAACGCGTCCTCAAACTCGCGCTGCCAATTTCCATCTGGGCTAAACGTGAAACCCTTCGCCGCTTTTCGCGAGGCATAGAGTTCCAGAAGCTTGTCGGCCATGTCCTCGAGCGATTTGCGAACTTTGGCCTTGCGCGTTGTCCAGCCCGTTCCGCCCAATTTGTCCAGCGGGGGCGCCGCGCCTTCCACAACGCGGTAACTCTGCACCAGGTCCATGCGCTCGAGCGGCACATACAACCGTGCATCATCGGCATAGCGGAGCAACATGAACTCGCCGCGCCTGCCATCGGATTCGATCTGCCGCAATCCTTCGAATTGCCCGATGCCGTGATCCACGTGCACCACAAAATCGCCGGGCTTTAAATCCGCGAAATCGCTGAAAAATCCAGAGGTGCGGATTTTCTTGCTTGGCCGATCGACACTCGGCGTGACGTCGAACAAATCCGAATAGCCATACAGCGTCAGCGACGCATCGGGAAACGCCACACCTTCCGCGAATGGCGCGCGAATCAGGACGAGCGCCGCAGATTCGAGCGCGCCTTCCGCCGTAAAACCGGCCGCCGCGTCTTCCGATTCGCCCAAAACGTATGGCACTTCATACTCGCGCGAGATATCGGCAAGGCGCTCGAGTTCACCTGTGCTGGCCGCCGAAAGATAAACCGTCCCGCCGCCGGAAAGCTGCGACTTGATCGCGCCGACGCAGGCGACAACGTCGCCGTGAAATCGCCCGCTCGGACGAGACGAGACAGCGAACGATTTGGCATCGCCTCCATCCAAAGCCAATTCTTCCAGCCAGATTTGCGATGTATTGCCCAGAGCTGACTGCCAATTCTCTTCCCGCCAAAAGAAATGATCGGGCGTCGGTGAATTGGCGTGGCCATGCCGCTCGTATGTTTCCGTCGAATCGGCCAAAAATTGGCGCGCATTTTCCAGCATCGTCACCGGCTCATTCAAAAACACCAGCGGCTTCAGCGCGCTCGAAGAAAGTTCCATCAGACTGTGCTGCGCCGGCTCCTCCTTGGGTCCCCAATACGATGGCAGGTCCCACGACTCGGCCGCGTCTGCGGGAATTGCCCACTCCGTCAGGGGAAGAATCGTGGTGCGCACAACCGGGGAAATCGAGCGCTGCGTCCGCGAATCGAACTCACGAATCGATTCCACTGTGTCGCCGAGCAATTCCAGTCGCACTGGCCGCGGCGCCTCCGGTGAAAACAGATCCACGATGCCGCCGCGCTGCGCAAACTGGCCGGGCATTTCGACCATTTCCGTGCGCGCGTACCCGACGGAACCGAGATGTGTGATGAACCCTTCGAGGCTGACTTCGTCGTCCGGCTTCAGTGTGCGCGTCAGTTGTTCGTAGCTTTCGGCCGAGCGGTATCGCCAGAGTGCCGCCGAGATCGGCGCAACGACCACATTCGCCTGGCCCGTTGCCAAACGATAGAGCGTCGCAGCTCGCCGCTCGAGAATGTCTGCGTGGGCGCTGCGCGCGTCCCACGGCAGCGTGTCAAATGCCGGAAGAACGCCAACGTTTCCCGCCGAAAAAACGGAAGCGAAGAATCGCAGCGTTTCCGCGATTGCTTCCGCCTGTTTATTCGACGCAACAAGAAAGAACGCCGGTCGCCGTAATTCACCTGCGAAGAAAGTTGTGAGCAAGGCTTTCGCCGCCGGCTGCAGGCCGGAAAGTTGCACCACGGGATCGCCCGAATGAACCGCAGCAAGCGCAGCCTCTACGGAAGCAAGACGCAGCAGCTTTTCCAGTCTTTCGCGAACAACGGGCAGAATCATTTGTGGTTACGGATCCTTGCGTGCGGGCGATCCGGCGGCGCGCATTTTCTCAAGGATCGCAGTGGTGGAATATCCGCTTACGACGGGCACGGAAACGACCTGGCCCCCGGCGGCTTCAACTTCTTCCCTGCCGACAATTTGGTTCCCCGGCCAATCGCCGCCTTTCACCAGAATATCGGGCAAAAGCGCAGTAACAATTTCGCGCGGGGTCAGTTCCGGAAAAATGACGACGGCGTCGACACACTCGAGCGCCGCAAGAATCTCGGCGCGCTCCAGTTCCGGCAACACCGGCCGCCCTGCCCCTTTCAATTTGCGCACGCTCTCATCGCTATTGATCCCGACCACGAGCGCGTCCCCCAACGAGCGCGCCTGCTCCAGACTCTGAATATGGCCGGGATGCAGCAGGTCGAAGCACCCGTTCGTAAACACAACGCGCCGCCCGCCGCGGTTCGCGCGGCCGAACTGCAGCACGGCTTCGTCCCTGCTCAAAATTCCGGAATGCAAGTGAGCTCCCCCTGTCTCGCCACGCCATTTGCACGAACACGACAGAAACCATTATTTTATCATGCGCGGAAAAACGGACCCCGCCGGAGAGACACTTTGCCGAAAATAAAGAAGAAACTGTGGTTTGCGCTTGCAGGGCTGCCGCTTCTGGCAGCCGGCTATTTTCTGCAGAATCTGGAGCCCTACCGGCCCTTGCTCGTGACCTCCGGCCCTGCGAGCTGCCGTATGAGCGTGGACGTAGTTGAACCCGTCGGCGGAACGCCCCAGGGATACGTCGTCCTGTTTCACGGCGTCGCCGCGAATCGCCGCATCATGGCTCATATTGCACAGGATCTTGCGAATCAGAACCTGCGCGTTTTCGCGCCGGATTTCCCCGGTCACGGCCGAACTGCGCCTCCCTTCAATCCGGTGCACGCCAGCGAATGTGGAGAAGCCTTGGTAAAAGAATTGATTGAGCGGCACGCGATTGTTCCGGAACAAACCATCGTGGCCGGACACTCGATGGGCGGCGCAATCGCGATGCGCGTCAGCGCAAGGGTGCAGGTCGCCGGCGTGATTGCCATTTCGCCGGCCCCGATGCGCGCGACGCCTTCGGTTCAACAGGAATTTATTTTCTTCCCCGACGATCCGCCGCTCGCGAAAAACACACTCATCCTCTTCGGAGCGCGCGAACCCGAGCGCCTGCGAGCCATCTCTCAAGCAAAAGTCACCGAAGCCAACGACGCGACGAGCCAATTTCAGCTAATTCCCCATGCGACCCACGTCAGCGTTTTGTTTGACGACAAGGTGCTTGACGCCATTCGCACGTGGAACAAGAAACTCCTGGGAACAGACGCAGATGTTGTCCGCGCTACGAATCGTGCGCTGGCGGGGTTTCTGTGCGGCCTGCTCGGCCTGATTTTGCTCTGCGTGCCGTTCATCGGAGAAATCGGCGGCGGTTTAAAAGATCAATCGAAAGAGGACGCCGTACCAATCTCGCCGACTCGCGTGCTCGGACAAGTGATCGTCGCGTCGGTCGCAGCCGTCGTCGTCTTGAAGTTCTGGGTGCCGCTGCGAATTCTCGGTCTCTTTCAAGGCGACTATCTCGCAAGCTTTGCGCTACTGGAAGGTCTTATTCTCCTTACGTGGAACGCGGCCGCCATCCCAAGAATCTTGCGCGCGTCTTGGGGCAGCTTCTTTGCCGCATGCATCGGCGCAATTGCGCTTGTCCTGCTCTTTGGCCTGTGGCTCGATTACAGCTTTTACGAAGCCTGGCTGACCGTACCGCGCTGGCTCCGTCTAGCGCCGGTTGCAGCCGCGTTTTTCCCGTGGATTCTCGCCGAAGAACTCTTTCTCGGCGCGCACGGATCGATGTCTCGCGTACGTCGCCTGATCTTCGCAATGGTGCTGCGCGCTATTTGCTGGGGCGTCATCGTCGGAGCGCTGTTCTTCCTCCATTCCGGCCAAATCCTGATGCTGCTTCTCGCTGCCTACTTCGTCATCCTCGCAATTCTCACGCGTCTCGCAATGGACGTAGTGCGCCGTGAGACACAGAGCCCCGCAGCCACCGCCGTTTTCGGTGCTATACTGAGCGCCGGTTTCGCCCTGGCGATTTTCCCGCTCGCGTAGGGGTTCGCGCCTGATATCCACCGGTTCGAGAAACAACAGAGGTCGTTCCATGTCTAAGATTGCGATCGTCGGCGGCGGGCCGTCCGGCGCGATGTGCGGCGAGCAACTGGCGCGCGCGGGAAACGAAGTCGTCATTTTTGATGAGCATTTGGCGTGGGAAAAGCCGTGCGGCGGCGGCCTCACTCACAAGGCAACGCAGCGTTACCCTTTTCTTCTCGAGAATTCCCATCCCAAAAAATTGATTCACTCCGTCGAACTCATCGCGAGCAACGATCAGCGCGCCACTCTCGAAATGACGCAGCCCATCGTCATCTATTCGCGAAAAGTTTTGAATGGTCTCTTGCTCGAGCGCGCGCAGGAGGCAGGCTGCAAAATACAGCAATCCCACGTTGTTTCCGTGGAGACCACCGGCGAAAAACCACGCTACTGTGTCGAAGGCGAATGGCAAACCGCCGATTTTCTCGTTCTGGCTGCGGGAGCCCGCAATCATCTTCTGCCCGGAACTCGCGCGCTCGAACGCGACGAACTGGAAATGACGCAGGGCTACTTTATCCCGCAAGCCGGCGACGCCATCGTCGTCAAATTCCTCTCGCAATTTGACGGATACATCTGGTCCTTCCCTCGTTGCGACCATTTATCCGTGGGGATTTGCGGCAACATGGCTTCCCACACAAGCGGCGAATTGCGCAAACACCTGCAGGAGTTCGTGCAAAAGCAGAAAATCTCGCTCGATGGCGCGCAATTTTATTCGCACGTCCTGCCTTCCCCGCAGGAGCGCACTCTTTCGCAACGTACCGTTGTCGGCAAAAATTGGGCTCTCGTCGGCGATGCCGCCGCGTGGGTCGATCCACTGACTGGCGAAGGGTTGTTCTACGCAATGCGCTCCGGCGAACTGCTGGGCAAAGCGCTCGCAGAGGGTAAACCCGAAGTTTATACCGATTGGGTCGGCGCGGCCTTCGCCTCTGAACTTGAATTTGCCGCCCGCATCGTTCGCCGCTTTTATCGCGGAACGTTTCTCGGAACTGCCGTCACCACTCGCATGGTCCAGTTCCTTCGCCGCAGCCCCGTCTTCCGTCAATTGATGGCGGACATCTTCAGCGGCACGCAGGATTACACGAGCTTGAAACAACGCTTGTGGGGTCACATGGGCATGACCCTGAGTGAATTTGTTTCCTCCGTTTTGAATCTGGAAGGCGGTCCAGCGAAAAAGACGCGGGCGGGAGAAGTTGCCGTCCGGTAATCGAGGAGTTTTCGCAATGTCCCTCTCGCACACCGAACAGCGGACCGAAAGCGGATTCCGCTTGCGCGGAACAGCAATTTCCCGTCTGGAAGTCTTCAGCGACGTGATTTTTGGCCTCGCGCTCACTCTCCTCGTTGTTTCCCTGCAAGTTCCCAAAAATTTCAGCGAGCTGCGCGTCTCCATTCGCGGCTTCCTGCCATTCGCCATCTGCTTCGGCCTTTTTCTCCTGCTCTGGCACTCGCATTACAAATTCTTCCGCCGCTACGCGTTGGAAGATCGCGCCACGCTCGCCCTGAATTCAGTTCTGCTGTTCCTCGTCCTTTTTTACGTCTATCCGCTCAAGTTCCTCTTCGGCGCGCTCGCGGGAGATTGGAGCGGCAACATCACCAGTCAGGTGCGCACGCCCGCCGAAATTCCAGAGCTCGTCCTTTTGTATGGCGTCGGATTCGCGGCTGCGTTTCTTCTCATGGCCGCCATGCACATCAACGCCTGGCGCTTGCGCGAAGAGTTGGAACTGAACGGCACCGAACGCCTCATCACAATGGCAATGGTCGTGGACTGCGTCGGAATGGCCGGCGTGGGATTGCTATCCTGCGCACTCGGCCTGATCTTGCCCGCGAATTACGCTGCCAGCGCCGGTTTCGTTTACGTGCTCATCGCGCCATGGAAAATGCTGACAGGAATTTATTTTGGGCGCAAAATCCGGCTGCTGGAAAAGCTTGTAGACGCACCAGGCTAATTAAATCCCGCCGGTGTGGCCCGGGAACAATTCGGCTTCGAAAAGCGTATCTAATTTTGAAAGGCTCAAGGAGAGAGCGTGTACTGTTCAAAATGCGGTAGCACCATCGCAGAGACAGTGACCGTTTGCCCCGTTTGCGGGCAGCCGCAGGGCGCCGGAATTCCGATTCCGCCGCCGCCGCTTTTGCAGCCAGCCGGCCCGATGGATGTGACGCCCCACTGGCAGCCCGCCCCTGTTGTCGCCTACGCAGGCTTTTGGCTCCGCCTCGTCGCCCATCTGCTCGACGGCTTCATCGTCGGCGTCCCCGTTTTGATCATCGTGTTCATCATTTTGCTTAGCTCCAGCGCCGGCACGATTCTTCGCAACTTTCCCAATCCCCCACCCGGTCCTGACGATCCCGGCGGTGCTGCTTTTGGCGTTGCGCTCGCTATTGGAATTGGAGCAATCATCATCGTTGCTTTGGTTGGCAGCTGGCTTTATTACGCTGGATTCGAGAGTTCGTCGTGGCAGGCAACGCCCGGAAAAAAAGTTCTCAACATTGTTGTCACCGACTTGAACGGCACACGGATCTCCTTTGGCCGCGCCACCGGAAGATTTTTCTCAAAATGGGTCACGCAGCTGATTCCACTTGGTATCGGCTACATTCTCGCCGGCATCACCGAGCGCAAACAGGCGCTGCACGACATGATTGCCAGCACCCTCGTGCTCCGCCGCTAGGCACCTCGAATTCGAGGCTTAAAATAAAAAAGGACGGGCACTCGCCCGTCCTTTTTCGCAATTCTAATTCTTTCCAAAAATCTTACGCCATCGGCCGTCGTGCAACCGGCTTCCGCACCGGCGGCGGCAACATCGTCGCCATCTTGCGAATCATCGCCAGCACCAGCCGCTTGTCTCCATCGGTCAGCGTGCTGCTGTAGCGCTTGATCTCCACCAGAAACCGGATTTCGTCCTGCGAAAGCTCGCCCAGCATCTTCTGCGTTTCGCGGTCTCGCGGAGTTTCGGTTCCCGGGAAGAAGTCCGCCAGCGAAATATCCATCGCTTCGGCAATTTTCGCCAGCGTCTCGAGCGACGGCACAGTGTGCCCGTTCTCTACGCGCGAAAGGTAGCAGCGCAGCAAACCCGTACGGCGTTCAATGTCGCCCTGCGACAATCCCCGCTGGCTGCGGTAAGTCTTGATCACTTCCCCAATGTTCACTCTTGGTTTTTCTTTTGGCACGAGAGGTCTCCCCACATCGACCGTTAGCTTAGTGGCTAACAGTAGAAGAGGCAAGGAAGTTTTTTCCTCTGTGTGCTCATAAAAAAGTGCTCGTAAAAACGCAACAGGGTCCGGCGAAGTATCGCCGAACCCTGTGAATTGCCTTTAAAAGTGCTCTTTATCAGCCGGCGGGTGTAATCGTCACCGGTTGCTGCAGGCGAAACTCCAGCAGCGCCTCGCTCGGCACTTTCACCTGTTCGCCGTGCGTAATTATCTGTACGCCTGCGCCTGCGCCGCCACCCGCAGCCGCGCCAATCGCCGCGCCCTTGCCGCCGCCGGCGATCGCGCCGATCACCGCGCCCAGCACCGCGCCGCCTCCCACCTTCTTTGCGGTATCGCCGCCGCGGCCCTTGCCCTGCACGTTGTAATCGCTGCTCACCAGCGGGTAGTCGTGTCCATCAATCACGATCCGCGTCAGCTCCAATTGCAATTCGGACTTGCCCGCAAACTTTCCCGCTGCCTCCGCCGTCGCAAGCCGTCCGTAAACATCCGTTCCCTTCCGTGCCACGAGTTGACCGTCCACGTTCAGGTCCGTTTCAAGGCTCGCGTGGAAAATATCGCCAACGTGATTCTTCGAGGAATCTACGCCGTCGATCATCCGCACCAGCAGCGCCTGCCCAGCCGACAGCGTCACTCCATTCGATTGGTAGTTGTTCTGCGAACCCATCGGCGCCGCTGGAGCGGGTGCCGGTGCTGGAGCCGCAGGCGCCGCCGGAGCCTGCATCTGCTGCGGCTGGCTCGATCCGCGCGTAAACGTCAGCGCGACAATGTCATTGGTCGAGAACGTCTGCACTTCGCCATTCACTTCAAACCGCAAAATCGCCTGCGTCCCGCCCAGAAATTTCCCCTGCAAAACCCGCCCATCCTTCAATTCCAATGTGTCTGCAGCCGCCGCGCCCGCCAGCGCAGCGCCCAAAACTGCCACACCCAAAAATCTCATCCACGTCTTCATGCTCAGTCTCCTCAGACTCTTCGACCGCCACAGTTGCTCACCGCTACAGCTTTGGATGACGTCCCACGGCGTACGGTTGCGTATTTAGTTTCAGCGCAGCCGCCGCGGGAGTCAATTCGTCGCGCCGTATAGGTCACGGGTGATGTCCGCCATCAGCGCGTACGCCACCTTTTCGTCGGTGATGCCGCGCACAAGAATGACGAGCACAAATGGCCGCTTCGCATAGACGATCGCCGCATCGTGATGAATCTTCGTAATATCGCCGGTCTTGTGCGCAACGACTGTCCCTGCCGGCAATCCGGCAGGAATCGCTTCATTGAATTTTTGCCGCTCCAGGATGGCAATCATCTGCTTCGAAGCGTCCGCGTCCACAGCGCGGCCATCCGCAATCGCCGTCAGCAATACGGCGAGTGCCCGCGCCGTCGTCGTGTTGTTCAGTCCTTTCTCAAATGCCTTCCCATCCTCCACGCCGCGCAATACGTTCATCCCATCCGCGCCAAGCGCATCTACCGTTGCCCGAATCTGCGCCACTCCCAGTTTTTCTATCAGCAGATTCGTCGCGAAATTGCTGCTCACCGTAATCATCAGCTCCGCAAGCTGCGCGATGGTTCGAGTCTGCCCCTCTGCTTTATACAGATCCGCGTCCGAATCATCCCCTGCATCCAGCTTGTACACCGACCCGTCCACAATGCTGTGAAATTCATTTCTGATCATCAGCGGGCCGTCCAGCTTCAGCTTCCCTTGCTTCACCTGATGGAACAGCTCAATCAACACCGGCACTTTCATCGTGCTCGCCGCATGAAATGTTTCGTCCGCGCGCGAATACCACTCGTCTTTACGGTCCAGCGTCCGAAACGCTATCCCAACTTCCGCTCCGCTCTTCTCGATTCGGGCCAAGACCGACTTCTTGGCCTGCTCCATCGATTGCGCCTGCGCCCAACAAGGCGCAGCACAGCTCAACGCCACAGCCAGCGCCAGCAAGTTCACGCAATTCTTTTTTAGGATTCGCATCGCTTCGCCACTCTCCCATTTCAAGGAGCGGCCACTTTACCACTGTCATCCCGAACGAAGTGAGGGATCTCCCTCGCGTTCAGCGGGCCACAGCCTGCGCCGCGGCCTTTGCCTTCACATTCCACCCATCGCAAACAACCTTCAATCCCTGCACGCCACTTGCTGAAAATTTGGCCGTCACCGCGCGGTGCTCCCCAGGCAACAGCGTCACGTAATTGTCGCTCCAAAATACCGGCACCACGTCCTCGCCCTTCGCATCCACCAGCCGTAGATGCACCATGAACGCGACGCCCTTCTCTCCGTTGGTAAGCGTCGTCGTCGCCGCGCCGCCCGCCGTCGAAAAAACCGTCGCGCTCGTCACCGCCACCTCCGGCAGCGTTTCCAGTCCCGACAAATCCCCAAACTCCGCCTGCGGCGTATACACCGTATCGCGCCGGTGCGCCCAATCGAGCGTGTCTTCCTTCGCCGACAGCCAGTAAAAATTGTCGCTCACCAATTTTCCCGTTGCGTCGAACATCTGCAGCTTCGCAAAAAACGTCATCGTCAGCCCATCGGCCTTGGGTAAATCAAATGCCTTCACGCTCGCATCCGCGGGAACATCCATCTTCTCTTCGTGCGAAGCGAGTTCTTTCCCTTCCAGATTAAAGACTTTCGCAACAACCTTCATCCCGCTGCGCGCCTGATACGTATCGTTTACCACCGCCACCGCGTGCTCCGCATAGTCATACTGCACATGCAGCGGCTCCATCGCTTTCTTCGTCCCAAAATATCCGCCGCCCGGCACCAGGTAGTAGTCGTACAAATGCCAGATCAGCGACGGCCACGCATTGTTCAGCATCCACTGAATCACGCCCGTCGAAACGTATTTATTCCGTCCATACGCTTCAAACATCGCGCGCTGCCCGTCGTACGTCATCGCTTGCGCCTTCCGCTCGTAGTCTTCCAGCGACTTCGGCGCGCCATACCGCCGCGTCAATCCGTCCGTAAACACATTCACGTTCGTAAACCGCTCTCCGCCCGCGTGGTAATTCCACACGTCGTCCATCGGCCACAAATGCTCTTTCGGAATAAATCGCTTCACACTCTCCAGTGTCGGAATCGCAGGCCCTGGACTCGTCTCCGTGTTGTACCCGTGCGCGCCGCCCGCTTCTTTGTCCGCGTACCAATACACTGGCGGGACATATTCATACGGCCCGGTCATCTTCACGCCCGAGGATCCCGTCACCGGCGTCGGTTGCTCACTTGCGCTTGAAACCGAAGGATTCGGCCACTCTGCCGCCTTCAAAATATCAAGATACATCCGCTCCACCGCCGCCGTCGGCGGATTATCGCTTCCATAGAGCCACACATAGACGCTCGGATGCGTCCTCAGCCGCAGCGCCTGATCTTTCATCGACCCTGCCGCGACCGCTCGCGTTTCATCGGTCCACACTTCCCATTTTTCCCACGCGTCGCAGCATGTCCATCCCGGCATCACCAGGATTCCCATCTCATCCGTCTTGTCGAAAAACTCGTCGCGGTCAATCCGCCCCTCGAGCCGAATCGTATTCAGCCCCATGTGCTTCACGTACCGCAAATCCGCATCCAGCTTTTTCGACATCGGCCGCAGGAACATATCCGGCGCCCACGCCGCTCCACGAATCAAAATCTTGTGCCCATTGATCTTGAACAGCCGGTGCCCTTTGTCCGTCAGCTCGCTCGTCACTTCGCGAATGCCAAATTTGATCGACGCCGAATCCGAAACCTTTCCGCTCTCCGCAAACGAAAATTTCGCCGTGTATAGATTCGGCGTACCCACCGTGAACGGCCACCACAGCTTCGGCGCTGCCATTTTCAATTGCGGATATGTCGCTGGATCAAACCGAACAACTTTCGTTTCACCTGCCGCCAGCTCCACTTCCTGTTTCAACTGCTTCCCATCGACTTCCGCAGAAAGTGTTCCCTTCACCGGAGCGCCCGAATCGTTCCGCAACTCCGCGCTCAGCGTCAGTTCCGCCGCCTTGTATTCCGAATCCAGCTTCGAACTCACGAACGGATGCCGGAGCGCCACCGGCCCGCTCATCGTCAGCGAAACTTCTTTCCAAATCCCCATGTCCTTGTCGGCTGGCGTTGGATTCCAATCGACCCACGTAATTCCCAGATCGTCTTTGCCTGGCGCAAAAATCTCCAACGCCACTGCATTCGCCGCACCTACCTTCAGCGCCGACGTCACATCAAACTCAAAAATCCGGTACGTTCCCACCACATCCTTCGCATCCGCAATCTTCTTTCCGTCCACCCAAACATTCGCGCGATAATTGATCCCCGGAAAATGGAGCGCCAGATGCTTCCCCGCCGCCGAAGCCGGCACCGCAAACTCTTTCCGCCACCACCATGAGCACTTGAACGGACTGCCCTCCGGCATATCCTGCAGCGCGAAAAAAGTCGCGCTCGAGTAATTCATTCCCGGCAGCTCTTTCAAATTTGTTCCGTACGTCGGGTCGGGATACGTCTTGTCGTCCACCAACGTCCCCACAACCGTATTCGGCACCGTCGTCTTATGCCAACCCTTTGCATCAAATCCCACCGCCGACACCTGCTCGCCCGTCGCCTTCGCTTCGCACGACGATTGAATCTGCCAGCCCGCGTCCAGCGAAACGCTCGCAGTCGAAGCCGCCGGACTATCCGCCGCACACAAAGTCTTCGGTGGTAACAGTAGAACGCCCGGAATCAAGCAGAGGAAAAAATAGCGGCGGAAGGGGATCATTCGTTGCCTCAGATTTGGTGTACGTACGTGTTTCACCCAATCTTAAACCGTTTCAATACACACGCAAGGAAGTTTTCTTCAGGATTGTCTACATCCACTTTATGTCGTGCGGTTGGGGAGAAACTTCTAGCGTCGAGTTCTGAACTTTCGACTGTCGTCTGTTTTTCTGGTCCCGGAGGAGGGGGTCGAACCCACACGGTACCAAGTACCACTGGATTTTGAGTCCAGCGCGTCTGCCAGTTCCGCCACTCCGGGTTTCCCTTACAAACATAGCACGCGCGCCACTCCTGCTCAACACCTTCCCTGTGGCCAACTCCTCATGACCTGCGTTATATTCGCTTTACTCAACACATTTGTTGGGATCGGCGTCCACGCCGAGAAGGAGGTGATCCAGTGAGGTACGGTTTACGTTGAAGTAGTTGAGGAGGCGCTTGTGATCTTCCCGAGCGCCTCTTCTTTTCGTCCCGCCTGTGCGCAGTCTCCTCAGCAACTCGCGCGTTTCTTTAGCTACACGCCCGGCAACTTCTCAAATGCTTTTACCACCGCCGCCACTCTTTTTTCCTCAAGCGGATTTTCCCACTTCCCGTCCCGCTTCACCGACGACCCCACAATAAACGCCTCCGCAGACGAATATTTCCCGATGTTCTCCGGCGTAATGCCTGAACCAATCAGCGTCGGAATGGACACTGCACCGCTCACCGCTTCCACTTCGCCGGCATCCGCGGGCTCTCCAGTGGACACACCCGAAACAATCACGCCATCCGCCTGAAAAAATTCCGCCGCCTTCGCCGTCTCCACAATATCCACATCCGCCGTAATTGCATGCGCCGAGTGTTTCTTCTTGATATCCGCAAACACGCGAACGCTGTCCGCACCAATCATCCGCCGGTATCGCAAAAGCGCTCCCGCGCTCGCCTCAATCACACCTTCGTCCGCCACATGCGCGAACACAAATCCTTCCACGCGAACAAACTTCGCTCCACACGCGTGTGCCACCGCCATCGCCCACAAATTCGCGCCCGCCAGAACCTGAATTCCCAGCGGCAACGAAACCGCGCGTCGCACTTCCGCCCCGACCACCGCCATCGCCGCGCCAATCTCCGGTCCAACCGAACTCTTCAAGTACGGACGATCATGCGTATTCTCAATCGCCAGCCCGTGAAAGCCCGCCGCTTCATATACCCGCGCTTCCCGAACCGCCTCCTCCGCAATTTCCGCCACGCTTTTCTTGCTGGCAGCAGTTCCCGGCAGCGCGCCAACATGTATCGCGCCAATCAGCGCCCGCGGCACTCCAAACACCGATCTGACAATTCCCTTCGTATCCATGGCGAGCGATTGTACCCGAGAGACCGGCGGATGTCCTTCCGTAGCGGAACCGCATAACCCGGGCGTTTCTCCTGGCGTTTTCTATTTCCGTTTCCGTGCACTATCGAACATACACGCCGGCGCTGGTCGAGCATAGTGAAGGTCCCACGACTCTCAAACTCGTCTTGGTCGTGGAGGAGCATATCGTGCATCTCAAAAATCGCTGTTTCGCCTCGCTGCTGCTAATCGCCGCTTTCTCCGTTCCAACTGTCATCCTGGCAAACCCCAAGCCTCAGGACGGCGGTGTTCAGGTCCGAGTTTATGACCGGGATAATCGCGACTACCATAATTGGGATGACCGCGAAGACCGCGCCTACCGGCGTTACCTCGTCGAACAGCACCGCAGCTATCGCGAGTACCAACGGCAGCACCGTAGCGTACAACGCCACTATTGGCATTGGCGCCATCGCAATCCCGATCGCGATTAACGATCGACAATCGAGTCTGGCCGCCTGAGCCGGCACTCTGCGCTCCGAATCAGCCGCCTTTTCTCGTTGGTAACTCCGTTTGGGTTTGTGGTATCAAGAACCTTCAACGAGCGCCACCCGGGAGAAAAAGAATGAACCAGAATCATGCGCGCATGGACCGCAGAGAATTCCTGAATAAATCGGCAACCGCTCTCGCCGCGGGAGCCGCATTTTCTTCCACGCCTTCCTCCTACGCCCGCATTCTTGGCGCAAACGATCGCATTTCTCTCGGCCACATCGGCTTCGGGAGCCGCGGCAGAGATCTTGCCCTGATTGCTTCCATGCTCCAGAAAACGCACAACGTCGAAATGACCGCCGTCTGCGATCTCTGGTCCCTCAATCGCGAAGCCGGCCGCGGAACCTACGAAAAGTTTTTTGAGCGCGCGCCGCGAGCGTTCCAAAACTTCGAAGACCTCCTCGCCCTCACCGACGTCGACGCCGTTTTAATTTCCACTCCCGAACATTCTCATTCGCCGATTCTTCAACTCGCTGTCGCTGCGAAAAAAGACGTCTACGTGGAAAAGCCCATGGGCAATGTCCTCGCCGAAGTCAAAGCCGCGCGCGATGCGGTCCTCGCCAGCGATCGCATCGTGCAAGTCGGCACGCAACATCGCAGCGAGCCGTATCAGAAATTAGCGTATGACGTTTTCCAGTCCGGCGCGCTCGGCGATCTCACCAAAATCGAAATTGTCTGGAACTATCACGGCCCGCGTTGGCGCGGACGCCCGGAGGTTTCGCGGCTTCGCGAAACGGACACCGATTGGAAGCGCTGGCTGATGTCGAAGCCCTTCCGTCCCTTCGATCCTCGCCTCTATTTCGAATTCCGCCTCTACAAGGATTTTTCCAGCGGCATCGCCGATCAATGGATGAGTCACGGCATCGACCTGGTCCATTGGTTTACCGGCGAACACTTCCCTTCCTCCGTCGTCGCCCACGGTGGAATCTTCGCCTGGAAAGACGGCCGCGAAACTCCCGACACATTTCAGGCGCTGCTCGAATATCCCAAAGGCTTTCTCGTCAGCTACGCTACCAGCTTCGGAAACGACGCGCCCAGTTTTTCCCGCTACATGGGCAAGAAGGCCACGCTCTTCAACCTCGGCGGCGAAGGCAGCCCGCGTTACCAATTCATCGAAGAAAATGGCAACCACGAAGACAATCCCGATATCGACAAACAGCGCAAGTCCCATTTCCTGCTTCTACCCGACAAATTGCTCCCGCCCATGGGCATCGACGACATGTCCACCGGCCACATGAGCAATTGGTTTGACTGCCTGCGCTCGCGCCATCAGCCCGCCGCCACTGTTCGCGCTGGCTTCTCGCAATCCGTGGCAATCATCATGGCCGCCCAATCCTATTTCTCCGGCAAGAAGCTCTATTGGGACGCTGCGAAAGAAGAAATTACGGACCGCGCTTCGCAGCCAGGCTAACTTTGCGCCGTTTTTTTGCCTCGCTTTCGGCCACCCAACAGCTCTGTAATTCAATCGGCCGCATCAATTGCAGCGGCGAACCGCGGGATCCACTTGCGGTCACCGGACCAACGAGAAATCTTAACGACTATGCTCGCCGCCTACTCTGAGGTTACTGCCTTCAGATAGCGGTAGTAGAAATCCACTCCTTTGTAGAAGGACTCCACCCCCAACCTCTCATCCTTGCCGTGCGCGCGGATGTCATCACGGTCGACTGCGATGCCCGAAATCCCGTAGGTAGGCAGGCCCACGCTCATGGTGTATATGCTGTCGGAGGCGCCGGTAGCCATATCAGGAATCACCGGAATTCCGGGCCACATATCGGACGCAATTCTCCCGAGCGGCGCAAACACGTCGCGGCGCAGCGGCGGAGGCGGGAAACTCTTCCGGTCGGGAGCGATGTCGGAAATCTCACCGGAATCGCTAACGTAGCGCACAGTTATGTTCGGTTCGGCAAGTATTCTGATCAATTCCTGGCGGATTTCTTCCGCGCTGTGCCCGGGTTCAATCCGGCAATTCACGTTGGCTTCGGCGCGCTGAGGCAAAGCGTTATTGGCGTGCCCGGCGTTCAGACGCGTTGCAACGCAAGTGGTGTGGATCGTGGAGTTTTCATCTGGGTCGCGAGAGAGCCGCGCTATCGCGTCCGCATCAGGTGGATTTTTCAGTATCCCGCGCATGTCCGCCGCGCGCTCCGGCGTTTCCGTCTGCGCCATCCGCTCATAGTAGGCGCGCGTTACCTCGTTCAGCTCGAACGGGAATTGATAGCGCTCCAGCCCCGCCAGCCCGTCCACCAGAGAGTAAATGGCATTGTCCGGCCGCGGCAGCGAACTGTGGCCTCCTGGATTGGTCACGGACAGTTGAAAATCTGCGTACAGCTTTTCCGTCGCATCCACTCCCATCACGATAGGTTTTCCGTGGTCGGTCAATATGCCGCCGCCATCGTGGTTGAACACAATTTCGGCGTCCACCATCTCGCGATGGTTCTTCAGCAGCCAATCCACACCGTTCGACTTGCCACCTTCTTCATCGGCGGTAAGCGCCAGAATGATGTCGCGGTTGGGGATGTAACCTTCTTTCTTGAACCGGATCAACGTCGTAACCATGATGGCGTCGCCGCTCTTCATGTCCTGGGTGCCGCGGCCATAGTAGAAACCCTCCTTCTCCACAAAGCGGAAAGGATCTGTCGTCCAGTCTTCGCGGTGGGCTTCGACGACGTCAAGATGTCCGATCAGCAGGAGAGGCTTGTACTTTCCCTTCCCGTGCAGCCTCACAACCAGATTCTTCTTCCGTTCATTCGGACCGAGTATTTGGATATCAGCCTCGGCGAATCCTGCATCGCGGAAGCGTTGTGCCATCGCTTCAGAAGCCGCAGTCACACTCCCCACGGAATCGGTGGAATTAATTTCGATCAGTTCCTTGAAGATATCGCGAGAGAGCTTGCGGATGGCTTCGTCCGTCTGTGCCTGCAACGCAGGCCCGAAAAACAGGAAACCCAGGAAAAGAGAAGAGCACACCATAAACCTTTTGCTAATTTTCAATCGGGCCTCCTCGCATAACTGGATCAGAAGTATTTGTCAGCCTCGCGAAAACCGCGGACATCATAACCCGCCGGTCTCTTATGGGCGAGCGACGGGCGAAACGGAAGCCATTCTGAGTCAAAGGCTCGTTGGGACATTCTGGCTTGCTGAGTCCTGGTAAGTCGCCTTACCGGACATTGCGGACCAGGTCGATTTCACTTCTCCGGTAACCGCGTCTACCGGAACCTGACGTCGTTCCCCGGATTGTTGCTGTTGCCATACGGCTTTATTTAGTGGAACGCGAGAGTGCCATCGGACCAATAGGGTACTTCGATTGGGACCGTCCGCAGCGGCGGCAGCTCCTTATTCAGTGGACTATCCGGTTTGTCAGGGTCCGGGAACCAGATAGACGTGGAGGAAACGGGTGACTTCGGATCATTGGCGTCCAATTCAGCACGATCTTTGATCGGCAAGAAAAACATTACGTGGCATAAATTGTGTGAGCCCAAATGACTGAGGTATGCATCCTTGGACATCATGTAGCTCATTGCCCCTGGCTCCACCGGCGGAATCTCCTTTTTCGCATACGCCTCTTGCATACCCGCGATGCGCTGTTTTACAGAGGTCACTCCAGCCAGCGTCATTTGCGTCAGCTTTTGAAAAATTGGCAGGATCGACCGCACCGCCGCTGGATTGAGGCAAATCGGCCCGTTCTGCTTTGGACTCCACACGTCATAAAAGTCAATGCTGGCCGTCCATGCCGGCCCCGCCATGCACACAAAACCGTTCGTACCTGCAACCGCTGTTTCCCAACCTTTGGGTGTCAGCACCAAGACAGACGCATTCCTTGAAATGCCCTCTGGAGCGGCGCTTCGCGCTAGCGCGATTGCCGCGCTCCGCTCCATTAAATACTCAGAAAGTGGCAACATCTTCGGATAGGGCCTCACCTCCTCCTGCGCCTGCGTGCTCTCAGTCAAGCTCACCAAACTCACGAGCGCAAGCGCTCCCACCGCAACTCTGGCTGCAATCTTTTCGATCTTCGCAAATCGCATCATGTTCATTTTTGTTCCTTCCTGCAGAAGGATGAGCCCGCAATTGCGCAAGGCTAGACTTGTTCAGACGCGCCGCAACCGAAGGTCCAAACCCAAGCCCCGTTATTTGCAGTGACTTAGGGCGGCGTTGATCTACAGGAGTTATGAGTTTCTGGATGACTTGTGAGAATGTCGTAGCCTTGCCGCCAAATAAAGAGCTTCGCTGAAGTTCGGGTCATTCGGAGCATGCGACGGTACAGCAATACCCGGCCATGCGCCACTCAAGACTCTGGCAAGGTCCTGATTAGTCGCGTTACCGGAGAATTGCTTTTTGAGGCGATCCACTTGGACGGTTACCGGACAAGTCAGGCGTTGTCCCTTCCGCCCACGTGCGTTAGCACTGTTCAAAACTGTACAGAATTGCGGTTGGAGTAATCTCATTCTGATTGCATGAAGAAAAGTGAACTCACACTTAAACAAATATCATCCGTCCGGTGCCCTACATGCGGTGTCGCGGCACAAAAGCGCTGCGTACTACACTCGGGCCTTCTTCGCAGTGAACCGCACGTTGACCGGACGTTTGCCGCCATAGAAAGCATCGAGAAGAAATCCGGTTAATCCGGATAAGTCGCGTTACCGGAAAAGTGCCGTACTATTACCCCACTTCTCCGCGTCAATCAGGCATGAGCCCTCCGTAAATGCGACTCAATTCAAGGTTCCCTGTAGATCACGGAGTGGGCGTGCTTCGCTGCGATCTCCGCATCCTCGGCCTTTGTCAGCGCAACGGCCTTCTCTCCTTCGCGAACGGATTCCGCCCGCATGAATTCGTCAAAACCCGGCGCGGAGAAAATAAACACTGCGTGGATGGCTTCCTTTCCGGTGTTTGTGGCAGAAATCCAGGTGCCGGCCGGAATGAACACGGTGGCGCCGCCATGCACGTCCCTGGTCTTGTCGCCCAGACTTACCTTCGCCGAACCATTCTGTAGGAAAAGAATTTCGTCCGACCCAGGGTGCCGATGCGCGTCTATTTTTCCTCCGACCGGAATGTCTTCGGTTCCCAAAACCAGATGGGACGAACCGCCATTCTGTGGATCAACTTTGAGGATGAAGAGAGAGAGTTTGCTATCGAGACCCTCGATGGGCCTCCACACCCGGCGTTCGCCTTCATCTTTTTCCAGGATGAGCGGCGTTGTGTTCGTCGACTGAGTTTGGGTCGCAGATGGCGCGACGGCTGAGCCACAAATCAAGAGGGCGCAAATGGAACCGAAGAAGCGAATGGATCTCACGAAGACCTCCTTCTAATCCGAAAGACGCGAATAGGCTCCGAGTGGCGAAATCTACTCCGCGCCACAATCGACGGTCAAGGGCCCCTCTTCCAGTTCGGAATTCAAAATGAAGCACTATCGGGGGTCGATATCTCCGCATACAACGCGCCTTTCGACCCGGCGGACCAGCGCGAAGCGCTCACACACCACATGGAGGGTAACCGCGTTTATCAGGACTTAGGACTTCGATTTTGTTGTCGGCAGTTTAGCGATTCCTTGACGCCTAGTGGACCGCGTCGCTAACATCCTGCGAGCCTTTCCCGATCTCACTTCCCCAAGCGCGATGGAGTACCCGTTAGGAGGGAGACCACAATGCCTGCACAAGACTACGACATCATCACGGTCGGCGGCGGCATCGCGGCGTCCGCGTTCGCTAGAGCCATGGCTCAACGCGGTGCAAGGGTCCTACTCTTGGAAAAAGAGACACGTTTCAAAGACCGTGTGCGCGGCGAGGGAACGGTTCCCTGGGGTGTTGCCGAAGCCCGCGAACTGGGGCTGCTCGAACTTCTCCGTGCCGACTGCGCTCACAATGTGCCATTCGTGGAGGGGGGCATGGGTCCGCGGGACACTCGGTCGACCACACCCCAAGGTCTGCCAACGCTTACGTTCGCCCATCAGGAAATGCAGGAGACGCTGCTGGCCGCTGCGGAAAACGCTGGTGCGCAGGTTCGGCGGGGCGCCACTGTTGAACGAATCGAACCTGGGACAACTCCCGCCGTTGTAGTGACCGGCAGCAACAGCAACCGCATATCCGCTCGGCTCGTTGTAGCCGCAGACGGTCGTGGAGCGCCTTCGCGGAAATGGGTAGGCTTCACCGTTACAGAGCAAACACACGACTACTACATGGCTGGTGTGCTGCTGTCCGATGTCTGTTCTCCGCCAGACACAATGTACTTCGTCTTCAACCCGCAGTTCGGCATGTGCATCGGACTCATTCCCCTCGGCAAAAATCGCCATCGCGCCTACTACATGTACCCGAAGACGACGAAGCATCGCCTGCAAGGGACGGAGATGCTCGATTTGTTCCTCAGTGAGTCGGCCAGGTGCTATCCGCCGCTGGCCGATTACTACGCTGCGGTCAAATGCATTGGGCCGCTCGCGAGCTTCGACGTCAGCGAATCCTGGGTCGAACATCCCTCTCGTGACGGTGTAGTCTTACTCGGCGATGCGGCGTCCACCTCGGACCCCACTTACGGCCAAGGCCTTTCTTTCGCACTGCGTGGGGCGCGGGTTTTGCGAGACGAACTCAGCGCAAATTCCGACTGGACTACTGCGGCGAACCAATACGCCGAAAAACATCGCGGCTGGCGTGGTGCTTGCTGCACCGTTGAAGGCTGGTTCCGTACTTTGTTTCAAGATCCAAGTTCACAATCTGCGGCATTGCGCGAGAGAGCTATGCCGCTGATCGCACAGGATCCCACGCGTGTTCCCGATCATATTTTCAGCGGCCCCGAACTGCCTGTGAATGACACTGTGCGGGCTCGGTTTTTCGGCGAATGCTAACTTCAGCCAGGCTCTACTATTTAGTTCCCGCCGGTGCGAGCGCCTCATACTCGACGTGACCTTCATGAGCGCACGCCTTGAGCTCGTCAGCGTTGATGGGTGAGGCAGTCTGCCCCGCTGCCACGGAACTGCACCGCATGTTCTTTTCGAAACCGGGAGCGGAGAAGATAAACACCACGTTGATGTTGTCCGCACCGGTGTTTTTTAGACTCACCCACGTCTGAGCCGGAAAAAAGACCGTCCCTCCGGCATGCACATCGTATTCCTTGTCATCCAAAGTGACGTGCGCGGTGCCCGTCTGGATCAGCAGGATCTCGTCTTGCTCCAGATGCTTGTGTTTCGGAATCACGCCTCCGGGAGGAATCACTTCCGTGCCAAGCACGAGGTGTTTCGAGCCGCTATTCTCAGGCGTCACTTTCAGGATGAACTCGGCTGAGGGCGTCGCCAGCGCTCCGCGCGGACGCCGCACCCGTGTCTCTCCTTCATTTTTTTCAAGCACAAGGCTCTTGGCCCCCTGGGATTGTGCATAGCAAATCGCCGCTAAAAGCGTCACAACGGCAAGCAGAATTATCTTTTTCATGACCCGGAGCGTACAGGGCACAAACGACGGCGTCAATCGCGGATGGCGGGTGGACGAGTCGGAATTCCGAAAACTCCTGTCCGCGAACCATCTAAGTGGGTTTTTCCACGGCTGGATATGGTTTTCGCTGGCTCGTTTCGATTTGCAGGTCTGCATTTCACACTGTCATTTCGGGGACGCAACGCCATTCGAATGGATACACCATGAAATAAGTATTGACTTGTGTAACTATTCCTGATATGCTTGTCCATGATTTCGTCGCAGCCCACCCTCCTGCCGATTCCCCTCCCCCGCTCTGCCCTTCACTCTTTTGCCGCACAGCAAAAGAGCGCTCTTTTTCGCCCCTTTGTTTTCAATAACTTGCGCACTCTTTCTTCGCTCTTTTGCAAGAGTGATTTGCTAACTCCTTTTTCTTCAACCATTTGCGCACTCTTGCACAAAAACACCGGGGTGTACCCCTTTTCCAGTGCTTTTCCACAGCTTCGCCATCCGGTATGGGCACGCCATTTCCGCCGGATTACGCTATCCTCTCCGCCGTTCCTCAGGGGAGCCACCCACAGGCTTCGGAACGGCATCGTCGAGGTAGTCATGGCTGCGGTTATCCCCCTTCCGGCGAAAGCGGCCGAGTCCAGGGGACTTTTGTTTTGGATGGAACGCGTGCTCAAGGAGCGCGCCCGCGTTCTCGCATCTCCCGGCGAAGAAGCTATCCACGATCTGCGCGTTGCGCTCCGCCGTTGCCGTTCGCTCGCCTCCGGCTTCGAAGAAGTCGATCCCCATCCCGCGTGGCGCGAACTCCGCAAATCCAGCCGCAAACTTTTCCGCAGTCTCGGTGTCATCCGCGATTCGCAAGTGCAGGAATCCTGGGTTCTGAAACTCGCCGCCGCCGACGATGCCCTCCGCGCGCAAATCCTCTACGCCATAAAAGCCGATCGCGATCGCCAGGAACGCGACGCAAAAAAAAGCGCCGCTCGTTTCAACGAAAAGGATTGGGTGCGGCTCGCCCACGAACTTCGCTCGCGCTTGAAATATCTTCCGCTCGACGGCGACGCGGCCCAATGTCTCGCGCTCGAACGCTATGAAGAAGCCGCTGAACTTCATCGCCGCGCGCTCCGCACCGAAAAAGCAAAGCCCTGGCACGAACTTCGCATCGGCATAAAACATTTCCGCTACACCGTCGAAAATCTGCTGCCTAAAGTCCACAACGGCGTTGGCGCCGATTTAAAACGCGTCCAGGATTTGCTCGGTGACGTGCACGACCTCGACGTCCTCGCCGAAGCCGTTCGCGTCGCGACTTCCGATCTCAGCGGCTCGGCGAAATGGCAGGAAGCGATCGCCAAAGAACGCGCCGAGCGAATCGCAACGTACCGTCAACTCGCGCTCGGCTCAACCAGCCTCTGGAATCAATGGCGCGCCGGCTTGCCGACGAATGGTCGAGTCGCTATTACTGCCGCCGCGCGTTTGCGCGCCACCGCTCGCGCCGCCGACCCGGCATTCGCAAAGTCCGCATCGGCCGGCCGCCTCGCGAAGAAATTTTTCACCGAACTGTGCCGCGCAAACGGCAGCGCCATCTTCAAGGACGAGAAACTCCCGGAAGTGATGACCGCCGCCGCCGCTCTTCACGGCATCGAGCCGGCGGAATCGAAAAAAGACGCGCACAAAGAAGCGAGAAAATTCCTCGCCGAGCTGCCTCCGCCGCCCGGTTGGACTTCCGCGAACTGGCAACTTCTGTCACTCGCTGTCCGCTACCACCGCGGACCTGCGCCAACTTCCGAGAGCGGCCGCTTCGCCGCGCTCGAAGCTTCGCAGCAGGCGCGCTTGCTTTTGCTCGCGGGAATCCTTCGCGTGGCCCGCGCGCTTCGCAAAATGGGCGTCGAGTCGAACGCAAAACTTCACGTCGAATCGAAAGCGGAGCAAATCGCAATTTCCATCGGGGGATTTTTGGAAGCGCAGCCAAGTCCGAAAAGTCTGATCGCCGGCCGCCAGATGCTCGAAGCCGCTCTAGGCAAAAATATTTCAATGCACGCGCTCGAAAGCAGCACTGCAACTTTGCCGCTTCAATTCCCTTCCGCGAAACCGGAAGAAGGCGCGGGCAACGATTCCAATTTTTTGGCAGGAGACTAGCTCTTTAAATTTTTCAAAATCTTTGGAGTCGCCAGCCACGCGAGAATTCCAGTTGGCGGCGCAACGCGGCGCAGTTCAAGGCAGGCCACGCCGGCTTTTTTCAAACTGGTTGCGTCCCGTTTGCTTCCGAGGACAGCGGCGATCACCTCATCCAGATGAGGCGCGTGCCCGAAACAGAAAACCGCTTCCGCGTCTTTCTGCTTCGCAATTTCGCGGAACAAAGCGCCGGCATCGGCGCCGGGCAAAAGCAATTCGGTTTTGCGGATTTTTTCTTTGGGAAAATCGAACGCCGACGCAAATAATTCCGCCGTCTGCATCGCGCGCACGTACGGCGAACTTAAAAATAAATCCGCTTCTTCCGCAATCGCCGCAACTCCGCGCGCCACTTCTTTCGTCTTCTTGATTCCCTCTTCCGTCAAATATCTTTCCGCTTCCGCCGGACATTTCGGATCTTCGCGGTCAATCGCAATTCCGTGTCGCACCAGATAAAGCAGCATGCTCTCTCCCAGCTCCTGAATTCACAATCCGCGCTACGAGCCAACCGTGCGGAAATACAACCTTACATGAAACTCCTGCTCGAATAATTCCGCGCAGCGATTCGCATCGCGAATATCTTCCGCCGCATCGCCGCGCGCCGTAAAATGCAAACCAACTGCGCCGCGCTGGAATTTCGCCTGCACGCCGCTGATGCGTTGCCGGTGAGAATGATCGAGCCCTTCCGCAATCCGCAGTATCGAAGCGAGACGGCGCGCGAGCCGCTGATCGGAATTATTCAGCGCGCCATACGCCGGATGATTCCCGGACGGTTCCGCTTTTCGATTGTGATAACGAACGGCAGCAGCGACAAGATTCCGGTCGCGGCCATTGAGTCCGGCGATGTCGCCGTTAAGAGTGAGATATTCGCCGTGCTTGTGATGCCCGCGATTGCTGACAGTGTGTCCGACATCGTGAAGAAGCGCGGCGGATTCAAGGAGCACGCGAGATTCCGCGGGAAGATGGTGGACGGGCTGCAACTGATCGAAAAGTTGCAGACTCAGTTCGCGAATGTGTTCGGCGTGGCGGCGATCGCTTGCCATGCGGCGAGCGAAAACGCGGGTGCCGCTCAAGAGTTCCCGCGCACCGGCGTTGTAACGATGCGGTTCCTTGCGGGAGAAAACTTCACGCGCAATTTCGCGGAGAAGTCCTTCACGAATTCCGACGCGCGGAATGGCGAGCGTGCGCAAATTCAGATAGCGGCCAAGCGTAATGAAAATCAAACCGGCGATTCCCATGACGTCGGCGCGATCGCGGCGCACGCCAAAAGTTTTCATGCGCGATTCGACGTCGCGACGCAAAAGATCGGGCAAACGTTCGCGAAGAAGAGAAAGTTCGAGAGTGGAGAGGCCGTGTTCGCGCGGGCCCGGCGCAAGATCGGAAAGAGTTTCCGCGTTGCCACCGAGAGCGACGGCGAGTTCTCCGCCGAGATTGGGACGCGGCGAAAGTTTCGATTCGAGGAGAGCGTACAAATATTTGCGGACTTGTTCTGCCTGCGACGCGGAGCAAGCGCCGGTAATTCCGAGCGTGGTCATCAAGCGGACGGTGCCGACCGGAAGCTGCGCGGATTGAACGACGGAATGATCGCGGAGAATGCTGAGCTCGAGACTTCCGCCGCCGAGATCAACAACGCAACGCAACGGAGATTCGGGGCCGAGCGCGGCGAAAACGGCTTCTCTTCCCAGGCGAGATTCTTCGTGGGCGCTGATGACTTCGAGGCGAAGTTTTGATTTCAGGCGGATTCGGCGGATGAAGGCGAGGCGATTCTTTGCTTCGCGTGAAGCGCTCGTGGCGACAGCGCGATAGCGCGTGACGCCGAATTCCGCCATCACTTCGCGAAAGTGTTTGAACGCTTTGACGCTTTTCTTCAAAACGTCTTCGCTGAAACGGTGGCGCACGAAAACGCTTTCGCCGAGACGCAGCGGATAGCGCTCGTCGTGAAGCGGTTCGAGGTCGATTGCGGAATGGGCGCGTACGACGGAAAGCCGGACCGCGTTGGAACCGGCGTCAATCGCGGCGATGTGAACCGGTTCTGACATTTAGAGGATTATCGCCAGAGATGCGCAAGAGCGGAAGAGGGAGTGTATTTTGTGGCGCGAATGCCGAGATGTTCTGCGATGCGCTGGCGGAGGAGTTTGTTGACGGTGGGAACGTTGGCTTCGCCATCAAGCTCGATGAAACTGTGTTTTTTGGCCTGCGCCTCAAACTCGCGCTTGATCATGGTTTGATAGCGGATGAACGACCAATACAAATCGTGAGAGAGAGACATGTCGCGGCCAGCTTCCCAGTAGCTGATGGCTTGCGCTTTACGAAATTCGCGACCGAAAGCGGTTTCGGGGCGAACGTTGAGCCAGAACGTGAGATGAGGACGAAGCGCCATGGCATAGAGACCGCTGAGGTAATCGCGATTGATGCCGCGGACAACGCCGCGCGCGATGAGCGTGAAGACATAACGGTCAGCGAGAACCACGGCGCCGGATTTGAGCGCGGGAACGATGCGGTGCTCGACCTGATCGAAAAAGTCGGTGGCGTACATGAGCGAAAGGGTGAGGCGCGTGACGGCGTTTTTGGCGAGGAGTTCGTCAATGTCACGGCCGACGAGATTCGAACGACGGAGGCCGCTGGTCTGTACGGAGAAGCCTTCGGATTCGAGCCACTCTTGAAGGAGCGAGATTTGCGTGGAGCGGCCGGAGCCGTCCATACCTTCGATGACGACGAGGCTGCCGGAAATTTCATTTGGATCGAAACCGACGAGAGGCTCGCCAAAAAAAGATTGGGACGAGTCTTCTTCCGGTTGAGCGGCGACTGGAGGCCTCGCCGCGACGGTAGCGGCGGGCGGTGGCGGCTCGGAAATGACCGGAGCTTTCTCTGCCTTTTCGGATTTTTCTTTTTCCGGTTTTTCTTTTTCCAATTTTTCTTTTTCGTCGGGCATTTTATTCGGCCTCGGCGGCGCGGGGAGCAAAACGCTTTAGATCGATTTTGGAGGCGACGATGTCCCGCATCTGTTTTTGCAATTTGTTGACGGGCAAGGTGCCGTCGAGAACAACGAAATTATCGCTTTCGACCATGTTGTCGTAACCCTCGAGGATGCGCGCCTGGAAGAGGCGGAAACTTTCGGCGCGATCGTAGGAAAGGCCGAGATCCATACCGGCTTCGTAGTATTTGAGCTTGGGACGGCCGCTGAGAATGCGATGAACGGCGACTTCAAGCGGCGCGCGGAAATAAAAGGTGATGTCGGGAACTGGCGCGAAACGATAGAGATTGCGGAGCCACTTTTGCGGACAGCCGCGAGCGCCGTCACGAGCGAATGCGGTATAGACGTAGCGGTCGGCGAGAACGAGGTAGTCGCCCTGCAAGAGCGGCATGATTTGACGCTCGCAGCGATCGGCGAAGTCGGCGGCGTGAAGAAGAGAAAAAGTCGTGGGCGTGAGGAGGCGCCGCTGTTTGCCACGGCGGGTGGCGGCTTTGACGAGAGGCGAAGAATTCCATTCGGTGAAGTGAAGACGGTAACCGCCAATTTCGAGCCAGCGTTTTAGAAGATAGAGTTGGGTACTTTTGCCAGAGCCGTCGGTGCCTTCGACGACGATGAGCGCGCCGGGATAGGCACGACTTGGAACAGGGCGGCCCGGTTGGGGGAGCGTAGATTTGCCAGGTTCGGTGCGGGGCTGCTGCTTTGCAACTTCGGGAGTTTCCATGAACTCGTTTTCTCGCGGCATTGCCGGTGAATGGTACGGGCGCAATGTTACAGAGGCATTACATCACAGGTGGGACTGCTGGCACAAAGTGTGATGCGGCGTCGAGTCGATTTTGAGCTTGATTGGTTGGCCATCGACCAGCCTACGTATACTGCTGTTTACGGGAATTGCAGGAGGTAGCCATGACTCGTTGGGACGTGCGATTAATTTCGGAACTGGACGCGGCGGACGAACGGGCACGCGGATTGGTAGGCGGCCTCAGTGCGGAGCAATTGAATTGGCAACCGGCGAGCGGGGGATGGAGCGTTGGACAATGCATGGAACATCTCTGCATCACGAACGAGGTGTATTTGCCGCCGATGGCGGGGGCGCTTGAGAGCAAGAAAAAACAAACGGTGGAGGACATCAGGCCGGGGTGGTTTGGCCGATATTTTTTGAGGAACTTCGTGGAGCCCGCGCCGAATCTGAAGCGCGTGCCCGCGCCAAAGAAGATTGTGCGGAGCGCAAAAGTTGAGACTTCGGTTTTGGAAAGATTTCTTACGAGCAACCGGGCGACGCGGGATTTGATTGGGCGCGCCGGCGAGTACGACGTGAACAAAATTCGTTTTCGCAATCCGTTGATTGCCGTGATCTGGTTTACGGTTGGCACCGGACTGGAGATTGTGAGCGGCCATGAACGACGGCATTTGTTGCAGGCGTATCGCGTAAAAGCGCTACCGGATTTTCCGCGATAACAACGAGTAGCGAGCACTAGCGATTGAGAGCGGCCCAGACCAGGTTCGGCGATGCGCCGTGGACGCGAACCATGCGAACCCAGAGCAGAGTTATGTGTTCGAGATGCAGGGCCTGTTCGAGACCGCCGACATCGATAGGTTCCCAGCCCAGTTGAGCGGCCAATTGCGAAACAATGCGTTTTGCGCCGGCGTCGGCTCCGCACAGCATCATTGCGGGCTTGACGTTGTAGGCGGGGAAAGAAGTGTTTTCAAGATTTTCGTAGCCATAGATGGTGAATGCTTTGACGACGCGCGCATTCGGAACGAGTTTCTGGACGAACTCCGAGCCAGACAGTGCGTTGTTCAGCCCGTGTGTCAGCCTGGGACCGACTGGATTGGTGCAATCCACGAGAATTTTCGCCTGAATCTCTTTGGAAACGGCAGAGAGTGCTTCTTCGTTGGCCTGAAAAGGCGTTGCGAGAAAAATGACGTCGGCCGACTCGACGGCTTGCGGAGGCGGAGCAACCAGAAGATTGCGGTTTCGATTGAGGACTCGTCGAACACTTTGCGATTGCGGATCGTGCGCAGCGAGCGTGACGGAATGACCTGCGCGCTGGAGATGGTCGGCAAGAGGAGCACCGACTTGACCGTAGCAGATGAAGGCGATGTTCACGATTGACCCGCTTCCATTTTATGGACTGGCATGAGGGATTTTGTTAGCGGCCGAGGGCTTCGATGACGGCACGGGCGGTTTCCGAGCCGGAGAAATTCTGCTGACCGGTGATGAGATTGCCGTCGCGACAAGCAAAGCCGCGCCAAAGACCGGCCTGGATGTAGTTCGCGCCAGCTTTCTTCAGTTCGTCCTCGATGCGCCAGGGCATGATGTGCTTGTCGCGAGGGAGAAGATTCATTTCCCATACGGCGTTGTCGGCGAAATCTTCCTCGCCGTTCGCAAAGCCGGTAATGGTTTTACCCTTGGCGAGCAGGGCGCCGTTGCTTAACCTGGCGTATCGCAAGAGCGCTACACCGTGGCAGAGGACTGCCGCGATCTTTCCAGCTTCGTAGAATTCCGCGAATTTCTTGTGTAGGGCGAAAGCCTTGTCAAAGGTGAACATCGGAGCCTGACCGCCGGCGACGACGATGGCATCGAAGGCAGAAACGTCGATTGTGGAGACTTTGGCGGTATTTTCGACGAGTGCGGCGAGATCGGGAGTGGCGATAAAACCCATCGAAATCAAGTCCGAGGAGGAGTAGCCGCTTGCATCGCGGGGATCGCTCATGGCGTCGGCCTCGCATGTGCCGCCGTCCGGACTAAAGACTTCGATTTCGTAGCCGGCCTGGCTGAATTCGTGGTAGGGATGAGTGAGTTCACTCCACCAAAAACCGACGGGCCAGCCGGTGGTTGTAGAAACGGCGGGGTTCGAAAGGACGATGGCAATCCGTTTTTTACGATTCGGATTGACGACATTTGGATCTCGGAGACTCAAGGGTTCCTCCCGGAGGACAGGTTTACAAGAAGCTGGAATTTCAAATACGGGTAGAATCTACCAGTACCTTCGAACGCTTCGCTACGCACTTAGAGGTGCAGTACTTACCTGGAGGTGAGTCATGGCCGGAGGGATGAATCTTCGGAAGCGGGCGCTGCAATCGCGCGACGCAATTGAACTGCTCTCCGACAAGTGGCGGATCACAATTCTGCACGTGCTGGTGCCAGGGAGTCTGCGCACGGGCGAATTGCAACGAGCGATCTCAGACGTTTCGCCGAAAGTGCTGACGCAAACGTTGCGTGGCATGGAGAGGGATGGATTGCTGACGCGGACGGTATTTCCCGTCGTACCGCCGCGAGTGCAATATCAGCTGACAGAAATGGGGGAGAGTCTGGTGAAGCCGCTGCGCGAGCTTTGCCATTGGGCGGAAGCACACGTTTCGGACCGCGACCGGGCGCGCGCCTTGTTTGACCGGAAAGAACGCGCTGTGCCGAAGAAAAGCTAGCGCGGGCGGAGAAAACAGGCAATCGCAGGCGCACTAGTCGTGAAGGATGACGCGGAGCAGCGAATCGTGGACCTGCAGCCCGCCGTTGTACTTGATGAAGCCGAGTTTACGAAACTTGTTCATGAAGAAACTGACGCGGCCGCGGGTGGTGCCGACCATTTCCGCGAGAGTTCTTTGGGAAACGCGGGCGACAATGTGCTGGGGCTTTTCGTTGTTGCCGTAACGAGCGATCAGGAGGAGTGCCCTGGCGAGGCGTTTCTCACTGGAATTAAAAAGCTGATCAACGAGATCTTCCTCGACTCTGACGTTCCGTTTGAGCATGTGAGCGACGAAACGGTCAGAAAACTCGCGTTCTTCATGAATGACTCGAATCATTTCCGATTTTTCAATCCTGAGAACGGATACGGGTCCGAGGGCAACGGCGGTGGCGACGCGAAGGGGCTGTCCAGCGATGCAGCCTTCTCCGAAAAAATCGCCCGGACGCAGGATGGCGACGACCGCTTCTTTTCCGGCGGAGGAACTGACGACAATTTTTACGGCACCTGACTGGAGGTAGAAGACGGAGTGGCTGACATCGCCCTGGAGAAAAATCGTCTGACTGGCACGAAAATTCAGGATCCTCTTTTTTACACCTGAGGTTGCGAGATAACGGCCCGCGTCAAACTGCTGTTTCGCGGAGGCCTTCCTTTTGGGCATCCGATGCTCTCCCAGGATTTGTTGAAAATATACAGCAAAACTTTCCAATACGGGAACGACAGGATAGCAGCCAGATTTGGAAGGAGGTGTTCAATATTGAACACCTAAGAATCGCAATGGATTCTAGACTCGGCAGCGTACTGAGCGGTAATTACGGGGCTCGCGCCCAAGGAGGGGAATCGATGCATAAAGCTGACCTGGCAATGGCGGCCGATGGACGACGCAAGCACGAACACTGGCGAGTGACTTTGCGGTACGTCGACGGGGAGACGTTCGGGCGAGTCTACACAAACAAGGAGAAAGCGGAGCGATTCGCGGCGCGACAGAAACGATCGCCGATCGTGAAAGGGACGCGAGTGGATCGAATCAGCTAGGCGCGGAGGGAAAGCGACCATGCCGCGAAACGAGTCGGTTTACAGTGTGCGACTGGGGCTGCGGACACATTTTCTAACGATTGAAGAACTACCGGCAGATGACGGCCGCAGCGGGCGGAAATACATGGTGCAAATCCCCGCAAATCCGGAAGGCGAGGGCAAAACGATTTGCGGATCGAGCGAACTGGAGGCAGCCCTGAACGGGGCGGAGTTCCTGCTGCATCGAGCGAAGCGCCATGCTGAAACCATGGCTCAGGACAGTACGGGAATGCACTGAGGCGGGGAAAACTCAGGGACTAGGGGAGCCAGTGGCCACACGGCGGCGAATCTGCGAGCAGAAGCTAGAAGAGGGAAACTTTGATGTGGAGGAATTTCTTGGGATTTTTGCGGAAGTCGCCGATGAGGAGACGCATGTCTCCGGTTAACCCGGTGAGATTGTCGTAGAGCTGAGGGTCAGAAAAAAGTTTGCCGGCGGTGGAGGTATTGTCATTGAGTTTCGCAGTGGCGGTGGCGAGATTCGAACTGGTGTCGCGGAGTTTGTTGTAGAGCGTATCGTCCGTGGCGAGCTTGCCGAGAGAACCTTTTCCGGCGCGGATGTCGCCGATCATACCGTTGGTATTGGCGATAGCTTCCTTCGCTTGATCATAAAGCGTGGGATCGTAGAGAAGTTTGCCGAGAGTACCCTTCCCGCCGCGGACATCGCCGAGAATACCGTTGACGTTGTCGAGAGCTTTGTCGACTTTGCCGTACATTTCATCGGAAGCGACAAGTTTGCCGAGGGTTCCCTGTCCTTGCTGAACACCGGTGACGAGCTGATCGCCATGCAAGAGGAGACTGTTGAGATGGTTGTAGGCTTGTTCGTCGGTGAGCAATTTGCCGAGGGTGCCGCGGCCGCCTTTGACGCCCGCGATCATGTCCTGCGCGTCTTCGGAGAGCGCCGTGAGATTGCCGAGAAGTTCTGCGCTGCGTTCGACGACTTCCTTGATGGCTTTTTCCTCGGTGCCTTTGATTTCCTGATTCTCCTTCAAGGGAACGCCCGTATAACCGCGGGTGATGTTGACGTAGCGGTTGCCGAGGAGCCCTTCGGTGACGAGGCTGGCGGTGGAGTCGGTGAGAA
>DATGIS010000097.1:0-19979 GCA_035295625.1 Candidatus Acidiferrum sp. | reverse complement strand
CGCCTGCGCCGATTCCTGCATCACTTCGCCGAGCTTCCCCGTCGGCGTCAAACGTCCCTTGCCTTCCATGATCGCCGCTTCGGTCACCAGCACCGAGCCGCCCACTTCCGTCCACGCAAGGCCCGTCGTCAATCCAATCTCGTTGTGTTTTTCCAGCCAGAATTCGCGGTACTTCAGAATTCCGAGGAAGTCATTCACATTCGCCGCGGTTATTTCCGCCTTCACGCCGTCTTTTTCCGCAACCACTCGCCGCGCCATCTTTCGCGCGATGTTTTGAATCTCGCGTTCCAGATTTCGCACTCCCGCTTCATGCGTGTAATGCCGGATGATGTGCAGCAACCCCTCGTCCGTGAAGCTCAGGTTTTCTTCCTTCAGTCCCGTCGCTTCCAGCGCTCGCTTCACCAAAAACCGCTTCGCAATCTCGAGCTTTTCCTTCTCCGTATAGCCGGGAATCCGCAAAATCTCCATGCGGTCCTGCAATGGCTGCGGAATCGTATGCAGCACGTTTGCCGTACACACGAACATCACCTTCGAAAGGTCGTATTCCACGTCCAGATAATGATCCGTGAACCCGTGATTCAGCTCCGGATCCAGCACTTCCATCAGCGCCGCCGATGGGTCGCCGCGGAAGTCCGTGGACATCTTGTCCACTTCGTCCAGCACGAAAATCGGATTCGTCGTGCCGGCCTTTTTCATCATCTGAATAATCTGGCCGGGCAGCGCGCCGATGTACGTCCGGCGGTGTCCGCGAATTTCCGCTTCATCGCGTACGCCGCCCAGCGACACGCGCACAAACTTTCGTCCCGTCGCATGTCCGATGGACATCGCCAGCGAAGTCTTTCCTACGCCTGGCGGCCCGACGAAGCACAAGATCGATCCCTTCGGGTTCTTCACCAGTTGCCGCACTGCAAGAAACTCCAGAATCCGGTCTTTCACTTTCTCCAGGCCGTAGTGCTCCTTGTTCAAAATCTCTTCCGCGGCCTTGATGTCGCGAATCTCCTTCGAACGCTTCTTCCAGGGTACCGCCAGCAGCCAATCCAGATAATTCCGGCTGACCGTCGACTCCGCGGACATCGGCGGCATCAATTCCAGCCGCTTCAGTTCCGTCGTCGCTTTCTCGTGAACTTCCTTCGGCATTCCCGCCGAATCCAGTTTCTTCTTGAGTTCGTCGAGTTCGCTTTTTTCGCCGCGGCCCAGCTCTTTCTGGATCGCCTTCAGCTTTTCGTTCAGGTAATACTCTTTTTGCGCCCGCTCCATCTGCCGCTTCACGCGCGTATTGATGTTGCGGTCCACGTTCAACTTCTCAAGCTCGATTTCCAGAATGTCCCCGATGCGGTTCAGCCGCTCCAGCGGATCCACCGTCTCCAGCAAATCCTGTTTTTCATCCACGGGAAGCTGCAGGTTCGCCGCAATCGTGTCGGAAAGCCGCGCCGGATCGTCCACTCGCGCTGCCGCGATCATCGTGTCGTAGTTCAAGCTCTGCGAAAGCTTGATAAATTGTTCATAGAGATTCGTCGTCTTCTCAACGACCTGTTGTACTTGCGGCGAAGGCTCAATCCGCGCCCCCAGCAGCCGCACCGTCGCGCGGAAAAATCCCTCTTCCGCCGCCACCGAAACCGCCCGCGCCCGCTCCACGCCTTCCACCAGAACCTTGATGTTTCCGTCCGGCAGTTTCACGCTCTGCACGATGTTCGCAAGCGTTCCCACCGCATAAATCTCTTCTGGCTTCGGATCATCCACAGAAGCGTCGTGCTGCGTCGAAAGGAAAATCTTCTTGTCGCCCGCCAGCGCTTCTTCCAAAGCGCGCACGCTCGCTTCGCGTCCCACGATGAACGGCGTCATCTGTTGCGGGAAAATAACCATGTCCCGCACCGGCATCATCGGTACGCGCTTCATTTCCTGCTTTTCTCGGTTAAACATTCAGGCCCCTGAACTGCCCCAGCCCAGCCTCAGCTGAAATCCGTCTCTGCTTTTGTAGGGCCGGCTTTCCGAAGCCGGCCGTTCGCGAGGTCGCGGTCATCCCGCCTTTTCAAGCAAACTCCAATTAATTTCGTGGCCGCGCACCATCTCAGCCGTTACCACAAATTCCTTTACCTTGCGCTGCGTCGCCGGCTGCATCGGCAGGTGATACATCAACTCCAGCATCAAATCTTCCAGAATCATTCGCAAGCCGCGCGCTCCAACTTTTCTCTGCAACGCAAGCTCCGCTACGGTGTCAATCGCATCGTCCGTAAATCGCAGCCGCACATTTTCATATTCAAACAAACGCTGATACTGCTTCAGCAACGCGTTCTTCGGCTCAGTCAAAATCTTTACAAGCGCACCCTTGTCCAGATCGCTCATCACTCCCGCGACCGGCAAACGGCCCACAAATTCCGGAATCAATCCATACCGGATCAAATCCGTCGGCTGCACTTGTTCCAGCAATTGCGTATTCCGCCGCTGCGCCGTGGCTGGAGCCTGCTCCGTGTGAAATCCCAGCGAACGCTTGCCCGCTCGCTTCTCGATAATCTTTTCCAGCCCCACGAACGCTCCGCCGCAAATAAACAGGATGTTCGTCGTATCCACCGCCGTAAATTCCTGGTGCGGATGCTTGCGGCCGCCCTGCGGCGGCACATTCGCCACGGTGCCTTCCAGAATCTTCAGCAGTGCCTGCTGCACGCCTTCGCCGCTCACATCGCGCGTAATCGAAGGGTTCTCGTCCTTCTTCGCAATCTTGTCGATCTCGTCGATATAGATGATGCCGGATTGCGCCTTCTGCACGTCGCCGTCAGCAGCCTGCAGAAGCTTCAGAATGATATTTTCCACGTCTTCGCCGACGTATCCCGCTTCCGTCAGCGTCGTCGCATCCACAATCGCAAAGGGAACATCCAGCATCCGCGAAAGCGTTTGCGCCAAAAGTGTTTTTCCGGTTCCCGTCGGTCCAATCAGCAAAATGTTGGACTTGCTCAAATCCACGTCGCCCGGCTGCTTGTTCAAAATAATCCGCTTGTAGTGGTTGTAAACCGCCACCGCCAGTTTCTTCTTCGTGCGGTCCTGTCCAATCACATACGCGTCGAGGAACTGCTTGATCTCCGGTGGACGCGGCAGCCGCTTCGTCGGGGAAGTCGCCTGCTCCCGCTTCTCATCTTCCAAAATCGTCTGGCAAACGCTCACGCACTCGTTGCAGATATACGCCCGCGGATAGTCGGACGGCGAGCTGATCAGCTTTTCCACTTGTTCCTGCGTCTTATGGCAGAAGGAACAGCGCAACGGCTCGTCTGTGCTGTATTTTTTCACTGGCGTGAAGGCCTCGCCTCCGCTGGGCATTCGGCGGAGTTTCTACTTCCCATTCTAGGCCCAATCTTCCCCTGCACCAACTTGAATCCCGGAAGCAATACTAACTGTTTGGAACAGTGGGACCTGCCGCACTTTGTCCCGCAAATCTCGATTAACAGCCACCGCACTGTCATCCCGGCCGGAGTGGCTCAGCTTTTTCTTGCGTGCGGCTTTTGCACGCTGAGCCGCGGAGCGGAGGGATCTCTCTTCGATTTCAGCCTCACGCTACTTATGCTTGTAAATAATCTCGTCAATCATCCCGTATTCCTTCGCCTGCTCGGGGTTCATGATGTAGTCGCGCTCGACGTCCTTCTCAATCTTTTCCACGGACTGTCCGCTGTGCTTCGCGATAATCTGATTGATCGTCGTGCGCATCCGCAAAATCTCTTTCGCATGCAAATCGATGTCCGTCGCCTGCCCGCCCAACCCGCTCATCCACGGCTGGTGAATCAAAATCCGCGCATTCGGCAGCGCAAACCGCTTCTTCGGCGCTCCACCGACTAGCAACACCGCCGCAATCGACGCCGCTTGTCCCACGCACGTCGTCACCACGTCCGGCTTTACGAACTGCATCGTGTCGTAAATCGCGAATCCCGCCGTGATCGAACCGCCCGGCGAATTGATGTACAGCTGAATGTCCTTTTCCGGATCTTCGGCCTGCAAAAAGAGCATTTGCGCCGTCGCCAGGTTCGCCACGTGGTCGTCAATCGGCGTTCCAATAAAGATGATGTGCTCTTTCAGCAGCCGCGAATAAATGTCGTAGGCTCGTTCGCCGCGGCTCGTCTGTTCCACCACCATCGGAACGAGAGTCGTAGCGCGGTACGTCGGATCTTCGTAGTTTTTCATTTGTGTGATTGTTCTTGGACGCGCTTGCAGGAGTCCTGGTTACTTTCCTGCTGCTGCGGCCGCCGTTTGAATCTTGGCATTCTGCGCGAGCCAGTCGAGAGTTTTGTCACTCCGCAGCTTCGCTTTCATCCTATCCAGCGCTCCCTGCTTTGTCAAACGAGCCCGAATCGCGTCCACCGATTCGTTACTATGGCTCGCCGCGTGTTCCAGCTCGTGGTCCACTTCTTCGTCCGTTGCGTCAATATTTTCCGTCGACGCAATCTTGTCCACGATCAATTCCGCCTTCACGTCATCCTTCGCGCGCTCTGCCTGCCGGTTTCGCAGCGTCACCCAGTCCACGTTCACCGCACGCGGATCCACGCCTTGCTGCGCCAGCGACCGCACCACCCGCTCCAGCCGCGCATCCATTTGATGCTCCACCAGCGATTCCGGTACGGGGAAGTCGTTCGCCTTGATCAGCTCCGCGATAATTTTCTCGCGCTGCAAATCTTTCCGCCGGTGATCCCGCTCGTGTTCCAGGCTTTCGCGAATCTTGGTCTTCAGTTCGTCCAGCGAAGTCGCGTCGCTCACGTCCTTCGCAAAATCATCATTCAATTCAGGCAGTTTCTTCGTCTTGATTCCCAGCACATCGGCCGAGTAATTAAATTTCTTCTCCGCCAGCTTCGGGTCCGGATAGTCCTTCGGATATTCGACCGCGAATTCCTTGTGGTCCCCGATGCTCGCGCCGCGCAAATTCTCGTTGAACGGCTCCATCGTCTCTTCCGCGCCCACGTGGCACAAAACGTTGTCCGCCTGTATTGGCTCCCCGCCGCCTTCCGGCGTTCCGATCAATTTCAATTGCACGAAGTCGCCGTTCTCCACCGTACGGCCTTCCACCGGCGCGAACGTCGCCGCGCGCTCCCGCGTCTCTTCCAGCGCTTTGTTCACGTCTTCATCCGTGATGTCCATCGCCGGCATTTCAATTTCAAGATTCTTGTAATTCGCCAGTTCAAATTCCGGCAGCACTTCAAAAATCGCGCGGAATTTCACGGCCTGCCCGTCCGCGTAATCCAGTTTGTCGACCTGCGGCTGCGAGACCGGCGTCAATTTCTGTTCCGCCACGGCCTTTTCCACCGTCTCCGGAACCAGCGTCTGCAATACTTCGCCTTTAATTTCTTCCGCGAAACGTTTCTTGATCAATGTGATGGGCGCTTTTCCCGGACGGAATCCCGGCACGCGCGCCACGCGCATCAATTCCTTGGCAACCTTTTCGGTCGCTTTCGACACTTCTTCCGCGGGAATTTCCAGTTCCAGTTCGCGGCGGCATGTTGCTTCTGCCATGCGGCTATCCTCTTTTCTTTCTGTTGATTCGCTTGTTTTCGGGGTCCGCTTGAATTTTTTCGGATCGTGACACGTTCAAGCTGACACTCAGGGCCAACGAGGCGAGACCGGCGTGCGTTTTCCCTGCAACGCGAACTAACAGTATAAGTTACGCTCAAAACAGCGTCAATTGCGCTCATTCCGTTGTCCGAAGCGTCTTCGATTGCTTCTCGATCCGAATCGTCAGAATTTCGTGCGGACGAATTTCGACTTCAAGACCGCCGTTCTGCGTAAGGGGCAACGGCTTTTGGTTTCGTTCGACGGCGTCAGTGAGAGTGGCGCGGTCGATGTTCAGCAGTGGCGTTGTGATTTTAATTGTTCGGGCCGACCTTCCGCCGAATTCCAGCAAACGCAGGATTGTGCCGTTTCCATCTTCGGCCGGCTTCCAGGTTTCGAGCAGCACGTCGGGATCGTCCACCTGAAGGAAGGAGGATTGATTTCCGTCCAGTGGGCGCGGCGAATCGAGCGCTTTATCCTGCGACGTGATTTCATCCAGCTCAAGCGGTGTGAATTCTTGCCAGCCTATGCGGCTGAGCGCAGCGGGTTCGGTGGAGGCGGCGCTTGTGACCACGTAGCGGAAGCGGAAGTCGCCGCCCTGCGCGGCGCGATAATTCGTGTGCCAGTAGTTGTTCATCGCGTAAGAGAAGATCGTTCCAGGGCGTTCGCCGAACGAAGTCGGCCACGCGCCACGGTTGATGTCGCCGAGCGTCAAGAGCGACGCGTCCAGCGGCATCACAGTTCCGGAAACGCCTTCCTGCTGCACGGAAACCCAGTGCTGGACGTTGAACCATTCATGGCCCGCGCCGGGATACATATCTTTGGCTGGGTCGACGACGCCGTTCTGAATTTCGTACTGAAATTGCGGATGGCTCATCGCAAAGGGAAAGGCGAAATAAATGGCCTCTTTTGTGAAGATCTCTTTTTTCGAGACATCTTCCACAAATTCAATCTTCTTTTCGTTTTCGAAGAGCCGGATTTCCGTCGCAATTTTTGGCGTATTTTCTGCCGCACTTTCCATGTGCGCAATCCACCCGTACGCTGTGCGCTCCGTCGAAAGCAGGGTTCCATTTTGCGCAGGATGAATCTGCAATTCCGGCTGCGGCGAAACGGCACGGTACTGCAATAGGCTGTTCGGTTCCTTGTCCCCGCCGCTGACGTATAAATATTGTCCGAAACGATAGGGGCTCTTCGTGTCGACCAGCTCTTTCTTCAACTCCTTGTCGTAAATGCTTCGCACCGCTCCGGATGCAGCGTCGAGTTCCACGCGATAGTAAGAGCTTTCAAGCGTGGAAGTTTTTGAGGCGTTGCCGGACGTTGCCGCATCTTTGCCAGATTTGAGGGCGTAGGTCTTGTAGCCGACGGCGGGAACGTCCTTTGCGACAAACTCAATTCGGCGGAATCCATTGCCGGTCCTCACGACGGAATAGGGCACGGCTGCCCCCGTCGCGCGATCGAAGAGTTGGGCATCGTTGTCGAGGTCCATGCTGACGATGCCGTCTCGCTTCCAGTTGAGCGGATTGAAAACGAGAATATTGCCGGCGGGAGCCGCGACGGAATCTGCAAGACTGGCGAGGCTGCTGCGCAAAAGATGTTCGCGCTGGTCACGCGCGGAAATGGCCCGCGAATCTTTCACCATCAACTGGTTGCGCGCTTCATCGCTGGTCGGGTCATAGACGCTGTCCCCCGAAAGCCATGTGTGCTCATCCATGAGCACCATGTTGGCCCACATCTCGTGGATCAAATCCTGATCGACCGCGAGCTTGGGATTCACGAGAGTGCTGATTGTGGCGAATTTTTCGGCCGAGGGCGCTCGGCTTTCGTTTTCGCGCTCCATCGCTGCGTAAAACGCGTCCGAGCCGATGCCGTCTTCCCAGTAGGGGCCGCCATCGCCGCGGATCGTGGGCAGATCGCCACCGAATTGTTTTGCGATGGTGTCGAGCGCGTCGTGGAAGCCGGAATATTCGAGACGCGGATAGGCGAAGACTTTGTTCCAATTGTCTGCCAGCTCTGCCTGCTGCGGAAAGAGGTCAGTGTTTTCGACCTGCGTTCCGAACACAATGGCAGCATTGGCTCGATAGTTCGGGCGCTGATACATCTGGAAGAAAAGCGGCAGGGTCTCGCGGCCGATCTGAACGGCCGGCGGAAGACCAAAAAGAAATTGCATTTGCATGTAGTGCCGCGAATACCAGAACAGAACTTTCTTGCCGTCAGGGCCCTCCCAAAACATGGGAGAGTTCTGATTGAGTTGTCCCTGCAACAAGACCGGCGCGCGATCGTTGTTACTGCCCGCGAAAAAATATGGAATACCCGCCGAGGCGAGAATCGAAGCATACGACCAGGTGTAAGAGGGAACGTCCGTGATATTTGCATAATTGAAAGGCGTTCCGTATTTGCGGCTGAAATTCGCGCTTGGGTAGAGCGAACGAATCAGAGTTTCCGCCGTCGGAAAACCGGTCAGGACGTTGCTCGACTGCGCCGGAATATAAATCTCTTTGCGTTGAATGGCTTCGACGAGGCGCTGGCGTTCCTGCGGTGAGCGGTTCTTGAGAAATTGTTCGAGATTCCATTCGCCGTCAGTGCTGAAGCGAAAGTCTGGATGCTTTGCGACGAGGTCCATCGCTTCGTCGAGAATGCGGCTATGGATCGCAGCGACTTTTGGCTGGTAATCGGTGTAGCCGACATCGAGATGGACGTGGGGAACGACGAAAAGCGTCCACTTCTTTTCGGGCGAAACTTTTTCTGAGAATTCTGAAGTCTTGCCGTTCCATTTGATTTGAATCTGCGCGTCAGAATTCGCGGCGAATTCCGCGACAGGAATTACAAAACGTTCCTCGCCGAAATCCTGGTTACCTTCCAGCGTTCGTTTGTAATGTTTTCCGGCGAGTGCGAGATCGAGTTCGCCGGAATGTGGCCGCTCGTTATAGCGGACAAACACGGCGATCTGTTCGAGAACGGCATCGCCTTGTTTTTCGTAAAAGACGGTCGGTTCGGCGTGCGCCGAAATTTTCTGCTCAGAACGCGGCGCGCGAGTGAGTTCGATGGCATCGTAGGCGAAACCGGAATCGGGAGCGCCTTCTGTTGCCGTCGCGACCGCCTGCAGCGAAATGGAATTCTTGCCGGAGTGGAGAAGTCCGCGGGGAATATCGAATTCGACAGCGGTTCGCGAGTACGCGGGGAAAAACGCGGCGATCGTATCGCCCATGTTGTAGTCGAGTTTGGGGTGGAGATAAAAAAGGCCGTTGCGGCCGTTGACGGAAACGCGCAGCGCCGGAACGCTGGGATTTTCGATCAACAGCGAAACGCGCAAATGAAAATCGCCCGCAGCTTTGCCGAGTTCAAATTCAATCGCACGCGGCGCGTTTGCAGGATTCGTTTTGCCGGAAGGGAAAAAAGATGGCGCGAAGGCGTACCAGGATTTTTCGGGCAGATCCTTGCCGGCGATGAAATTTACCGGTTGGGACGGGGAGCCGCCTGAAAATTCCGCGGAGGAGCCGTCGAAGGCGCCGATGCGCCAGACTTCCTGAGTCTGCGCTGCGATTGGCTGCGAGAGGATTGCAGCGAGAAGGAAAATCGTCAGGAAGAAAATGTTTTTTCTCATGGCCTCGTCAGCAGTGTGCGCTTCAGTCCGCTGCCGCCGAGTGGCCCAAGGCGCGCGTCAGGTCGGCGTGGAGCAGACGATGGAAGAGATGTTCGCCGGCTTCGCGGCGTACGGAGAGGCGCCCGGCGATGTAAGCGCGCGAGCCGAGTCCGCGCTGGACGGAATCGCAGATGGCTTCATCTTCTTCCTGCACTTTTTCGCTGACCTTTACGCTGGCCTGATTTTTCTTCAGCGCTTTTTGGCTGACGTCGGAAAAGTAATAGTCGAAGACGACGGCACATTTATCCACGGCGAGCGGGATGACGAGATTTGTGTCCATGACTCCTTCGTAGGCGTTGATCATGAAATTGGGATAGAGCCAGAGATAGAAAGCGCGGCCCTGTCGCGTAGCGGCGACGTCTTTTTTGGATTTGGAATCGGAAGAGAGCGGACTTGATTGCAGGCAGGAGCGCTCGAAATTTTCGATGGTGTAGCTGGTGTACTCGATGACGCTGCTGAGGCCCTTGTGGGCGTGGGGAACGTGATAGCCGCCGTCGAGATAGTTGTCGACGTAGACTTTCCAATTGCATTGCAGGGTGTAGACGCGGCGATCGAAGAATTTGAGTTTTTTTGAAAGTTGTAGAGGCGCGACAAGTTCGGGAACTTTGCCGAGAAAATTCTGGAGCGAACCGGCCTTCCCGTTGAGATTGACGAAGACGAAATTTTCCCAAGTGTCGACGGCAACTGGGACGAGGCCGTTTTTCGCGCGATCGAAATCGCAGACGCCGTCGAATTCGACCATTCCTTTGAGAGCGCCATTGGTGCCGTAGGTCCAGCCGTGATACGGGCAGCGGAAATTTTTGGCGCAGCCTTGCGGTTCGGTGACGACGGCGGCGGCGTGATGGCGGCAGACGTTATAAAAAGCGCGGACGACGCCATCTTCGCCACGGGCGACGACGATGGGCTCGCCTGCGAGATCAGCGGTGAAAAAATCGCCTTTGTTCGCGACTTGATCGGCGCGTCCGGCGACCTGCCAGGTATTCGCGAAGACGGATTCCTGTTCGAGGCGAGCGATGCCGGGATCGAAATACCAGGGCGAGGGAATGGTCCATGCTTTTTCGAGCGGGTCGGCGGGATTGTAAAGGTTGAGAAGGGAAGACAGACTGCGTTGCATGGAAGCTCCTCGAGCGAAAGAAAGCGGGCGAGTGCGGCACTCGCGTGCCCTCTTTTTATCGCGAAGGAAGCGCATAGGCAAGCAAGCAAAGGCGAGCGCAGGGAAGTGATATCCCTGGTTAACCATAATCGCCCCCCCTCCCCCTTTTTTTGTAAGTGTTGAAAACACAGGTACTTTAAGTCCAATGTTTTGTAAGTGTTGATTCTAAAAGGCTTACGGACGCAATTCTTGTAAGTGCTCATTACAAGGGACTTAGGTGAGTTTTTCGAGAGGGTGGAGGGGTAGGGAGAATCGGGGAGGGGAGAGAAAAGAGCCGAGCCAAACACGCGGAATGGTAGCACGGCTTGGTTAACATGTCAAGCATTATTATCTATTGATTACCATTCGAATGGGGATGGCCGGGGCCGGCAGCGTATTTCAGTTGCTCAGGGCGGAGCGGGCCTTGCCTGAGAGGAGTTTCAGTCCCAAGGCGTCGGCCTGCTGGGCGATTTGCTCGAGTTGGGCGCGGGCCGAGGACTTATTTCCACCTGCGGCGACAAGTTCCGCGGAGGCGAGCTGGGCTTCGAGACGTGTGGGCTGGAAGCCTGCGAGTTTAGAGGCGGCGACAACACCTGCGAGCGAATCCAGGGCGGATTTCTTGTCGCCAAGTGCGGCGCGCGCGCGGGCAATCTGAATGTTGGCACTCCATCGGGCGGAGGCGTTTGGAGATTCGGCGGGCGCCTTTGCGAGTGAAGTCAGCTCAGGCTTTGCAGCCGAAAGCGGCGAGCCAAGCAAAGCCTGGATAAGAATCGCGCGGGATTCGATTTGGTTCGTTTGATCTTTTGTGGATTCAAAATAAGAGAGCGATTTACGAGCTGCATCGGCGGCGGATTGAGGATGGCCGGATTCGATATTGAGTTGGGCGAGCAAAAGCTGAGATTGCTGAGAAGCGATTTCGTCGTGAAGATCCTGGCTGGATTTGAGGGCGAGTTCGGCCTCACGGCGCGATTCATCAAGGCTACCCTGTGCGAGAAGGAGTTTGGAGCGGCAGGAGTGAAGATAAAGAAGGACGCGCTTGCTTTGGGTTTGCTGATTCACGTCGAAGCCTTCGTCCAATTGCTTCGCGGCGCCCTGGAGGTCGCCTTTGGAGAGGAGAGCGTTCGCCAAATTGACGAGCCAGAGGTCCAACTCCGCTTTGGAGCTGGTTTGATGTTTGATAGCGATGGCTGCTTCGTCATTTTTAATAGCTTCCGGCAAGTTTCCCTGAAGACCGTAGACGTAGCCGAGATTGCCGAAAGAGGAGCTGATTCCTTGCTGTTCGCCGGCTTTTTGATAGGAATTCAACGCTTCGCGGTATTCCTTGAGCGCTCTGGGGTAGTCGCCAGAATCCGTCGACAAACCACCGGCAACAGTCATGGCATAGCTGAGACCGCCATCGGCGCCCATTTTTCTGAGCAAGGAGATTTGACGTTGGTTCGCTTCGCGTCCCGCCGTATTGTCACCACGGCGGGCTGCCAGAGAGGCAATCTGTCCCCAAATTTTCGCTTCGCCGGCGAGATCGGAAATTTCAGAATAAATGGCTCTTGCTTTGTCGCAGGCAGCCAATGCCTTCGAATAATCTCCGACGCTACCCTGCAAATAGCACTGAATATTCAGCGATTCGGCGGCGAGACGGCGAGCGCCGGTCTGGGTGGCGCGGAGTTCCACGCGCTCGGCCAAGGCGAGAGCTTTTTGGGTGTCGCCGGAGAACAGGGCGACGGCCGATCGGACGTGATCAATACGAGGATTGTCGCCGTCGGGAGGCTTGAGAAGCTGAAGAGAGTCGAGGGTGGCATTGGCGTCCTGCCATTTGCCGAGGTAATACTGACTTTTTGCGAGAGACAGACCGTAGTCAAGACTGTCGGGATAGAAGGTGAAGAGGGACTTGTAAATCTCGGCTTCCTTGGCGTTGTCGTGGACCGAGTTTCTGAATTGAGCCTCGATGACCATGCGATTTTCGCGGGGCAGGTTTGAGGAGAGGTCGAATGCCCGCTTCGCTTCGTCGGCGGACCTGGAACCGTAACCGAGGCTGCGCCAGGCTTCCGCGAGGGCGGCGTGAGCCATTGCATAGTTGGAATCTTCGGCGATGGCTCGTTGGAACAAATCTCTCGCGCCGGCAGTGTCAAAGGAATGGAGTTTTTCAAGGCCTTCAGAATAAAACCTTGTAGCCGTGAAACTGGAAGATTGTGCGGCTCTCGCATTGGCGGAGTCGAGAGCGGACGGCCCGGAAATTTTCAATTTTTCGCGCAGACGATCGCCGATGTGAGAAGCCATGTCCGGCAATTTGTCGGCGGGGCCGGATTCGGAGATGGTGGCCAAGGTTTCGCCTTTTGCGGCGTCCTGAAGACTCAAATCGATGCGGACTTTTCCCCCCATTTCAAGAAAAGAGCCGAGAACGACGAAGTCGCTGCCCATATTGTTGCGGACACGGGCGAGAGTTTCCGGCGCGAGAGATCGCAGGTCGGACAGGGCCAGATCGATCTTGCAATGGTCGACTTGTTCGCTGGGAACAATCAAAAGCTTTTCGCCGGCGGAAAGTTCGGTTCCGAGCATCTGGGCGAGGGACGGAGAAATCCACGCGGCATCCGGTTTGCCGGAAAGATTCTTGAAGCCGAGCACGGCGACGGACGGGCGGCTGGAGACTCGTGGGGATTTAGGGGAAGTCGAAAGGTAGGAGTTCGGACGAGCACCGGCGATGATTCGCTTATTCCATTTGGCAATAAAGAAGCCTGAGGCAATGAGAAGAAGGACGACTGTGGCAGCGCCGATACCGAAGCCAATCCTGTATTGGCTGGGTATCTTCCTGCGTGTGGATTTTGCACGGTCGATTTGCTGTTGACGAGAGACGACGTCCGGCATCGCCGGATTTCCGACGCCATCCCGAAGCAGATTGAAAATGTGGACGCGGACACCGTGTTTGACGGGAACTTCACCGAGATCGTGAAGCGAGGACGTCCAGGAACTAACCTCACGAAGCACGCTAGCCAACGCCGCGGAAACGATGATGTGGCCGGCGTCTCCGCAATCCATCACGCGCTGGGCGATGTTGATGCCGCCGCCGGAGACATTGCGATTGGCATTGATATCGGCCAAGGGGTAGACAGGGCCGGTGTGCAAGCCCATACGCAGCCGGAGTTCCGGATGGCTGGCGAGTTTTTGCGCGAGTTCGATGGCGCAATTTGCGGGAGCTTCGGCACTGCCAAAGAAGACCAAGGCGAGGCCATCACCGGTGGGAAGCGAGATCAGTTGTTCGCGAGATTTGGCGCGAAGGAATTCGGAAGTGGATGAAGTGAGTTGTTGTAACAGCCCAATCTGATCGTGTTGGTGATCCATCGGAAGCTTGGAGTAGCCAACGATATCAACGAATAGAACATGAGCAATCTGGAGCTCTGGACGGGAATCTTTATCGGGCATGAGAAATCGCGAGCCGCTCCGGGGCGAGACGGCACGAGAGTATGGAGTATTCCGTGGCAGGGCGTCAAACCGAGAAATTGGGAAGTTTGAAACGGAAAGTGGAGAAGGAGAAAAAAAGGCTTGACAGAGATTCAGTGTTTTAGTTAACTACAACACTAGAGATTGAGCAGAGGTCGCCTGTGACCTGTGTCAGGCTTAAGAAGCCTGGCAGGCGCGGCACGGAAATCAAAGATTCTTAAGGAGTTACGAATATGAAGACGATTCTTGTGGTGGTATTTGCGGTGGCGCTTTCCATGATGACGATTAGTTTTGGGAAGGCGGGAGCGCTGGCTGTGGCTCAAGCCGGGGCTGAGAAGAGTGAAGCGCAGGCGTCGTTCGACAAGATGAAGGCGCTCGAAGGGAACTGGGAGGGGAAGGTGACGGTGGCGGAGCACCCGGACATGAACAACGCAGCGATCCAGGTTTCGTTGCGAGTCACGTCGATGGGGAATGCGCTTGTCCATGAGATGCATGGGGAAGGACGACCGGACCATCCGGTGACGATGGTGTATCTGGATGGCGGGCAACTTACGTTGACGCACTACTGCGACGCGGGAAACCGGCCGCGGATGACGGGGAAACTTTTGGCGGACGGTAAGACGGTGGAGTTCGGCTTCCTGGATGTGGCGGGACCGATGACGTATGGCCATATGCATCATGCCGTGTTTACGGCGGTGGACGCGAACCATCACACGGAAGATTGGACGTTCATGGAGCCGGGAGACAAGATGGCGCACGCGCACATGGAGTTGACGCGCGCGAAGTAGGAACGAAGCGCAAACTTTTTGCGTTAGTCCGATTGTGATGGCGGCACAGGAAGGCGAGGCGTTTGTGAGAGCACAGGCTGAAGCCTATGCCACCAAGAGAGGGCGCTGCGTGAGTGATTTGCAATCCGATTGAGGGCCGGGTCGTGAGAGCACAGGCTGACGCCTATGCCACCAAGAGCGGGCGCTGCGTGAGTGATTTGCAATCCGATTGAGGGCCGGGTCGTAAGAGCACAGGCTAAAGCCTATGCCACCAAAAAACAGATTCCGCGGGCAAGTACTGCCCGCGGAATGAACGACGGGGTGGTTTCGATCCGGGGCGACGCGGAATGAGCGAAGAGAAGGAGATTTTGATGAGTACCGTTGCAGTTGGAATTTCACAATCGAGCGTCCCTTCGAGGCCGGCTGAAGTATCGCTGTTCCGGCTGTACACGCTGCGGGTGGCGTATTTGATTATGGCTGGCGGGCTAGGCGCGTTTGTATGGCCGTCCGTGATTCGTCACACAAACGAAGTGGCGATAGCACACGGAGCGCAACTAGCAATGCTGGCCGGGCTCGGAGCAGTGGCTGCATTGGGACTTCGATATCCCGTGCAGATGCTGCCTCTACTTGTGTTCGAGGTGGTTTGGAAAGCGATCTATTTGATCGCGTTTGCGTATCCGGCGTGGTCCGCGCACCATGTCACGCCGGCGATGGCGGAAGACATTAAGGCCGTATCATTCGTGGTGATTCTACTTCCGCTGATTCCGTGGCGCTACGTTTTCACCCAGTACGTAATGAAGCGCGGAGAACGTTGGAAATAAGGTTAGAGCTTGAGCGGGCCGCTTTCGAATGCGGCTGCGACACCGAAGAGGACTTGGACGCAGAAATGACGACTGAGTGGAACGACGGCCAGCCGATTTATCGCCAACTGCGGGACCGGGTTGTGGCGATGATTCTGGACGGCGCATTGAAGGAAGGAGATCCGCTGCCATCGGTGCGAACGGTGGCGGCGGATTACCGCGTGAATCCGCTCACGGTTCTGAAGGGGTATCAGGAGTTGGTGGACGAGCAACTGGTGGAGAGCAGGCGAGGGCTGGGAATGTATGTGCGGATGGGAGCGCGAGAGTTGCTACTGAAGAGCGAGCGAGACAATTTTTTGAAGCAAGAGTGGCCGCGGGTGAAAGAGCGAATGCAGCGGCTGGGGCTAAAACCGGAAGAGCTATTGGATGGCAAGACAGAGGAGGAACTCTGAAGCCATGGCATGCATAGAAGCACGCGGAGTGCGAAAGGCGTACGGCGCGACGAGGGCGCTGGATGGGGTGGATTTGCGGTTGGAAGAAGGGCGAATCCTGGGATTGATCGGGCCGAACGGAGCGGGGAAGACGACGGCGCTGAATGCGATTCTCGGGCTGACGCCGTATCAGGGCGAATTAAAAGTTCTGGGACGCGATCCGTGGACGGAGCGCGACAAGTTGATGCGTGAGGTTTCGTTCATTGCGGACGTGGCGGTGCTGCCGCGATGGATTCGCGTCTGGCAAGTGCTCGATCTGCTACAAGGAATACATCCGAGGTTCGATCGCGCGAAGGCGGAAGGGTTTTTGGCGAAGACGACGATTCAGCGGAAGAGCAAAGTGCGCGAGCTTTCGAAAGGGATGGTGGCGCAACTGCATCTGGCGCTGGTCATGGCGATCGACGCGAAACTGCTCGTGCTGGATGAACCGACGCTCGGGCTGGACATTTTGTATAGGAAGCAATTTTACGATTCGCTGCTAAACGATTATTTTGACGGCCGGCGAACGATTGTGGTGACGACGCACCAGGTGGAAGAGATTCAGGATGTGCTGACGGATTTGATGTTCATTCACGAAGGGCGGATTCTGCTGAGCTGCAGCATGGAAGAGCTAACGGAACGATATGCGGAAGTGCTGGTGCGGCCGGAGCAGATTGGCGCGGCGCGAGCGCTGAAGCCGATGCACGAGCGGCAACTTTTTGGACAAAGCATTTTGATGTTTGACCGTGTGGAGCGGAAGCAACTTGCGACGTTTGGAGAAGTACGGACGCCGAGCATCGCGGATTTGTTTGTGGCGGTGATGGGAACGGCCGGGCAGGGAGGAGCGCGATGAATCCGGAAGCGAATGCCGCCCCAGAAAATATGACTGCGACGCCAGCGCGGACCGTGACCCAGATGCAGACTTTTTATTGGAGCGTGCGGCGGGAACTGTGGGAATACCGATCGGTTTACGTAGCGCCGCTGGCAGTGGCGGCGGTTTATTTGGTGGCGTTCCTGATCAGCAGTTCGATTCGGTTGCCGAATCAGATGCGGGCGGCGCTGGCCGATGCGGACAAGATGAAACATCTGGTGGTGTCTTATGAATTTGGAGCGGCGGCCATCCTGCTGGCAGCGATGATCGTGCAGCTTTATTACTGCCTGGATTCGCTGCAGAGCGAACGGCGCGACAGAAGCATTTTGTTTTGGAAGTCGATGCCGGTATCGGATGCGATGACAGTGCTCTCGAAGGCAGCAATTCCATTCGCAGTGTTGCCAGCGGTGGGATTTTGCATCGTGCTGGCGACGGGATTGGCGATGATTCTGTGGAGCAGCGTGGTTCTGCTAGTGCACGGATTGAGTCCGGCGCCCCTGTTTACGCAGCTTTCGCTGTTTGATAACGCGCTCGGCCTGCTGAATCACATGTTGACGGTCCATATCCTGTGGTACGCGCCGCTGTATGCGTGGCTGATGTTCGTCTCCGCGTGGTCGAAGCGAGCGGCGCTGCTTTGGGCGGTGTTGCCGTGGTTTGCCGTGGGGATTTTCGAAAAAATTGTGTTCAACACTTCGTATTTCGCGCACTGGATACAGATGCGATTCGTAGGCGGAATGAACGACTCGGCGTCGACAGGAACGATGGGAACGGGCGGGGAGTCGCACGAGATGGCCTGGCAGTTCTGGACCACGCCGGGATTGTGGCTGGGACTGGCAGTGGCGGTTTGTTTGCTGGCTGCGACGGTGCGAATTCGGCGAAGCCGCGAAGCGAATTGAACCGCTCGCTGCAACGGGAGGCGCATATGAGAGACATATTATTGACGCTGCACGTCGGTGGCGGAATGTTGGGCATTCTTAGCGGTGCGGTGGCGATGGTGTTTCGAAAAGGATTTCGATGGCACGCGCTGGCGGGGCAGGTGTTTGTGGGGGCGATGCTGACGATGGCTGGATGCGGGGCGACACTTGCGGTGATCAAGGATCAGCCGCCAAATATTTTGGCGGGGACGCTGACGTTCTATCTGGTGGCGACGGCGTGGCTGACGGCGAGGAGAGGCGATGGGAAGACGGGGTTGTTTGATTGGCTGGCACTGGCGTTTGCGATGGGGGTCGGGATCTTCGAGATTGTGATGGGCGTGCGAGTCGTTCTGAATCCGGCGGAAGGGCCGGCGGGAGTTCCAGTGTTCATGTATTTCCTGTTTGCGGCGATTGTGTTGCTCGCAGCCGGAGGCGATGTTCGAATGATTGCGCGCGGCGGCGTGTATGGTACGAAAAGAATTGTGCGGCATCTGTGGCGGATGACGTTTTCGTTTTTTATTGCGACTGGATCGTTTTTTCTGGGTCAGCAAAAAGTGTTTCCCGCCGCCTGGCGCGGAGCGACGATTTGGATTGTGTTGGGATTTCTGCCGCTGGTGTTGATGATTGGCTGGCTCCTTCGAGTGTGGTTCACGAACAAAGGGCGGGCGCTGGCGGGAAGTCCTGCGGTGGCGACTCGCTGAGACTTTAGGGGCCCGGGGATCCGTGAAGCAAAGAGACCCAGGTTCGATTTCGAGCCTGGGTCTTTTTATGCGTAAAAGATCTTTTCAGATCAGTACGGGCTTGTGGCTTGTGCCTGATTATTGCCCGGAGCGGCATCGCCGACGGAGTCGGTGAGCTTATTGAACACGAATTTCGTTTGTTGATATTTGATGTCGACGACGATGGTGTTGCTGCTGTTGTCCATGGAAAAAGACTGAACGGGCTGCCATTTGATTGGCGTGCCGAGGTTGTAAGACCAAGCGGATGCGTCTGGTTTGCCGGATTCGGGGATCGCGCACTGAAGGACCGGCGCCGAATAACGCATGTTGGTTTTTTCGTTGACGATGTAGCCGAGGACGACGGAGCCGGAGCGAACGAACTCGATTTTGCGGTTGCTCTGGCGGCGGCCGTAATCGAATGCGGCTTTCTGGAACCAACTGTTTATGCCGGTCCAGGTTCCGACGAGCCAGCCGAACTTTCTCTCTTCTTCAATTTTTGCTTTGGCCGCCGCGACGCCTTGCGGGTCGAGCCAGTTCTTGTTTTTGAGTTGCGCCATGAGTCGGAGAAGATTGGGATCGTTTGTGTCAGCGGCACCGGCGGCCAAAAGCTTTTGTCCAGCGTTGTAGCCTTCTTCGGGATCGTTGAGGCTGATGGCAGCGGCTGCGCGAAGTTGCCAGATGAGCGTTTGCTCGGAATGGCGTTGGATGAAGGTGCCGCTCTGATTTAGTAATTGCTGGAGCAGCGATTTTTGTTGGGCGAGGTCGGAAGTTTGCTGGGCCTGGCGCGCGAGATCGAGGAGAGCGTCGTAGTCGACGCGGTCCATTCCTTTGAGCTGCGAAGCGGGGTCGACGGGCGCGGGTTGAGAAGGCGCGGCGTCTGCGGCAGGTGTATTCGCGGGGGAAGCGTTGGGCTGCGCAGCGCTATTTGCAGCGGGGGATTTATCGAGCAGCGCTTTGGCTTTGACGAGGCGCTGATCGTCGGGATAGAGAATCATCAGGCCGGTGACGCTTTGGCGAGCTTCGTCGTAACGGCCCGCGTGGACGAGGTCGGCGAGCTTTTTGATCATTTCGTCGGGCGCCTGGCCGGACGATTGGGAAGTTGGAGCTGCCGGCGATTGTGCGGAGATGCTTGCGGCTCCGGGCAATAAGAGAACGACGACGAGCGAAAGCAGCTTTAGAAATTTAGCGGACGATTTAACGAACATGGATCCTCGCGAGTTGGAGTGAAATCCCGGGGAAATAAATTCTGGTCGCGGCGCGAGCATGAGCTAAGGCTTCTCCGCGTTACTTTGCGAATTGGGCGGCGCGGATTGCGGCTGCGATTTTGCGGCGGGCTTTTTAACGCGCGGCGCAGGAGATTTTGTTTGGTCGCCGGTTGGGTTAACGGGCGCGGCGAGCTTGTCGAATTCCGTGTCAAGTTGCTGGCGCTCGGATTGTGCCTGCACGTCCGGCTGAACTGCTTTGTCGAACGCGTCGTTCAATTCTTCTTTCGTTTGAAGAGGATGGCCGGAGGCCGGGTCATCTTTTTTCAGAGTTGCAGGATCGATTGCGGATTTTTGCGCGTTCCGGAGATTGACGGTATTGGACGTGAAATTGATGTCGATATTGTGAAAGAGATTTTGCGGCTGATCCCATGCCGGCGGGCGAGCCGCAGCGGGGCTTCCCTGCAAGACATTGCCGAGCGCGTCGCTATTTTGGCCGAGGATGGCGCTGC
>DATGIS010000096.1:0-29659 GCA_035295625.1 Candidatus Acidiferrum sp. | reverse complement strand
GCTCGCCCTTCCGCGTTGTCGAACTTTTCACTGACAATCCGCTCCTCGAAGGCTGCGTCGATTACCTCGACGACCGCCAATCCGTCACTTCACCGCAAACTGAAAAATCTCTGGCCGAGCTCTACGACACCTGCCATACGCTCCTTTTTGGCGACTATCCGCGCGACGCCGCTTCCGAAGAAACCCAGGACCGTCTGTCCTATGTCATCGCGTCGAAACTCCCGATGGACCTTCTCTGGAAGCAGCGTATTCTCGAACTCCGCTCCGAGGCCGAGCGCCAGGAACGTCTTCTCGCGTACCTTCGCGACTGGGCGCCGCATCTACAGAAGGTAGAGACTCAGCACCGCCGCGCCGCCGGAAATGGAAGTGGATTGAACTAGGTTTTAGTGCGGACTTGCCGCACTGGGGGTTACATGACCACCGCAACTTCGCTTCATCCGTCGTCTCACTCGCGTCCAAAAACTCTCGGCGAACTTCGCCGCGTGCCCGATTTCGACGCTCGTTCGCTCCAGCGCTCGATCAAGGACGAAATTCGCGCCAATCTTCTCCGCGCCATCGAGCGCAACGAAACCATCTTCCCCGGCGTCCACGGTTACGACGACACAGTCGTCCCGCAAATCGTCAACGCTCTTCTCTCGCGCCACAATTTCATCCTGCTCGGTCTTCGTGGCCAGGCCAAAAGCCGCATCCTCCGCGGCCTCGTCAATCTTCTCGATCCCGAAATCCCCGTCATCGCCGGCTGCGAAATTAACGACGATCCCTTTCACCCCATCTGCCGCGCCTGCAAAGACCGCCTCGCCTCCGATGGCGACAACCTCCCCATCCACTGGATGCCTCGCGAACTTCGTTACGTCGAAAAACTCGCCACGCCCGACGTCACCATCGCCGACATCATCGGTGACGTCGATCCCATTCGCGCCGCCCGCGGTGGCCGCGATCTCTCCGACGAACTCACCATTCACTACGGCCTCTTGCCCCGCGCCAATCGCGGCATCTTCGCCATCAACGAACTTCCCGACCTCGCCGGGAAAATTCAGGTCGGCCTCTTCAACATCATGCAGGAAGGCGATATCCAGATTAAAGGCTATCCCCTCCGCCTCCCGCTCGACATTCTTCTCGTATTCTCCGCCAATCCCGAAGACTACACCGCGCGCGGAAAAATCATCACTCCGCTCAAAGACCGGATTGGCGCCGAAATTCGCACTCATTACCCAACTACCGTCGAAGAAGGCATGGCCATCACGCAGCAGGAAGCTTGGACTCGCCGCGACTCCGCAACTCAAGTCGAAGTTCCAAATTACCTCCGGCAGCTTGTCGAGGAAATTGCCTTTCAGGCCCGCGATGATAAGCGCGTCGACAAGCGCTCCGGCGTCAGCCAGCGTCTTCCCATCACCGTTCTCGAAAGCATCGTCAGCAGCGCCGAACAGCGCTCCGCTCGCACCCGCGAAAAATCCGTCGTCGCCCGCGTCGCCGATCTCTACGCCGCTCTTCCCTCCATCACTGGCAAACTCGAACTCGAATACGAAGGCGAGCTCAAAGGCGCCGAAACAATTGCCCGCGAACTCATCCGCACTGCCGTCGGCCGCGTCTTCACCAAACATCTCAGTGACGTAAACTTTCAGCCCGTCATCCAATGGTTCGAACTTGGCGGCGAACTTAAGATCGCCGAGCTTTCCAGCACCGAGGACCGTTATCACCAGCTGGCAAATATAAAGGACTTACTCACGCACGTGACTCGCCTCGGCGTTGCCGATTCGAAAAATCACGCGGCAGCGTCCGCCGCGGGTGAAATGATTCTTGAAGGTCTCTGGGCCCATCGCCGTATCGGCCGCAGCGAAGAACGCGGCTTCTTCGCTGACAAACCCAAGCAGCCCGAAACCCGCGAAGCCCCTCCCCGCGCCCCCCGCCGCGGCTACAACTAATATGAACGATCGGCTCCAATTGCGGCGATCCGCCTCTGGTGGCATAGGCTTCAGCCTGTGCTCTTACGATCTAGCCGAAACGTTACTCCACGACCAATCTCGGAACGCCAACGAAAAAAAATGTCATCCCGACCGGAATGACCCGGCTTTTTCTTGCGCGCGGTTTTTGCGCGCTGGGTCATGGAGTGGAGGGATCTCGGCGCAAAACGGGACCAACCCATGGTCCTCGGCACCATTGCAGTCATCTCCGCTTTCAACTTTCAACTTTCGACTGTCAACTCTCCTATGAAATTCACCAAATTCTCAAAATACACCGGCGAACCCGCCGACTCCATCGATCTCGAAGAACTCATCAAGAAACTCGGCGACTTCTTCCTGCAATCGGGCTTCGAATCCCAGTTTTACGGCATGGACGAATTCGATCCCGACCGCTCCATGGACGCCCTCCGCGAAGCCATCCTCCGCGCACTTCAGGAAGGCGACCTCTTCGACGAAAACTCTCTCACCGAAGAAATGCGCCAGATGCTCAATCGCTCCGACGCCATGAACAACGAAGAAATCCAGGACCTCATCAATAAACTCATCGAGCGCATGGCGCAGGAAGGCTTCATCAATCCGCAGCAGCCTCCGCAAATTACGCCGCCCAATCAAGCCACGGCCCGCGGCTCCGTCGGCCAGCCCATGGACCGCAATCAATCTCAAGTTCGCTTCGAAATTACCGACAAAGCCATCGACTTCCTTGGCTTCAAAACGCTCCAGGATCTTCTCGGCTCGCTGGGCCGCAGCAGTTTCGGCCGCCACGATACTCGCGATCTCTCCACCGGCATCGAATCCGGCGGCGTCTCCCGCCCTTACGAATTCGGCGACACTCTCAATCTAGACGTCAGCGAAACGCTCTTCAACGCCGTCCGCCGCGACGGTTCGAAAGTTCCAATCGAAATCCAATACAAAGACCTCATGGTCCATCAGTGCGAGTACAAATCTTCCTGCGCCACCGTCGTTCTTCTTGACTGCAGCCACAGCATGATTCTCTACGGCGAAGACCGCTTCACGCCCGCCAAGCGCGTAGCCATGGCCCTCTCGCATCTCATTCGCACGCAGTATCCCGGCGACACTCTCAATCTCGTTCTCTTCCACGATTCTGCCGAAGAAGTCCCCATCAGCGAACTCGCTCGCGTCCAGGTCGGTCCGTTTTACACCAACACCCGCGAAGGCCTCCGCATCGCCCAGCGCATCTTGCTCCGCCAGCGCAAAGACATGCGCCAAATCGTCATGATCACCGACGGCAAACCCTCCGCCCTCACGCTCGACGACGGCCGCATCTACAAAAACGCTTTCGGCCTCGATCCCTTCGTCGTCGGCGAAACACTCGAAGAAGTCAACAAATGCAAACGTGCTGGCATCATGATCAACACCTTTATGCTTGCCACCGACTATTCCCTCGTCAATTTCGTCCAGAAAATCACGCAGATGTGCAAAGGCAAGGCCTACTTCACCACTCCTTACAACCTCGGCCAGTACTTGCTAATGGACTACATGTCCCGCAAAACCAAAACCATCCATTGATCGTAGATTGCGGCAGCCCAGCTGCCGCTTTCACGGTCTATGTCCAACCACCCGCCAGTCCGCAAAGCGTTACTTCTCTGCTAGAATCTCGCCCATGAAAACACTAATCCCTCGCACGCTCTGCCTACTCTTGCTAGCCGCAATCTCCGCCGTCGCCCAGGACGTCATCCCTCTCTATCAGGGCACGCCTCCCGGCTCAACGCCCGAAACCTATCCCGAAAAAGAATATTTCTCCAAACTCTGGAACACCGAAGTCGTCACCAACGTCACCAAGCCGACCCTTACCGTCTTCAAACCTGCTCCCGGCACGGCAAATGGCACCGCCATTGTCATCGCTCCCGGCGGCGGCTTCATGGCGCTCTCCATCAATAGCGAAGGCACCGACGTCGCCAAATATCTCGCCGCCAAAGGTGTAACGGCTTTCGTTCTCAAATATCGCCTCGCCCACAGCGGCGAAGACGCTACGCAGGAGTTCACAACTCTGATCGCTGACCGCCAGAAATTTGGAGAGCTCGTTGGTAAAGTCATTCCTCTCTCCATCGCCGACGGCCAAGCCGCGGTCACCTACGTCCGCCAGCATGCCGCCGAACGGGGCATAGCTCCCGACCGCGTCGGCATTATCGGTTTCTCCGCCGGCGGCACCGTCGCCGCTGGCGTCGCCTTCCATTACGCACCGGAAGGCAAGCCCGCTTTCGTCGCCCCCATCTACGCCGCCGCTGGCCGCCTGAAAGACTCCACCGTTCCCGCCGACGCTCCGCCCATGTTCATCGTCGCCGCCACCGACGATCAACTCGGCCTCGCACCCGACAGCATCGGTCTTTACGAAAAATGGCGCGAAGCTCAAAAATCCGTCGAGCTTCACATGTACGCAAAAGGCGGCCACGGTTTCGGCATGCACGTTCACAACATCCCCACCGACCATTGGATCGACCGCTTCGCCGATTGGCTCGACCTCAACGGCTTCCTCAAGAAGCCCGCGAACTAATCGCGCGGCGCCATTCTCACAAACCTCGGTTTCCTAAAACCGGACGCGGTAGGTGCCCCCCAGTAGGCGCGAGACACCTTTCCAGCTAAAATACCCTTCGTCCCGCACCAGCCTTCGGAAAGGTAGCCGTGTCTCCCGCGTCTAAAATCGCGCGCTTCTCGCTCGTTTCGCTCTTCGCCATTCCATCCGCTTTCGCGCAATCGCCGCAAGACGACAAACCGTCTTCCCCCTCCTGGCACAATCCCGCCAAATATGATCCGCGTAAGCTCATCCACCACGGCTCCAAATCCGCCAACGACCAGCTCGCTTCCAACGAAGAACTCGAACAAAAACTTACCAGCCAGCTTCAGGCGCAAGGTGTTCTCGAAAAGGACGCTAATCTCCAGGACAAATGTTCCTCCTTCAAATCTTTGCAGACTTGCGTCGCCGTCATTCACGCCGCCAAATCTCTTCCCGTGGAATTCGCATGCCTCAAATGGGATGTCACCGGCGTCAAACCCGCCAATGTCTCCGACGCGTGCGCCGGTCCATCCGACCGCAAAGCCATGTCCTTCCGCGATTCCATCGCGCTCCTCAAACCAGACGCCGACGCCAAGGAGGAAGCCGCCAAAGCTCTCGACACCGCCAAAAACGACATAAAGGACGCCAAATCCTGAGTGTCCATCTGCTCTTCGGCAAAGTACGCCGGAAACACTTTCAATTGCGCGCGCCCGGCCGCAGTGCGCTAAAATTTGGTTGTGTCGATCCTTCGCTACATTTCTCGTTTCTTCGGAGCCAAACCCAGCATGACCCACATCGCCGCCGGCAATCTCGCGCCAAACTTCTCTCTCAAATCCCTCGACGGCAAAGAGTTTTCTCTCTCCGCCGCCCTCGAAAAAGGCCCTGTCCTTCTCGCCTTCTTTAAAGTCGGCTGCCCCGTTTGCCAATTCACATTCCCGTTTCTCGAACGCCTCTACCAGCGCTATAAATCCCCCACCCTCTCCATCGTCGGCATTTCGCAAAACGGCCCCGAAAAAACCGCGGCCTTCAACAAGGAATACGGCGTCACTTTCCCGGTCCTTCTCGATCCTGAAGAAAAAGGCTATGTCGTCTCCAACGCCTACGGCCTCACCATGGTCCCCACCATTCTTCTCGTCGACACCGACGGCTCCGTCCTCGTCAGCGAAATGGGCTTCGTCAAATCCGATCTCGAATCCATCGCCGACCAGCTCGCCGAGCGCAACAACATCGCCAAAGCTCCGCTCTTCCTCGCCACCGAATCGATCCCAATCAACCGTCCCGGTTGAGGCTCCAAAAACTAGGTCCGGTCGGACCTGCGCACCCAAAACCAAATTTTCTTGAATTGTCTTCCCAATGAACTGAAGAACTTGCTCGAGGCTTTTTGCCCCGCCGGCGCGCCACATACTCACCGGCAAAAGTACAGCTGAACCAAATCAGTCACTTCGCTCAAATTGTTTTGCACACAATTTTGTTCTAGCGTTATGCATGACCTGCGCGTTTTCATCGACCCGGTGCTTCCCGCTCGCTCTCATCCACCGACGCCCGCATTCCCTTGGCCGCACTCCTTCTATCCATTTCGCCGACTCTGCAGTCCTGGTACCCACCCCCTACCCCTCCGCTAAACCCTTTAGATTCCATACTTGCGAAAATCAGGGGGAGGGGGGTGGGTCCACTCGCTCGAGAGACCCTCTTTCGCTCTCTTCTTCACTCTTTCTTGCCCCGAACGATTTCTGCGAGGGGTGCTTGTGGCAACTCATCTCCTTATTTCTCAATGGCTTCCGCACTTTTACCCCGATCCACCCGGGTGGGAGGGGCGATCGCAAGAACACCCGGGGTGTACCCCTCTTTCACCCTTCGGTCTCCGCCACCCAGTCCTTTTTGTGCTTCTCCGGCTTCCGCCGCTTGTCCGGAATCACTTTCATTCCCGCGGGCGCTGGCCCCACTTTTCGCGCACGTCGCCGCGCCTCCGTTCCCGCATCCAGCTTTTTCTTTTTCCTCCGCATGATGCTGTCCCTCGCCTCTCCATTTACATTCCGACCACAAAACGCAACTATACTCGTCCCATGAACAAACTATTCTCCAACTCTCTCGCCGTCATCCTTCTGATTTTCTTCGGCAGCTCGCTTCTGCGCGCCCAACAATCGCCCGTGAATCTGCCAAACGGTCGCATTCTCGCCGGAGTCCCCGGAAATCCTCGCCCCATAAACAATCTCCCCACTGCCGCCGCCCTTTCTCCCGATTCCAGATTCGCCGTGTTCCTCCACAGCGGCTACGGCGCTTACACGTCCGGTGAAAAGCAATCGCTCACCGTTCTCAATCTTGAAACCAACGAACTCGCCGACTTTCCCGACGATCGTCTCGCCCACGACGCCCATCAGACTTTTTTCCTCGGCCTCGCCTTCAGTCTCGACGGCCATCATATCTACGCGTCTATGGCGAGCCTCACCGATCCCCTCGGCAAGAAACCTGGAGACACCGGCAACGGCATCGCCGTCTACACTTTTGAAAACGGCCGCATCGCTCCCGAAAAATTTCTCTCGCTCGCGCCGCGCGCAAAACTTCCCGCTGGAAAACTTCGCCGCAAGGAATTTAACGATGTCACCTATCCCGCCGGCTTGAGCGTTGCAAACGTGGCCGGCGTCGAAAGCATTCTCGTCGCGTGCAACAACTCCGACGAAGCGATTCTCCTGAACGCAGCCGACGGCAAAATCCTTCACCGCTTCGATCTCTCGCAGTTCAAACGCATCCCCGGCTCGCTTCCCTATACCACGGTCATGACTCACGACGGCAAGCGCGGCTTCGTCTCCCTCTGGAACGCCTCCTCCATCGCCGAACTCGATCTCATCTCTGGCCGCATCGCCCGCATTCTTCCGCTCGAAAAACCCGCCGCGCCCCTCGCCGGCGGCTCCCATCCCACCGCACTTCTACTCAATCACGACGACTCCACTCTCTTCGTCGCGCTCACCAACCGCGACGAAATAGATGCACTCGACCCTAAAAGTGGCAAGTACCTCTATAGTTTTTCCACCAAGATTCCTGGGCAGAAATACGGCGGGAGTGACCCAATGTCTCTCGCTCTTTCTCCAGACGAGAAGACTCTCTTTTCTGCAAATGCTATTTCGGACTCGGTTGGAGTCTATGATTTGTCCACTGATGTGCTATCGACAGGGCTAATTCCGACCGAGTGGTATCCCACTGTAGTTCTCGCCACACCGAAGCAGCTCCTTATCGCTACCGCAAAAGGCCGCAGCTCCGGCCCTAATGGCACGCCACTCGGAAAGAAAGCCAACGGCGCCGTCGACTATCCCTACACTCCCGCCGTGATTCACGGCTCCCTGGCGCAAATTCCCTTCTCCGATCTCGCATCGCATCTACCCGACTACACACAGCAAGCACAGGCCGCCAATTCCCTTCGCGGCAATTCCGATAAGATCGCCTTCTCTTCCGGCGAAAACAAAATTCACCACGTCATTTACATCATCAAGGAAAATCGCACCTACGATCAGATCTTTGGCGACCTCGGCCATGGCGACGGCGATCCCTCCCTCACGATGTACGGCGCGGATATCACTCCCAATCTGCACAAGCTCGCCAATCAATTCGGCATTCTCGACAATTTCTACGACAGCGGTGACGTTTCCGGTGACGGCCACATCTGGTCCAACTCCGCTTCCGTCTCCGATTACGTCGCGAAAACCTGGCCCATCGCCTATCGCAGCGCCGAACACACGTACGATTCCGAAGGCACTCTCTTGAACGGCTTTTCCACCAAAGACAATCTTCCGGACGCAGACGAGCCCACGGGCGGCTATCTCTGGAAAAATTTCGCCGCGCACGGCATCAGCTATCGCCACTACGGCGAATACATCGTCACCAGGTGGTGCAACGAAACTCCCGACAACCAAAAACCAACGTCGGGCCCGCCCAAAATCGCCGGTGTTGCGTGCAAACGAACCGTCATCAAAAAAGGTGAACCGCTCGAAAATAACGTCGGCGATCCGCACGGCAGCGCCAGTCCGTATCCCTGGGAAATCCCCATTCCCGCAAAAAACATCGCATCCGTCGTCGAACTGCAAGGCCACTTCGATCCGCGTTTCCCGGATTTTGATGTCGCCTATCCCGATCAGCTTCGTGCCGATGAATTTTTGAATGAGTTCAGTGATTTTGTCAGCGGGCGGAAGAACGGCAAAGACGCCATGCCGCAATTCATCCTCTTGCGTTTGCCCAATGACCACACTGCTGGCTTAAGAAAAGGTCAGCCGCGTCCCGCAGCCAGCGTCGCCGACAATGATCTCGCCATCGGACGCGTCATCGACGCGCTCTCCCACAGCCCTTATTGGGATGACACCGCCGTCTTGATTCTCGAAGACGATGCGCAGGACGGTCCCGACCACGTCGACTCCCATCGCAGCACCGCGCTCGTCATCAGCAAATACGCGCCCCTTCCGCAGACCCACGAAGCCATCACCATTCCCTTCGTCGATCACACGTTCTACACGACCATCAACATGGTTCGCACAATCGAAGTGCTTCTCGGCGCTCCTCCGATGAACAGCAACGACGCGCGCGCCGCCGCCATGGCCCCGCTCTTCGCCGGGGCCGGCACGCAGCCCTCATTCGCCGCCGACTATCGCAATCGCGACAACGGCCTGATCTACGAAATGAACACCAAGGAATGGAAGGAAGGGGAGAATCTCGACTTCTCGCACGCTGACGCCGTCGACACCGCTCTTCTCAACAAAGCTCTGTGGCAAGACCGCATGGGCGACGCACAAATGCCGCCGCCGCAACACAACATTTTTCCAAGTGAAACGCATCTCGCCGCGAAGCCCGCGGCAAAGCGCGCTTCAAAACGCAGCGATCCAGATTGAGGAGTTAAAAGCTGAACGTGACTTGCACATCCAACCGGCGATTGTATGAACTCGAACCAAACGGTCCGCCGGCAAGTGCGGTCTCTTGTCCAAAAATCGGCGAGCTGATAACGCCCACGGGATTCCCCGCATTCACGGAATTAAATATATTTCGTCCTGCAATCGCAAACGTGAGGCTGTATTTTTGACCCGAATTGTCGCCACCAAACGGTCCGCCTCTTCCGCCCGGCCCGCCGCGGCCGCCACCGCCGGGTCCGCGGCCAAACGTGCCGCCGCTCATGCCGCCTCCGGCTCCGTTCGCGGTCTCCGCTTTTTTCCCGAATCCAAAAGTTTTGCTCAATCGCAGGTTGAAAGAAATTCTGCTCGGCCCGGTGCCGCAGTTGATCGGAACCAGCGTGTCCGGGCTCGGTTCGTTGCAATCGAAACTTATATTTTTCGCGATCGCTGCGGTCGGCGAAGCAAGCGCCGCTTGCAGCGCGCCGAACGTCGGGCGGTCGTTGAAAATCGAATCGCGATTCGAGTCCAGCCCGCTCGTAATGTTAAAGGGCGAACCGGAGCTCGCAAAAATAAATGGACTCAACCGGAATTGATAGGGCATGGAAATGCTGCCGCCGAGAAAAACGCGATGGCGCACATCGAAAGAAGCGCGGCCGTAGTCCTGCGAAACATTGTATTGATTCGTCGGAAAACTGCCGGCGCCGGATGTGTCGCTGTTCGCATAGTTCAGCGTGTAGTAGCCGAAGAGCGAAAGTTTCGTGTTCAGCCGTACGCTGCTGTTCATGATGAACTGATTTTGTTTGAAGATTCCCGCGCCCTCGTACTGATAAATATTGTTCGTTCCGCCGAAGGGGCGGCTCGCATCGTCGAAACTCGGCGCTTGCGGCGCGTTGATATTTCGCGTGAGCAGAGTGTGGACTCCGCGCGAATTCAAATAAGTCACGGCAATGTTGGCGCTCTTGCCGAGTTGCCGCTCGATCGTCACGCCGCCCTGCATCGTGTATGGAATTTTCAGATTCGGATCGACTTGAAAAATCGTCGGCGAGGTGGCCGAAGCAGCGAGTTCCGCGGCCGTCGGAAGATTCGGATAGAAATCCGGATTGCTCACACGAAAACTCTGCTGCGTGACGCCGTTCAATCGCTGTGCCTGCAACAACAAATCCTGTGTGAAACGGTCGTAGAAAATTCCCCAGCCCGCGCGAAGCACGGTTTTCGGCTGGCCTTTTTTGCCCGCATCGATTCCCCAGGCCACGCCGATGCGAGGAGCAATGTCCGCCGAGCCGTTGATTCCGTTCTGCGTTTCGACGCGTAGCCCGTAGGAGAGCGAAATGTTCGGGCGCACTTTCCATTCGTCCTGCGCGTACAAACCGAGGTCGAAGAAAGTGTTTTGCGCGTTGGGCAGGCCCTGCACAATCGAAAACTGCGAAGCGCCGAGACCCGTCGTTGCGCGAATTTGAGCAGCGGTCATTCCGTTCGCGATTCCCTGCTGGACCATTTGATAGACCTGCAAACCGGTGAGGCTGGAACAGTTCGGAACCGTGGACGTGGCGCATTGTTGTGGAGTGGGCGCGCTGAAAACGAAGGTGCCGTTGAAGCCGGAAGTTTGCACGTTGGTCTCGTCCGTGACACGGAGGCGCGAACCCAGTTTGATGAAGTGCGAGCCGTGCACGATGGAAACGTAATTCTGCAGTTCATAACGGTCCTGAATGTCGTCGCTGTTTCCGGAACTGTTGCCGCCGCCGTTGAACGCGCCGTTCACATTGATGCTGGGCGTGGAATTGACGGCCGTGCCGTTGTTTTCTTCGCGCGAAAAACGAAAACGGATTTCGTTGATGACGCGGGGATTCACGACCTGCGTGTCCGTGACTTGTACCTGATGTTCGGTATTGAAATTGTTGGTTGCCTGCGTGGGAAGGCTGAAGGTGCCGATGCCGTTGTTGGTTTCGTTTTCGCGTTCGTATTGGTAGCGCGCGGTCAGCGTGTTGTTGGTATTCACCTGATAGTCGATGCGCGGGCTGAATTGCGTGCGCGTGCGCGGATTCGGAACGGAATCGGTGAACTGAATTTCATTCAAGTTTGCGTCAAGCGCCGGAGTGTTAATTGCAGAGAGTTCATTGATATTGCGGCGATTGAAGTCCAGGAAGAAAGAAGCCTTCTTGCTGATTGGACCGCTGAGATTCGCGTTGTACATCTCCGAGTCATATCCGGGAATCGGGGAAGTTCCAAGGAAGGGATTGCGCGCGTTCAACCCGGATGCATTTCCATTGACCATGAACTGGCCGTGAAATTTATCGGTGCCCGGTTTTGTGAACACTTCAATGCGGCCATAGCCCAGATGATCGTATTCGGCCGAGAACGGATTTTGGTTGATGCGGATTTCGCGAATGGAAGACTTCGGAGGAAGCGTTCCGCCGGTAAATCCATCGATGTAGATTTGGCCGCCATTGGGTCCCGCGGAAGGCCCGGCGAGAGCTTGCAACTCTTCGCTGAGTTCATCGGGATCGTCGGAGAGCGCGTCGAGATCTTTGCCTTTCAAAACAACGGAACTCGCATTTCCGGACGCGGATACATCGAGTTGAGTGGTCGAATCCTGCACTTCGACTTTTTCATTTTGCGTGGCGATTTCCAGATGCACGTTCACGCTGAGCGGCTTGCCGGCTTCGACGGCGACGTTCGGCTGCGCGAAGGGCTCGAACCCCTTTGCGAAAACTCTGAGTGTGTACGCGCCGGGAGCAAGAGTCTTGAACTCGTACATGCCGTTCGCAGTGGTGCGCGCGTTTGCCGGCTGTCCGCTTGCGGGAATGGCGACGACGCGCGCATTCGGCACAGCGGCGCCGGAAGGATCGGTGACGAGTCCCGTGAGCGCGCTGGACGCGTCTTGCGCCGCGGCGACCAGAGAAACTGCAAAGGTCAAAAGCAAAGCCAGAGAAAAATATTGAAGCGTCCGCCAGATTCTTAAATTCATGTTCCCCACGTTTTTATTTTGAAATTCACTCGCATCGTTCCTGCTCGCACTCACGGCGTTGCGCCTTCGCCGCCACCACCGCCACCGAGAGTCCACGGCGAAAGAATCATGTCCGGCGTGGCTTTGGAGGAGGCCTGCAAAATCGGCTCAACTCCGGCGAGGAGCGTGATGACGGTCGGAGCGACAGTCGCCGAGCCTTCGGTCGCGACGATCATGAGCGCGTCGCCTTTCTGGAAATCTGACACGGAAGAAGCGGGCATGCGCGCAATCATCTGCTGAAAATCTCCGGTCCCGCCGCGTCCTTGTCCCCCGCCAAATCCGCCTCGCGCGCCAGCAGCTCCAGCAGCCGTTGCTCCTGCAGGGGGCGCGGCTCCGGCTGGAGCTTGCGGAGGCTGGGGGGCGGCGGAGGGAGAGCCAGGGCCATTGCCAGCCCCTGCCGGCCCCGCTGCCGGGGTGCCTTTCAGCCGCATTGCGATTCCCTGCGCCATCATGGGCGGCAACTTCCGCAACTGCGAATCGCCGGTGATGTGCACGGTGACGGGCTGTTTCGTAGCCAAATCGGTCACAGTCAACGTCCCCGTGGCGCTGTTGCTGCTAACAAGTATTCCCGCGATATTGCGAAAAGTTCCCGAAACGATTTCGTCGGCGGTGATTTCGGTTCCGTCGGCGTTTTTCTGGCCCCGGGCACGCAGCTGGTCGCCGGCCTTAATGTCGGCGATTGGCGCGGCTTTGGCGTCGTCAAATTTGACGGAGTCGGGAGCGTAACGGCGCAAGATCGTGGTTTTCGTGACGTGGACGGAAATTTCCTTGGGCGTTCCGACGCCGTTGGTGGTCAAGGAAACGAGGCCTGTGCCGGCGTCAACGGCCTTGACGAGGCCGCCGACTCCGTTGCGCTGCCATTCGGCGCGGTCGCGGGCCTGTTTGTCGGCGATGTCGGTTTGCTTCATCGCGATGACCGAAGTGGCTTGCATCGACTTGGCATCGGCGCTGACGGCGCCGCGTACCAGAATTCGATCGCCGGCTTTCAGGTCTGCGAGCGCAAGAGGCGTGGCTTCCTTCAGATCTTTTTGGCCGGGCTTCAATTGAAGGAGCTTCGTTGTGTCGGTGACGGTTACGGACATTTCCGCGCCCGCATCGGTCTTGATGGTGAGGATCTGGCCGGAAATCGTGGAAATTGTGCCTACGGCGCGGGTGGTGACAGGAGTAAGCGCATTCTGCGGCGCGTCCTGTGCGAACGCGGCAAAAGCCGCGAGGAACAAAATGGAGAGTGACAGCGACACTTTTCGGACACTCTTACGACCGATCATCGAAAATACCCTCGAGCAGATTGAAAAATGCGAACCGGTTCGCGAGAAAGCAGCGACAGGCGGAATCGTCTGAATTTTAGACGCGCGAAACGGGCTAAATCGGTACAACCCTGAAAGGCAATTTCTAGAGGCAAGAGTTGAAGGTTCATGCACTTAGCGGGGACTGAGTTTTGTGTCCGATGCTGCAATATTGGTCTCGGAACACGCCCCCCACAGCCTGGCCAAATTCCCGGACAATTAGAACAATCCAATGGAGTCCGAGAAGGACAGAACCAGGTACAACGATGGCGAACACTACTTTAACCCCGGAAGCCGAAATCGCGACAGCAGCGTTTCGAAGCGGCGGGACACGGAAGTTGACGAGTGCGAGCGCCAAGCTCGACAAGCTGGAAGGCGGCCAAATGCCGGTACCTCAAAATTCCGCGGTTGAACCGACAATCGCTATCGCGCCTTTGGCGTCCGCTCGCCCGATTCTGCTTTCTGCTGCGATTTACGGAGTTCTGTTGATTGGCGGCATGTGGGCCAGCCTGAATTTACTGCGGTGGTTCTGGCGGGAGCTGCTGTAGGCAGCAGCTGTCCCGACCCAGCACGAAATCACTGAAGCGAATCCCAAACGAAAAATTGGCGGAAGCGTGTGAGAGTCGAACTCACCTTTCGACCCGCGAAGGGCCGAAACGCCGGCTTTGAAGGCCGGGAAGGTCACCGGACCAAATTCGCCTCCGGAAAGATTCTACTAGGAGTTGGTGAACGGAGAAAACCGCGCTCGGCGCAGAAACCGGCTGCGTTGCTACTTAGAGCGATGCAGGGCTCTTAATCGGCACTTCGGTTTAATCTTGCAGGGTCGAAACTGCGTCGACGTGAACATGGCCGGCGTCAGCGGTCGAGTTGATAAATTCTTCCGGATTGGACCAGTTCGAGAGTTCGCGCAACTGACGGCCGTCCCAGCAGCTGAGATGAATCAGATTCTTCTGGGCGAGACTTGCCAGTTCCTGGCGAACGCGCAGCTCCGATACGCGGTAAAAGGCGGCCAACTGAGGTATGCGGAAGCAAACAGATTGATTGTGAACTTTGGCAAGGCGAAGGACTTCTTTTCGCAGATCTCCTACGGAATTCATGGTTACGGCTCCCAAGGAATGGCGCATGGGCCATTTCGCGGTGGATGGTACGCCACAGGGACGTGGATGTCGAGTGACACCGGTCACACAGCAAAGCGACGAATAACCGAAGACGGCGCTCGCAGGAATGGAAGAAAATTGCGTGCGAGAGAGCGTGAGCTAATTCACGATGTGGTAGCTCAAGCAGGCGGCCGCGCCGTTTGGAGTTGCGTTTGTTGTGACGCGGAATCCGACGCCGGGCGTTCTGCCGGTAATTTGATAGGTGCGGCCGACAGTCTGATTGCAAGGAATACCCAGCAGAGTTCCGAGCGAGCTATCTTCTTGTACGAAGATTTGGCTCTGCTGGGTGACGACTGACGTGTAGATGTTGATGGAGGTGGATTCCGGCGGAAATGCGACGGAGCCCGCCGCGGCATTGCCGCATTGACCTTGAAAGCTGGTGCAGTTCGTCGCAGTGAAATAGGCGGGCGTGGTGACGCTGTTATCGAAGGTGAAACTGTCTTTGACATTGGTCGACTGGCAGAGTGAGGCGGACTCTTCAACATTTTGCCAGCACACACTGCTGCCGTTTCGTACGCGAAGCGTTCCCGTGGACGGCAGATTCACTCCGGATGGCGTAGCGCCCATGTCGATCTGTAGCACACGATTGTTGTGAGTGCCGAACACCGCTGCCTGGCGCGTACCACTCATGGTGAATTCGCCGGCCGTGGCACCGGTGGCGCCGTCACCGACGTCGATCACGAATAACGCATTTTTCATGTCGATGTCGATGGCACCAGCATATTGGCGTTTGTAGAAGCAGCCCAAAATCCACTCGTTGCCACTTTCGATGAATCCAGTTTCGCATCCAGTGGCGCGGGTCGAGCCGGTGTTGCCATCGGCCAACGACGAAGCCCAAAGCATTGAGCCGGTGTAGTCCGCCGTCGCGATAAATTCGACGAGCGAGCCGTCTCCTGCATAAGCCAGCCCGCCGCCAGAATACGAATCACCGCAAAAGCTGAAGTATCCGGTGGGAATAAGCGGACAGCCAACGTGATTCACAGATGTCAGACCGAGTTGAGCGCTTCCGGAAACGGAAAAATTCTGGCCAGGCGATAAGAACGAATATGTGTAGGTGGTCGGCATAACGCAGCCGGGTGTTGGCGGGCCACAAATCGGGAAGGAACCGTTCACGGCGTTGGAAGGATCGACCGCAACTCCGGCGATCTGGACAATTGCGCCAATGCGATTGGATTGTTCGGCGTAGCGATCCGTGTTGGTCGGATCGGTGGTGGATACGGTCACCACGTTTGCGATTCTGCCGATAGAAAATATCGGCACGGGCGTCGAACTGTTGGAGGGTGAAATGGCGGTGAGCGAAGAGATGTTCGCGCTTTGACCGACAACGGATGGCGTAAAGGCAATACAGGCAGAAAAAAGAAAGAGTGCGCTTTGCAGAACGCGTCGCATCAAGTCCTCGACAGAGAGAGATACCGGGGTGATTCGCGAGGCCATCTAATCGGAGTTCGTCGCGCTTCGCGTAAAGTTCTCTTAAATGGTTTGTAAATTCCGGAGATTTTCTATCGCGCAATAAAAAGCGGCTCCGGCCGGAAGCCGGAGCCACTTTTGTTGAATGAGCGCTAGTTCACAGTCAGAGTGACGCTTCCGCTGTGCGTGATGCCGCCACTGACACCGGTCACGAGAACGGAATACGTGCCGGGAGCGACGCCGGTGGTAGAAATCGTGAACGACGCGGAGCCCGACCCACCCGTAATCACGTTGCTCGGGCTGAAACTGACGGTCGCTCCCGCGGGTAAATTGGAAACGGTGAGCGTCACGCTCCCCGTGAATCCTCCAGACGGGGTGATGCTTGCGGAGTAAGTCGCAGATGTCCCGGCGTTAACGGACTGTGATGTTGGCGTAATACTGCCGCCAAAATCGCCGGCGGATGCGTTGACGTTCAATTGAATGGTCGTGCTCTTCACGTCGCTGCCGCTTTGGCCGGAGAGAGTTAGAGTGTAGCTGCCGGTCGGAGTGGAAGCAGAGGTTGTGATGATCAGGGAAGAAGTTCCGGCGCCACCCATTAAGGTGGTGGGAGTGAAGCGGAAAGCGGTATTGGCAGGCAAACCGCTTAAGCTGAGCGTCGTCGCTCCCGTGTAGCCATTCAACGACGTGACGTTTACGGTGTAATTGACTCTCTGCCCCGCAATTACGCTGTTGATCGTGGGCGAGATGAAGCCGCTGAAATCGGCACTGTTGTTCACGTTAAGTTCGCGCTTGCCGCTGTGGGATAGGCTGCCACTCGTTCCAGAGATCGTCAGGATCGAAAGGCCGCTTGGCGCATTCGCAGGTGGCGTAATGGAAAGCACGGAAATTCCTGAGCCACCAGCGATCACCGGCGGATTGAAACTCACGACAGATCCCGTGGGTGCACCCGTAGCGCTGAGCGTGACATCGCCCGTGAATCCATTGATAGGCGAAACGGAAACGACGAAACCCGCCGTTTGCCCCGCGGCGATCAGCTGGCCACCCGGCGCGATGTCTCCTGCGAAGTCCGCGCTGGCGGGATTGACGACGAGCGTAATCGGAGCGGAATGCGTGACGCTATTTGTTGCGGTTCCAGTAAGTGTGAGCGAGTAAGTTCCCGGCGTGGTGGAAGACGTCGTGTTGACGGAAAGCAACGTCGATCCATTGGCGGCAGCAACCGTGGGCGGGGCAAAAGTTGCTGTTGCTCCGGTTGGCAAACCGGCGAGCGAAAGAGCGACGTCATATTCGGAGCCATAAAGGGGGCTGATCGACACGGTGTAACTGGTGTTCGCGCCCGCGTTCACGGTCTGCGAAGTTGGCGAAGAAAATCCGGAGAAGTCCGGTGTGGTCCGCGTAGACAGAAAGAAGCCCTGCGGATCGGCCGTAAGAACATCGAGAAAGCCGTCACCGTTGAAGTCGGCGGCGGCAGCAACTGTTTTCGGCAACGTCGCACTGTTGACTGTGAAGGTTCCGTCGCCGCGGCCCAGCAATACCGTGTGTGCGAAGAATAGATCCATGTGTCCGTCTTCGTTTGCATCTGCAGTGAGCAAGGATTGCGCGGGCGCCTCCAGATTTGCAATCGTCAACGGAGCAAGGAAGGTTCCGTCGCCTGCGCCGGACAACAAATCGACGGCACCGGAGCAAGGCCCCGTCTGCGCCGCACAGTTCTGATAATAAAACGCGACGTCGAGCTTGCCGTCTTCATCGAAGTCCGCCGCCGCGACCGCGGTTTGATTGTTTGCAAATCCCGGAAACGTATCGATCGTCGTCGGCGTGCCGAAGGTGCCGTCTCCCGCCCCGAGCGCGATCGCGGCAGTTTCATCTCCGCTGGTCGTTGTGAAAGTCAGGATCAAGTCGAGTTTGCCGTCGCCATTGAAATCACCGAGAGCCGGTGCGCCGGATAGCGCGACGTTTGATGGCGCTACCGCGTTCGAACTCGCAGCAGTAAATGAACCGTCGCGATGCCCACTCCAAAAGCAGACGGAGCCCGCGGGATTGCCGCACGGAGTGAGCAAATCCAGTTTGCCATCGCCATTGACATCCGCTGCCAGCAAAAATTGCGGTAAGGAGTTCGCAAAGGCCGTCGAAGTGGAAACCACCGGTGACGCGAACGTTCCGTCGCCATTGCCAAGGAATACGACAACCGCGGATCCCTGCCCTGAAGTCGCTCCAACGACCGTGAGAAATTCGGCGACGTCCAGTTTTCCATCTCCATTGAAGTCTACCGCGACGATACCAACCGCGTTCGTCGTCACGCTGCCAATCAAGCCAAGCGGCGTGGAAATATTCGGTTGGACCGCCGGTTGCAAGAGCAGCGGCGCCGCAAACGTGCCGTCGTTATTGCCGAGAAGCACTGAAATGGAGCCGTCGCCGTTCAATGTCGCAACGTCCCGCTTGCCATCGCCATTTAAATCTGCGATTGCAAACTGCCGCGTTCCCGCCGCGGGCGCGCCGTTTGCTCCGTAACCGTTCAAAACGCCGTAAGTGACGGCAGTCGTCGGCGCGCTCACTTCAAAAAAAACGGTGTTTGAAATTCCGCCACCCGGAGCCGGGTTCAGAACGTTAATCATCGCCGTTCCCGCAGTGGTGATGTCTGTGCTGGGAATCGTAGCCGTCAGTTGGGAGCCGCTCACAAAGGTCGTGGTGCGCGCGCTGCCATTCCATTCCACGGTGGCGCCGGAAACAAATCCAGTTCCGTTTACAGTCAGAGTGAATGCCGCGCCACCCGGCGCTGCGGATGTTGGGACAATTCTTTGTTGAACGAACGGTACCGGATTATTTGCTGAATTTGCAACGGACGAAAACACACTTGCCAGGAAAAATATCGCGAAAGCAAGCCGACTCGTTCTCATACTGGGGACTCCTTTGGGTTTCGGACGATTTGGTCGGCCTCGGGATTGAATTCCAAGCGGAACGTCTCCGCGCGGGCACGCGGGAATCCCCCGAGGACACGTGAGACTAAAGCAGTCGCGCGGCGGTTTGAATTAAAGCCGCTTCAATTCTCGTTGAATCTCTTTGCGATTTGTTTATCAGAAGAGCAAAATCGGCGCGCTTCAAGCCAAATTGAAACACGTTTCGGAATTTGGTCGCGTTCATGAATGTTTCGTGAGATTCCGCGGCGCCATTTGTTCACGCGTCCTCAGCTCTACCATTCGAAAATAAAACTCTCATTCTCATACGCGTAACAATTTCAGCGAATTATCAGCAGTACACAAATTTCAAGGCTCCAACAGTCTGAAAAAGAGCATAAATGGACATCACATACCTCGGCCACGCGGGCTTTTACGTCGAAGCGGAACAATTCGTCCTCGTCATGGACCCGTGGCTCTCACCGGAAGGCGCGTTCGATTCGGCCTGGTTTCAGTTCCCCTGTAATCACCACTTGGCTCCCTGGCTTTGTGAAGCGTTGCGTCAGAGCAAGAAAGAGCGCTTTGTCTACGTCAGCCACGAGCACCGCGACCATTTCGATCCCGACTTCCTCGCAAAGCTGCCGCTGCAGGACATCACTTTCCTTGTGCCACGATTTGACCGGCCCGCACTCCGCGAAGAACTCGTGAAGCTAAATCCGAAGGCCATCGTGCCAGTCGATCATGGAGCCCAGGTGAGCCTCCCTGGTGGCTCTGTCCGGCTGTTTCTGGATGACGGCGGGATCAACCGCGATTCGGCGATTCTGGTTAAGTCGCGCGGTGAGTCGTTCCTGAACATGAACGACTGCAAACTCTATGATGAAGTCGCGGACATTGCGCAAGCCGAGGGTCCAATTTCCGTACTAACATGCCAATTTTCAGGAGCGACCTGGCACCCGACTTGTTATGAGTACGATTCCGCGGAGTACGAGCGGATTTCGTCACACAAACTGAAAAGCAAATTCGAGATGGTTGCGCGTGCCGTCGCTGCCGTGCAACCGAAGTGCTTTATCCCCTCCGCGGGCCCGGCGTGTTTCCTCGATCCGATGCTCTTCCACATCAACTTTCAGCCGGTCAATATTTTTCCACGTACCGCCCAGTTCTTTTCCTTTCTGCGCGAACGTCTGAATGGCACGCCTACCGCAATGGTGGACATGATGCCCGGCGACGTCTGGCGTTCTATAAGCCAGCAATTTCGACCGCTCGGGACAGAGCGAGTCGATGAGGCAAATTTCGGTTCGTACTTGCGCTCGTATGCCGCGCGGTACGAGCAATATTTCGCCGATCGTCAGCCGAAACCGACGAGCGAGAATATCGAGAGAACCGTCGAGCTGTTGCGGCAGGCTCTGCAAACGAAGCTGGATCCGCTGGCTCTCAACGGGCGAATTCAAGTACCGCTCTATTTCGCGCTGTCCGATGTGGAGGACAGAATGCTGCGCATTGACTTTCCCGCCAAGCGGGTCGATCCGGTCACAAAGATCCAGGAATCGGACTACTATTCGCTCGCAACTCCTTCGTGGCAGATACAGCGCGTGCTCGATGGGAAAATTACCTGGGAGGAATTTGCGCTGACCTTCCGCGTCAAACTAAATCGCAAACCGGATGTTTATCAGACGCTGATTCAGGGATTTTTGCTGATGGAGCCGGAAGACATGAATTCCTTCTGCTCGAAGATGCTGGAAATTGAGCAGCGGCAAAAGCGCATCACGATTGAAGCCGGCGGAACGCGCTACTCAATCGACCGCTACTGTCCGCATCAAGGGGCGGACCTGACGCAAGGCTGGTTCTCCGAAGACCGATATTGGGTTTGCCCCCGCCATCGTTGGCACTTCGCTCTCGACAAAGAGGGCCAGTGCATGACCAACAAGGGCAGCATCCACGCCATCTGCCTGGACCACGAGTAACAAGCGGCTAAAAAAAGTTTACTCTACCAATCGGAATACTTCGTCCCGTCAAGCGCCGTCCCATCGGACGTGGAGTGCACGTCAAAGACGTTATTTCCGCTCCAGCTTGTGGAATCCGGTTCGTCCTGCACTGCCTGCAAACGCCATTCCGCCTTGCCGGTAATTGGGTCGATGGGGATGCGACGGAGAAATCGAATGCGCTCGTGGCCGCTGCTCCCGTACTCCACACCCTTGACCAACGTCTCCAGGTCTGGCGGATAGCCTTCGCTTCCGACTTGCACCCTGATCAGGTTTCGGTCCGCGATGTCCTTGTAGCGGTCGATCGCGTCGCGCATCTCCCGCAACTCGCGTCTCAGCTCTTCTTCTTTCGGGCGCACGACCGTCTTGCGCGCAACCGGCAGCGCGGCGGACGCCAGAATAATCAGCACGCCGCAAGCGATAATCAGCTCGAGCAGCGTCATTCCCGCTTGGCCTGCTTGCGCTTTTCTTCGATTGAGCTTTCGCGGCATTCGTGGATTCCTGAGCTGACAGAAAAGATCTATGCGCCGGCCGCCGAACCTGCCGGCAATTCCGCCGGGCCGCCAGGCATCGCCTTTTGAATCGCTTCGTCGCTGATCGGTTTGCCGGTGAAGTGGTACAAAATCTCAAACTTCTTGCCCCACAAAAATTCCAAAGTACGAAAAAATCGCGAAGGACTGTCAAAGCGCAAAATATCCGTTGAAAGTTCCGTGATGCAGCGGCGCCACAGTTCGTTTTCGCCTTCCGCTTTGAAGCGCCGATCGAGATACGTCCCCGAACCTTCCACCACGTTCCAGCCCCAGGTATGCGCGAACGTGTACCAAGCCACTTGGCTGCACATTACGTAACGCGCGGTCTCCGCTCGATCCGGCGTCCCTTCCACAACATCGCAGCGGCCCTTCGCTGGATTCACCACGAAAATCTTGTTCGTGTCGTGCGTGAAGACATCAAACGGCTTGAACCGGTTCATCATCACGCGGCCAAATCGCTTCTTCAGAGAAACTAGCAATTGCTCGATTGCCTCGCGAACCTTCTCCGTCTCAACTGCCGGCGGCGTGGGATCGATTGGAAGATTTTCAATGTCTTTCATGTACCGCGCCACGGCGTTTGGTGTATCGAACGTCCGCTTCGCCGAATCCCACACGTCGCCCGGATACAAAAAATTCACATTCGGCAATCCCATCGCCATGACGCGTGCCGGCGAAATCATGAACTGATTCATCCACGCGTTTTCCTGATTGCAGAAATATCCGAAGCTGGCCATCGGCACGGTGAATTCCGGCTGGAATGTGAAAATGCGGTATTTCAATTCGCGGATCTTTTGTTGCACGGCGTCCGTATCGTCCGCATGATTTCCAATCCATTGCGCGAACGAAAACTGCGTCATAAGGATCGTGGGTTTGCCAACAAGCCGCTTGATGTACTGAATCTGCGCATCCGTGAAAATGCAATCGTTCAAATTCAGGATGCACTCGCCTTCGCTCTTAACACAGAGGAACGAATCCATCGTTCCCACCGAGCCGCACAAAATCCGTACGCCGGGCTTCAAATCCACCCAGCCGTATTGCGGAAGTTCGCGAATCTTTTCGAACCCCATTTTTTGCAAAGCGTCCACAACACGCGGCGAACTATGTCGCTGGTAAAGCACCGTGATCCGCTTCCGGTCGGCCTCTGGTATCGACTTCAACGTCGGAAAGTTGAAATGGTCGGGGTGCTCGTGGGAAATCCAGATGTACTCGACGCGGTCAATCGGCACTTGCCAGGACGGGCTGTACAACGCACAACAGTTGTTAACCACTTTTCCCTTCGTCCAGGGATCGCACCAGATGCTCGTGCCTTCCGTTTCGAGGAAAAAGCCGGCGTGATTCACGAATGTTAGTTTCACGGTGTTTGTGCCTCGACCGCAGCCGCTGGCAGAGTTTCTTGAAGAAAAACGATACAACCGGGCGACGACTCCGATGTTTCGCCAGTGTGAATGAACTGTTGCTTCGCGGCCCCGATTGCCACCCTCAAGTTGGCTCCGAAATTGAGGCATCTCTTATCCCTTCGTTACAGAGCCGTAACAGCCGTTCTCTAGGCTTCTGCACATCCCGATGCCTGCTCCAAGCGCCCAAACGGATGTGCTCGTAGCCAGTAGTTCGCCGCTGCCCCAAGCAATCTCTCTGGACTTTGACGGCTCCGTTCCCGCGCCGATTCGGTGCAGGATGACATACGCGTTCCGCGTTTTTGCCGCGATTTACGGTCACGCCGTCGTGGATGCCCGGAATTGCGCCTCGGAATGCCGCTTCATATACGGCGGCCGGCGCGATCCATCCGCTCTGCTCGACGCGATTTATATTCCCGCTCTTTATCGCACCAGGGTGCTTCCAAATCGGGCCGTGAATGCCGCCCCGGTTATCCAACCTTTCGCCGGCGAATCCTTTCCCCTGTTCTTCGGCACCGATCCGGTGACCTGCAATCCGGACTGGCTCGGTGAGATCTTTCTCTGGCTTTCTGGCGAACTGGAACTCGGCACGACGCACCGCGACAGTGTTGGGCGAATTCCCTTTTCAGAAACACCTTTCAGCAGGCACAAGCTTTCTCCCCGGCGGCCTTATGCTGCGCGGCTCATGGCTTGGCTTGAAAACTCACTCCGGAGAAACGCATTCCCCTCTTTACCGAAAGCTCCCTCTCCGATTCTCGGGTGTCAACACATCGTGCTCCCCTCACACGATATCGATTTTCATTACAACGGACGCCGGTCCGCATTGCTTCGCCTCTCGAAAAATCTCGCAATCGCTGCGCATCTGTACAAAAGCTCGTCGTTCTTTTTCGAAAATCTCGCGCAAATCCGTGGCCTGTTGAGCGGTGCGCGGCCCGGCGACTACCTCCTGCCGTTGCTTGACGCCGCACAAGCCAGTGGCTTTCAATCGACATTTTTCCCCGTGGCTCGCCGTGCGCATCGCCGGGATCCGAACTATTCGCTCGAAACCATCGCACTTCCGATTTCCAAAGCCCAGTCACGCGGCTTTTCGCTTGGACTGCACGGCTCGTACCAGAGCGTGATGGAGGACCGCAGCCTCGCATCGGAAGTCGCAATTCTCGGCGAACGATTCGGAAAATGGCCGCGCGCGAACCGCCAACACTGGCTCCGTTTCGAATCGCAGCGCACGCTGTTTCGAGAGGTGGAAAGCGCGGGCATGATCGCGGACTCTTCGTCGGGCTTCCCCGAAACTGTCGGATTTCGCAACGCCGCCAGTTTCGCGTTCCCTCCATACGATTTCGAACGCGAATCTCCTCATCGTTTTCTTGAAATTCCGCTCGTGCTTATGGACGGAGGACTCGAGTCGGAAGCGCGCAACTCCGCTGAATCGCCGCAACAAATCGCGCAGGAAGTCTTAGAAGAAAGCCGCAACTCGGGATGGGGAGGCGTCTCAATCCTCTGGCACAATCCGCTCGAACCACTCTCGGTTCCCCGCGAAGTCAATGAAGTCTTCTGGCGCTGCGCCGCCAAGAGGGCCGATTCGCAGGAAAGCTGGCTGACCTTCGATCAGTTTCTGGCCGCGGTGCTTTCCCGTTATCAACAGGCAGGCCTGCTTGAAGGAATCTCCGTCAATGCTTGATCTGCGCATCGTTCGCAGTCCGCTCTCGGATTCAGAGAACCGTCAGATCCTCTCCGAGTACAACCGGCTCACGAAAGCGCGCATTCCTCTTAACGAATTCGAGCATTGGGTGCAAAAAAGCCCCGCCGGCCCCGCGTGGCACGCGATTCTTCAAACGGCCGAAGGTCGAATCGTCGGCCACACTTCGCTCATTCCGCTCAGAACATCTTTTGTCGGCGAGAACTTGATTCCAGCGAAATCTGAATTTTCCTTCGTCCATGAGGATTTTCGCAGCACAAAGATAAATGGCTTCGAGAAAGGTCGAATCAAGTTCCTCGTCATCGTCAACGAACTCTTCGCTCACGGTATTAAGCAAGGCTGGGGCCCCTATTTCGTTTCGACCGCGGAAGCAAACCACCCTCTCAGCCGCCGCGTCGGCTGCAGGAATGCGGAGTTCCCGCTCACAGAATGTCTTTTAATCCGAAACGCCACAGGCGCGGCCCGCGAAACGCCGAACCTTTCCAGGAAGCAGCGCGCAAGCCTGCTCGCGGTCGGCCTCGGCCACAAGATCGCCTGGACGGGAAATCGCCTGTTCGCGAATGGTATCGGCAAACTTCAAACAGTTGCTGTCGGATCGGGTCCCGTAGTTCCGGTCACAGATCGCTTTTCCTTTTTTGAAGACGCGGACTCCATCCGTTGGCGCTACTTCGAAGACCAATACCTCCGCTTTTCGTTCGAAGGTTCCGCAGAGGACTACGTAATCGCGAAGCGTGGCGAGCGAGATCGCTTCGTTCGCGTCGTGCAATGGCGCATTCGCCGTGCAGACCGCGCCGCCGCGCTTGTCGGAGCGCTCATCCGTCACGCCGAAAAGGACAATGCGCTCGGCATTCGATGGGCCATTTATGACCGCGAGCCCTTCGCCGAAACGTTGCTGAGCCTGCTCCGGAAACGCGGCTTCCTGTGCGTGCGCCGCGTCCGAACTCTAATGCTCCACAGCGTAAAACCGGAATACACCGACGCCGCCGTATGGAACGTCAACGATTCCCTGGTAAGTTTTGATCCGTAAAACAACCCGCGGTCAAATCTCTTGCAAGCTTGCTATCTCTTAGACTTTCTGAGCGAAGCAAAAATAATGCGACCGCAAAAACGGAAACAGCGCCAGCGATCGGTAAAGCGAAGGTGAAATCTGCACGGCCCTCCGGCCAATCGGCGGCGCCAGTGTAAATTTCTTAAACTTCAGTCGAAATCCGCCCAGCATCTCCGTTATCTCTTTCCGGCCAATTCCCCGCACGTTCGGATTTTTCGGGTTGGAAAACGCGAAGTCGTACCAAATAAAATGTCCGCCGGGCCGCAGCGTGCGAAACACTTCCCCCACAATCTGCTTCCGCGTATCGACGTCCAGCACCGACGTCAGCATCGTAAATTGAAACACCATGTCAAATTGCTCATCGGCAAAGGGCAATTCTGCCGCGGTACCTTCCAGCAGCGAGATCCCGGGATTCACCGCCAGACCATTCGCCAAGGATTTCCGGAATAGGTCGATGCCAAAACAATTCTGCGGCTCCGCTCCAAAATCAATCATCCGGCGCAAATTTCCGCCTGAACCGCAACCGATGTCCAGAATTCTCAATCCCCGCAAAGAACTGAGCCCTATGTTTCGAAAAAACTGGAGAAGCGCCGCCTGCCGCTCCTGGTGCGCACAAAACGCGTACAAGTCCAGCGGCCCACAGTTCACTTCCGTTCGCCTGTCGAATACTTCCCGGATGCGCGAAGTTTCCGTTTCGGCGCTGATTGTCCGCTTCACGTCCGTCACATTCGCCATGATCGCCACAATCGTCGCTCACGCCACCAAAGTCCGTGCTGGAAACTATTGCGGATCGAAATAGAGCACGCCGCTCGGCACGCCGGCCTGATTTCCAATCGCCACGAATTGCTTCGGCCCGATCAAGTAAAACGAAACAGTGTCCTCGGTCGTCGCGCTCGGATCGCCGAGCGCTCCGCCGAGCAGCTTCATCAATCCATGTCCCGCCGCGGAGTCGTTTATCTGGAACAAATCCGTCTCGCTGTAATTGACGACCTGCCCGTTGGAACCCAGACTCGTGTTCGTCGTCGTCAAATCCAGCGTGAACGTGTAGTTGCCCGTCCCGTCGAACGTCGCTGCAAAATCAACGTTTGCCGGAGCCGCCGTCGAAGACCCTCCCGCGCGACCGATCAAATTCCCCGCCAGATCGCTGCTCGCCGCGAACGGCCCTGCGGCTTGCGGAATCAGCTGCCCGGAGAACGCATGGCTGAACGCTCCCGCGTTGTTGTTCGGCGTCACATCAATCACATACGCCTTGCCCGCGTCGTAGTAGTAAAGCGCCGCAACGCCCACGAACGACGTCGCAACCGGATTGTTCGCAATCAAAACGCGGCCCGTTGTCGGATCGAATGCCGATGACGGAAATGGCCCCGACGGAATGAATCCAGTAGTCGAAAGTTCCGTCGAAACGGTCGAGCCATTGTTCGTATCGTACGTCGCCGTCGAGGTACTCCCCGAAATTGCAAACACGCCAATCACCGAATCCGGCACAACGACGCTGCTCACAACGTTCATTCCTGTCAGCGCCACAACGCCCGTGCTGTTGATTGTGTTCGCATCCAGCGCCTTCTGCCGCTTCGCGCTTCCGCTGAACAACGATTGCAGCGCGGCGCCATTGTCAATTTCGAGCAAGTTCAATTGCTGCCCGTCCGTGACGTAGTACGAATACTGCACCGCGGTGCCTCCAACATTCAGTGTCAGCGTCCCTCGCCCAAATCCGTCCGTAGCTGTTGCTACTCCGGCAGCAATCGCCGCACCGCCAGTCACGCCACCCGCCACAGGATTCGCGCCCGCATACTGCATCGCGTCCGCCAGTCCGCCCGTCACGCTCGCCCCTCCCGCGCCCAGCGCAAACTGCCCCGCTTCCACAATGCGCATTCCCACCGGCGCATCCGAATCGACGCCGAACGCATAATTCCCGCCGGGGTCCGCGGCCAGCGCCGCCGGATCCTGCTGCAGCAAAGTGCCCGCCGTCAAAAATCCGCTGTTGTCCAACTGAATGATCTGCCCGCGCTTTCCATCCGACGAGAGCGCGCACTTCAGCACCAGACTCACCGGCATGCTCGCGAACGTAATCGTCACGCGCGGAATCCCGTTGAACGAACTGTTCACGACGTACGTTCCCGTCATCGGCGCAGGGAAACTCACGACGCTGCCGCCGTTGTTCAATTCGAATTCCGCGTTGCTGATTCCCCCCGCACCGTCCGCCACGAACGCGCCCGCAATCGCCAGCGGCGCTGTGCCGCTTGGATTGAATCCACGCACAAGGAACGCATAATGCCCGCTCAACGCCGCCGTCGCGTTCGCAATCGTGAACGAAAACGAATCGCTCTTCGTCGTATCTGCCACCGACGTCGCCGTGATCGTGGGATTCGCGGTGATTCCCGTCGGCAAAGTCGTGGGTGGCGTGTACGTCGCCGTTGCACTCGGCGCAGCCGCGGCCACCAGCGTTCCGCAATCCGGACTGCACGCAACTCCATTCGCCGCCAGCGTCCACGTCAGTCCCGCATTCGCAAAATCGTTCGTCACCGTCGCGCTGACCGTCACCGCCGGACCGCTCACCGGCTGCGAGGAAAATTTATTCACGATCGATACCGAAATGGGCGGCGCCGCAATCGTGAAATTGAAATTGTCGTTTCTCGTCGCATCTGCCACCGAAATTGCCGTAATTGTCGGCGAAGCATTCGCACCTGTCGGCGGCGTTGTTGGCGGTTGATAATGCGCCGTCAACGACGGTGGCGCATCTACCGTCAACGTTCCGCAAGCCGGCGAACAATTGCTCCCCGTCGCCGTCAACGTCCACGTCAGTCCGGCATTCGTGGGGTCGTTTGAAATCTGCGCGTGAATATCCGTCACAGCGCCGCCCGCCGTCTGCGTCACAAATTTGTCCACAATCACGACCGTAATCGCCGGCGTAATCTGAAAATTGAATACGAACGTCTGCGTGGGATCCGAAATCGACCGCGCCGTAATTGTCGCCGTCTCGTTCGCCGGCACATTTTTCGGTGGCGTGTACACCGCCGACATCGAAGGCGCAGGCGCGGGCTTCAATGTCCCGCAACCCGGCGAGCATGTGGAATTCGCAATCGATAGACTCCAGCTGACACCTTGGTCTCCCCCCGACCCGCTCACCGTCGCGTTAATCGTCACCGGCCCCGAGCCCGCTCCAATGAACGCGAACGTCCCGTCCAGGTTCACGACCACGGGCGCACCGCTGTTGCTCGCGCCCGACGATCCGCACGAGACGCAAACTAAACTTGTCACTAGTAACAAAACCGCAAACGCAAATCGCTTCATGGCAACCTTTGCGATCGAGTGGGGTCGATCCGGCTCTGGATTTGAAAACTCTAAATCGATGCGCAGCACCTTAGGCCATCTGTGTGAATACACGGATACAGCTGCGCAAATGCTTCGCAACTATCCACATCTCTCATCTGTATCCAATCCGATTAATTGTTCTTCGGCGCCGGGCTTCCATTGGCCGCCGTCGCGCTACTAGGAGCCGCTCCCGCGTCCGCTCCGCCCACATTTGGCCACTTCGCCTCTGCCGCTTTCTCGATAGCAGGAAAAACATGAACTCGCGCCGACTTTTCCATAGCCACCCTCGTCGGCTTCGCTCCATCTTTTAACTGTTCTTTAATCCAATCGAGCGCCGCAAAGCCCGGCTGCGCCGTCAAAAACGCCCGGCCATTTCCATATTCATTCACCACCGCGAAATCCGGCGCCGCCGTTTCCAGCTTTTCCTCGGCTGCATCCGGAATCGACGCGTTGTGCCGCACATCTTGCAGCCGCAGTGCCTTCGCCTGCGATTTCGGCAGCCAGGTCACCGGGTCCAGCGGCGCAACCCCGTCCAGAAACTCCTTCTTCAAGAACGGCGGGCGCTCCGCATCCGGCACAATCTTCGATTGCGCCAACCATGTCGGCCAGTCGCCCCA
>DATGIS010000095.1:0-6094 GCA_035295625.1 Candidatus Acidiferrum sp. | reverse complement strand
ACGGGAATCACGACGGCGATCAGACCCTTGAGCAGCAGGCCAACACCGAAGCAAATTCCCACGAGTGCGGCCCAACGACGCGGATGCGGCTCGGATGGGTCGAGCGCACGTTGGAACGACCAAAACGACAAGCAGATCGTTGCGGTGAGCATCACGTCTGGAATTTGAATGCGCGTGAACAGAAAAAGTCCGATGCAAGTGACGACGACGAGGCCGGAATAAAATCCACCGCGAGCGCCGAACGCCCAGCGCCCGAACAAAAACGTGATGAGTCCGAGGAGAATGGCGGCCAGAGCAACTGGAATTCGCGCGGCCCAATCGTGGGGACAGAAAATGCGCATGCTGCCCGCCATCAACCAATAGACAAGCGGCGATTTTTCGATGTAAGGAACGCCGTCGAGGTGGGCGATAACCCAATCGCCGGACTGGAGCATATTGCGCGCGATCTGGGCTTGAACGGCGTCGACGTCGTCCATCAGCGCGGGCGGTGAAATGATACACCCGAGAAAAATTGCTCCGCCGATAAGTAAAAGAACTAGGCTGGATTCGAAGCGAGAGATGTTGCCAACTCCTCCCGTTCGGTCGAAACGGTCGTTCGAATCTTCCACTGTTTCATCCAGAGAAACAAGACGACCAGGCCCCACAGGTGATAGCCGAGATTCGCGCGGCCTTCGAGATGGTCGGCGACCAACTGGCGGACGGCTGCGGTGCGAAAGAGGCCAGTCTGCTCGATGGCCTGCTCGCTCAATGTTTCTTCGAGCAGTGGCCGAAGCGGGCCGCGGAACCAGTCATGCGTGGGAATATCGAGCCCAATCTTGGAGCGGCGCAAAACGGAATCGGGCAGTTTGTTGCGCATCAAATCTTTCAAGACAACTTTTTGCTTTCGGCCATCGATTTTTAAGTGATCGGGAAGAGACGCGGCAAACTCGATGATTCTGTGGTCGAGATAGGGAGGACGAACTTCGAGAGAGTGCGCCATGCTCATGCGGTCGACTTTTTGTAACAAATCGTCGGTGAGATAGTAGCGCTGATCGAAAGCGAGATAGCGGGTCAGAGGGCTTGTGCAATCGCCGCATGGGATTTCTTTGTCGAATAGCTGCCGGACAGAAGCCGGCTCTGCGGCGAACAACAAATCCTGCTGCTGACTTTGCGAGAAGGAACCGTTCCAGTAGGTGTGCGCTTCGTCAGAATGGAGCAAGGAACCTTCGAGAAAACGCTTGAGCTTGTATTCAAAGCTTATTTTTTCGTTCGAGACTGGCCAGAACTTGAGAAGACCGAGCAGCGACTTGCGGACGCGCTTCGGCACGCGGCGGGCGATTTGCGCGAGGCGGTCTGCACGATAGGTCAAATAGCCGCCAAAGAGTTCGTCGGAACCTTCGCCGCTGAGCGCGACAGTAACGCCTTCGCGGCTCAGGCGAGAGAGAAACCACACCGGAACAGCGCCGGCGTCGGCGAACGGCTCATCCGAGTAATACACGATGCGGTGAACGGCATCTTCAAGATCGAGGGATGGATTCAGATCCAGTTCGTGATGCTCTGTATCGTAATGCTTCGCTACATCCCGGGCCGGGCCACTTTCATCAAACGAGCGCCCGGAAAATCCGATGGAATACGTTTTGATTCGCGATGATGTGGCCTGGCGCGCATAGTGCAGAACGGCGGAGGAATCCACGCCACCGCTAAGCCAGACGCCCACCGGAACATCGGAGATGAGGTGGTCCTTCACCGAGTCCTTCATGAGTTGATCGAGGGCTTCGCTCGCAGAACCGAGGGTCCAATCGGGATTTTGTTTGAAGCGCGGTTGCCAGAAAGACTCGGTCCGCATCGCGCCATTCTTCCATTCGAGCCACGAGCCCGGCGGAAGTTTTTCGATTCCCTTCACCAGCGTGAATGGGCCAGGAACGTAATTCAGCGCCAGATAGTGGTTGAGGGCGGCGTGATCGAGGTCGCGCGGAATCTCTTCATGCGCGAAGAGCGACTTCAGTTCGGATGCAAAATAAATCTCGCCATCCAGGCGGGAAATATAAAGCGGCTTGATACCGACGCGATCGCGCGCGAGAACGAGACGCCGCTCGTTCTGGTTCCACACTGCCATCGCGAACATGCCTCGCAGCCGCGCGAAACTCCCGGTATCCCATTCGAGAAACGCGCGAAGAACGACTTCGGTATCGCAATGGCTTAGGAAACGGTGACCGCGGGATTCAAGTTCGGCGCGCAGCTCGGCGTGATTATAAATCTCGCCGTTGAACACAAGAATCGTATTGCGGTCCTCGGAGTGGAACGGTTGGTCGCCGCCGTGAAGATCGATAATTTTGAGGCGAACGGCGCCAAGCGCCGCCCGTTTGGATTGATACGTACCGCTTTGGTCCGGGCCACGATGCCGCAACGAATCGGTAGCTACACCAATGCGCTCAGCAACGCACTCGCCGTCGCGATGCGTAAAACCAGTAATGCCGCACAATTTGCTCTGAACTCCGTCTCCTGAAGAAAACAGCAATTTCTTCCGGGCTCAGATACCCACGTGCTATATAAGAATTCTCAAAGTTCTGTTTGGTTGCTTCCGAGGAGCGCTCGGAGGCAGGTCCGTAGCTATTAGAACAAGCATATACGAACCCACCCTAAACACCAGATAAATGCGGGTGGGACGGTGGAAGGGGAAAGTCTGTTACTGAGCTCGCGCGACCGTGATTGTTGTCACCATTCGCACCCATCGGGCGGGACGTTTTTCGTGCGGAGCCACAATCTTAAAGGGACCCTCTTTTTCAGGAAGCGACCTGCCATCGAGCGTATCGGCCACCATGATTTCACTTTCTTGAATACCTGAGGCAAGTTCACCTAACGAAAAGACGGCTCGATAGCCATCGGCGGCTGATGCGAGAACGTAGGTCGCCATCGCCGGACCGCGGAGATGCTCTCCACCCGGCACCCCCGCCTTATGCAGAATCTCTTCGAGTAAAACGCCTTCGTAGATTTCTTTTTTCTGCGAATGTGGATTCACCACGGTGATTGTCTTGCGCGGCATTTTTTTAAGATCGTCCACGGTCAGCGCGAGGGGCGTTGCGACTTCACCGGCGATGCGAAGTTCGACGAGAGCGGGAGCCGCAGATTGCGGGTTGGAGACGGAAGCGGCGAGTGCGAATAATGCAGCGACGATCAAAACTATTTTTCGCATAGGGGGTTATTATTAAACTTACCTCAAAAAAGTTAAGTGTCGGATTTCGACGACAGTTTTTCCGCGAAAAAATCATCCGATTTAGAACTCTTTTGCGCTTGCGCTCCGCGTTACGCGAGAGTAGCGTCCACCAATCGGCGCACCCGCCGATTGCAGTTTCTTGAACGACGATTCGGACAGATTTCCTCCAGGCTACTCTGTCTGAACTCAGTCCCGGGAGGGCCTCATGCGTCGCTTCGTTCCTTTCGTCGCATTTTTTTCGCTGCCGTTATTGGCGGTTTCGAGCGCCGGAGCACAGGATGTCTTCATTCCGGCGGGAACACTCTTGAAGTGCACAATGAACGAGCCGAATTTTTCTTCGGCGACGGCTCAGGTGGGCGATCCGGTTCTTTGCCATTTGAGTTCCGTGCAGGAATTCGGCCGCAATGCATTTCCACGCGGCGCCTACATGAGCGGACATCTTGAAGCGGAGAAGGACCCCGGCCATTTTGTGGGCAAGGGATTTCTGAAAATCGTGTTTGACCGCATTGGCACGCCCAATTCGGACGTGACCGTGGACACGAAAGTGATCGCGGCGCAGGGATACAAAGTCGACAAAGAGGGAGACATCAAGGGGAAGGGCCACGCGAAACGCGACGTCATCGAATGGATGATTCCGCCGCTGTGGCCGTGGAAGGTGCTCATGCTGCCGGCGCGGGGACCGCGTCCAACGCTGAAAGGCGAAGAGATGCTTACAATGCGCCTGATGGAGGACGTGACGATTCCGCGGCCAGGCGCCACGTACAACTCGCGCGATTGGCGGCCAGCGGCTTCTTCGTACAAGCCGGCAATCTATTACAACGATATGCGAGAAACACACCCGGTGACGGCCGCGGCAAACGCGACGCGCAATGTGATTTCCGTAGATTCCGGATTCAAACAAATCGCGTTGCAAGAACCCGTGAATGCTACACCGCAGGATCAGTTGATCACGGGTCAACCTATTGCGCAGACGACTCCGGAGCCGCTCAGGTCAAGCGCGCAGGCTTCGCGAATCCAGACTCCTTCTTCCTCGCTGACGCTGATTGCGTTGCGAAATGAGACCGTCTACGCCGTGGCGAGTTACTGGCTCGATGGAGACAATCTGGACTACGTGTTGCCAAGCGGCACGCGTTCTTCTTGCGCGCTGAACGAGGTGGATCTCGCAAGGAGTACACAACTCAACTCGGAACGCGGAATTGCGATGAGCTTCCGCGAAGCGCCGGCGGCGGACGTGGCCATGTCCAGCGCTGTGAACTGACGCAAAGTGTCTCGCGAAATTATTCCGCGTTTTCGATAAAGCCGCTGACCAGCTGGACAAATTCGGCGGGCTTCTCCAGATACATCAGATGGCCGACGCCGCTGACCACGACGCGGCGCGCGCGAGCAATTCCCGCTTCAATGGCACCAGCATGCGCGTGAACATCGGGAATGTCCTGGTCACCAACGAGCAACAACGTCGGGACTTTGATTTCGCGCAGGCGATAGAGCGCGGGCTTCGGCGTGATCTCAAAAGAAGGATGCGTCAAGTCCTGTGGACTTGCTGAAAGCAGCGCGGCCATGCGCTTTTTGGCTGCGTCATTTCCGGCTGCGATCAAATATTTGTCGTTGATGGCGGCAGCAATGGCGCCCTGAACATCTCCTTTTTCGAGTGGCTTGCCGAGGACGTCGCCGCGATCCAGGAAGTGTTTTGAGTAAGGCATGCCGCCCACTACCGCGCCAACGAGCACCAGCTCCTGAGTCATTTCCGGATGATCGAGTGCGAAATTGATGGAAATCTCTCCGCCGTGAGAGCTGCCTACGATCGCTGCGCGCGCCACTTTCAAATGCCTCAAGAGCGAGGCGAGATCGTCGGTTTCGAAATATCCTCCGGCAGAAGCCGGGGAACGCCCGTAGCCGCGCCGATCGTAGCGAATGGCGTGAAACCTCCTGCAGAGTTCCGGCCAGATGTCGCCCCAAGCTGCGGAATGAAGAACGCCGTCGTGGAGCAGCACAACGGCCTGCGGACCATTGCCGCATTCCTCGTAGTATATTTTTCCGTTGCCAAGAGAAAGAAAGGAACCGGGCGACGCGTCGGGAGCTTTGGAAGCCTGAGCGGCGGCGTAGATCGGCAAAAACAAACAAAAGAGCATCGCAAAACGTGTTCGGGATAAAGGCGTGCGCATAAACCCCCGCAAAGGTCACGGCCAGCATGCCGGTACCCATGTTCCGAGAACTTGTTTTAGTTGGACGGGGAAAAAGAGACAACGTTAAAAACAAAAGGCCCCAAGCAGCTGTCTGCTTGAGGCCTTTTTTAATTTAATCCCGGCGACGACCTACGCTCCCACACAGTTACCCGTGCAGTACCATCGGCCCGGCGAGGCTTAACTTCCGTGTTCGGGATGGGAACGGGTGTGACCCTCGCGGTATGATCACCGGAAACTCGTCGTCAAGCGTTCACTGAACGCGTGACAGAAATTTGACAGCGCCGCCGGAAAAAATGCGGCGCCACGAACAACAGAAATTGGCTGGCATACAAGTTCGGAGCTTTTTTAGTTCAGGGTTTGCGCAACCCTGAAACCCGAGCCGAACATTACTGTGTGTCTTTGTCCATGGCTCCTTACCGGAGCCAATCGTATAGAACAAGACGTACTGCGAACTTTCTCGCGACGGAGTGAGAAAGTTTTATGATTAAGCCGAACGAGCGATTAGTACTGGTCAGCTCCACACATTGCTGTGCTTCCACCTCCAGCCTATCAAAGTCGTAGTCTTCGACTGCTCTTCGTAGGGATTGTTCCCTTGGGAAACCTTATCTTGAGGCGAGCTTCTTGCTTAGATGCATTCAGCAATTATCTCTACCAGACTTCGCTACCGAGCGGTGCCCCTGGCGGGACAGCTCGTACACAAGGGGTCTGTTCATCCCGG
>DATGIS010000094.1:0-22114 GCA_035295625.1 Candidatus Acidiferrum sp. | reverse complement strand
AGCTAAACGTTGTGTTAGCAGAAGCGACGACTGACAACGCGTTGGTTCCTAAGGTATCGGTATAGACACCGTTATGCTGCGAAATCAGGTTGCCATTCCGATCGCTGGTCGAAGTGTCTCCCGAGGAGGGCTGAGTCGTTCCGCTCTGAACGTTAATCGTATTGCCATTCTTGTCCGTCAAATACACTGTTGGAAACTGCCCGATGTTTACGTAAAGCGTGTAAGCCGATCCGTCCGTTGCCGTTTGCGATGATTGCGGCGGTTGTGCGCCGTTCGGCGGGCAATTACCCCCTGGGGAGATAAAGTAGACCCCGCCGACATTTGGAAACGAATGCCAGACGCCGAAGCTATCGTAATATGCAAAGTTGCTGAATTGCCACTCCTGGTAGCTGCTTTGCCCCATATACCCACAATTGCCAGACGTATAAACCATGGAATAAGTCACGAAGGACAAGCCCGCAGGCTGGAGGCCACTCCAGCCCCACTGAGATGACGGTTGCCAGGAAGTGGTTCCGCCCGAGGCGACCGGCGTCCAAATGAGGGAATCGTAGTTCAATGCGTAAGTAAAGTTCGTACCCCTTCCTGGCTTGCTCCGTATCGGCACATTCAAATCAACATTAAGGTTGGCAAGGTTTATGGTTTCCGGGCCGCCCGCAGCGGTCCCGAATGGCGGCACTCCATTTCTAGTTTGAGCTGAAGTGTTGCCACAAAGACCGCCGCACATGGTAATCAGAACGAGCAAGGAGCAGAGCGACCTTTGCATACTGATCTCCTCAAAATTGAATTGCTTTATTGAATGCTTAACGCACTTGCTGAAAGGCCCGAGTTCAAACTGGCAGTAGCAAATTGCAAATCCAGAAACAATGAGCCATTCAAGTATTTCTGGATATGAAAAGGAATCTGTGCGCCGTTCGTTGCACGATAGTCCGCGTACATGATTTCTATTGGTATATCGATGCCCGTGTTGTTGTCTGGGTGGGTGTTGTAAACGAGGGGGGCGGGCAGATTGGTTGTTGCATCGACGTAGATGTCCATTTTGGTGAGGTGCTGCATTAGGGAGGAGTCCCCCGTGAGCGATGGAAATTGTTGGACGGCGGTGAGATGAATGACGGACTGACCGTTTCGTGTTTCCGGTCCGATTAGAGTTAGGACGCTATTTGCGTTCGAGAGTATGGAAGAAATCGTGAAAAGCGCAAGAAGGCCGTTGTCCGTAATCACGTTGTGGTAAGCCATTGCGTGAGCGACGCCGTCGGGACCGGACCAACTGCCGGACGGGCCAGAAGTTGAGACGGAGCGAATTTCGCTGCGCGGTCCTGAGCTGAGACTGAGATCGATGCGGTTCGTTCCGCCTGAGAGACCTTTTAGCGTGACCGTTCCGGATTCGTCGTCGGAGCCGGCAATACGGCGAACGGACCCGGTAAGGACCACATCTGAGATCAAAGTGTTTCCAGTCTGCGCAGCGAGAGATTGCTGTAGAAGCGTGCTCGGCTGAACCGTACTTGCGGTTTGTTGAGCGATCACCGGGGAGAGGACGACGACAAAAGACAAAACGATTGCACAAACGGGACGAAGGGTACGCAAGGGCAACCTCCCTAGCGAGAATTTGTTGAGCGCACTATACGTAACTCCCAGTTGGTGTCAAGTAACAAATCGTTTATACCCCGCCTGCGACGATCGAATTGTCCCGCGAGCTGTGAACTGATGCGGACTAGACCGCAAACAGGCAACGACGTAGAACTTGTTTCTCACCTCTACCGTTGGTGATCCCTTGCAAGAATGCATTGTTACTTTTCGGGATTCGCGGAGCGTCGAGCACCGCGTAACCGTCGAAGCCCGTTCGCTATTCGAAGCCGTGTGCAAGGCATGGCCTAAGTTCGGCGGGAACCACGCGCCAAGAGCCGATGACTTCCGCGGCGTAACGGTCTCGGTAGAACCAATTCCGAAATCTTTCGAGGTCAATCTCGAACGGCTATTCCACCACGTCACGTCTAACGGACACGGACCCGTTCGAGCGCGCCGAACAGGATTAGTGTGCCGATGATCTCAAACGGTAACTCGTGTTGGCATCGTGGAACAGTCTGTGGAAAACACTTGATTGCAGCTCAGGCGGCGCACTGTAGGTGGGCGGCCTGCGGGCGATATGCTGAGCGCGGACTTCGTGGAAAGGGACCGAAAGAAAGTATTGATAAAGGTACATCATCATCCGTGATTCCAGAGTAAGAATCCGATAATCTTTATCAACAGAAATTCGCCCTTAATACCCCCCCAACACGAGAGGAGCTCACTACACTAACCGGGCTTCGGATCTTCGCAGCCTGTTACGTACTGATTTCTCATGGCCTTCCATGGATTCGGCAGCACGTTACCCTTCCCGAATCCCTATTGCCCTTACTGGGAAACGGGCCTCATGCCGTCACTCTAATTTTTTTGCTTTCCGGGTTCCTACTGTCCTACACATATGAGGGCAGGCATCGACCCGACCTCACGTTAGACGACTGCACGATCCGATTGCCGCTAGATTGGTGCGAACAGGAAGACAAAATTCTGCGGCGAATGGGCCAATCACGCCGAGGACCTCAGGTGTAATTCCGAAGTCGTCCGAATCCGACATTCCTTCGTGGTGACCTGCTCCCCCAAAACTGCGCACGGAGAGATATGATTTTTTCAGCTCTTGAGCGGTCCCCATTTTTCTGCTTCATCCTGAGAGCGAGTCTCCGGCAGTTGTGAGCGGTCCTTTTCGCGTACCTGCGGTGTACCTCGCTCTAGCGGATGTATGCGTTTTCCTGCTTTTGTGGTTTCGTGGAATCAATAACTTGCGCGTCTTCAACGTTCTCTACAGTTCGATTCCCACTCGCTCTTGATTGATTCCGTTTCTGAGAAATGTACCCCGCGTGTACCTCAGTCGCGCGTTTGAGGCGTTTCGAGCGTTTTTCCGGCTTAATGAAATCAGTAACTTACCCTGGATCAATCAGCATTAGAATTCCGACTCCCCCCGCCTCCACCATTTTGATATTGGATATAGTTGCCGCTAACTCCACCAGCTAGGCTGGGCGCCGCGGGCGAAAGGCGTGGAGATACCAATGCAAGTAACGCGGCAGCCATCGCCAGAGCTGGAAGCGAGACTCACCGGCAGTGCGGTCGCGCCAGACGGTTGGCAGTTCGGTGATGCGGTAGCCGGCCAGGAAGGCCTTAACGGTTAGTTCGAGATTGAGTTCGAAACCGCCCTGACTTTCGATTGTGAACGAATTGATCATCGCGCCGTCGTAGAGTTTGAAGGCATTCGTCGCATCGTGGGTCGGAATTCCGCGCAGCCAGTAGAGAGACAGACCTGCCAACCGCGACAAGTTCCCTTTCAAGAATGGACCACCGAGCAATTCGCCACCGGGCATATAGCGACTCGCAGCAACGAGTTGAAATCCTTGTGCGTAAAGCTCAACCATTTTATCGACGATGGAAAGGTCGTCCGACAAATCGCCCATAACGACGAGGAGTGGTCCAGACTTCACCTGCTTAAAGCCCGTCAGTAGCGCGCCAACAACGCCGCGGCGCACGGAATTCTTCACCAATCGAAACCGGACGTCACCTTCCTGAATTACCTTTTGAACTGCGGGAACCGTGTTGTCTTCCTCGAAGTCATATACGACAAACGCTTCGAACGGTGTGCGAATCTTGCTGGTGAGAGCTTCGCGTAGCGCAGGAAAATTGGCGCCTTCGTTGTAGACCGGCACGACAATGTTCAGCTTGGGAGCCGAAGCTGAGCCTAAACTCATATCTGGCCGCGCTTCATTTGATCGGACACCCACGGAATCACTTCGTCGAGAATCTGGCTGAGCGTGGTTTCAGCCCGGTAACCGAGCACGCGCTCAGCTTTCTTCACGTCGGGCGAGCGCATCTGCACGTCGTATTCGTATGGAGCATCCGAGACAAACTTGAAAGGCTTTGTGTCGCCATGGACCTTCTTCCAGACGACTTGAGCCAGGTCGAGGACGCTCGTGGCTACGGGGCTGGAGAGATTGAAGTCCTGGTTGAGCGCAGCGGGGTGTTCGACGCACAGCCGAATACCGCGCGCCAAGTCGCCGCCATAGGTGTAATGCCGAACCTGCCTGCCGTCACCCAGAATGTGAACCGGATCCTGCCCAGCGAGAACTTTGTGCACGAGATCCGGAACAACGTGGGACATCGCGAGTTTAATGTTGCCGCTCGTGACTTCTGCATCGCGAACGGCACGGCGTTCGCCAATTCCGACGCAGTTGAATGGCCGCGCGATTGTGAATGGGAGCTTGTATTGTTCCCAGGCGCCGCGTGCAAAGTATTCCGTCGCGAGCTTTTGAAAGCCGTATGTGGAGCGCGGTGGCGGACAACGTTGCTCGGCTCCCTCCGGTGTCGGAAACTCGTTGGTGCTTTCGAAAACCATGCTGGAGGAGAGCACGGTGATCTTTTGCAGCCTGTTGTTTTTTGCCGCGTGAAGAGCGGCGTCAAATGCGGCGGCGGTGATTCGCTCGTTCTCGGCGATCAAATCGTAGGCAAACGCGTGGAAGTAGGAAATGCCGCCAATCATCGCGGCAGACGCGATAAAGTGATCGCAGTCCTCCAAGATAGACTTCAGCAGCTCGACGTCTTTCGCGTCTCCCTGTACAAATGTGAATTGCTTGCTCGCATCGTATGACTTCGCGAGCGCGCCATACTTGCTGAAATTGTCGAGCCCGACGACTTGGTGCCCCGCCTCCAGAAATTCCGAGACGAGGTAACCGCCGATGAATCCCGCTGAACCGGTGATGAGTATCTTCATTTCTTCCCCTGAATAGGTTGGCGCGGAGCGCTCACGATGTTTTTTTGCCCGACGAGTTCCAGAAATTCCAAATATCCACGACTGTTTTGCCTTTCGGGACTCGCAGTTCCTTATAGACGGAGTGGGGCGCACCCAGAATCACGATGTCCGCGTGTTGCACGGCGGTTTCCAGCGGAACCAAGTAAGGTTCTTTCACAAAAGGATCGGTGCAGAGCACTTCTTTCGCTTCCACGCGAAGGAGATTACGCAACTTGCAGGAGAGGCTTTCGCGCGTGTCATCGGAATCACCTTTGAACGCCATTCCAAGAATCGCGACCGATTTGTCGGCGAGGCCCATCGGCCTCAGATGCTCGACAAGAAAATTCGGGAGCCCTTCGTTCACGAGCATTGCCGCGTGTCCCAGAAAGAAGTTATTTTTTGCGAATGCCGCCAACTGCAGCGTGTCTTTCAAGAGACAGGGGCCCGCAGCAAACCCGGGCCGCGCGAAACTACGCATGCGCGGATAATCGCGAGTAACGGCGTCGTAAATCCGATAGAAATCCAGACCGTAGCTTTCGGCGAGCGTATAGAACTGGTTCGAAACCGCAAAATTGAGATAGCGCCAACTGTTCGTAAAGAGTTTGCCAAGCTCAGCTTCCAGCGGCTGAAGTTCGATGACCGTCGGCGTTAGGCGCAAGAAAAGCTCTTTGGCACGCTGCGCGGCAACTGGTTCGAAAGCCGAGACGATTTGCGGAAGTGCGCTCAACTCGGCGAGCGCTTTTCCCTCCGCAATCCGCTCCGGGCAAAACGCGAGATGAATCTTTTTGCCCTTCGAACGGATGCGCTCGTACACCAGCTTGGAAACTCCCGGATAAACCGTGCTGCGCAGAATCAGCAGCGCATCCTCTGGCATCCGCGAAAGCACCTGGTCGATGCTCGCGTAAATCTCATTGACGTTGGGATTCAGGTGCCGATCGACCGGTGTCCCCACAACGGTCACAACAGTGTTCGCGTCGTTCAGGCAAGATTCATCTTTTGTTGCCACGATCGACTTGCCTGCAAGCTCGCGCAACAAGTCGTCCGCGCCATCTTCCATGAACGGCATCTTGCCGGCATTGATTTCATCGATTTTGCGTTGGTCGATGTCCAACAGGAATACGCGAGCGCCGCTTTTGGCGAAGGCGAGCCCCAGTGGCAGGCCGACGTGACCGCAACCTCCCACGATGACAATTTTCAGTTGGGGAGTCACAAGCTCACCTCTGCGATCGCGCACGAACAAATCATCTGGCGTGAAATTTCAATGGGCATGACGAAGCTCCGCAAGATAAACCGAACTGTGGCCATCGGTGGCAAGCTTCTGAAGAGAATAGCCATCCGCCAAAAGCCTCAGAGTCCACCAGTCAGGATTGTTTTCGGGCGAAGGGTCGGAATAAACGAGGAATTCGGGAAACTTCGGACGCGATTTTTCGAATTCAAAAACCCGCAAGGGAGTGACATTCCGCAGTGCCAACAATTCTTTTTCAAGCGTGTCCGGCTGTCCGTAAGCGACGGCCGCCGCCGGATCCGCAAAAAACAGCATGCGCTGCTTCCACGCCGCCGACGCGTAGTGATCCGCTTCGAGGTAGTCGTGGCCGTTCGCGACGAACACCGGCAACTCACCATGGCCGACGGGGCCGACCAATTGCTCCACCGGTCTCGATTTGCCAAATCCCAGCTGCCGCGCGCTGGAGAACGAAAACCAAAAGCCAGCCTCCTGGATCGCAATTGTAAGCACTAGCGCCGCAGCGACAAGCGCGAGCGATTGTTTGCTCAACATGCTTAGCCCGCAAGCAACCGCGAGAGCGCTGCCCAAAACCACGGGCAGCAAGTAGCGCGGCGAAAATCCCGCCTTCGTAACTTTGGTGACGGCATACAAGATTAGCGGCAACAGTAGAAAGCCGGCGATTAGACAGAATTCGTGAAAATTGGGATTTGCGGCGGGGTCGGCCGTCATCGCTCGCACGATAAAGAGTGCTGCGACTGAAAGCGCGAGCGCCGTCAGTACGAGCCCGGCAACCATTGCCCACGAAAACGTGTTAAGAGGCCCCTGCGAAATGTTAAACAGCCAGCCGTACGACCGGATTGCAACAAGAAAACTGGCGTGGCTCCAATAGTGGCCGGAGTAATAACTCTTGAAATGCGAGAGAAATGGCCAAAAAAAGAAAACAGGGAGAACAACGGGAACGAACGAAAACCAAACTGACCATCGGATGGATTTCGTTTTGACGCTGAAGAGCAACTCCGCTGCGAAAAATGGCGTCGCGAAAATCACGGAGTAATAGTGAAGCGATGCGGCGGCCAACAAACTTCCGGCAAGCACGATCAGCCATAAACGTGCCGGAACTCGTTGATACGCGACGGCGGCAAGCGCGAGACAAGCCGTAACCGGGGCATAGGGGCGCGCTTCAATTGCGAATGTGCCGTAAAACAGACTGATGACAGGGATCAGCAGCGCCACAAAAGCGATCCAATCATCGTGCCGCTTGCGCAGCCACTCGAAGATGCACCACTCAAACAGGCAGAATCCAAGAATAGAGGGCAACCGAAGCGCAATTTGATCGGAACTTACAAGCTTGGCCGCCAATCGCTCCAGCAAATGATACGTCGGAGGTTGGCCATCCGCTGCCTGGGCGAGCGCGTGAAACACCGAAGAAACTGTAGGCTGGCCGGCGACGATCCAGGTTAAAAGCTCGTCGTACCAAAACGGCCGAATTGCAGCGGCCACAACGTTTCGGACGGCAGAATAGACGAGCAGGAGCAGCACGGACGCGACGACGACGCGGTCCTTGCTTCGAGAAAAGGGTGATTCGGTGGCGACGGGGGTCAAGGGAGATCAGCCCCAAATGGAGGCGTTGCGGCGTTGATCTGCAATCGACTGAATCGCATTGGCCAGGTCCTGCTTTGAAGTTTATCGTCGGTTGCTCGGGAAGGCCTTGCGCGTCAGAATCGGCCACGCCAAACGGTTAATAGCAATCAGAAACTGCAACAGTCGGCGCGCCGCCAGGCCAAAAACAGATCCAATTCGGGAGGAATATCGGGAGCAGCGAGAAAGTAGCTCTTCTAAGTTACTCCCAACAATTTATACTTCCAGAGGGTGGCACGATGAGAATCCCTGCCGGATTTCACCTGAAGAAGAAGAGGGGCCATGGCTGACTACTACTTGCTCAAGACGGAACCGTCCGAATATTCCTTTGCCGATTTGCAGCGCGACAAGCAAACCGTCTGGGACGGTGTTTCGAACCCAACTGCAGTCAAGAACCTTCGCGAGATGAAGCCAGGAGTGAAGGTCGTAATCTATGAAACAGGCGAGCGCAAAAGCGCGGTTGGGACGGCATCGGTCGTTGCAGTCAAGACAGCCGATCCGAAAAAGCCCGAAGTGACCCTTAAGGCGGGAAAGCCGATTGCCAAGCCTGTGTCTCTCGCTGAGATTAAATCGGAAAAGCTATTCGCGGATTCGCCGCTCGTGCGGATTGGACGCTTGTCGGTTGTGCCTCTAACTGCTGCGCAATACAAGCGTCTTGCTGGTGAAGGATGAGGCTTGGCAAGAAGTGAGGAAACCCATGCTTATTCTGATGGCCGGTATCGGTGCGGCGGCGGCGATTCTGCTGGGCGGCGCGCGACTTGTAAAAGGCGGCACCAAGGCACCGGACGAAGGGTCGGCTGCGCCTGAATTTACTCTTACCTCGCAGGAGCAGAAGTCCGTGAGCCTCCGCGACTACCGCGGCAAATGGGTCGTCGTATATTTTTACCCGAAGGATTTCACGAGTGGGTGCACGGTCGAAGCGCACAATTTTCAGCGGGATCTGGCCGAGTACGAAAAACGCAACACCGTCATTTTCGGCATAAGCACGCAGGACGAAAAAACGCACCAGGCGTTTTGCACGAAAGAAGGACTCAGCTTCAGGCTGCTTGCCGACACGAAAGGCGAAGTCTCTAAGCAGTACGGCTCACTCACAAATCTCGGCGTGGCGAAGCTTTCCGCGCGCCACACGTTTTTGATCGATCCACAAGGAACAATCCGCAAAGTCTGGCTGAACGTGGACGTCCAAAAACACAGCGGTGAAATTCTGACCGCGTTGGGCGAACTCCAGAAAGCCAATTCCTGAGGAAGAATCATGTACCTCCACATGTTTGCATTTCGTATGAAGCCGGGCGTGACGGCCGCACAAAAAGACAAGATGGTCGCGGAGATTCGCGCTCTTCAATCGCAAATTCCGGAGATCCTGGAAAGTTGGGTGGGAATCAACGAATCGCCGCGCGGGCAAGGGTATGAACTGGGCGGAGCCATAAAATTTACCAACAAACAAAGTTTCGAGAAATACAGACCGCATCCGGCGCATCAGCAGCTTGTCGCCTGGCTCATGCCGCTAATCGAACCGGTCGAGGTCGACTTTCCCTGCTAGCGAATCCGGAGCTGTGCTCAGCCCTTGGCGTGATCCTTGATTTGCTTCGCAAGCTTTTCGATTGCTTGCGCCTTTTTCACGAAGGCCAGCGATAGCGTGTCGCTGGGATTTACGCGAACCATGTCTTCCTTCAGATCGTTGGCCATCGCGCACAATTTTTCGACATCCGCGCGAAGGGATGCCTGCAGCTGACGGTTCATCTCAATCTGCGTGGGCGTTTTGGTCGGTGGCGGTCCGTCCAAACCGGCGGGCGCATTTTCGTTCTTCGGTGCGTTCGGCGAAGGCTTGTACTGGGGAGCCTGGCTGGGATTGGGCTGCGCCCATAAAGCCGGCGCGAGCTGGCAGGCCGCAGTAACTCCCGCGATTGTGCCCAAGGCGCCCAGTATGCGTCGACGAGATTCAATCATAGAGACCTCCGGAATCGAACAATCGCCGGGGCGGCGACGGCCGACCAAACTTTTATACACCTTTCAGGTGCGGGCGGATGCATCCATTTTGCGCCGCGCGAGGCCCGCCAAAAGCGTCTGGCAGGCTAGGCCAGCACCCTATTTGTAGAGCTTTGCGGTGTCCCGCGGCAGCATTGCAGGCGCGGCGTCGCCTTTCACGTAGTGGTTATACCAGGCAAGGTAGCGTGCGTAACGATCCGCAATATGAGACGGCGCGGCAAATTCGTGGAACTCGGCCGGGTAGACAACCAAAGCGGTTTCCCGTCCGAGCGCCTTCAACGCTTGGTACATCTGTTCTCCGCCGAGCACCGGCACATTCCAATCGACATTCCCGCCCATGAAAAGCGATGGCGTCGTGATGCTCTTCACTTTGTAGAACGGCGCCAGTTTGTCCCATAGCGCTTTGTTCTCCCACGGATAGCCCAACTCTGTGTAGTAGTCCCTCTGATATTGGTCATGGCCGTACATGCTGGTGAATTCTGCCGCCCCCGCTCCCGAGATGGCCGCTTTGAACCGGTTTGTCTGGCCAATAATGAAGTCGGTAGAAATGCCGCCGTACGACCAGCCGCCGACCCCTAGCTTCTCGGGGTCGGCGATTCCCTTTTCAATGGCATAGTCGACCATTGCCATGTCGTCTTGATAGTCCTTGTTACCCCAGTCGGCAAAGATGGCTTTGCAGAAATCCTGGCCGTACCCCGTCGAGCCTCGCGGGTTGGGATACAGCACCGCGTAACCATTGGCGGCAAAGAGTTGGGCAAACTGCGCAAACTCCGGGTAATACGCCCAAACCGGGCCGCCATGCGGTCGGAGCAGCGTCGGGTACTTCTTCCCGGCTGAATAGTCGAGCGGCTTGTAAAGGTAGCCGGAGACCATCGTCCCGTCCTTGCTCTTGAACTTCACGTATTCCGGGTCCGCGAGCTTCAGCTGTGAAAAGAGTGCGTCGTTTGTATGAGTCAGCCGATCGAGCTTGCCGCCACGCGGTAGATAAATTTCATCGGGGCGCGTCGCCGTGGCGATTTGCGCGGCGATTTCACCCGATTTTGCGAGCGAGTACGCATACAGGATGAAGCGCCCGGAAATCGGCCGGGAAATCTTGCCATCGGCCAGGTTGACCTGGCAAAGAACCTGGGTGCCATCATCGTCGGCAAGAAAGTAGATGGACTTCCCGTCCGGCGCAAACCGCGGTTCGAACGCCATTCGGTCAAGGGCAAGCGTGAGCACCTTCGCCGGACCACCGGCCGATGCCGACACACCAATATGTTTTGTCGCGTATTGAAACAGTTTCGGATCGAGTTGGGTGGAGTAAGTTATCCATTTCCCGTCAGGCGACCACGATGGCGACGAGTCATCCCCGGGATTTGTCGTAACTTGCGTCAGGTGGGCGCCTTTGTCCGTGTTGTCGGCCGAAACCGTCCAGATGTCTTTGTTATAGGTCGCATCGGGATCGGGCGTCGAACGATTGCTGGAGAAGGCGAGCAGCTTGCCGTCCGGCGACCAAGCCGGCTCGTCGTCGTCGTAATCGCCTGAAGTGACTTGCCTTAGCGACTTCGTCGCCACGTCGAACACGTAAAGATGAGTCCGCCGCCGGTCCAGATACCCAACTTCGTCCAGCTTGAACTGCAGCCGGTCGATCACCCAAGGCGGCTGCGTCTTCGCCTTCTTTGTTTTTTCGGACTCGCCGCCGTCGACAGCTTTGTCTTTCGCCTTGGCAGCTTCGGCTTCTTCATCCGTCGGGTCACGCAGCACCAGCACGAGCCTCGCGGCATCCGGTGACCAGGCAAAGTCCTCGACGTCCTGAACCGAGTCCGTCAGTTTTTGCGCTTCGCCACCCATCCGGTTCAGCAGCCAAACCTGCGTTTTGCCCTCGTCGCGCGACGAAAGAAACGCCAGCCACTTGCCGTCGGGGCTCCAGCGGGGATGACTGGAACTGTTTCCCTCTGCCGTCAGTGCGATCGCGTCGCCCCCGGCCGCTGGAATCATCCAAATTCGCGACTCGGACTTGTCTTCCTCTTTGTTCGGCGACGAAATCGAGTAGGCCACCCATTGTCCGTCCGGGCTGAACTGCGGGTCGCGTACCTCCCGAATCTGGAAATAGTCCGCGATGGTAATAGGCCTCTGGGTCGACTGCTGAGCGACCACCAGATTGGCGCACAAGCACAAAGCCGCTGTTGCAAGAACTCGAAACCGCTTCATCGATGAGTGCTCCGAAGAAAATGAGAATGAAAAATGCCGCGGCGAGTCTACCACAGGAATCATTGCGGCCTGCGCGGGTGGGAGCGGCTCCTCAGTCCGCCGCGCTATGCAAAAAAATTTCTTCGACACTGCATTTTTTTCTTGCGCCCGAGTGCAGACCTTGTATTCTTTCGTTGCGAGTTTGATCTACCGCCGCGTCGAGAACAGACTGCGCTTAAGGAGGACGATCGTAAAAATTGAGTAGCATATCGGTTCCCGCCCAAATTCCTTCCCAAGTACTTTCCACACCGAAAAAGAGAGCAATGAAACTGACGCTCTGGCCGTTGGTTGCGGCAACGTTTTTCATGGTGTCTGGCGGGACTTATGGAACCGAAGAAGTAATTCACGGCGCAGGCTACGGCCGTGGAATTTTGATTTTGCTTTTTTTGCCGGTGCTCTGGTGTTTGCCGACGGCATTTATGATCGGCGAGTTGTCGAGCGCGCTGCCGCACGAAGGCGGCTACTACGCGTGGGTTCGTCGCGGACTCGGAAACTTCTGGGGATTTCAGGAAGCGTGGCTGTCGCTTGCCGCCAGTATCTTCGACATGGCGATCTATCCGACGCTCTTCGTCATTTATTTGAAGCAGATGGCTCCGTGGTTCGGTGAAGGAAATCACGCGATCTGGGCTGGCCTCTTTGTCGTTGTCGCCTGCGCTGCGCTCAACATCGCCGGAATCCGTGTCGTCGGCATTACCTCGCTTTGGCTCTTTTTCCTTTTGTCTCTGCCCTTCGCCATCATCGTTGCGATGACTCCGTTCAAAGCCGGCGCGTTCGCGGAGCCGCACGCGGCCACCACTGCTTCCGGAATTGGCTTGCTGGGCGGCGTTTTGGTCGCAATGTGGAACTACATGGGCTGGGACAACGCCTCCACCATCGCGCAGGAAGTCGAGCGCCCGCAGCGGACTTATCCCCGAGCGATGATCGCGGCCGTGGTCCTCGTCTCGTTAACCTACGTACTTCCTTTCCTCGCCGTCTATTTCATGGGCATGCCGGCTTCAGTCTTCAGCAGCGAAGGGTCGTGGGCGACCGTCGCGGGCGCGCTTGGCGGAAAAATTCTCGGCGTCGAATGGCTTCGCTTTGCAATCGTGCTGGGCGGCATGATGAGCGCGTTCGGCATGTTCAACGCACTGGTAATGAGCTATTCGCGGCTGCCTCTCGCGATGGCGGGAGACGGCATGCTGCCGAAGTTCTTCGGCACTACCAGCAGACGCACGAACGCGCCGTGGGTAGCGATTGTCATCTGCGCGGCGTGCTGGGCTCTTTGCCTCGGGCTTGGTTTTTCACGCCTGATTACGCTCGACATCATGCTCTACGGCTCCAGCCTGACTCTGGAATTCGTCACACTCGTGGTCTTGCGAGTCCGCGAACCAAACCTCAAACGTGAATTCAAGGTTCCCGGCGGAATGGCGGGCGTGATTCTCACGGGCCTGTTCCCTGTTGCCCTCCTCAGCCTTGCGCTGGTGAAGAGCGAGTCCGAAACGGTCCTCGGAATGAACGGTTTGCTTTTCGGCGTGCTGATTATCCTTGGCGGATTTGCGGTATACGGTGCAACGCGCGGCCTTCGAACGACCGCCGCGCGAGTTGAGCCTCCTTCTGGCGCCGAGATCGCGTAGCCCTGCGAGGAACCTACTCCGCTTTCCGGGATGCCGCGAGCCGTCTCTTTTTCGTTGCGGCCGCTAAATTGGCACGCGCGATGCCGGCGACACCTTTGATATCCTGCTGTCCGTGCCACTTATGCGTCGTCCCCTTTCCAACGCAGCGCTCCTTGTTTCGGCGGCGCTCTTCTCTGGCTCCTCAGCCGCGCTTTTGCGAAGTCAGGCAGCGCCTTCCCAGCAACCCGCGGCGCCTGCTTCCTTTCCGGCTCAAACACAACCCGCTTCGCGAACTGGCCTCGCAATTGTCGTCCTCGATCCCGCCCATGGCGGAACGGACCCCGGCGCACGCGGTAGCGGCGGCATGAGGGAAAGCGACATCGTTCTCGACCTTGCAACGCAAGTACGCCACGGCCTCGAAAGCCAGGGTTTTCAGGTCTTGCAGACTCGTTCCAGCAACGAAAACCCTTCGTTTGACGACCGCTCCGCTCTCGCGAATGCGCAGACCGGCGCCATCTTTATCTCCCTGCACATCTCTTCAACCGGACTTCCGGGCACCGTGCGCGTTTACACCATGCCGGACATGCCACCCACGGCGCCTGGCGGCTTGATTCCCTGGGACCAGGCGCAAGCCGCGTACCTGACCCTCAGCCGAAAACTGGGCGATGCGATTCAAGGCGAATTGGCGCAACGGTTCAAGGGCTCGCCATTGAACGTCCAGTCGGCCTCGATTCGCCAACTGCGTACCACCGCCGCGCCAGCCATCGCCGTGGAAATTTCCAGCGTCACCATGCCAGATAAAGCGGATCTCGACCGTTTGCTGCCCAACGTCGCGGACTCAATCGTGCGCGGCGTCGTGGCTTTTCGGCCGTCGTACGTGACGCCAAGTGTTCCGGGTGTTGCGCCGGGCGTTGCTCAGGGAGCAAAGCCATGAGCGCGAAGTGGCGTACTCGCATTATTGTCGGCCTCGTGCTCGCCGTACTTGCGGCGGCCATCTACTTTCCAATTTTGCGGCGCCGCGTGAAGCTTCAGGCTTTGGTTCAGCAAAAATCCGAAGAGCAAGCGCGCCGCGAACTCGTGCAAAGCCTGAATCTCTCTACGAACGAGCCCAAAGTGAAAGCAAAGCTCTTTTGGGCTTCGGATTCCGATGACGCCGAGCTAGCCCCCAATACCGTCGAGCTGCCGCTATCGAACGACCCCGCCCTCCGCGCGAAACAAGTCCTGAACACCCTTCTCGCCGGTCCGGTAGACGCCGAACTGCGCACGTTGCCCGCCGACGCCGTCTTACTCGCCTTCTACATTCTTCCCGACGGCACGGCCGTCGCCGATTTCTCCGAAGCGATGGCGACTTCCATCCCCTCCGGCGTGCAGAGCGAACAACTGGCAATTGATTCGATCACGAAAACTATCGAAGCCAACGTCCCGCAAGTGCGCCGCCTGAAAATATTGATCCACGGCCAGGAGGTGGAGACTCTCGCAGGACATCTCGACCTCACCGGAACTTTTCCGGTGAGCGTCAAGCTCGCGCCGGCCGGCGCTCCGGCAACCACGCAGGCTCTTCCATCTCCGGCAACTTCAACTCCCGCAACACAACCGCCAGCGTCCGCTCCTCCTCCCGCCAAAAAGTAATTCCGCGCGAGCACGATCCCGCGTTCCATGCTATTTTTCCTTCTGCTACGGGAGGAACTGTGAGAAACGACGGCCGAGGGCCCGACCAACTGCGGCCTGTAACCATCACGCCGGATTTTATTTCCACTGCGGAAGGCAGCGTTCTCATCGAACTTGGCAAGACCCGCGTGATTTGCACTGCCTCTGTCGACGACGGCGTGCCGGGTTTTCTCAAAGGTTCCGGCAAAGGTTGGGTCACGAGCGAGTACGGCATGTTGCCCCGCGCCACGGAAGAGCGCACGGCTCGCGAAGCGGCTCGCGGCAAACAATCCGGCCGCACCCTCGAAATTCAGCGATTGATCGGCCGCTCGCTCCGCGCCATCACCGATCAGGAAGCGCTCGGCGAACGCACCGTTTATCTCGATTGCGATGTGATTCAGGCCGACGGCGGCACTCGCACTGCGTCCATCACCGGAGCGTTCGTTGCTCTTGCTCTTGCCATGGAGCGGATGGTCGCCGCCGGAATCTTGAAAAGCTCGCCGCTCATCGACACCGTTGCAGCAACGAGTGTTGGAATCGTGGATGACCGGGCTCTCCTCGACTTGGCATACGAGGAAGATTCGCGCGCCGAAGTGGACATGAATGTCGTTATGACCGGCGGCGGCCACTTTGTCGAACTCCAGGCGACCGCCGAGGGCCGGCCCTTCACCGGGAGCGAAATGCAGGACTTGCTGGCGCTGGCCGCAGCCGGTATCCGCAGATTGAATGAGGCGCAGCGGTTGGTTCTTCCCGCGAAGTCTGTTGCCCGTGGCCGGTAAACTTCTCCTCGCATCCTCGAATCAGGGCAAGCTCAAGGAGTTCCGCGCGCTCGCCCTGGACGCGCCTCTCTCGTTCGAACTGGAACTATTTCCCGGCTTCGAGGCAATTCCGCCATTCGATGAATCCGCTCCGACCTTCGCGGAAAATTCTCTTGGCAAAGCCCTCTACTACGCGCGACACACCGCCGACTTCGTTCTTGCCGATGATTCCGGTCTCGTCGTACCCGCTCTCGATGGGCGGCCCGGCGTGCACTCCGCCCGCTACGCCGGAGAAAACGCCACAAGCGCGCAACGAATCGAAAAATTATTGAATGAACTGAATGGCAAAGCCGGCAAACTACGGGAGGCCTATTTCGTTTGTGCGCTCTCCGTGGTGCGCCAAAACCGCGCGTTGGCCGTCATTACCGCCAGAACCGACGGCATCCTCCTGGAATCTTCGCGCGGCACCGGCGGATTCGGCTATGACCCGGTATTTTTCTTTCCGCCGTTGCAGAAAACTTTTGCTGAATTGACGCCTCAGGAAAAAAACGAACACAGTCACCGCGGCAAGGCATTTCGGCGCTTACTGGCTGTGCTGCCCGGCGTGCTATAGTTTCGAAATTATGCCCGTAAAAAAGAAAAAACGCCCAGCCGCAAAACCGAAAACCCTCAAAGCAAAACCCAAGGCAGGCGCTTCGGTAAAAACCGATCCAAAGCGCGTCGCCGCCATTCTGAAAAAACTGGACGAGGCTTATCCTAACGCAGTCTGTGAACTAAACCACGAAAACGCCTTCCAGCTCTTGATCGCGACGATCCTCTCCGCACAATGTACCGACGTCCGCGTGAACCAGGTCACGGCAACTCTCTTCAAGAAATATCCCACACCCGAAGCTTTTGCCCACGCCAATCCCAGCGAACTCGAGCAGGACATCCGCCCCACCGGTTTTTTTCGCAACAAAACAAAGTCCGTCATCGGAGCGAGCAAAGCCATCCTCGAACGCTTTGGCGGAAACGTTCCCCGCACGATGGAAGAGATGCTCACAATTCCCGGCGCCGCCCGCAAAACGTCGAACGTCGTCCTCGGCACCGCCTACGGAATTGCCAGTGGCGTCGTCGTGGACACACACGTCCAGCGGCTTTCGAATCGTCTCGAGCTGACCCAAAACGAAGACCCCAAAAAAATCGAACAGGATTTAATGAAAATTCTGCCGCAGGACCGCTGGATCTCTTTCTCCCACCAACTCATCTGGCACGGCCGCCGCGTCTGCCACGCACGCAGCCCCAAATGCACGGACTGCAACATGGAATCTCTCTGCCATTCGAAAGATAAGACCGTCTGAGACTTGCAGCTCGGCAGCAAAATAAAAAGAGGGCGGCAATTGCCGCCCTCTTTTTGTTGTTATTCGAGATGGGCTATTGAACGCTGCTCGTTACCGCCACACCAGCGGTTCCGCTCGTCCCCGCACCCGTCGCAAACGGTGAGCCCGCTATCGCAGTCAAAGTTCCGGTTGAGCCAATCTTGTAAGCGGCAACACCGGAAACGACGGAGCCGCCATTGCCTTTGACCGCCGCGTAAAGATAAGTACCGCTCGCGTCGACAGAAACGCGGCCGGTACCAGTCGCGTCCACGGTAATCGGCGAGCCTGGAGCCGCTGCCAATACTCCCGTCGCTTCGTTGAAGGTGAATACCGCGATCTTCCCTGCGGTCGCGTCGGAAACAAACACAAACCGTCCCAGCGGATCGAACGTCACAGAGGACGGCACCGTAAGGCCAGTCGGCAACGGAAGTCCTGTCGCTGTCAGCGTCCCATCTGTGCTCGTGTTGAGGAAGCTGTTTTGGATCGGTGTAAATGCAATCGACTGAAGGGTTTTGCCCGTCGAATCCAACGCCACAACCCACTGTCCAGTCGGATCGACAGCACCCGAAACCCACGTGCCCGCCTGAGTCAGCGTCGTTCCCGCTCCTCCCAGTTGCAGTCCACCGGAGAATCCGCTAATTCCTGCGGAAGTAATCGAGCCATTCCCAAATTCGATGAGGAACGTGCCCTGCGGATCGATCGCGATGTCGTTCACGCTTGTGAACGACGTCGTCCCTTGCGAGGTTAACGTCGTTCCCGTCAAAAATTGCTCGACCACGTTGCCAGTTGTGTCAGCGACATACACGCTGCGAGAACTTGGTTCAGTCGCGACGTCGCTCGGAATGTCTGTCGCCGTTGTTAGCGAAAACGGCGCGCCCGTCAGTCCGGTAAGCGCAGCAGTCGAAGTTGTCACACTGAATCCGCCGATAAGTTTCGCGCTAGCGCTCGTCGAATACAGCAGTGTGCCTGTGATATCGGCCGCCAGTGTACTGTTACCCGCTTGCGCGACGCTGGGCGACGCGGTGCCAAGCGCTCCAGTTCCGCTATTCGCGGTGAAGCCGGAGATGTTTCCCGAAAGGCTGTTCGCCGCAAACACATTCAATGGACCGATCGCCGGGCTTGCGCTCCCCGCATAGAAGCCTACGAACTGCGGAATGAGCCGGCTACCGCTCGTATATTTTGGAGTCAGCACGCCAGCGGACAAGGTGAAGAGTGTCACGGTGTTCTCACCATTGTTCGCAACTGCTGCAAACGATCCAGTCGGGTCGATAGCGATTCCAAGTGGCAGACTACCCGAGCTGCTTCCGGAGTTCGCAGTTGTAGTTGCTGTCAAAGCACCGGTCCCGCCGATTGAAAATGCCGCGACGGTTCCATTTCCGGAATTGCTGACAAACAAGAAATTTCCCGCCGGATTGGTCACCGCCTCGAAGGGCACATTCAAATTAGTCCCAATATCGGTCGCGCCGATGCGGGTCAAAGCTCCGGTTCCCGCCGTAATCGAGAACGCAGTCACCGTGCTGGCTCCGTTGTTCGGTACATACAGGAATTGGCCAGTCGGATCGATCGCAGGAATTGCGGGTGTGCTCAAAGTTGTGAACTGGGCGGCGGACAGGACGAGCGGCGTCAATCCACCATCCGAACCGATCGAGTAGCCACTGATTGTATTTGCCGTTGAATTTGTGACGTACAAATGCGTTCCGTCCGGTGTCACCGCTATGCCGAGTGCACCTGCGCCAGCCGCGATATCTGGCGAGGAAGCAATCGCCGTAAGGTTGCCGTAGTTGGCTGAAGTCGTATCTAAATTGATCGAAAACGCATTCACAAAGCCAGTGCCGCCATCTACCACGTAAAGGTAGCGACCGCTGGGATCAACAACCGACTCGGTGACGGCCGTGACCGCATTCACGAACGACGGCAGTCCGCCGGAGGGAATGCCTGTCAAGCCCGAAGCACTCAGTTTTCCGCTGACAGGGTCAATGGAATAAATGCGAATCGCGCCGTCAAATCCAGCGGCATAAGCGAAATGTCCGCTTGGTTCGAAAACCAATTGAATCGACGTGCCCGGATCGACCAACGACGGCAACGGAGCGAGCGCTAATGCCGAAGCATTAATCGCATACTCGGACAAAACGCCGTCATTTGGACTGATCGTATAAACGAACCGCGCGGAGGCCGCTGCCACCGTCAAAACGCTAGTGCCTGAAAGAGTGCCAAACGTGGCCTTTATCGTCGACGTGCCAGACGCCAGGCCCGTGGCAACGCCTGCCGCAGGCAAGATTGTCGCCGTGGCCGTCGTCCCGGACGTCCAACTGATTGCTCCCGGAACCGGTTGCGTCGTTCCATCGCTCAGCAATTCCACTGCGGTGAAGTCCGCCGTCGCTCCCACGATGATCGTAGGATTCGCCGGCGAGACCTTGAGGGACACGGGAACCACCGCCCCGCCCACAGCAAGAACAACTCCGGGGGAGACAACTGCCCCCAAGGTCGCCGTGATGGTGCTGCCGCCATTGCTGACGCCGGTGGCGAGCCCAGTCGCGCTGATTGTCGCCACCGCAGGCGTGCCCGAATTCCAAGTTACCTGAGACGAAATATCGGATGTACTCGCGTCGCTGTAAGTGCCCGTTGCCGTAAACTGCAATGTTCCCGCAACAGCCACCGTCGCCGGATTCGGCGTCACCGCAATCGACGTCAGCGAAATCACCGTCAACGTAACCGCCGGCGTCGACGTCACCGCCCCTTGCGTCGCAGTAATCGCCGTCGTGCCTGCGGCAACCCCCGTCGCCAATCCCGCAGCCGAAATCGTCGCCGTCGCCGTCGTGCCCGAATTCCATGTCACCGTCGCAGTAATATCCGACGTGGTTCCGTCGCTGAATGTGCCCGTCGCCGTAAACTGCTGCGTCGCGCCTACTTTCAAGTGCGCTGGCGATGCGGGCGTTACCGCAATCGAGGTGAGCGTTTTTGTATTAGTTACGGGTCCGCTGCAGCCAACCACCAGGCTCAGCAGCAACAATGGCATTACGACTACCGTGAAAAGACGTACCAGGGACTTCATCTTTCCTCCTCGGACGGTAACACTAAAATTTTTTTGGCGAGGCACACGAACCTGTAGACTGCGCATTGCCTGCAACGCTTCGCGGGTCTGGGCCATCCCCCGAGCTCCGGCCATATTCCACCGGAGAGCCTGTCTGCCTCTTCCCCTTCAAGATCCTGTTTGGGCGAACACTCGAAAATCGTATCCCTACTGGGACGTGATTACTAGCGCAAGTGCAATCCAATGTTCGCAAGTTGCATGACCGAGTGTATGAAAGGTCACTTCGCAGAAAAAGTTAAAATTAACAAATATAAGGAGGTCCACCTTGGCGATGGAATCTGCCGAAAGTGTCGGCACTCGGTCATGCCAAATCGCCTCAGCTAGGAGCACTCCCAAAGGTACGGTAGAATTATTGCGTAGTCTGTCGGGGCGTAGCGCAGCCTGGTAGCGCGCCTGCCTTGGGCGCAGGAGGCCCCCGGTTCAAATCCGGGCGCCCCGACCACTAGCTCACTGAACGACCTGGCTTCTCGTTCCGCGATACTTCCGCAGCTATCCTACTTACGAACAACATTTCGGCACAATTGCTCTCCGAGCATTGGACACACCTGGACCGATTTGGAGCAACTTTAAAGGTCTTTGTTACCGCGCAACGCTATACGCGGAGTAGGCGATCAATGCCGCTATCGCGGCTACGCTAAATATCAGAATTGCAATTTGTAAGCTTAAACTCGAAGGCTCTTTGTGTATTTGTACCCAGTGACGCACTTCCAGTTCCCCTCATTAACGCTATGCCGTATGGAGAAGAACCGCTGCTCACTTTTGCACATGCTTCGGTAGCTGAAAAAGGGCGAACGCGTCAGCTCCAGCCCTTCGTCTGAAACCACCCCGCGCGATTCAGCACGTCGCTCGAATAGTTCCTGCCCGTGGTGAAAAAATCCACATCGTGCCCGCCTTGAATCGCTTGCAACACGTTCCCGGCGCCACAGTTATACGCGGCGATCGCGGCACGCAGGAGATCGGCGCCGCTCAGATTTGTTTTTCGCTGCAAAACATCCCGCGCACTCGCCAATATCTGGCAGCCGTTCAGTATATTTTGTTTCGGGTCCTGCCAATTCCCTGTTCGCGCAAATTCCTGGGCGTCAAAATCGATTTGCATCAGTCCCCTCCCGAATCCGCCGCCATCGGCCGGCAAGGCGCCTTGCCGGAATTGCGTCGGGAACCTCCGTTTCCCGAAGTCGCCCGTGCCTCCCGGTCCGACAGGCTTCAGCGCTAGTCCCCAATTCGACTCCCGTGAACCGATACCCGCGATGACAGTTGTTTGAAATCCATTCTGGGCCGCGCCCGCCTGAATGAAATCTTTGAAGTCCGTGGCTTTCGCAAGCTGCGCCGTCATGGCAGCGTCATTCGATGGAATCGTCGTCCAGATCGAAGTCGCGGGATCGGGCGCCGGGGTTCCGGTCAACGCCGCCCAAGTGATAGGCCCAACGATACCGTCGCTCGCAAGTCCGTGCTCATTTTGAAAACGAATCACCGCGGCCTCCGTGTCGCGGCCAAACACTCCGTCGACCGTCAGTCCGGCGCCATCCTGATTCAACAATCCCTGCAAAACTTTTACGTCGTCGCTCAAATTCGGCGTCGTGTTATCGGCGCCGTCAAAAAGACGGAGAACGGGATGACTCATGGCGGGCACTCCTTGTGCGATTGTGGCAATCGCAATTCATTTTTTTCGGTCAGCCGATGCAGCCGATCGCGGATTGGCAAATAAGGGAGAGAGTGTTTCTTAGGGAGAGTGCAAGAACAATACCAGATGGGTTAAGTCCGTCAACGTAAAAATCGCCGC
>DATGIS010000093.1:0-60281 GCA_035295625.1 Candidatus Acidiferrum sp. | reverse complement strand
CCGCTGGCTTCATGTCTCGTCGCCGTACTCATCGCAGTGCCTCCAATTTAGCCCGATAGTTTCTCACACTTGCCCGGCACACGCGCCCGCTGGCCCCGTGCTAGCATGTTCCTCGCATCTCCCACTCATGCCGCGAGCGCCGGCTATCAACTCTGCGCTCCGTCTCACCCAGGTGTCCGTCATGTCTGGTTCCACAGCACCCACCGGCCGCACGTGCGTCGTCCGCGAACCGCAGCGCGCCGTCTACGATCGCTCCGTCATTGACGCAATTCTCGACGAAGCCTTCGTCTGCCACGTCGGTTTCACGGTCGACTCGCAAACCTTCGTCATCCCCACCATGTTCGCGCGCGTCGGCGACTCTATTTATTTCCACGGCTCCGCTGCCAGCCGCATGCTCCGCAATCTCTCTGACGGTCTCTCCGTCTGCATCACCGTCACCCTCGCCGACGGCCTCATCCTCGCTCGCTCCGTTTTCAACCACTCCATGAACTACCGCAGCGTCGTCGCTCTTGGCGTCGCGCAACTCGTCGACGCCCCCACAGAAAAACTCGAAGCCCTTCGCGCCTTCACGGAAAAAATCCTCCCCGGCCGCTGGAACGACGCCCGCCAGCCCAACGAAAAAGAACTCAAGGCCACCAGCATCCTCAAACTTCCGCTCACCGAAGTCTCCGCAAAAGTCCGCACGGGTCCTGTCGAAGACGACCTCGATGACTACGCTCTGAAAGTCTGGGCGGGAATCGTCCCGCTAAGACTCGTCGCAGACGCACCCATCCGCGACGAACGCTGCGATCCCTCGCTTCCCGTTCCCGCTTACGCCGCTAATTTTCGAAAATAATTTGAATCGCCGTTTCTGGCCGGAAATCACCGATCATCCCGTCGTCGCCACTCGCACCAAATCCGCCAACAACCCATACGCCGTCGCTTCAATCCCCGGATTGTGCTCCACAATCGACAGCCCAAACATATCAAGATCAAATCGAATCGCCGAACTCGTTCCTTCCAGCCCCGCCAGCGGATCGCTCGCCAGCAACATTTCCGCCTGCACGCAGCACTGCACCGAATCTCCTCGCCGCTCCGCCCGGCACACTAGCTTGTACCTCATTCCCGCCGCGTGCACCGCGCGAATCTTCTCTTCACTCAACTCGCGTATCCCCGTCCGTTTCACTTGCTCGATCTTCACGTCCGCGCCCATCAACACAATCGCCAGCGCCGCCAATTTCACCGCCGCGTCCCAGCCATCCAAATCCGCCGTCGCATCGGTCTCCGCAATTCCCAGCGCCTGCGCCTTCAGCACCGCGTCCTCAAACGTTCGTCCCTTCTCAATCTCCGTCAACACCACGTTCGTCGTTGAATTCAGCACGCCGTGAAATCCCCGCAACTCCGTCGCAGGCAATCCCAGCGGAAACAGCGAAAAAATCGGCACGCCATCCATCACCGTCGACTCAAACAAAAATTTCCGGCTCTTCTCTTTCGCTAATGCCGTCAGCTCGCGATAGCCGTGCACCACTGGCCCTTTGTTCGCCGAAATCGCGTGCGCTCCGCCCTCCAGCGCCGCCTTCAAATGCTCCAGCGCCGGCTGCCCGGTCTGCGCTTCCAGCGAACTCGCCTCGAAGAACACATCGGCCTTCGCACGCTCCAGCCATTCGCGCACGTCCCGCGGCGGTACGGCATTTGCCGCGCGTGCCGGCCAATGCCCGTTCAACAACGCAATTGGATTGAATCCATCCGGATCCGCGAACCAGCCGACGCGTCGCGTCGCCACTCCCGTTAATCGCCACCGAATATCGTACTTCCGCCGCAGCTCCGTCTCTTTTGCGATCAACAATCGCAAAAACGCACGGCCCACGTGGCCAAATCCGACGATCGCAAGGTTATACGATGGCATTTAGAATCGCGTCTTACTTGGCCGCAGTCTGCGAGCTCAGCTTCCCCGCAGCCTCCGAAATCAATCCCGCCTCGGCTTCCAACACGCGCGCCACGCGCGCCGCCGCGTCCTCCGCCTGCTTCCATTTTTTCTGTTCCAGCGCTTCGCGCACGGCCGGAATCGCCTTCGCCGCATATCCCGTATACGCCCCCGGCGCATACAATTCATGCTTGTACCAGAATCGCCCCGGCAATCCTTCCGGCGTCGTCAGTTTGTGCTCGCTCTGGATCAGCATCTCGTTCAACTTTTGCAAAGACGCTTTTGCCAGCATCGCCCCGCCATTTGCATTGGCCGTGTTCAGCGCTTTCCGGTACTCCTCCGCGCTCTGATTCAACTTATCCACCGCATTGTCCAGCGGCGCAAAATTCAAATGCGGCGGCACCTCTTCCTTCGTCGGCGGCACATACTTCTCTTTCGGGTCTGCCGTCGCCGTGAATGCGCCTTCGTCAATCTCGCGGTTCCGTTCCGCCATTTCTTCCTGCTGCTGCCCGGCGAATTTCTTCACCTCGCGCACGTACATCTGCACATCGTCCGCGAAGTCGCCAAATTCAAACGGCAGCAAGTCCGCGTCCGCCAGCCGCATCATCGTCGTCCCACCCGTTTGCGCCAGCGCCTTTCCATACGAAAAATCCGTATCGCTGAAATGCGTGTACCAGTAAAAATCGTCGTAAATCGAGTGATAAATTCCGCCGCCATCTTCGCCGCCAAACCCGATTCCCAACGCCGCCACTCCCGCAAAATTATTGAACGGCGCGTGATCCGATCCTCCGCCCAGCATATCCAGCCGCAAATCTCCCCGGCCCCGCGCCTCTTTCCGGTCTTCGCCCGAACCGGCTCGCCGGATCTCCGCAAGCTGTGCCCGTTTCCAGACCGATAGCTTCGTCTCCGGATCCTGAATGTCCCGCGCCACATCATTCATGAATTTTTCCAGCGTCTGCGAACCCTCAAGCCCCAGATACCCGCGCCCGTTGCTGTCCGAGTTGATATACACCACCGCATGCTTTTTCAATTCTTCCACATGCGTTTCCACCCACTCCGTCGAGCCCAGCAGCCCCGGCTCTTCTCCATCCCACGCGCAATAAATCAGCGTCCGCTTCGGCTTCCATCCTTGCTTCACGAGCTCGCCCATCGCCCGCGCCTCTTCCATCACCGCGACCATTCCCGAAGTCGGATCTTCCGCGCCGTTCACCCACGCATCATGATGGTTCCCGCGAATCACCCACTCATCGGGAAACGTCGATCCTGGAATTTTTCCAATCACGTCGTAAAGCCGCTTGATCTCCCAATTCGAAGCCACTTTCAAATGCACTTTCGCCGGACCTGGCCCGATGTGATACGTAATCGGCAATCCGCCGCGCCACGCTCTCGGCGCAACTGCTCCGGCCATCGCTTCCAGCAGCGGCTGTGCATCCGCGTACGAAATCGGCAGTACCGGAATCTTCGTCAGCGATTGCGCGTCTTTGATCGCCAATCGCTTCGCTTCCGGCGTCGCACCCACTCCCGGCGTCAGCGGATCGCCCATGAACACCGAGCTGTCCTGCACGCTTCCGCGTTGCACGCCGTCCTTCGGCCGCCATGGCCCTTTCGGAAACGTATCGCCGCCCGAGTAGCCGTCGTCGCGCGGGTCCGAGTAAATAATGCAGCCGACCGCTCCGTGCTCTCCCGCTACCATCGGCTTGATTCCGCGCCACGCATGGCCGTACCGCGCAATCACGATCGCGCCCTTCACGGAAACGCCGCGCCGCTCCAGCTCTTCGTAGTCCTCCGGAACTCCGTAGTTCACGTAAACCAGCGGCCCCGTTACATCCCCGTCTATCGAATACGCGTTGTACGTCGGAAGCTGCTCATCGATCTGTCCCGAAGTCGGATCTTCCGGCAGCGCCGGCTCCTGCATCTTCGCTTTGAACTTCGGTCCGCCGTCCACCAGCTCAACCAGCCGTTCTTTCGGCGTCGGATAGAGCACGTCAAAATTTTCAATCTTCGTTTCCAGCCCGAATTCCGTGAACTTCGCCGCAATCCATTCGGCATTGTCCTTGTCGTACGGTGAGCCGACGTTGTGCGGCCTCGCCGTCAGCCGCCGCATGTACTCGCGCAAATTCTCCGGCTTTGGAATCGCCTTGAACTTCTCTTCCCACTGCCGCTCCGCGCGCGATGAGTCCGCGCTGAATCCAAAAATCGGTGCATCATCGCCCGCCGCCGGTTGCAACACTGGCAGACATGCGGCTCCCGCGAACAAACCTGCAGCAAGCAAGCCAACTCGCTTCATAAGTCCCCCACACTGAAAATGAATTCAGCTAAAAATAATCTTTCTCAAAATCCAGCCGCCCAGCACCGGGAATTCCGCCCATTCGCCCTTGTGCGCCTTGATGCCAAAAACGATTCCCAGCACGATATTCAAGATTCCACCACCGATCGCTATCAGCCAAACCATCCCAAAGAATCCGAAAAACGCAATCGGCGGCTGCGCGGAGCTCCGGTCGTGGAAGGCTCCGCTCGCAATCATCGAAACGAAAAAGACGATGAACGCGCCAAAAATACAGATGAAATAAATTATGTGCCACGCCAGCGATTGCAGCGCATGAAACGAAACGAATTTCGAATCGCGCTTCACCAGGAAAAACACCAGCGGCGCGATAAATCCCGAAAAAATCCCCAGCACATGCGCCAGCAACGCAAACGTCTTCTCGTCCGGCGTCGGTTCATACAATCCAGGACCAGTCGCATACGGATGGCTGCTCAAATTCCCCTCTCCTCCGTTACCGCAACTTCGCGCGCAGAATTATTCTCTCTTCCCACTCCCCGCGCAACCTTTTCCGCTCGTGATGTTCCGCCTGTTCTTTGCATGCTGTGTGTTAGAAATCGCAGGCCTTCTTGACTGATTGTCGTGCCTGCCTAGCTTCCCTTTCGACTTTCAACTGCCGAAGTTCAACTCTTTTTCTTATGCGTCGTATTTAAAATGGCGTCCGCAATCCGCAACCGCTCCACCGGTTTATCGCCAATAATGTGCGACTCGATAATCTCGTCCACGTCCTCCGGCCTTACCCCTCCGTACCAGACGCCCTCCGGATACACCACCACGTTCGGACCAAGCTCGCACTGATCCAGACATCCTGACTTATTCGCCCGCACCAGCTTGATCCCCCGCTTCTCCAGCCCCACCTTGAACAGCCGTTGCAACTCTCCCTGCCCCGTCGGATCGCAACACGGCCGCGGATGCCCCGCCTCCCGCTGGTTCATGCAAACAAAAATGTGCTTCGCAAATTTCGGCATTGTTTTCTGAAACCTTCTCTATTTCGGATTCGGCACGAATTCGTACCCGACGCCGCGCACCGTGAGCAAATGTCTCGGCTGCGAAGGCTCTTTCTCGATATATTTCCGCAGCCGCACGATAAAATTGTCAATCGCACGCGTGTCCGTGTCCTCGCGCAGGTCCCACACATCTTCCAAAATCGCTTTGCGCGAAACCGGTTGCCCGGCCCGCCGGATTAAATACCGCAGCAGCTCCGTCTCCATCAGCGTCAATTGCATCGTTTTGTTCCCGACCTGCAGCTTCAACCCGACAAAATCGATCGTCTTCCCGCCAAACGTGTACACCCTCGGGAGATCGTCTTCTTCCACTTCCGCCGGAGCTTCCGAGCCATTTTCCTTCCGCGCCCACTTCTTCCGCCGCAGCATGCTGTCCAGCCGTGCCAGCAGAATTTTCAAATTAAATGGCTTCGGTAAATAATCGTCCGCGCCCGCTTCAAATCCCTTCAAAATATCTTCCTGCCGACCCCGCGCCGTCAGCATCAGCACCGGAATAAAATTCTGCGCGTCGCGCAATTCCCGCGCCACCGCAAATCCATCTTTCCCGGGCAGCATCACGTCCAGCACCAGCGCGTCGAACTCCTGTTTCTCCTTCAATAATTTCTTCAGCGCCTCTTCGCCTTTTTCCGTTACGTCGACTTGATGCCCCTCCGCTTCCAGATTGAATCGCAATCCCTGCGCCAGATGCTCCTCATCTTCCACAATCAAGATCCGGCTCATGCGCGATACACCCGCGGCAGCCGCACAAAAAATGTGCTCCCCTGCCCCTCCCCCGCGCTCTCCGCGTACGCATCTCCGCCATACCGCCTCGCCACCGATCGCACGATGAATAATCCAAGGCCGGTGCCCTTCACCTGCTTCGTCTTCTCAGACTGCGCCCTGTAGAACCGTTTGAAAATTCGCTTCAGCTCGCCCTTCGGAATTCCCGTCCCGCTGTCGTGAACGCTCAGCGAAATCGTATCGAGCGTCGGCGTTTTTATTTCGACCGCGATATTTTTTTGCGTGTCCGAATATTTCACGGCGTTGTCAAAAAGATTCAGCACCAGCGTGCGCAACTCTTCTTCGTTTCCCAGAACCAGCAATTCTTCGCTCGACGCATTTTCCAGCCGCAATTCCTCCGCACTCAAATGATGCCGCGACTTCGCCATTTCCGCCGATTCGCGCACCACTCTTCCGAAATCCACTTCCGTCCAGTTCTTTCGCGTGCTCCGCTGCCGCACTTCGCTCGCCTTCAATACTTGTTCCACCGTCCCCAGCAAACGATCCGTATCCGCAAGCATGTTCTGGTAAAACTCGCGCCGCTTCGCTTCGTCCAGTTGCCGGCTTTCCAGCGTTTCCAGATACAGACGCAGCGACGCAATCGGAGTTTTTAATTCGTGCGTCACTGCATTCAAAAAACTGTCGTGTTGTTCGTTGCGGCGGATTTCGCGGACGAGAAAAATCGTATTGATGACGACTCCGGCGGTGATGAAGCCGAAAAGAACCACGCCGAGCACCAGTGGAACCACTTCCCGCCAGTTCAGCACGATCCAGCTGACGTTCAGAGCGATCGTCAGCGCGACAACGCACGCGCCCAGCGTGATAAAAAATGCGGTCGCTTTGGCGCGGCTTGTGATTTTCATGGGAGCTGCGTTTGCTTCAGCAATCCCAATGATAGATGAGAAACCGCCCGCAATACACTCGGGCGGAGCGGAGAAAAATTAATCGCCGGAAATCGCGACGACCATCTCTTCCGGTTCGGGAATGACAGGAGGAATCGCGGCAAGTTCCGCGGCGGTCAATTTTGATTTGGGCAGTTTGATGTCCCAGGCGAGGCCAAGCGTTTTCAGAACCCAGATTCCGTACCAGTTGATGTCGAATTCATACCACGCAATTCCGTGTTTCGCCGCCTGCGGCGACGCGTGATGATTGTTGTGCCAGCCTTCGCCAAACGTGAGCATCGCCACCCAAAAACTGTTCGTCGAGGAATCGCCCGTCAAAAATCTTTGCGAGCCCCACATGTGGGTCGCGGAATTCACGAACCACGTCGAATGAAGTCCGACAACCGTGCGGAGAAAAACGGCCCACAAAAGTGCGACCCAGCCGAACGCCAGATAAATAATCACCGCGAGCGCGACCGGCGGTACCCAATGGTACTTGCTGATCCAAACGTAATATTTGTCCTTGCGAAGATCCGGAACGAACGGCAGCAATTCTTCCGCGCGCGCATGCATCGATTTTCCCGTGATGATCCATCCCATGTGCGCGAAAAATCCGCCGTCGTTCGGAGAATGCGGATCGCCTTCTTTATCCGTATTTTGATGGTGCACCCGGTGCGTCGCCACCCACGCAATCGGCCCGCCTTCGATCGCCAGCGTGCCGCAAGTCGTCAAAATATATTCCACCCACTTGTAGGTTTTATATCCGCGGTGCGTCAGCAAACGGTGGTAGCCCATTCCGATGCCGAGGCTGCCGCCCATCCAATACGTGATGATCGCGAGAATGAGTGCGGTCCAGGAAAAATAGAAGAGTGCCACGACGGCCATAATATGCAACGCGACAAAGAATGCAGTGATTCCCCAAATTACGGGGCGGGAAAAAGTCTTATCGTTTTCAAGAAAGCTCATGTTGCTCCTGACGGAAGGGGTCGCGTCGCACTCCATAAAAAAATTAGCACGAGCGGGAGGCACACTCTGTAATACCTGTGTAATTCCTTCCGAAGGGGAAACTGTCCTTCGGGACAGGGCGAAAAAAGTACTAATCAAAGGTCGGGAAGAGTCTGCGCGCGCATGTCTTTGGGATGGAAGTCGACGCGAATGGCGATCGAGTTTTCGCGATTCGGCAGTTCCTTTTTCGCGGTCGCGCGCAGGTGAAACACCACCTTTTCGGAATCGGGATCGATCGCGGCTTTTCCTTCGATGGCGCGGGGAAAATGAAATTCGGTGCGAAGCGGGTCCGCGTCGGCTCCGTCGATAAATTGCACGCTGGCCAGATCGAGCGTGAAGCCGTTGTCGAGTTCCACAAACACCGTGTCGTGCAAATCCTCTTTCGCGTCGCGAAGGATGCGCATCGGCTCATCGCCTTCGATGGCGACAACATAATCCGGAGATTCTTCCACCTTTATCAGAGGCTGGTTGCCCGCGACATTCAACCTCATGCGGTGCATTTTCTCGAGTGCCAGCCGCATCGTTTTCGCGGACATCCATTTCACATAGAAAGAGGGCGTAGCTCCACGGCTGATCTGCACGTTCTGAACGATCGGAGAATTCTGCGTCGAGTTTATGGGCGAATCGGAAACGACGTGGGTCAGGTTATCCGTGTATTTCTGCGAGTATTTCGTTTCGATGGCGACTTTGGTTGGCGCCCAGGGCGAATCTTCGAGAATTTTGTTCGTGTCCGCCGCGGTCCACTGATCCGGCGATTTGTCCCACGGTCCGTTCGCGGGAAGCGCGAACGTGAGGTATGCGGCAAAAGCGAAGCGCGAAATGGAGGCTGTCTGTGGCATAGGCTACCTGCTGCGATGCCCATCTCTTCGCGCTGGTTGTGTGCGCCGATTTGCGGTTTGAAGATTCATAGGGCGGTTATTTTTGCGGCGGCTTTAGCGGCGCAAATGGGTCCTTGGTTGGCACAAATTCGATGGGGACTTCTGTGACAAAAGTTTTCATCCATTTTGCACATTCATCCATGCCGGGCTGTTCGGAAGGAACGTGGCTGAGCAGGATGAGCGCCTTGTGGCGGCCTTGCGCGATGGCGTCGGCGACATATTCGACGGTTTCCCATTCGCGGGTTTCGCCCACGATTAAGAGGTCGATATCGGGCATTTCGAGCGCGCCGGCTTCGGGAGTGAATCCGGCAGAACCGGGACTCAGCGCGAGACGTTTCACTTTCATGTCACGGTCGGCGACGACGCGCATCGCGACAAGGCCAAGCTTCTTTTTCAACTCTTCGGAGAGCTGCGCGACGGTGGTTTCCGGAATCGTAAAAAGATAAGGATTCGAGGCGTCCTGGAATTTTTCCCAGCCGAGTTGCTTGATCACGCCGGTCAGAATTCCATCCGGCTTCCGCATGTGCCAGTAATCGTGGAATCGCCAAACAACGAGATGATGGTCCTCGATGAATTTGCGTTTGGCAGCAAAGACCGGATCGGTGTCGCCCTGCGGTAGCTGCGTCGAAACATCCAGATGATCGAAGAAAGTCGGTTCGTGCGTGATGATCAGGTTTTCGTTTTTCGCAACGGCTCGCTGCAGAACGTCCATGGTGGCCATCATCGTTACGGCGACGCCGGTGATTTTTGTATTCGGGTCGCCACCCCCCTTGATCGTGTCCACCGTATCCGCGCGCCATTCGAGGCCGACATTTTTCTTGATGCGCTCGATGACTTCGTTCGCAGTAATTTCTTTTTTCGCCTGCGCCGCCGCGCCAGAAGCGCAGCAAACAAACGTCAGAAAGAATGCGGTGCGTTTCATCGAGCCCCCTGAGCTTTCAGCAACGGCTTGGACATGTGAACGAAGTGCGACGGAACGGCCATGGAAATTTCCGGCGGCATGGGCGAAGTTCCCGTGACGGAATAACCGAGATGCGCGTAGAACGGCTGAATGTCGGTTCGGGGACTGATGGTGCGCAAGTCCATCGCGATACAGCCAGCGTTGATGGCGAAATCTTCTGCGGCGACCATGAGTTTTCTTCCCAGGCCTTTGCCTTGTTGCGAAGGATCGACGCTGAGCAAACCCAAATACATCCGGTTGTCACGTTTCTCGAGATAGACACAGCCGATAAGGGCGTGGCTTTCTTCGAGGAGCAGGAACTGGCCGGTACTCAGATATTGCAGCGTGCCGTCGCAGTCGATGCGATCGGCGCCGATGAAGGGGCGTTCGACTTCAAACGCGGCGTTGATGAGCCTGGTCAGCGCGTCTGCGTCCGAGTTTGTGGCGAGCCGAATCGTATTGCGTTCTCCTCACGAAAAAATGGAACGGCCAGGGAATTTTGCGGCGGCGCCGAGTTCTTCTTCGATGCGAAGAAGCTGATTGTATTTGGCGATGCGGTCGGTTCGGGAGGCGGAGCCGGTCTTGATCTGGCCTGCGCCGGTGGCAACGGCAAGGTCGGCGATGAATGTGTCTTCGGTTTCGCCGCTGCGGTGGGAAATGATGGAGTTGTATCCGGCTTTGCGGGCGAGTTCGATGGCGTCAATGGTTTCAGTGACGCTGCCGATTTGATTGAGCTTGATGAGGATCGCGTTGGCGATGCCGTCGTTGATGCCGCGGGAGAGGCGCTCGGTGTTGGTGACGAAAAGATCGTCGCCGACGAGCTGAATTTTTTTCTTCGAAGTTTTTGTGCCGACGGAATTGGTGAGCGTCTTCCATCCGGCCCAATCGTCTTCGGCCATGCCGTCTTCAATGGAGACGATGGGATATTTTTCGACCCAGTTCGTCCAGTAGGCGGCCATCTGTTCGGAGGAGTGTTCGGACTTGTCCGATTTTTTGAAGATATATTTACCGGCGGACTTATCGAAGAATTCGCTGGAAGCGGGGTCGAGCGCAATCGAAACCTGCTCGCCCGGTTTATAGCCGGCGGCGGAAATTGCTTCGAGAACGATTTGAATCGCTTCTTCGTTGGATTTGCAACTCGGAGCGAAGCCGCCTTCATCGCCAACGGCGGTGTTGTAGCCGCGCTTTTTCAACGAGGATTTCAGCGAATGAAAGATCTCGACGCCCCAGCGCAGCGCTTCGGAAAAAGAAGGAGCGCCGACGGGCATGACCATAAATTCCTGAAAGTCGACAGAACTGTCGGCGTGAGCGCCGCCGTTCAGAATATTCATCATCGGCACGGGGAGGATGGAGGCGGACTTTTCGCTGGAGTAGCGCGAAAGATATTTGTAGAGCGGCTGCTTGAGCGCACCGGCAGCAGCGCGGGCAGCGGCCATGGAGACCGCGAGAATGGCGTTGGCGCCGAGGCGGGCTTTGGTGGGCGTACCGTCGAGAGAAATCATTTTGTGGTCGAGGCCGCGCTGATCAGCGGCGTCGAATCCAGCGACGGCTTTGGCAATTTCGTTGTTGGCGTTGGCGACGGCCTTTAGAACGCCTTTGCCGAGATATTTGGATTTATCGGCGTCGCGGAGTTCGAGCGCTTCGTGTTCGCCAGTGGAAGCGCCACTGGGAACGGCGGCGCGGCCGAGGATGCCTGACTCGAGAACGACGTCGGCTTCGACGGTGGGATTGCCGCGGGAATCGAGGACCTGGCGGGCATGGACTTTGGTGATCTTCGTGGACATTGCTAGAGCGTCTCCTCAGTAGAAATGAACTGAAGATTGTAGCAGAGGAGCGAAGGCTGCAGGTGTGGCAGGCAGAGGCAGTGCCCCTCGCAAGAAATCGCTCGGGGTGAAGGGGGATAGGTATAGGTTTTTTCGTAACTGCAGAATCTAAAGGACTTTAAGTCTTTTGTTTTGCAACTGCAGATTCCAAAGGGGTTAGAGGACGATTTTTCGTAACTGCAGAATGGAAAGGACTTAGGAAGAGAAAGGATGTAACAGAAGCGCCGAGAGCGCAGAGCAGGGGAGGAAAAAAGCAGGACTGGGAAAGACGCTGGGGCGCAAAAGGAATCGGCGTAGGGGAAAGGCGCGGGGTTTGGAGCGACGTTCATGAACAACGATAGTAAGAAGGGACGCGGAAAGCAATTGAGCGAAGGAACGGTTTTGGTGTAGCTGTACTTTTACCGAAGACGAAAGGCATGGGGAGAAGTGTCGCGCCTACGGCGCTTGCGTGGTTCCTTGGGATGGGTTCCCAGCCCTGACGGGCTGGGCTCAACACATGCCGCACCTTCGGTGCTGCGATGGGAGTGGAATGTAATTGAGTGACCACGCCGAGAGCTGCGCGAGGTTGTTTGGTGGGAAACGGACAGGTTCGGCGGACGAAGGGATTTGTTATGCTCGGCGCATGCCCTGGAATTCCCCGGAAAAAGGAGATCGCCCATGAAAGTGTTGCTAACAATTGCAGCGGTGTTGGTGGTGCCTGCGTGCGGTTATGCGCAGGCAAAGCCTTGCGAGGAGTTGAAGACGGAGATTGCGGCGAAGCTGGATGCGAAAGGCGTGAAGGGTTATACGCTGGAGATTGTGGCGAAGGATGCGGATGCGGGAGAAGCGAAGGCTGTTGGGACGTGTGAAGCAGGAAGCAAGAAGATTTTGTATAAGAAGGGCGAAGCGGCGATGAAGAGCGAGAAGAAGGAGCCAGCGAAGCAGTAGGAAAATTTGCGTGGAGTTTAGAAGGGCCGCTTTCCGCCGTTTGGGGAGTGGCCCTTTCGTTTGTGGCCTAGATTGAACGCGGGTCGAGGCACTCGGCGTCAATCATACGAGTCGTCGCGTAGGCCGTTCACGTAATCATCGGCGGGTTCGTTGGCCCAAATGTGTTTGCCGGGGCCGACGAGACGGAGGAGCGGGTCGTTGGGGATCTCGGGCTTGCGAGCCTGTTTCGATGGATCTCTTGTGTTTTGGTCCATGGCTAATTCTAACGTGAATGCGAAGCGGGCTGACGGTGTGACGCAAAAGAAAGAAGAGACTTCAACACAGAGGTCACAGAGGCCGGAGCACGGAGTTCACAGAGACGCGGAGACGACGCGGCCGCAGCAAATTTGCAGAGTGCAACGGGCCAAGAGTGGCGGGGCCAACGGAAGGCTGAAATCGAAGAGAGGTTTCTCCACTCCATGACCGACCGATTCCTCAGAAGGAATCGGAAAGGAAAGGCGTCGGTTCATTCTGGTCGAAATGACAGTTGGTTGGTGAAGGGAATGGCGCGGCGGTATCGGTTGAAATCGAAGAGGGCCGCTTCAGAAAGCGGCCCCTACAACGACGTTCGTTGTGGTTATGGTCATGGGTAAGGCGCATCGGAGAAGGCCGGCTTCGGAAGGCCGGCCCTACAACTTTCATCGGTTGGCAGTTTGCGATGTGGTTGACATCGAAGATGCCGCCCTCGCCGGGACGGCTCTACACGAGAATAGGACAAGAACGCCGGCTGGAAGCCCTTCGACTTCGCTCAGCACAAGCCAGCGTTACGAAATAAATTCAAGAGGCGGGCGCGAGTTCGCGGAGCCAGATGTTGCGGTAGCGTACGGGATGGTTGTGGTCCTGGAGGGCGAGGGGGAGTTTGTCGGGACCGGCGGTGTAGGGCGGGCGAACGTGATGGCCAGTGGGGCCGGTGAGTTCGACATTGTCCTGCGTGAGCACGCCATTGTGGAAGACGGTGACATGCGCGGGGCGAGTCAATTTGCCGGAGGCGTCAAAGCGCGGGCCATGCCAGATGATGTCGTAGGTTTGCCATTGACCGGGGGCGCGGGAAGCGTTGACGAGGGGCGGATATTGGCCGTAGACCGCGGAGGCCTGACCGTCGGCGTACGTCTTGCTGTTGTAGGAATCGAGGACCTGAATTTCGTAAAGGCCCATGAGGAAGACGCCGCTGTTGCCGCGGTCCTGGTCTTCGCCTTTGGGAGGATCGGGCTCGCGAAATTCGACGTGGAGCTGGCAATCGCCGAAGCTCTCTTTGGTGCGGATGTCGCCGGTTTTGGCCGCTACTTCAAAGTAGCCGTTTTCGACTTTCCACTTGGCAGGACTACCGTCTTTCTTGGACACCCACTGGGAAATGTCTTTGCCATCGAAGAGCACAATTGCGTCGGAAGGCGGTTTGCCCGGAGTGTCCTGCGTGCTGGCGGTGCCGGGCGTGACGACAGGCGGGTTGGGACGGTTGCGGTCGTGGATTTCCCATTTGGGATCGACCTGGGCGGAGCAGGCGGAAGCCAAAAAAGCGATGGCGAGAGCAGCGAAAAGGTTGCGGGTCATGGGCAGCTCCAAGTTAATTTTGCGATGACGATGATACGCCTAGCCTGTGTATATGCTGGAACAGACTGAAGTCTATTCCACTTAGGCGCCGAGTGGAAGTCAGCGACCCACTCGAGGGCATGCTAAAGCGGAGCCCAACACATGCAACAACAAAGACGCCGGCTGGAAGCCGGCGCTACAAAATAAACGCTCAGTCGCTGGAGGCGGAGCGGGCGGTGGTGTCGCGGCCGGCCCCACATGGAGACATCAAACCAGCGCGGACGGGGGAAAGAGCCCGTGACGGTGCTGGCGAGAACGAGATCTTTTGTTGCGGTGAACATGGAGCGCCTCGATGTAATTTCTGCAAAGAGCAGACGCAGGATGAAACTCTGCGCACAAGAATTTAGGCGGTTTCCGGCTCTTCGATGAGCGATTCTTCGCGGACGACGACGACGATGCCGGAATCGGTGACATGGAAGCGGCGTTTGTCGGCTTCGACGTCGAAGCCGATTTCGGTGCGTTCGGGAAGATTGACGTGACGGTCAATGATGGCGCGGCGAATGCGCGAGTGGCGGCCGATGTTGACGTGATTGTAGAGGATACATTCGCTGACTTCGCTGAAACTGTTGACGCGAACGTTGTTGCCGAGGACGGAGTGGGAGACGCGTCCGCCGGAGACGATCGAGCCGGGAGCGACGATGGAGTCGATGGCGACGCCCATGCGGTCGGGATCGCCGAAGACGAATTTAGCGGGCGGATATTGGTGCTGCCAGGTGCGGAGCGGCCAAGCGCTGTCGTAGAGATTGAAGACGGGAGTGACGCTGACGAGATCCATGTTGGCTTCGTAATAGGCGTCGAGGGTGCCGACATCGCGCCAGTACTGAGAGGTGCCGCTGTTTTCGTCGACGAAATCGTAGGCAAAGACGCGATGCTTGGTGATGATGCGGGGAAGAATGTCTTTGCCGAAATCGTGATGAGATTTGGGATCTTCGGCGTCAGCGATGAGGATTGGGATGAGCAGCTGCGTGTTGAAGATATAGATGCCCATGGAGGCATTGCACTGGCCGGGCTTGTGGGGCGACTCCTTGGGCTTTAGCGGTTTTTCTTCAAAGCCGACGATGCGCCAGTCTTTGTCGACTTCGATGACGCCAAACTGGCCGGCGGCTTCGTCGGTGGGAATTTGAATGGTGCCGACGGTGACGTCCGCGCCGGAATCGAGATGCTGCTGGAGCATTTTGGCGTAGTTCATTTTGTAGATGTGATCGCCGGAGAGGATGAAGGTGTACTTCGAACGTTCGCTGCCGATGGAATAGATGTTTTGATAGACGGCGTCGGCGGTGCCGCGATACCACTCTTTGCTGACGCGCATTTGCGGGGGAAGAATTTCGATGAACTCGCCGAGTCCAACAATGGAGGACCAGCCGGCGCGGACGTGGCGGCTGAGGCTGAGCGCTTTGTACTGCGTGAGAACGAAAACGCGGCGGAGATCGGAGTTGATGCAATTGGAGAGCGTGATGTCAATGATGCGATAGGCGGCGCCGAAAGGGACGGCAGGCTTGGCGCGATCGCGGGTGAGGGGCCACAAGCGCTCGCCTTGACCACCGGCAAGAAGAACGACGATTGCATCGCGCATATCGGTCATGAAGCGTCCTCCGGGCGGGAAGCTGAGCGGCGCGGCCATTCTAGCAGGGGAAAAGCAGGAAGCAAGGGAGAGGTGAAGGGGACGGCAAACGACCTGTGGCGATGCCAGTAGCGACGTGAGCAATGGGTTGGCGGAACCGTTAACGAAATCCGTAAAGCGGAGAAAATCGGGAAATTTTCGAAAGATTGCTTGACAGGCGGTGCTGAATTGAATAGAAAGTGCGCATAAACCGCAGCAGGGTGCAAAAGAAAAGCGCATAAAAACGCAGCAGGCAGTGTGTGAAGCAGTGACCACGCACGGCCAGACATGCGATAATTGAAGCGGGCAGGCCCGCAACGGCGAGGCCATGCAACGTAGCCAATCCTAACCGGATTGGGGGTGAAGGAACACAGTGGCTGAAGTCATCATTCAAGAGAGCGAGTCTCTGGAAAACGCACTGCGGCGATTCAAGCGCAAGGTGCAACAGGAAGACATCATCAAGGAAATCAAGAAGCACAGCTTCTACATGAAGCCCGGCGAGAAACGCCGTGCGAAGGAAGCGCTTTCGCGGAAGCGTTTGCGCAAAAAGCAGCGGCGCGAACAGGAGTAATCCTATTCGTACTGCGGCTCGGCGCCGCCTCCGTGATTTAGGCCCCGGTCAGGCAGAGACGTTTGGTTGTGGTTGCACTTCGGTGCCCGCAGGCTCATGGGACCCCAGCCCGGTTTCCTACGGCGAAAGGTATCCCGGAATCAGCACGCCTAACGAGCAAGATGGTGCGCGTCCCCGGATCGAGGCAGGTCAAGGGGGAAGCCACAGATGGAATTTCATGACAGGGTCCTGAAGTGTTCGGAGTGCGGCGCCGAGTTTGTATTTACGTCCGGGGAACAGATGTTTTTCGCGGACAAAGGTTTCAAGAACGAACCGAAGCGATGTAAAGGCTGCAAGGCCAAGAGAGCCGAAGGCGGCGGTGGCGGAGGCGGCGGGCAGATGAGGTCGGAAACGAAGACGACCTGCTCGCAATGCGGGAAAGAAACAACAGTTCCCTTCCGGCCAACTCAGGGGCGGCCGGTGTTTTGCAGAGAGTGCTTCCAGCAAAGGCGAGCGCTGGGAGCGGCGTAAGGCAAAAAGTTTTCCCGAAGATTGACGAAAAGAACGCAATGTCCCGGCGAGCGGCTCCCTTTTCCCCAAAAAATACTGCAATTGAAGTGAAGTGTCATTTTCTTTGCGGCAGGCGTATGATACCCCGCGAAGTCCCCAGTAAAGCCTAACGACCCGGAGGGCCACCCCATGGCTCACCGCTTTACCATCGGTGTCGAAGAAGAATTTCAGATCATTGATCCAGCCACGTGCGAATTGCGTTCGCATGTGATGCAACTGGTGTCGGCGGCGTCGCCGTCGATCGTCGATCAGGTGAAGCACGAGATGCACCAATCGATCGTGGAGACAGGCACGAATATTTGCGAGAACGTGGCCGAACTGCGGATTGAGATGCACCGGACGCGCGGAGAACTGGTGGCGGCAGCGGAGCGAGCGGGATTGCAGGTAGCGGCGGCGGGTACGCATCCGTTTTCGAGCTGGATCGATCAGGTGATTTCGCCGGGCGAGCGTTACCAAAACATTGTGGAAGAGCTGCAGCAGCTTGCGCGGTCACTGCTGATTTTCGGCATGCACATTCACGTGGCGATGCCGGACAAGCAGACGACGATCGACATGATGAACATGGTGCGGTACTTCGTGCCGCACTTGTTGGCGCTTTCGACGAGTTCGCCGTTCTGGATGGGCCGCAACACGGGATTGAAGTCGTTTCGAACGACGGTGTTCCGGCGCTTTCCGCGGACGGGGATTCCGGAGCAATTCGAATCGTGGAGCGCATACGAGAATTTCGTGAATTTGCTGGTGAAACTGAATTGTATCGATACCGGAAAAAAGATCTGGTGGGATGTGCGGCCACATCCGACGTTCGGCACGCTGGAATTTCGCATGTGCGACGTGACGACGAAAGTGGAGGAGGCGGTTGCGATTGCGGCGCTGACGCAGGCGCTGGTGGTGAAGCTGCACCGGCTTTACAAAAGCAATCAGAGCTGGCGGATTTACCGGCGGGCGCTCATTGAAGAAAACAAGTGGCGCGCGGCGCGATATGGAATCGAAGGCAAGATGATTGATCTCGGCAAGGAAGAGGAAGTGCCGATGAAGGCGCTGATCCCGGAATTGCTTGAGCTGGTGGATGACGTGGTGGACGATCTGGGAAGTCGCAGCGCAGTGGAGTATGTAAATACGATTCTGCACGAAGGAACGAGCTCGGAACGGCAGATGCGGGTGTATGAACAGACCGGCGATTTGAAAGCGGTAGTGCGACACATCGTGGCCGAAACAAAAGGCGCGGTGACGGAACCAAGACAAGCTTCGGCACGCGCGGTGAACTGAGCTTTTCGGGAAGGTTCCGGCACAAGATTTCCTCAGGAGCAACCTCATGAAAAAAGTGGGACTGCTGTGCGGTCGGGAATACGCGTTTCCCCCGGCATTTCTGGCGCGCGTGAATGAAGTGGGAAAGAAGGACGGCGTTACCGCGGAATTCGTGAAGCTCGGCGGAACGAAATTAAATGAACCGCCGGAGTATAGCGTGATCGTGGACCGGATTTCGCATGAGGTCGAGTATTACCGCGGCTACCTGAAGCACGCGGCGCTACAGGGAACGTACGTCATCAACAATCCGTTCTGGTGGACGGCGGACGACAAATACTTCAATTACTCCGTGGCGCAAAAACTTGGCGTGGCGATTCCGAAGACGGTGCTGCTGCCGCAGAAAGGATATCCGAGCAACGTCGATATCACTTCCGAATCGCTGCACAACCTGAAATACCCGATCGATTGGGATGATTTGCTGGATTATGTCGGGCGGCCGGCGATTCTGAAACCATTTTCTGGCGGCGGATGGAAGCACGTCTATAAGGTCAATAATAAGGAAGAGTTGTGGGCGGCTTACGATCAGACTTCGCCCGTTTGCATGACGCTGCAAGAGTTCATAGATTTCGACAAATACGTGCGGTGCTTCACATTCGCGAAGATGGACATTGTGCCGGTGCACTACGACCCGAAGGAGCGGAAGTATCTGGTCGAACACGACTATTTGTCGTCGGCGATGACGCAGCGCGTGGTGAAAGATGCGCAGACAATCAACCAGGCGCTGGGCTATGAGATGAACACGATTGAGTTTGCGATCAAGGGCGATGTGCCCTATGCGATCGACTTTTTGAATCCAGCACCGGATTTTGAACGCGATCGGATTACTTCGTACTACTTCGAGATGGTCTTGGACAAAATGTCGAAACTGGTGATTGATCGTGCGCTGAATGGGGCGCCGTCGAATCCCTGGCCGAGATGGGAAGAGATGTTGGGCGTAGGTGCGGCAAACGGATTCACGGGCGCGCCGAAAGCGGCAGCGAAGGCGGTCACGCCGGAATGAAGGCCCGGCAAAGGAAATGATGAGCAGCGGAACGTCACCGATATCGAGCGCGAAAGACCCGGCAGAGCACTGGCACGCTCTGCTAAAGCCACACCTCGCAAAGTCGCGGGAATTCACGGAACGCTTTTATAGCAGGCTCCGCGCGGACAAGCTGACGTTTGGCAACCGCGTACATTGCCCTTTCCTGCGGCCGTTCTTTCTGTCGCCAGAAGACGAGACGCGAGTGCGGAGTGTTGCGGAGAAGATGGCCGAGTTGGGAGAGCGCGTTGCTGCGGCGGCGCTCGACGACGCGGATTTATTCAAACAATTTCATTTGCGCGAGGGCGAAGAGCGGCTGGCTCGAATGCACACAGGTTACGGCCCTGCGAGCACGGCCTCTCGCCTGGACGCGTTTTTGCTGCCAAATTCGCTGAAGTTTGCCGAGTACAACGGAGAATCGCCTGCCGGGTCGGGCTTCACGGAGACGCTTGCGGAAGTTTTTCGCGATTTGCCGGTGATGAAGGAGTTCGCGAAGAGTTTTGAGATTCACAGCTACCCGCTGAGCGCGAAATTGCTGGATGCATTGATCGCGTCCTATCTTGATTGGGGCGGATCCACGAAGCAGCCCCAGATGCTCATCACGGACTGGCGGGAAGTTCCAACGTGGAGCGAATTTGAGATTTTGAAGGAGCGGTTTGAAAAGATGGGCGTGCCTGTGGAAATTGCCGATCCGCGGGATCTGGTGTTCGACGGCAAGACGCTAAGCGCGAACGGGAAGAAGATCGATCTGGTCTACCGGCGCGTGCTCATCAATGACATTCTGGCGAGGCCGGCGGAATGCAAGGCGCTGGTGGATGCGTACGCGGCAAGCGCCGTGTGCGTGGCAAACAATTTTCGATGCAAGATTCCCCACGTGAAGGCGTTCTTCGCGGTGCTGACCGATGAGCGCAACGCCGGAATGTTTTCGTTCGACGAACGAGAGATGATCCGGCAGCATGTGCCGTGGACGAGGGTCGTTGCAGACGTGCAGACAGCTCACTACGGCGAACACATCGAGCTGTTGCCATTTGTGCGCCGCGAGCGCAGCAAGCTGGTGCTGAAGCCGAGCGATGAATACGGAGGCAGCGGAGTGACGCTCGGGTGGGAAACGGACGAACGGGCGTGGGATGCGGCCATTGAAAAAGCCATTGCGCCGAACAACGGATGCTGGATTGTGCAGGAGCGGATTCCGATCCGTCGCGAAGTGTATCCGTGGGTAAAGCCGGACGGCGACGTGGAATTCCGCGACATGCTGGTGGATTTTGCGCCGTACTTGTTCCGTGGAAAAGTGGCCGGATTTCTGACGCGGCTGAGCGCAACGGGCCTGGCCAATGTCACAAGCGGCGGCGGGCAGGTGCCGGCGTTTCGAGTTAGTGCAAAGAACTGAGCCGGTAAGAATTGACACGGAGTATTAATTTCCCATTAAAATGATGAGATGCCCTTTGGACCTGTACAAACAGAGCTGATGCCTGGCGCGAAGAACGCCGTGGAAACGTGCCTTGCGGTGCGTCCGGAAGAGCATGTGGCGCTGATTGCGGACGAAGCAAGCTCAGCAGTGGCGGCCAGTCTGGCGGAAGCTTTACGCGAGCGGAATGCAGCGTTCACGGGACTGCTGCTGGAGGATTTTGGGCCACGTCCAATGGGTGGCGCGCCAAAGCCAGTGCTCGATGCGCTGGAAACGGCCGACGTGGGAATTTTGTGCATGAATCCGCAGCCGGGCGAACTCGGTGCGCGTATGGCGATCGTGCAAGTCGTCGAGCGGCGGCGAATTCGTTATGCACACATGGTTGGCGTGACGCCGCAGATTATGCAGCAGGGCATGCGCACGGATTACAAAAAGGTGGACCAACTGAGCGACCGTTTGCGCGAACGCATGGTTCGGGCGGAAACGTTGACGGTGAAGACGGAAGCGGGCACGTCGTTTGCCGCGCATTTCAGCAGGGCGCTTGATTGGGTGAAGACCAGCGGACTCATCAGCCCGCGCTACTGGTCGAATTTGCCGGCGGGAGAAGTTTTTACGACGCCGGCGACGGTGGACGGCACATTCGTTTGCGACGCGACAGCAGGCGACTACTTCAACGGCAAGTATGGCGACCTTCAAGCGACACCGATGGTGCTGACGATCGAAGGCGGCCGCCTGAAGAAGGTCGAATGCGAGCGCGAGGATCTGGAAAAAGAGTTCTGGGAGTATTGCCACACGGATGAAAACAGCGACCGAGTGGGCGAGCTGGCGTTTGGAACGAACCTTGGCCTGTCTGAAATGATTGGGAGTTTATTGCAGGACGAAAAGTTTCCCGGAGTACATATTGCGTTCGGCGATCCGTACGGAAGCCAGACGCACGCAGATTGGAAGTCGAAGACGCACGTCGACGTGTTGACTAGAAATTGCGACGTTTGGATTGATTCCGATCAGATCATTGAGAAAGGCCACTACCAGTTGGACCATCTTGGACTGGCGTAAACCGACGGAAGTTTAGTGAAGGCCGCCGGCGCCGGCGGCCTTCTTTTTTACGATAAACCTACTTCAGCATCTTCACGGATTGGACAGTAAGAGAGCCGTTGTCGGCAGAGGCCTTCACCTGAACATGGTGTCCCTGATGCGCGGCGAGTGAATCGGGATTGGCGATTGTATAGACCTTGCTGTCTGCATCGCTGACGAGCACGAGTTTCGCGCCCTTGGCAACGTGTTCTTTGTTGTCACACTTCTTGTTGCCCTCGGCGGCACATTCCGAGTCACTGATCCAGCCCTTGAAGACCGCAGGTTTCATCATTTTGTCGCCGGCCATCTTGTCGTGCGACATCTTGTCCTGGGACATTTTGTCCTTCGACATGTCGTCGTGCTTCATTGAATCGCTCTTCATGGAATCGCCGCTTTGCGACTGCTCCTGCGCGGCGCCGGACGCGGGTAGTGCGAGACAGAACACACCGAACGCGAGTGTTGCAAAGAATTTCGTGGTCATGGAAGAAACCTCTCCTTGTGGGTTATGCGAGATCGCCGGACGCTGGATTTGCCGGCCAGCTAAAGATGCGAGGTATGAGGCGAAGTTACGGGATTGTGGGAGTTAATTTAACGGGGATGCATTTTCTGGTGGGCGAAGACTTCCGCCACAATCAGAACCCAGGAAAGAATGGAAGAGGCGAGGCCGAGACCAATGTTCCATTTTTCGCGGGATGTGAGCGGAACCTTCCGCCAGCGTGCAGCGCTGCTCTTGCGCAAGCGCCAACCATTCCAAATGACCCAAAGCGTGGCGGTTGCGAGGATTGCAGACAAATAACGGAGGCCGTAGCGGACCGGATCGGAGTGAATGAAGGAAGAGCCGCCGGAAGCAGCGACGGACGTGATGCCGAGAGCGACTTTCGCCCAGTTGATGCCGACTGCAAAGAGACAAATTCCTTGAATAAGGGAAGTCGTCACTGAGGCCACGGAAAGGCGGAGCTCGCTGGCTGATTTCGGTTCAGACAGCATTGGCAACGCGATCCGTGACGATTCCAGATGATCTTCCAAGAAACACCTCCCCACAAACTGGGATTCACAACAAAGGCAAAGGTTACAGGCGACGGATTAATTTCTGCGGGCCAGCAGGTTAGAGAGTCACGAGCCGTTAAGTCTTGCGCCTCTGGCGCCCTCGACGCAAGCGCGCTGGAAGGCCGTCGTAACTTTCCAAAAGGCCGCGAATCCATGGAGAGTGAGCGAAAGTGTGCCCGCTGTGGCCGAAGCTGCTGCGGCCCTAAAACGAGAGAAGGAAAACCGCCTGATCGACGGAGTCCTCGCAGGCAAGCACGAGGATTTTCACGAGTTGATCGCGCCCTACCGGCGAAGTGTCTATCTGACCGCATACGGAATTTTGCAAGTAGAGGCGGATGCGGAAGAGGCGGCGCAGGAAGCGTTCCTGAAGGCGTTCCGCGCGTTGCGAGGCTTTCGCCATGAATCACAGTTTTCCACATGGCTCTTCCGCATCGCCGTGAACGAGGCGCGGATGAAACTGCGCAAACGACGGGAAGTGCCGCTGGAGACCTTGTTCCCGGACGAAGACGGAGAAGGGAGCGACTACACGCCGACCATGTTGCGGGACTGGCGGGAAATTCCGAGCGAAGCTCTATTACGCGAAGAAACGCGTCGATTGGTGCAGGAATCGATTGCGGCGCTGCCGGAGATTTACCGCGAGGTGCTGACTCTGCGGGACATGAACGGGAAGAATATTGCCGAGACGTCGGAAATTCTGGGAATCAGCATCGGAAACACCAAGGTGCGCTTGCTGCGCGCGAGATTGATGTTGCGGGACATTTTTGTGGAGCGCACGCAACGCAAACCCACACCGCAACCACCGAAAGGAGTGTCGCCATGAAGCTCGATTGCAAACATATCTGGCGGGAGCTTTCGAATTATCTCGAAGGCGACATTTCGGAAGAAGTGCGACGCGACGTGGAGGCCCATGTGGCGCAATGCCGGCACTGCGCGGCGCTGCTGGACAGCACGCACAATGTGCTTGTGCTCGTTGCCGATGAGCGTCGGATGGAAGTGCCCATTGGATTTAATGCGCGGTTGCGAGAACGGCTGGAGCGGGAGATGGCAGCTTCGCGGCCGGACTAATTTGACGGGGCGCTGCGAGACTATTGGGCGTCGTGATAGATGATGCCGAGGGTGTAGCGGGTACCACGGCGGATGCGGCCGACGCCATGGCGGAGCGAAACGCGGTAGGTGCCGCGAGACCCTTTGACGGGCCGGTAGCGCGTGGTGAAGATAATTCCATGGCCTTGATCGGCGGTGATGACTTCGGCGCGGGATTGCGCGCGCGGAACGTTTTCCACCAGCACGAACTCGCCGCCATCCCAATCGCGGTCTTGCTGGCCGAGCATAACCACAAGCTGCAGCGGAAACGCGATCTCTCCATACAAATCCTGATGCAGGCAGTTGTAGCCGCCGGCTTCGTAATGAAGCAAGAGCGGCGTTGGCTGCTTTTGGCCGGCGTTGTGACAGCGGCCGAGAAATTCCTCGTGTTCAAGCGGGAATGGCTTATTGCCAGAATTCAATTGCGCGTTCCAGCGATTTGCGATTTTTGCAAGATGCGGGTACGTCGCAGTACGAAGCGTCTCTACTGCATCCGGCAAGGGATAACGAAAATACTTGTAGTCGCCTTTGCCGAAGCGGTACCGCTCCATGACCACGTGACTGCGAAAAGAATCTTCCTGCGGGAAGAGTGCAGTCAAAGATTCGCATTCCTTCGGAGTGAGGAGCGGCCCGATTTGTGCGTAGCCGGCTTCCGAGAGATGAGAAGCGGCTAAATCCCAGTCGGTGCTGCTTGTTCGATTCCGAATGTTGGCCGACATGTGGATGCGACTCTACTTCAGAGGCAAAAAACCAATCTATCCGGATTTGGGCGGCAATGTGGATACTTTCCGCTTCAGAAAGCGGCGTAGAGGAGCAGAGGTTCGACTCAATACAAATGAGAAACGTACTCGCGCATCTGGTGCTTCCAATAAGGCCAGTCGTGGCCACCCATGGGGCCCCAATCGTCGAGCGAATGGCGAATGTTTTTGTGCGCGAGGATGCCGGAAAAATGGTAGGTCGGGCCGGAATTTTCCCAGGGGCCGGTGCCGGTCGTCAGATGAATATCGCAGGACGCGAGCTGACCATAAACCCACGGATCGGAAAGATTCCGGATGTAATCGACGGGATTGTTGAAATAAAAATTGTCGTCGTACATCCCGTCCATGAAATTCCTGAGGTCGTATACGCCGGACATCGCGAAGCAGCGCTTGATGACGTCGGGATGTTTGAAAAGCGAATTAGCCGCGTGATACGCGCCGAAAGATGCGCCCATGGTCGCAATCGGCGGTTGCGATTGACAGTTACTCCAGATGAAGGGGACGACTTCTTCGCGAAGATAGGAATCGAAAACGGACTGGACGTAGCTGCGATGAAAGGGGTGCGCGCTTTTGTTGTAAAAACTGAGGCCGTTGATGGAATTGACGGAGTAAAATTTAACGCGGCCGGCGTCGATGAAATCGGCAAGTGCGCCGATCAGCCCCTGCCCCTCGAGTTCCCACTCATCGCCGGCGCTGGTGGGAAATCCGATGATCGGCGAGCCCCAATGGCCGTAAACGACCACACCGAGTTCGATGCCGAGGCGATGCGAATACCAACGATGATAGTCGCGCTGCATGAGAGGGCCTTTCAGAAAAAGACAGACGAAATTTGGGGCAGGCGAAAGTATGCCAGCCGAAACGCGCGAGGGCAACGGTTGGCGCATTTGCCAACGGCGGAATTGCGCGTATAACTATTCGAAGGTGAACGCACGTCGCCGACGCATTTGCGATGAAGTCTTTTGCAGTGCCAACAGTTTTGATTTCGGAGAAGACCCAGTGAAAAAATCCCCAACGAAAAAGAAAACTCCTGCAAAAGCCGCCAATCCGGACAAGGCATTGCGAGAGCACGTCGAATATCTACTTAAGGGCGGCGGGGCTCACGTCCACTTCGAAGACGCGCTAAGCGGATTTCCAAAGAGCAAGCGGGGCGTTTTTGCGAAAGGTTTGCCCCACACCGGCTGGCAGTTGCTCGAGCATACGCGCATAGCGCAGTGGGACATTCTGGAGTTCTGCCGCAATCCGAAGCACGTATCGCCGGATTTCCCAGGCGGATATTGGCCGAAGACGCCGCTGCCGCCAAGCGACGATGCCTGGGAGAAAAGCTGGAAGAGTTTTCAAAGCGACCTGAAACAAATGATCGCAGTCGTCAAAAATCCGAAAATGGATCTGTACGCGAAGATTCCGCACGGCGACGGTCAGACGATTCTGCGCGAAGCGTTGTTGCTCGCCGACCACAACGCCTATCACCTAGGACAAATCGTCGATTTGCGCAGGGCGCTCGGTGCCTGGCCGGAAGAGTAGCGACTTCGGGCGCCGTAACCGATATATCAGCAATTGAAATTATCCAAACTGCACCCGTCGCTCAAAGCAACCGAGCAGATACTTGTGCGCAGACTTGCAAGAATTTGAATTCGGGTTAGGATTAGGTCTGGAAATCGCCGAAAAATCGGAGGGCGCATGGTTCGGATTGGCGTCGAAGACGTAAACCGTCGTGGATTCCTCAAAGGAATGCTGGGCGCGGGTGCGTTTGTTTTGAGCGTGCGTCTGATGCCCACGGAAGCGTTGGCGGCGGGATTGCCCGAAGAGATGGCCGCAGGCGGGCTGAAGGGTCCCCTTTCCCCGAATATCTGGCTTGCGATCGATACCGACGGCTTGGTTTACATCATCGCGCACCGCAGCGAAATGGGCAGCGGAAGCAAAACGGCCGTGCCGCGCATCGCCGCCGATGAACTCGACGCCGACTGGAAGAAAGTGCGGCTCGTGCAGGCAACCGGCGATGAAAAATACGGCGACCAGGATACGGATGGATCGCACTCCGTACGCGGTTCTTTCGACGCAATGCGCGAAGCGGGAGCGACTGCGCGGTTAATGCTCGTCCGCGCGGCTGCAAAGCATTGGAGCGTCCCCGAGAGCGAATGTTCCACAGGGCTGCACGAAGTGCTGCACAAGAAAAGCGGCAAGAAGCTCGGCTACGGCGAACTCGCGACCGCTGCGGCAAAAATCGACGTGCCGAAAAAAGAAGAATTGAAGCTGAAGGACCGCAGCGAATGGCGATACATCGGCAAAGGCACGCCGAGCTACGACCTGAAAAACATGGTCACCGGCAAAGCGGGCTACGGCATCGACGGCCGCATGGACGGCATGCTGTACGCCAACGTCGCGCATCCCCCGGTTCTCGGCAGCACGGTGAAGTCGATCGATGACTCCGCAACGCTGGCAGTGAAAGGGGTGCAAAAGACCGCCGTGCTCGATACGTTCAAACCGCCGATCATGTTTCAGGCGCTCGGCGGCGTCGCCGTCGTGGCCGACAACACCTGGGCTGCGATCGAGGGCAAGAAGAAGCTCAAGATCGAATGGAATGAAACCGATCACAAAAACCATTCGTCCGATGCCTACCGCAAAGAACTCGCGGATGCTTCCCGCACGCCTGCAAAAGTCGTGCGCGAAGTCGGAAACGTAGACACTGCTTTCGCCAAGGGTGGAAAGATTCTCGAAGCCGAGTACTACGCGCCGATGCTCGCGCACGCTTCGATGGAACCACCTGCCGCGCTCGTGAACTACAAGGATGGCAAAGCCGACGTCTGGGCCGCGACGCAAAATCCGCAGGGCACGCGCGAAGCGGTCGCTGGAGCGCTCGGCCTGAAAAAAGAAGACGTCACCGTCAACGTCACGCTTCTTGGTGGCGGCTTCGGCCGCAAATCGTTTCCGGACTACGCAGTCGAAGCTGCCGTTCTCTCAAAACAAACCGGAAAGCCAGTGAAAGTCGTCTGGTCGCGCGAAGACGACATTCAGTTCGATACATTCCATTCCTGCGCCGCGATGTACTTGAAAGCGGCGCTCGGCGCGGACGGCAAACCGACGGCCTGGCTGCAACGCAGCACGTTCCCGCCCATCGCTTCGACATTCGACGCAAACGCGAAAACCGCGGATGCCGGCGAAATCGGCCTCGGCTGGAGTGACCTGCCTTACGCCATTCCGAATCACCGCGCCGAAAATGGCGAAGCCAACACGCATGTTCGCATCGGCTGGCTCCGCAGCGTCTGCAACGTCTTCCACGCCTTCGCCGAACATTCCTTTGCCGATGAACTCGCGCACGCCGCCGGAAAAGATCCGCGCGACTACATGCTTGCGCTGCTCGGACCCGACCGCGTCATCCCCAAGGAAGAGTTGGCCAAGGACTACCCGAATTACGACGGCGACTACGCTCAATACCCCATCGATACCGCGCGCTTCCGCAAGGTCGTCGAAATCGCGACTGAAAAAGCCGGCTGGGGCAAAAAGAAGAACGGCAACGGCTTCGGCATGGGCCTTGCGATGCACCGCAGCTTCCTGACGTACGTCGCGACCGTCGTGCAAGTCGAAATGGGTGCCGATGGCAAAGTGAAAATCGCGCGTGTCGATACGGCCGTCGATGCCGGCACCATCGTCAATCCGGAAATGGCACACCAGCAATTCGAAGGCGCCGCCACGTTCAGCACAAGCCTCGCCTTCTTCGGCGAGATCACCGCCAAGAATGGCGTCATCGAACAGAAAAACTTTGACGGATATCAAATGGCTCGCATGAACAATTATCCGCGCGAAACGCACGTGCATCTCGTCGAAAGCACCGCGCCGCCAGCAGGGATCGGTGAGCCCGGCGTTCCACCTTTCACGCCGGCACTTTGCAACGCGATTTTCGCCGCGACAGGCAAGCGCTACCGCGATCTCCCGCTCGCCAAAGCAGGTTTGGCGTAGAAATCATTCCGCTACAATGAGAAGATTCCGGCGAGTCGGCCGGGGGAAATACTGCGCGGCCCGGAGCGGGCGAATTGTCAAAAAAAGTTTTCCTCCTATGTTGCGCCATCCTCTGTGCGGGCGCGCCCTCTTTCGGTCAGCGGCGACCCGTGCTGCCGCAAATCGATCTTCCGCATCCTTATTACTACCGCGAACTCTACATTCCGCAGTTGACGAGCGGGCCCAGCAGTCTCGCGTGGTCTCCGGACTCGAAGGAACTCGTCTACTCGATGGCCGGCTCGCTCTGGCGCCAAAAACTCGATTCGAAAGAAGCGACCCAACTCACCGATGGCCCCGGTTACGACTACCAGCCGGACTGGTCGCCCGACGGAAAAAGCATTCTCTACACGTCGTATCAAAATGATGCGATGGAGCTGTGGCTGCTCGACATCGCCAGCGGAAAATCATCGCAACTCACGACTGGGGACGCCGTCAATCTGGAACCGCGTTGGTCGCCAGACGGAAAACAGCTCGTCTTCACTTCGACGCAATACAACAAGCGATTTCACATTTTTCGTGCAGACATTTCGGCGGGAAAGCTGGCCAACATCGTTCGCCTCACTGGCGAAACCAGGAGTGACCTTCCGCGCTACTACTACAGCGCATACGACACGGAAATAAACCCGGTGTGGACGCGCGACGGAAAAGAAATTCTTTTCGTTTCAAATCGAGGCCACGTCCACGGCACCGGCGGCTTTTGGCGCATGAAAGCCGAGCCCGGAGCGGAAGCGCGCGAAATTCACTACGAAGAAACAAATTGGAAAGCGCGCCCCGATTTTTCTCCCGATGGATCGCGAATGGTCTACAGCTCCTATCTCGGCCGCCAGTGGCACAACTTGTGGTTGATGCCGGCTGCGGGCGGCGACGCCTTTCCTGTTTCCTACGGTTCGTGGGACGAAACGAATGTTCGGTGGTCGCCGGACGGGAGGCTGCTCGCTTTCGTTTCGAATCGCCAGGGCGGCACGAGCATCGAAATGCAAGACGCGCTGAGCGCGAATCGATTCGGATTGACCATAACCGATCGCAAGTATCTTCATCCGCGAAAGTCGCTGGCGATCTGGGTCAAAGACGAAACGGATTCAGACGTGCCAGCGCGAATTTCCGTCACCGATTCCGCCGGCCGGTTTTATGCCCCTGACGATACTTGGATCTACGCGGACGATGCCTTTGATCGAAGTGAACGCCCCTTCGAACGCCATTATTTTGAAGGAAGCGGCGACGTCAGCGTTCCCGCCGGCACTATCACCGTCGAAGTCAGCCACGGTTACGACTATCAACCTCAGCGAATGACGATTGACACGAACAAGACGTCGTCCGATCTCGAAGTCAAACTAAAGAAACTTCCGCGCCTCGACCCGCGCGAAGGCGCATGGGTGAGCGCCGATCTGCACGCTCATCAAAATTATGGCGGGACATACAAGAACGACCGTGACGCGCTCGTGAAACAAGCAGAAGCCGAAAACCTGAGCATCGTCCACAACCTCATCGTAAACAAAGAACAGCGCTTTCCGGATTTGAACGCGGTCGGCGAACACGATTCCTTGTCCGATCCCGATCAACAAGTGATTGAGGGGCAGGAATTTCACACGAGCTATTGGGGCCATCGTGGTTTGTTGAATATGAATAACCGGCTCTTGCTTCCCGGCTATGCGGGCTACCCGAACACGGCGGCAGCCAGCCTCTATCCGATGAATGTCGACGTCTACGACATGGCGCACGCGCAAGGAGCGCTCGTCGGCGCCGTGCATCCATTCGATGAAGAACCCGATCCGTCCGCGAATCCGCCGCAGCGAATCACCGATGAGCTTCCGGTCGACGTGGCGCTCGCAAAACTCGATTACCTCGAAGTCGTGGGCTTCAGCGATCACAAATCGACCGCTGCCGTTTGGTATCGGCTTCTGAATCTTGGCTTCAAGCTTCCCGCCGGAGCCGGCACCGACGCTACCGCTAATTTCGCTGCGCCAATTCGTGGCATGGTCGGAATGGACCGCGTCTACACCTGGGTCCCCGCCTGGCCCCTTACGCTGGATCTGTGGATGGATGGACTGAAGCGCGGAAGAACCTTTGCGACGAATGGGCCGCTCGTCAATTTTACGCTGGGCAAAGAAATTGTCGGTGGCGAAATGAAGCTGGACGTCGCACAAACTGCCGTTCCTTTCACGGCTCACCTGCGCTCTGTGGTTCCGATCGATCACCTGGAAATCGTCTGCAATGGAAAAGTCGCGAAGTCGTTGCCGCTCGAAGGCAAAAGAGATTCAGCCGATATCGAGGGAGTTTTGCCGGTCGGCTCCAGCGGCTGGTGCTTGCTCCGCGCATGGAGCGACAAGCCGGTGTATCCCGTTATGGACAGCTATGCTTACGCAACCACAAGTCCGATTTACGTAACGGTTGGCGGAGCAAAACCGCGCTCACCGGAAGACGCAAAATATTTCTCCGCATGGATTCAGCGCATCATGGACGTCACGGACAAATATCCCGACTGGAATTCGGCCGAGGAAAAGCGACTCATGATGCGCCGCTTACTCGACGCCAAACAAATTTACGATGGTTTGCAATGAGCGCTCGAGCGTCGCGCAGCGTGTATCACACGGCAGGGTGACATTGGTCACTGGCATTTGCCGACGGTCGGTGCGAAAGTGCTCGGTACTCGGCTCCACGCCCGCCGATTAGGCCCAAACCATCTAGTTGTGGACTTTCTGAGGATTGGGCATAGAATTCAAGGACGGGAAGCAGTACACAGGACACACGTGCTTCGTCCGCGACGAAACAGAAGTCCTTTCCTGGGATGTGACGAACCAAGCGTAGCGCAAGCCAGAACCGGGCGCGGCGCTTCTCCTGCCTTATTTTTAAATAAATCGATTTATTACTGCCAATTCCTTGCTTCCTGGAGGCTGTGCTCATGATCCTTGGTGTACCCAAAGAAAGCTATCCTGGCGAGCGCCGTGTTGCCATCGTCCCCGGCGTCATTCCCGCACTCGCCAAAGCCGGAATCGAAGTACTGGTCGAATCGGGCGCCGGCGCCGAAGCTGGCTATCCAGACCATACCTATACCGACAAAGGCGCAAAACTGGCCGCGAGTCGAGTCGAAATCTTTCGATCGTCGGATATCGTCGCGCAAGTTCTTTGCTTCGGTTCGAATGATGTCACGGGCAAGGATGATTTGCCGCAGATGCGCAGCGGGCAAGCCATTGTTGGATTTTTGCGGCCGATGGGAAAGATCGAGGAATTGCAGGCGCTGGCAAAAACAGGCGTAACGTCTTTTGCGGTCGAATTGATGCCGCGAACAACGCGTGCCCAGAGCATGGACGCACTTTCTTCGATGGCGACCATCTGCGGCTACAAAGCGGTCATCATGGCCGCGGACACTTTGCCGCGAATTTTTCCGATGTTGACGACCGCCGCCGGCACAATTACGCCGAGCCGTGTGCTCATCATCGGCGCAGGCGTTGCGGGCTTGCAAGCGATCGCCACGGCGCGGCGGCTCGGTGCGGTCGCTTCGGCGTACGATATGCGGCCAGCGGCAAAGGAACAGGTGCAGAGCCTTGGTGGGCGGTTCGTCGAGTTGGCAATCGAGGCGAAAGACGCGCAGGATGCGCGCGGTTACGCAACGGCGCAAGGGGAAGAATTTTACAAAAAGCAGCGCGAGCTGCTCGGCGGCGCCGTGGCGGAGAGCGATGTGGTGATCACTGCCGCGGTCATTCCCGGGAAAAAATCGCCTGTGCTCGTCACGGCGGACATGGTGGCGCGCATGGCACCCGGGTCCGTCATCATCGACCTTGCGGCAGAGCGCGGTGGTAACTGCGAACTCACACAAGCGGGCAAAATCGTCAGGGAACACGGTGTCACCATCATCGGCCAATTCAATCTCGCGAGCTCGGTTCCCTATCACGCGAGTCAGATGTACGCGAAAAACCTTTCCGCATTCCTGCTAAACCTGGTGAAAGACGGAAAGTTGCAAATCAACGAGAAGGACGAAATTCATCGTGAGACGCTGCTCACACAGGGCGGCGAAATCGTGAATGCTCGAGTGCGCGAATTTATCGGATTGCAGCCGCTGACCGCGGAAGCAGGAGTGAAATAGAAATGAAAATCGATCTGCTCACAAGTCTGTATGTTTTTATGCTGGCGGCCTTCATCGGCTTTGAAGTGATCAAAAGAATTACGCCTCTGCTCCACACGCCATTGATGTCCCTGACGAATGCTTTGGACGCCATCGCGGTTGTCGGCGCAATCATCCTGGCCGGCGAACACAAAACGACTTTAGCCGCGATTTTGGGCACGATTGCGATCATCTCCGCCACCAGTAACATCGTCGGCGGATTCCTCATCACGGACCGCATGCTCAAAATGTTCAAACCGAGCGGAGCGAAAAAAGCATGAACGGAATCCTCGGCAGCGATCTGTTGATCGAGATCACGTACCTCATTGCCACCGCGCTGTTCATCCTCTCGCTGATGTGGATGAGCACTCCAACCACCGCGCGGCGCGGAATTTTCGCCGGCGAAATAGGCATGGCCCTCGCCATTGCCGGAACACTCCTGCACCACGGCATCGTCGACTACAAGCTCATCCTGATTGCGCTCGTCCTCGGCACAATCATTGGCATTCCTTTGGGCAAAGTGCAAATGACGGCGGTGCCGCAGCGAACTGCGCTCAGCCACTCCTTTGGCGCGCTGTGCGTCACGCTCGTAGGTACGGCTGAATTTTATCTGCCACGCGAAGCGCCCATGAGCCGCTTCATGATGGCTGTGCTCTGCATGGAAGTGATCCTCGGCGCGCTCACCATCACCGGCAGCTTGATGGCCGCCGGAAAACTTCAGGAGTGGTTGCCCCAGCGCCCGATTACTTACAAGGGCCAGAATTTTGTCAACCTCGGTTTGCTCGGCGTGGCCATCATTGTGGCGATCGTTCTGGTCATCCACCCGGAGCACACGCAACTGTTCCCCGCCATCGTCGCGATTCCGCTCGTCTTTGGCGTAATGATGATTATTCCCATCGGTGGCGCCGACATGCCGACGGTCATCTCGCTCTTGAATTCCTACGCCGGCCTTTCTGCCGCCGCTATGGGCTTTGTCCTGAACAGCAAGCTCCTCATCGTCGCGGGCGCGCTCGACGGCGCTTCCGGCTTCATTCTCTCGATGAACATGTCGAAGGCCATGAACCGCTCTTTTTCGAACGTGCTCTTCGGCGCATTCGGGCAGGAACAGACCGCGGCCGCCGGGACAGCGGAAGCGAGACCCGTTCGCAGCGCAACCGCCGAAGAGGCCGCCGCGATTCTTGCTGCGGCAAACAAAGTCGTCATCGTCCCGGGATACGGCATGGCCGTCGCACAGGCGCAGCACAAAGTTCGCGAACTCTTTGACAGTCTTTCCAAGCGCGGCGTCGACGTGAAGTTCGGCATTCACCCCGTCGCGGGGCGCATGCCCGGTCACATGAACGTGCTCCTCGCCGAAGCTGATATCCCATACGACCGCTTGCTCGATATGGATGAAATCAACGGCGACTTCCCGCAGACCGATGTCGCGCTGATTATCGGCGCGAACGACGTCACGAATCCCGCCGCACGCAACGACGCGAGCAGTCCAATTTTCGGCATGCCGATTCTCGACGTGGATAAAGCGCGCACCGTCATGGTCATCAAGCGCAGTATGGGCGCTGGCTTCGCGGGCATAGAAAATCCGCTCTATTTTATGGACCGCACGCTCATGCTTTTCGGCGACGCGAAGGGATTTGTCGGCAACATTGTCCGCGAATTAAGCGGCGGCGGCGGCCACTAAAAACGCCTTCAGAGCGGGTTGCAATTTCGCTCAAAAATACAAATAAGTCCTTGCATTTTCAATGACTTGCGATATTCTGACCTCAGCTGCGCCACGTCAGCGAGAAGGCATACTTTCATGCAAAATTGGGCGAACTTTTTCAGATTGAGGCGGATTCTTGTGTGCCTCGCGGGGAGCTTACTTTTGGGGACGATTACATTCGCAGGGCAATCCACTTCCTCCAAAACGATCGAAAAAAACGCTGGTCTCGCGCCCCTGCGCGAGTACATCTACAAAAGCTGGGACACGCTCACTCGCTCCATGGACGATTGCACCACTGTCGTCGATTCGAAACTCGCCGAAAAATCCGTCCTTTATCTGCCCGCGGAAATGGAAATTCCGGCGACCGTCGTGGAATTGCAGAATCGCTGCCACCTCCAGGTAAAAAAGCTTCCTCAAAAAATTACCGGACCCGGTCAAGTTGATACCACTGCTCTGGCCCCGCACGGCTTGCTCTACCTCGAACACAAATACGTTGTCCCCGGCGGCCGCTTCAACGAAATGTACGGCTGGGACAGCTACTTCATCGTTCGCGGTCTGCTTCAGGACGGCCGAACCGACCTCGCCAGGGGAATGGTCGAGAATTTCTTTTTCGAAATTGAACACTACGGCAGCATCTTGAACGCGAACCGCAGCTATTACCTCAGTCGTTCGCAGCCGCCGTTTCTCACTTCGATGATCTTTGGAGTGTATGAAGCCGAAAAAGCTGCTGGCCACGAAGACAAGAAATGGCTTGAACGGGCCTACGTCTTCGCAAAAACGGATCATGCGATGTGGGTGCGCGAGCCGCACACCACTGGCGACTCAGGCCTCGCCCGTTATTACGATTTTGGCGATGTACCCGCGCCGGAAAGTTTGAAGGACGAAACCGATCACTACCGGAAAGTAGCCGCATACTTTCTTGCGCACCCGGATCAGGATCGCGGATTCCTCGTTCGAAACGGCGTGTCGCGCACAGACTCGCCTGCGGGAAAACACTACAACGTACAGATTTGCGATGTAGCGCACACGATGGAGCGCCCCGGCTGCGACGACGCGGAAACCGTCACGCTCAGCCGCGACTTCTATCGCGCCGACCGCTCCATGCGCGAATCCGGCTTCGATGTCTCCTTTCGCTTCGGCCCACACGGCTCCGCGACACATCACTTCGCGCCCGTCTGTCTCAACAGCCTGCTCTACAAAACCGAAACCGACTTGAAAGAAATGGCCAAGCTACTCGGAAAATCCGCTGAAGCCGCCGACTGGGCAAAACAGGCCGCCGCACGCAAAGCCAATATGCAGAAATTTCTCTGGGATGCACAAAACGGTTTTTATTTCGATTGGAATCTCGACAAGAAGGAACGCTCTTCGTACGACTACATCACTGCCTACTACCCGCTCTGGGCCGGACTCGCGACCAAAGAGCAAGCGGCTGCGCTCGTAAAAAATCTTTCGAAGCTCGAACAACCAGGCGGCCTTGTCATGAGCCCTTACGAAACCGAAGGCCAGTGGGATTTCCCCTACGCCTGGGCGCCCACGCAAATCATCGCCGTCGAAGGCTTGCGCAAATACGGCTTCAACTCTGACGCCGACCGCATCTCCTACAAATTCGTCAGCATGATTGCCGAAAATTTCCACCGCGACGGAACCATCCGTGAAAAATATAACGCCGTGACGCGCTCCTCGGAAACGGCCGTAAAAGCCGGTTACAACATCAACGTCGTGGGTTTCGGCTGGAGCAACGCCGCCGTAGTCGTCTTCCTGCACCAAATGCCGGCCAGCCTCGTCGAGAAGCTCGATCGCGAGCAAGCTGCCCTCTCAGCAAAGTAGCGACCGGGAAACCCGCGCCTATCGAATCGCCGCAAGCACGCTCTCGTCCGCCCCGGGCATCGCACCTTCCTGCGAAGCCACCCACGCCCCCATACGGTTTGCCGCCAGATTCATTTCCTTCAGCGGCGTCCTCCGCAGCCAGTGGTGAACCAGCGCCGCGGTAAACGCATCGCCCGCGCCAACCGTATCCGCCACCTTCACCGTAAATCCCGGATGCTCATCAATCCTGCCTTCGCAAACCAGTAGGCTGCCCCGATGCCCGCGCGTCACGCACACCAACTTTAATCCGAACTCCTCGGCCAGCCAGCTCGCGCCTTCTCTTTCGCTGCCGAATTTTTCTCCAAACAACTCCACAATGCGCGGCAACTCTTCATGATTCACTTTCATGATGTTTGCGTGCAACAACGCCATGCGCAGCACTTCCCCCGAATAAAACGCCTGCCGCAAATTCACGTCAAAAATTCGTGCCGCATCCGCTTTCACGCTCTGCAAAAATTGCCGAATCGTTGCGCGCGAAATTTCCGACCGCTGCGCCAATGACCCGAAGCACACCGCATCGGCGCTCAACGCCAGCTCTTGCCAGTGCTCGCTCCACGTCAAATGGTCCCACGCCACATCCTCGCAAATCTTGTATTCCGGTTGCCCTTTCGAATCTACTTTCACCAGCACCGTCCCGGTGTCATGAATCGCATCTTTCTGAATGTATGACGTATCCAGCCCCGACGATTTCAGCTGCCAAATCGCTTCCTGCCCCAATCGATCGTCGCCCACCCGGCTCGCCACAATCCCGCGATCGCCCAGCAGCGCCGTCATGTACGCAAAATTCGCCGGCGCGCCTCCAAGCTGCTTTCCCTGCGGAAACATGTCCCACAAAAGTTCCCCGAGTCCCACCACCGTGAATTGCTGGCTCATGGTTTCGCGTCCTCGCGACTTTGCAGTTGCTCCGCCAGCTTCAACTCGCGCTCCGCATCTTCCGTGCGCCCCAAATCGCGATACGCCTGCCCCAACAAGTGGTGCGGAATCGAATTGTTCGGGTCCATCGCAATCGCGCGTTGCAACGACCTCACCGCAAGCGCCGGCTCGCCTTTTTTCTCCAGCACTTTTCCCATCAAAACGTACGGCCCCGTCGCCGTCGCATCCAGCCAGATCGCTCGCTGCAGCAATTTCTCCGCATCGTCATACTTCTGCACGCGCGAATACGCATCCGCCAGCTTGTAATACAACGCCGCATGCCCGGGATTAATCGCCAGCTCCTGCTGCAATTGCGCAATCGCCTCCGGAATTTTCGATTGATACAAATAAAGCTCGCCCAGCAAAAAATGCGCCAGCGGCAACTTTGGATCGATCGCAACCGCCTTCTGCCCGTACTCCTCCGCCACCGGCCCGAAATCCAGCCGCAGCAACATCCGTGCCGTGAACAGATAACTCGCCGCCGACTCTGCCGGCACGCCGAACATCTTCGCGAACGCCATTCGCGCTTGCGGATAATTTTTCGTCTGAATGTACGACACTCCCAAAATGTACGACGCGTCCACATTCGCGCTCGGATACCATGACTGCACTTTCTCCAGATACGGAATCGCCTCGCCCGGCTTTCCCGCCAGATACAAAGACAGTCCCGCCAATTGCGTCGCTTCTCCGTCCTGCGAATCCTCCGCAATCGCCCGCTTCAAATTTTGCACCGCATTCAAATAATCGCCCTGCCGGTAATACGCAATGCCCATCTCTCGCGAAAGCCCTTTCAACTCGGGCCGCGATTTCGCAAGCGCCTGCAACTCCGCCACTGCCTCAGCGAATTTTCCCTGTTCCAATAATTTATGCGCGGACGCAAACGGTGATTCACCTTGTTGAGCGGCGGGATTCGCGTTGCAGATAGACGAGGAACCAGCCCAAAAAAACAGCAATAGGACGGACGATATACAGACTCTTAGCATCAGGGAGCTTCGAACCGGGGAAGATTAGAGCATAAAAAACGGGGAGCCCGCGAGGGGCTCCCCGTTTTCTTGGAGTGTTGCAGGGTTAAAAAGTGAACCGCACGCCAAATTGCAGCTGCCGCATGCCGCTCGGCGAACCGGGCGAATTGTCGTTTTCAATGTCCGTGATGCGGCCAGGATCGCGGCCGGTGCAGTCAACACAGGTGTTGCCCTGCGTGCTGCTGAATGCAAGCACGGGGTGGTTAAACACATTGTAAGCGTCAAAGCGGAACTGCGCTTTGTAACGCTCCGTAATGTTGAACGTCTTCGCGAGCGCCATGTCGGAATAGAACCCACGCGGGCCGCGGAAAGAATTGCGCCCGACGTTGCCGATCTGGCCGCAGGCCGGCAAGCTGAATGCACCAGATGTAGGACGCGCCATCGTGCACAAGTCCGTCCCGTTCAATGGGTTGTTACCAGCGGCGTTGGAAAGATCAACCGGGTAAGCTAGCGGTGTGACGGGCGTGAACCAGTACACGTCTCCGTTCGCCATGGTGTGCTTGCCTACGCTGAATGATTGGCCGGACACCAAGTTTGGCCGGCAGGGGCCAGCGTCGCTGATCGCTCCGCACTCGTTGATACTTGGAGTCCAAGGCAAACCACCGCTGTAGTTGAGCGTGTTGGTAAGCTGCCAACCACCGATTAGCAGGTCCGCAACGCGGCCAGTATCGCTCATGAACCTCTTGCCCTTTCCGATCGGCAACTCATACACGGTGTTAACCACAAACGCGTGAGTTCGGTTGAAGTCATCCGGTCCGTACGCGTATTTCTTGTTTACGGAGTAATATCCCGCATCATAGAAGTTCGCGTGTGAAAAGGTGTAGTGCGCAATGAATTGCAGGCCTTGGCTAACACGCTTTTCAGCCTTGATTTGCAGGGAGTTGTAATTGTTATTGGCGTCGTTGCCGTAGTAATTGGTGTCCGAAGAGCAGCAGATTAGCGGATTTCCGCTGGCATCTAGGAATCCAGGATACGAAAACGACCCTACACCATTCCGGAACAAAGGCCGCCGGTTGTTAAACGGTACGGCAGGTGAAAAACTAACCGTACACGGATTTTTCGGTGTGACACCGTCTGCTTGGAAGCACGACACGATGTCCGTTCCGGTTACCACCGACGCTTCGTTGGAGTTATAGGAAGGACCGTTACCTGCGAACACGTGCGTTCCTTTGTTGCCCACATACGCCACCGTCAGGTTGATGGTCGGCGTGATCTGGCGCTGCACGCTCGCATTCCACTGGTCGATAGTTGGCAGGCGCTGGACGGTCGGCCGGATATTCGGACTGCTGGCACCATCCGGTCCAAACAGCGGCAAGGTACCACTGGACGAAATGTCTCCAATGACAGCGCCACTGTATACGATCGAGGGCGATGGGCCCTGAGACAGGGTAAATGCGGCGCTACGGTTGGCTGTTGCGCCCGGTCCGCAGGTCGGCTGCAGTGTGCCGCAATTCGAGTCGTTCAAGTTTTGCTTGGCTAGCACGGGCAGGTTTTGCGTCACTACGTGACCGAAATTCGATCCGAAGACGCCTATATCGAAGCCCCGTCCGTAGCCGATACGAAGTACGGTCTTTGAATCGATCTGATAGGCAGCACTGAGTCGCGGAGCAAACGCCTTCAGGGTGTTGGAGATGTTGCCGTCGTTACCGATGCCGCCGTAACCGGCGACCCGAATTACGCCTTGGTCTTGGTTGGCAAAACCACCGTTACCCTTACCGTTCACGCTCTCAGGGAAATAAATTTCCCAACGCAGCCCATAGGTCAAAGTGAATTTTGGCGTCAGTCGCCACGTATCCTGGCCGTAAAAGAACCAGCGCTTTTGGCGTTCTGCCGCATCAAGAGTTACGCTCGAGTACCGGAAAAAGTTAGAGACATCGCCAAGCAAGAACGTGGCGAGGCTCAGACCACCCGTACCCGCGTTGGAAGTTACTCCCGAATCAAAGTGGAGTTCCCCGGCCCGGTTGTTGTCGCTCGGTACGCGAAGATTCTTGGCGTACCGAATATCCGCGCCAAATTTGATGGTGTGGTTGCCCTGGGTGCGCGTCCAGTTGTTTACGAACTGAACTTGCTGCTCACTTTCCGTAAGCGGGCAGTTGCACCGGCCAATGTTGAGCCCGTCACCCATAGCCGAGAAACTCCCATTGCCGTCCAGATAAAACGACGGCGTGCCTAAGGTGTCGTTGTGACCGCTGATATTCAGGCCGGGAATCTGGTAGTTGTTAGCTCCAGCGAAGCTGGCGTCTGAATACGCAGTTTGCGGGTTGTATTTGAACCAGCCAAATCGGAAGTCGGTAAGCCATTTCTGGCCGATGGGTTTCGTGAAACCCGTGGCCAAGCTATAGTCATGGTTAATCGACGATCCGTTCAGGCCTCCCGGTCCAAAGCCCGTGCCTCCGAGGACTCCGAGTCCTCCCTTGCCGGAAAGCGAGAAATAATCCAGACTGAAGCGCCCGAAAACCTGGTAATTGTGCGGCGCGCTGTAATCTATGCGGGTGTCAAACGACTTCTGCTCGAAGGGGCCGGACCCCTGAACGATGTAGTTGTTTGACAGATTCGTGTTCGTCAATGTGAGCTTTTTGAGATCCTGCAGGATAAGTGTCGCCTGCGGGGAAATCATGCTGTTGGGAATTAGGTTGCCCGAGAAAGCGGTACGGCCAACGCCAGTCTGCTTATTGCCGGTTGTGGGATCAAAAACTTGGCCGCCGGATATCGCCAGATAGTCGCTCAAATCGCAATTGCCCGGCAGATTGTTTCCACACGTGGCCAGAACTTTTGCGTCCGGCAACGTGTACTGATTCGTAATTCCCTGCACTTGCCGGGTACCCTGATAGTCGCCGAAGAAGAAGAGCTTGTTCTTGATGATGGGGCCGCCAACGGAACCTCCAAATTGCTTCCAGGTGGCCGCAGCAAGAGGCACGCCAGGCGCGTTCGCAAAAGGATCGCGGGCCTGTTGTTCGCTGTTGCGGTAAAAATAGAAGCCGCTCCCATGAAAATCGTTGGTGCCGGACTTGGTTTGCACTTTAACCGCGCCCGCAGTGGCTTTGCCGGATTCCGCGTCGTAGTCCTGCAGGGCGATCTTGGTTTCGCCGATCGCGTCGAGGTTCGGATTCACCACGATGATGCCGAGAATCGGATCCTGGTTGTCGGTTCCGTCCAGTTCGAAGTTTGTTCCGGAGAAGTGCTGCCCATTTACGAAGATTTGCCCGCCGCCCTGAGGATTCTCCGTGGCGGCATGGCTCCATCCGACCAGTTTCTGCGTGCCGGGCGAGAGCAATTCAAAGTTGGTGAAATTTCGGTTTAGAACCGGTAGCTCTGAGACGTACGTCTGGTTAAATTCGATGTCGACGTCGGCGCGGTCCGTCTTCAGTTGCGGGATTTCACCGGTAACCTCGACCGTCTGGGTGACAGCGCCGACTTGCAGCGCAGCGTCGACGTGCGCGGAAGAATCCGCCTGAACCACAACGCTCGGCACGTCGTACGACTTGAACCCCGTAGCTTCGATGTGAATCTTGTAAGTGTCCGGTATTAAGTGCGTAACGGAGTAGTTGCCGTCATCGTTCGACGTTGTATCGAACGACGTGCTTTTCGTTGTCGAGGTGACCTTCACCTTTGCGCCGGCAACTGCTGCCCCTTGCGTATCCGTTACCGTACCGATGATATTGCCGAACACCGCCTGACCGGCTGCATTCGGAACAGAAAAGCCTAGAACGAGACTTAATGCGATTAGACAACCTAGGACAAAGCGCTTCGTCATTCCACCCCTCCTGAACATGCCCTCAAACACCTTGCTTGCCGGAGCTACCCCAGTCCGACAACAGGTACTTCCCTGCAACTCAAACAAATGTTTTGAACCACGAATTACATCGCGAAGGAGTCTTGGCCGGTCCACTGCATCGCTACAGTAAACGCGCCTACCGTCTGTGCCGACGACACCCCTCGCGACACTACGCACCCAACAAAAATGTGCTTCGACTTATCTGCTTTTTTGCTAGGTGAGGTAAGTCTCAGAAGGTTTGATACTGTTACATCAATTAAATCCATTTATTGCAATCACATGCGCGGCTTGATACCCTAATGTTACATCGATGTCACCGGAGTCACCGTGGCGGATCGAGCTCAATTCTTCGCAGAAATCGAGCGTTTGGTAAATAGCCATACCCTCCACGGCTCCGAATCTCTTTGCAAACTTCTCCGTTATTTGGCAAAGCAAGCCGTCGAACACCCCGGCGTCCCCGTCAAGGAATACCAGATCGCGACCGAAGTTTTTGGCCGCCAGACGGACTTCGATCCCCAACTCGACTCCATGGTCCGCGTCCAGGCCGGTCGTCTCCGTTCAAAATTGTCTGAGTACTACAGCACCGAAGGCGCAAACGACTCGACTATCGTCGAAGTCCCCAAGGGCAGCTACGCCGTCGTCATTCATGATCGTGCCACCTTGTCCGCGCAAGCTGGACCGGCAGATGCGCACAACAATGGGATTCAGCCCGCCAGTGCACCCCGCGCATGGGTCGCCGCTGTTATCGGGCTCAGCTTGGCTCTGGCCTTGGCGATTGCCCTGCTCGCTCGCGACTATTCGAGCGAACGTCGGAACGGTTCGGGGCAGGTTTCTGCAGCTCCTCCGGAAGCACCGGCTCAGTTCCGGATTTTTTGGAAAGGCTTCATCACCGGGCCTGAAGAGCCCTGGGCCATTTTCAGTAACGCACAATTCGTCGGCGCTCCAACCTTTGGTATGCGCTACTTCGATCCAAAGAAAGATGGCAAAGCCCCCATCCTCGACCACTACACCGGTGTGGGCGAAGTTTTGGCCATTCACAACCTCGATCTTGTTTTTGCTTCCTTGCACCAGTCTTTGCGCGTAAAACGCGGCAGTCTCTTTTCGCTCGACGACGCAAAGAACAACGATTTAATCTTCATTGGCTCGCCCGGCGAAAATCTCACCCTTTTGGAAATCCCCAGCACCAAGGAATTTTTCTTCCGCCGCATTCAGGAAGGCCCCCGTGCCGGAAACATGGAAATCGTCAATGTCACGCCGCGTCAGGGCGAAGCCCCAAACTATCTTGCCAGTCCTGCGAATATGCCGATGACGGAAGACTATGCATTAGTGGCGCTCGTGAGGGGAATTGATCCGCGTCACTCCGAACTGATTTTGGCGGGCACCACCACTATTGGCACACAGGCCGCGGTCGAATACGTGACGCGCGAAAATTATCTGACGACTCTGCTCCAGCGGCTGGACGTCAATGACTCGAGTCAACTGTCCCCATTTGAGGCGGTCATTCGTGTTAAGGTGGCCAAGGGCGTTCCCGTCGAGTCCGAACTCGTTGCTCTGCGAAAGCTTCAGAAATAAATCCACTCAATTGTCTGGAGCAACTAGTTTCGGATCCAGCGCTCGGGCTTCCGTAAATTCCTTCATCGCTTCTTCCCTTTTTCCTTGCTGACGAAGCGCCAATCCCAACTCGTAGTGCGCCGGCGCAAAATCATTCGCCGCATTGATCGCCGATCGGAATTGCGAAATCGCTCCCTCGAGGTCGCCCGCATTTCGCAGTCTTTTTCCAGAATTGGTCGCAAAGACCGCGGCCTGCAAATCCGTCTTTCGCTTCGCAAGCTCCGCGCCCGCTTTCGCCTCGACTGCGGCACCTTGCGCATCGCCTAGTTGCCGCAACACCGCCGCAAGAGTTGTATGTGCGCCGGCAAAATCCGGTTGCAATCGCAGTGCCTCGCGCAACGCAGCCGCCGCCTCTTGCAGCTTGCCTTGTTGCTTCAGCACTGTGCCCAGTGTGTAGAACGCCTCCGCATACTCGGGTTTCACGCGGATTGCTGCGTGCAATTCACGCGCCGCGCTGTCGAGATCCCCCTGCTGCCACAGCGTTACTCCCAGCGTATAAGGCGCATCCGGCTGCGAAGGATCGATCGCTTCTGCTTTGCGGAATTCGACAATCGCTTCCGGCAGTTTGTCCTGAAGCTTTAGCGCGAGACCCAAATCGTAGTGCAGCGTCGCGCTGTTCGGATTCTTTTTAAGTGCGAATTCAAACTGCTGCGCCGCGGCCGCAAAATCCGCTTTCTGAAGATACGCAACGCCAAGATTTGTCTGGAATCCGATGTCGTCCGGTTTCGTTTTCAGCGCTGCTTGAAATTCGCCGACGGCGCTGTTGGCATCTCCCGTCTGCAGCAAGGCCAAACCAAGATCGTTGTGGGCATCCGGTTCATTCGCGCGTTGTGTCGCTATATCCCGAAAAACAACAACAGCTTTTTCTGCCTGACCAAGTTTCTGCAAAAGGAGCCCGTATTGTTTCTCGGCGTCGAAATCCGTTGGCGAAAACTCCAGATAATCGCGAAAGGTTTCCGCCGCGGCAGTAACATCGCCGAGCTGGCGTTGTGTCTGCGCAAGATAATATAGCGCCGCCGGGTTCCGCTCCGCGTCCGCTGTCTTTTGAAGCAGCGGTCCCGCCTCTGCGTATTTCTGTTGTTCGTAAAGAAGAACTCCCAAATGCAGCTCGGCCTGTGGCGATTCCGGCGCCAGCCGCAAAGCTTCACGAAACTGCGCCTCCCCTTCCGCGTCTTTCGATTGATTGATCAGAAGCACGCCCAGGTCGTCATGAAATTCCGAGGAATCCGGACTGAGTTCCACGGCTTTCTGCATTGCGGCCGTGGCTCCCGGCGTATCGCCACTAAGTTGAAGTCCACGGGCCAGTGCGCGATGCCCGTCCGCGCTCGCAGGCGCGAGCCGGATGGCTTCCCTTGCTTCGCGGACGGCCTCCGCTGCCTTCTTTTTCTGCCAAAACGCAGTGGAAAGATTCGCGTGCGCCTGCGCAAGCGTGGGCATCAAACGAATGGCGCTCTTGAATTGCGGGATCGCAGCATCCGGGTCTCCGCTCAGCAACAAAACATAACCCAGTGAATTGTGCGCTTCCGCGCTTCCGGGAATTAGTTTTGCTGCTTCTTCAAACTTGGCGCGTGCGGTAGCCAGGTCGCGTTGCTTGAGTGCCTCGACTCCCGCTTCGTAACTTTCTCGCGCTCGTTGCTCGGCAGAGGCGGATTGCTGAGGCTCGGCCGCCCACAAGGAGATAACGGTTGCGGGGATCAATGCGACACAACAGCATGCAACCAGGACAGCTCGCATGAGTGGTGACGCCGATCGTCGGGATGATCCGGGCATAGGAATGAAAACCGCCAACTCGTCCATCGTAGCATCCACATGGAAGGGCGAAAATCTTTACGAGCGACTTTCCGCCTTGACCGTGACGCAGGCGGACTCTACGATTTTGAAACACCCATGACATCACTCGGTTCGCATTCCTCCAACAGACGCCGCCACTTCAGCGTGCTCTTTCTTTCTTTGCTTCTCGCAATGCAAGGCACGCTGCTTTCCGCGCAAGAAAAAAAGGCGGCAACCAGCACACGAAATAATGTTGCTTATTTCGTGGATGAAGCGGAAAAACGCGGATTGACGATGCGCAACGTTTTTGGCGGCGTCGACACAAAAAAATACATCATCGAAACAACGGGAACTGGCGTTGCGATTTTCGATTACGACAACGACGGCTGGCCCGATATTTTTGTCGTCAACGGAACAACGCTCGATCCGATCGCGGGAAAGAAACCGCCGACAAATCATCTTTATCACAACAATCACGACGGAACTTTTACCGACGTTACGGAAAAAGCGGGGCTCGCGAAACATTCCGGATGGGGACAGGGAGTCTGCGTCGGCGATTACGACAACGACGGATTTGAAGATTTGTATGTGACGTACTACGGAAAAAATATTTTGTACCACAACAACGGCGACGGAACGTTTTCCGACGTGAGCGAAAAAGCGCATGTCGGCGGAACGGGAAAAGCGTGGAGCACGGGTTGCGCTTTTGTGGATTACGACCGCGACGGAAAGCTGGATTTGTTCATCGCGACGTACGTCGATTTCGATGTGACCACCGCGCCAGGGCCGGGCGAACGCGCTTCGTGCATCTGGAAGGGCGTTCCGGTGATGTGCGGGCCGCGCGGCTTGCCGTGGGGAAAAAACATTTTGTATCACAACAACGGCGACGGAACGTTTGAAGACGTGACGGCGAAAACAAAAATCGATCAGACGAACGGGCACTACGGGTTCAGTGTGTCGACTTTCGATTTTGACGACGACGGGTGGCCGGATATTTACGTCGCTTGCGACAGCACGCCGAGCATTTTGTATCACAACAATCATGATGGAACGTTCACGGATGTGGCGGTGGTGGCGGGCGCGGCGTTCAACGAAGATGGAAAAGAACAAGCGGGAATGGGCTCTACCATTGGCGATTTCAACGGCGACGGGCGGCTGGACATTTTCAAAACGAATTTTTCGGACGATACGGCGACGCTCTATCGAAACAACGGCGACGGAACGTTTGACGATGTGACGTTCGCGGCGGGGCTGGGGCTGTACACGAAATATCTGGGCTGGGGAACGATGTTCGTGGACGTGGACAACGATGGCTGGCCGGATTTGTTGCTGGTGAATGGGCACGTGTATCCGGAAGTGACGAAGCAGCATTTGGGGAGCGATTACGAAGAGCCGCGGCTGCTCTATCACAATATGGGGGGGCACAATCTGGGGAACGGGAAGTTTGAAGATATTTCGGAAAGTTCGGGGCCGGGGATTACGACGGCGCGAAGTTCGCGCGGGCTGGCGGTGGGCGATTTGTGGAACGACGGAAAAATGTCCGCGGTCGTGAGCAATATGAATGAGCCGCTGAGTTTGCTGGTGAATCAAGTGAAGAGCACGAATCATTGGATTGGGATCAAGACGATTGGAACGAAGTCCAACCGGGATGGAATTGGCGCGAAGATTCGCGTGCAGGCTGATGCGCCCCTCGCAGAAGGCACTCGGGGTAAACGAATTCTCGTGGATGAAGTGAGAAGCGGGTCGAGCTTTGACTCGAACAACGATATGCGGCTGCACTTTGGCTTGGGGTTTGGGGGCTTGGGCAGCGCGACGAAGGTGGACTGGGTGGAAGTGCGCTGGCCGAGCGGTTTGACGGAACGATTTGAGGGATTGGCGGTGGATGGGATCCGGACGGTGAAAGAAGGAAGCGGAGAAAAAATGGAAGTGACGAAGCAATGAGGTAATGAAGCAAGGAGAATGCCCCCACCCGGGTGTTCTTGTAAAGAGTGCGGAAGCCATTGAGGAATAAGGAGATGAGTTGTCGCGCACGGCAAAAGAGTGTGCCGCTCGTGCACCCCTCACAGAAATCGCTCGGGGCAAGAAAGAGTGAAGGAGAGAGCAACCCTCGAGGGGAAAAAGATCGAGGCGAGAAAGAGTGCGCGTAGGAATGTTCGAGAGGGGGATCCCCTCTCCCTGTTTTTCGTAAGTATTCATTCCAGTGGAGTTAGGCGGAGGGTAGGGGGTGGGTACTGGGCCCAGGTGGAAGGCTGCGTCCGCCGCATGGCAACGGCGAGGTATCGGAATAGCGACGGCAGGCACGGCAGTGGTCCTTTCTCATATCAAGGCGGAATATCAGGCCCCGATGTGGGCCCTTAACATCGAGCCTCGATAGCAGGCGCGTTCGCGGAGATTCGCGAGCGCGGAGTTTGGGCATAAGCGTACGAGAAATCAGTGAAGAAAAACGACTGGTCGGAGTGATGGATTTTGTACGGCTGTACTTTTTGTGATTTTCGTTCGAACGACACCCAATAAGAACAGAAAGACGGAAAAAGAAAGATGCCGCCCTTCCCGGTAAAAACCACCGGGACGCAAAATACGCGAAAGGGACGGCTCTACAAATACAAAAGCAAGAGGGAGGGGGCAGTTTGAACTTGGACGAGTTGTGTCACGCTCCTGGAAAGTCAAACCGGTCTCCGCAAAAGGATGCAAGGCCGCGGATCGAGTTTTGTTGAGCCGTAAGAAATGTGGGCTAGAATCGCTCATGCGTAAAACCTGGCTGTTTCGAGTGGTGATAATCGGACTGTGCCTGGCGGGTGTGAGCTTTTTGGAGAGAGAAGCGGTTGCAGCAAATTCCACGAGCGAATCTTCGCTTAAACCGCGAGCGCACCGGCAATCGCCGCTGGATTTGGAGATTGGCGGAGAATTGCCGGGTTTCCCCGCGGGCAGTGCGCGCTACATTGCACGCGAAGAATTATTAAAGCTGCCACAAGTGCGCTACGCGGTCGATGATGACGCAAATTTTGCAGGCAAGGCTGAAATCAGTGGAGTGTTGCTGACGGAGTTAATGAAGGCGCTTGCGGTACCGCAGGCGGGGACGATGGTGGTGGCGATCTGTCTCGACCAGTATCGTACGCACTTTTCCGAAGAATATATGGGGGCGCACGAGCCGATTCTGGTCTTGAAAATCAACGAACTGCCGCCCGCAAACTGGCCGACAAATGCGGAGGTACAGGGTGGTGCGATGGGGCCGTTTCTGATTTCTCACGCCAAGTTCACACCGCGTTTCAAGATACTTGCGCACGAAGATGAATCGCAGATTCCGTGGGGAGTGGTACGGCTGGAATTCCGCAAGGAAGCGGCGGTGCTGGAGGCAATTGCGCCGCGCGGAGCACACGCGAACGAAGCATCGGTAAAAAATGGCTACAGGATTGCGCAACAGAACTGTTTCAGGTGCCACGACAACAAGGGAGAAGGCGGAACAAAAGCAGGCAGGCCGTGGCAGGTGTTGGCGGCGTGGGCAGAAGCTTCGCCTGCGCGATTTGCGGCCTATGTGCGGAATCCACAAGCGGTGAACGCGAAATCGCAGATGTCGCCGAGCCCGCAGTATGACGATGAGACGATGCAGGCGCTGATCGAGTACTTCAAAACTTTTTTGCCGGAGAGGAAGCGATGACGCTGCGTGCGGCGAAATTCGCGCTGACGGCTGGGCTGGCGCTCTACTACACGCTGGTGGCGCTGAATAACCTTACCGATTACGAATCGAATTACCAGTTTGTGCGGCACGTGCTGATGATGGATGAGACGTTTGCGGGAAATCACTTGATGTGGCGGGCGATCCAGTCGCCGGCCGTGCATACGGCGTTTTATTTATCGATCATCGCGTGGGAATGCGTGACCACGGCGCTGCTGTGGACGGGAGCGGTGCAGATGGTACGGCACCTGCGCCGGAGCGCGGCGGAGTTTCACGCGGCCAAGAAATGGGCGCTCGCAGGACTGACACTAGGCGCCACGATTTGGTTGGTGGCGTTTTTGAGCGTGGGCGGCGAATGGTTTGCGATGTGGCAATCCAAAACGTGGAACGGGCAGGATGCGGCGTTTCGAATGTTTTGTGTAACGGGGATTGTTTTGCTGGGGGTTGCACAGCGCGACGAAGAGGCGCAGCCATAAGACCCTGTGGAACCCGCCGCGAAGAGGCTAAAAGAAAGAGGGCGGACTGAAGTCCCGCCCCTACACAAATACAGGGCAGATAAGAGACGGAAAAGGCGGAGTTCTAAAGGCCCGCCACTGCATTACTGGGCCCATGATTCGCGGTCTTATCAGTTTGAGCCGGGCCGGTTTGAGTGGGGAGCGGGCGCGGGGATACATCGGCGTTGACGAGATTCATGGCCCACTTGATGGCTTCGAGGTACATTTTCTGGAGCCGAGGATCGTCCCAATTCTGCTCGACGTGACCGAGTGTGGAGTAGAAGACGCGCCCTTTGCCATACATTTTTGCCCAAGTAACGGCGAAATCGCGGTCTTTCCGATGAACGCGCGGATTATTGAGATCGAGTTTGCTGGCGTCGAGCCGCATGAGCACACGAACCTTGTCCCGCGAATAATCCTTTATCTGATAGATTTCGTCTTTCAGAACAAAAGAAGCCGGCCACTGCTGCATGCCCGGGAAGTTCGGGTCTTCGACGAGGATGGGAGCATCGAACGTGCCCCAGGGATGTTCGTCGAAATATCCGCCGATCATTTCGCCAAATTCAGGCCAGGAAGTGAACGTGATGGTCGCGCTGTGCACGCCGACGAAACCCTTGCCGTCGTCGTGAACGAAGGATAAGAGCGCGGCCTTCTGTTCCTGATTCATTTCCAATTCACCGCCGGTGTAGAAAAGCACGGCGTCGAAGTCATTCAGATTTTTGGCGTTGTATTCGAGCTTCTGTTTTGTCAGGACTTCGGTGTCGGTGCGAATCGTGGTCGTCCAGAGGCCCGATTCACGGCCCAGGCGTTCAATCGTAGCCATGGCGTGGGAGACGGACTCATGGCGGTAGCCTTTTTCTTCGCCGAGCACGAGGAGATGCTTCATCGGTTGCGCGGCGGCCGGAGATTGAGCCGAGCATCGGCCGCTACATGCCAAACAGAGAACGATCGCAACGAATCGAATGCTCGTCACTCGAAGCCTCCACGCCATGGGCAGCTGACGCAGCTATTCTTCAGGGCCGGACCAGAGAATCGCATGAGCGCCGGCTGGAAGCCAGCGTTACAAAATGGCGACGGCGCGAGCCACGGAGAGGCGGGAACGGAGGGTGGCGGATTGGGCGGGAGTGAAGAGGAGGACGGAGCGGGCGGCGGATTGGAGGGTAGAGGCGTCCCAGCGGGATTGCATGAGGCCCGAGGGGGAGTGGGAGTTGGTGCCAAGGAGAAGGTGGCCGAGTTCGTGAGCGAGGACGCAGCCGAGGAGATCGGCGTTGGAGAGTTGCGGATGGTTCGAGGAGAGCACGAGATTCTGGTAGTAGACATTGGAGTAAACGCCCTTGCCGTGTGGATCGACGAAGGCCTCTCCGAAGATGTCTGAAGCGACGGTGAGAGCTTGAGGGCGGAGGCGGACGCTGAGATGCGTGGGCCATGCGAGGGCCGAGCAGGGTGAAGTGCTTGAGGAAAAGTCGGCAGGGTTCGCGGGGCCGCAGACGAGCCAATCCACTTCAATACCAGACTGAGAAAAGATGGCGGAGGCGCGAGCTTCGGCTGCGGCGAGGGTTGGGGAGTCGATGCGGGCGTCATTGAAGACGGAGACTTGGAGGCGGGCGGACTGGTCGGGAGTGCGGGCGGGGCAGGATGTCGAAAACGGGCCGGCCCAAACGATAAGTAAGTAGGCGATGGGGAAAAGAGAGAGGCGTTTAGAGCGGTACATGGGTTGGCTCCCGGAACGCCGCGGCCGGAGTTGGGCTTGGTGCAGGAAATTTCGCCTGACCAAACGCCCGAAAACGGGAGAAGCCGCGGTTCAAGGGAAAAGTTGAGGCGGGGCGGCGGGTATCTCAATGCACGGGGGCTGACGGGGCGGGGATTTGGATGTAACGAGGTAAATCGTTGCAGGGCGGCACGTTACAACGACAAATTACAAAAAATTATCCGCCGCGGATCAAACTTTCTACGATTGCCTTCGTATTGGTGAGAGAGGTGACCCATGGGTGCCGAGGCTGACGGAAGAGAAAGCGTGCGATTTGGGGTGTTTGAGTTCCGGCCGAAAGCGGGGGAGCTGCGGCGGAACGGCGTACGAGTGAAGCTGCAGGAGCAGCCGGGACAGATTTTGGCGGCGCTGCTGGAGGCGCAGGGAGATCTGGTGACGCGGGAAGAGTTGCGGAAGCGGCTGTGGACTGCGGATACGTTTGTGGATTTTGACCACAGCCTGAACACAGCGGTGAAGCGGCTACGGGATGCGCTGGGAGATTCGGCGGACAATCCGATTTTTATTGAGACGCTGTCGCGGCGGGGATACCGGTTCATGGCGCCGGTGGCCAGGGCGACGAACGGAAATTCGAATGGAAATGCGAATGGCGCGAATGGGAATGGGCAGCGGGGATTGATGACGAGCGCTGCGGCCGCGACGGGTCGATGGAGCGCGCGATTTGCGTGGTGGGGGCTGGCGGGATTGCTGGTGACGGCGGGAGCGGTGTCGGCGGGATGGCATGCGGGGCATCGTACGGTGCGGCCGATGCAGCCGCGGGAAATGAGGCTGACGACAAATTCGCCGGATGCGCCGGTGGAGGGCGGATCGATTTCGCCGGATGGGCGAATGCTGCTGTATGCGGACAAGCTGGGACTGCATGTGAAAGATACGACGAGCGGGGAGATCCATCACGTAGCGTTGCCGGCGGAATTCAAGGTGACATCGGGAACATGGTACCCGGATCAGAGCCACGTGCTGATTTCCGCGGTGCCGAGCGCAAAAGAGCGGACGAGCTTGTGGAAACTGTCGTTGCTGGGAGGCGCGCCGCAGAAATTGGTGGATGACGGAGAGAATGCGCGCGTATCGCCGGATGGAAAGAGGGTGGCGTTTCTGCGGGGCGAGTATCCGAGCCGAGAGATTTGGACAATGAATGTGGATGGCACGGACACGCACAAAGAGATGGCGGCGGGCGGATATATTTACGGCGTGCCGGTGTGGTCGCCGGACAGCCGAGTGCTGGCGTTCGTGCGCGTAGTTTATTTTCCGAACTGGAATGATGAAGACGTGCAGATTGAAACTCACGTGATTGGAAGCGCGAAGAGCGAGATAGTGGTGAAGGACCGGCAACTGAATGGAGGCCTGGCGTGGCTGGCGGACGGGCGGTTGTTCTTTTCGCTGTCGGAACTTCCGCCAGCGCAAGGAGATTCAAACGTCTGGGCGATGCCGCTGGATTTGAAAACGGGAACGGCAAACGGGGAGCGGGTGCGGATTACGAATGGGCCGGACCGCAAGCCTGTGATGGATGCATCCGCGGACGGAAAGAAGATTTTGTTTCTGCGAACGAATATCCAGCCGGCGGTGTATGTGGCGAATATCGACAAGAAAACGAAAAGCGCAAGTTTGCCGGAACGGCTGACACTCGACGACAGAAAAAATCTGCCATACGAATGGACGCCGGACGGAAATGCGGTGCTCTACATTTCCAATCGCGAAGGAAAATTCCACATTTACAAGCAAACAGTGGAGCAAGGGACGCCGGAGTTGCTGGATACGGCGGGGAATGAACCGAATATTTTGCGATTGAATCCCGACCGGACGCAGATTTTATACAGCAGCCTGAAGGCCGCGAACGGCGAAACGCAAGGAATTGCACATGACGGATCGCGGGATGGCATGACGCAGACAAAGACGATGGCGACTGCGGCGAACACGCTGAGCCGCGATATCTACCGGATTCTGCGGATTCCGCTGGGCGGAGGCGAATCACAACAAGTGCTGGAATGGCCGGAGATCAACAATTTTCAGTGCGCGCGGCTGCCGTCGCGGGAATGCATTTTCAGCAGCTATGCGAACGAGGCGCTGGAGTTTTACGAATTTGATGCGGAGGCGGGAAAGAGCAGCTTGCTGTTCAAGATTTCCGATCCGGAATGGCAGCTCTACAACTGGACGCTATCGCCGGATGGAGCGTTGCTGGCGCTGGCGAAGAAACTGCGCGCGCAGGAAGAAGCGGAGATTCAGATCATGTCGCTGCGCGGCGGTTCGACGCGGAAGATCGCGCTGAAGGAATGGCGCAGCGTGCACTCAATTGACTGGGCGGCGGACGGAAAAAGTATCTGGACGTGCGCTTCACCGAGAGAAGGCGAGGAAATGATCGTCAACGTGGATTTGCAGGGACACGTGAAGACGGCGGTGAAAGAGCCGAGTCCTTATATAGGATGGGCGATTCCTTCGCAGGACGGGAAGAGGCTGGCGATTTGGGAAGCGAGCGGGGCGTCGAACGTTTGGATGCTGGAGAATTTTTGAGGGAGCTTCGAGGATCGTTTGCGTGGTGGCGTTTTGGTTGAGGCCCTTCGCGCATGTTTGTGGATGCGCTCGTGGTGACAACGAGTCTTGCGACTCGGTTCGCGCTAGCGTTTTAGTTTTGCGAAGTCGACAGTTCGCGTGATGCCCTGGCCTTCTGTGACGTGATAGAGCAGGTTGGGTTTCAGATCCTTGAGGGAATCGACTTGGCCGCTGGGCCAACGGATTTCGAGCAGGTCAACTTTTTGGGCGTCGCCGAGGCCGAAGTGGATGCGCAAATCGTTTTGAGAATAGTAGCCGCCGCCGCTGCGGACTTCGTCGATCTGGCGATGCGGGTTTTCCTGGCCGGCAATTTTTGTGACACACGAGATGCGGGCGCCGATGCCGCTGCGGTTGGATTTTGTGCCGATGGCGCGAATCTTGAGCCAATTGTTTTTGTTTGAAGAGTCGCAGCGGATGAGCTGCGGCGGCGCGTTGACGCAATTGACGACGAAGTCGAGGTCGCCGTCGTTGTCGAAGTCACCGAAAGCGCAACCACGAGAAGGAGTTGGCGCGGAGATGCCAGGACCGGCGTTGAGAGAGACGTCTTCGAACTTTCCGTTGCGGAGATTGCGATAGAGAAGTTTGCGCTGCGGGTAGCCGGCTTCGGTGGTGAGCTGTTCGACTTCGGGATAGACGTGGCCGTTGCAGATGAGAATGTCGGGCCAGCCGTCGTTATCAAAATCAAAAAAACCGCAGCCCCAGCCGAGATATTGGGTGTGCTTGCCGAGGCCAGCCTGGAAGGTTGTGTCCTCGAAGCCAGCGGCGCCGAGATTGTGATAGAGCGAGGGGGTGTCGCCGGCGAAATTGGTTTTCACGATGTCGAGATTGCCATCCATGTCGTAATCGGCGGCGGAGACGCCCATGCCGGCTTGGGGCTTGCCGTCGGCGCTGAGAGCGCAGCCGGATTCGAGAGCAATGTCGGTGAATTTTCCGTTGTGTTTATTTTGATAGAGCGCGCTGGCGGTGGAATCATTGGCGACGTAGATGTCCGGCCAGCCATCATTATCGAAATCGGCGGTGAGGACGCCGAGGCCGTAGGTACCGTTGGCGCTGAAGATGCCAGCGGATTCGGAAACATCGGAGAACGTGCCGTCGCCGTTGTTGTGAAACAAAATATTTTTTCCGCCGATGAGGCCGGGCGGGCCGCAAGCGACCATTACACCTTTATACAGGCACGGGCCGGATTCGGGGACGGGCGCGGTGGCGAGATCCATGTCTATGTAATTTGCGACGAAGAGATCGAGCTTGCCATCGCGATCGTAGTCGACGAAAGCGCAACCGGAGTTCCAGCGTTTGCCGTTTGTAGCGACGCCTGCTTTCTCGGCGGCCTCGGTGAAGGTGCCGTTACCGTTATTGTGATAGAGGCGGTTTTTGCCGAAGTAGCTGACGAAGAGATCGTCGAAGCCATCGTTGTCGTAGTCGCCGATGCAGCAGCCTTGTCCCCAGCCGGAGTAGCCGACGCCCGCGGCGAGCGTGACGTCGGTAAAGGTGCCGTCGCGATTGTTTTTGAAGAGACGAGAGATGGGCTCCTGACCTTTGGGAAAGCCATCGAGGCGCGAGCCGTTGACGAGGAAAATGTCGAGCCAGCCGTCGTTATCGTAATCATAGAAGGCGACGCCGCAACCGGTGGTCTCGAGAAGAAATTTGTTTTTGTGCTCGCCACCGTAGATAGTTTTCGCGTTGAGGCCGGATTGCCGGGCGACGTCGAGGAAGGTCGCACCGAGCGGTGCGACGTCGGGCGCTGTCGCGGGAATTCGAACGAGCGAGACAACATCTTGAAGGGAGAGGACGAGCGCGGAGCGACTGAGAGATTTGAGAAATCCGCGGCGTGACGAAGACAAGTTGACCCGTACCTTCCCGAGGAAGCGCGTGCTAAACTCTGGCCGTTTCTTTCCCAGATAGCGTACCAGTTGTTTGCAAGTTTTGATGTCGTGCCGAGGCAAGACAATGGCTCATTCAGGTGGTACTTCCCTTTTGACAATTTCGCGGAGATTAAGCGCAGCGGGAGCGATTTTTGCGGCCGCGATGATGGCTGCCTCCGCAGGCGCGCAGACTGGGAAAGCGATTCATTCGGGCGAAGGCGGTTTGTTGATTGAACGGCCGGCGCGGAGTTGGGAATTTTTGTGCGCGGCGGGAAAGCGCGCAGGCGCATTTGGAAATGAGTCGGGACGCGTGGAAGCATGGGTTTATCCGCTGAAAGTGTTGCGGGATTTCCACGTGACGGTGCTTCACGACGGAAAAGCGATTCCCGCGGAAACACTGGTGCGGACAATCGAAGCGCGGCCGGAAGCAACGACGCTGGTGCTGACGGGAGATACATTTTCGATTCGCGAGACGTTTTTTGTTCCGGTGGATGAAGCGGGAGCGGTGATCAAGTTTGAAGTGGAAACGGAACAGCCACTGGAGCTGGAAGTGGCGTTTCACCGGGATCTTGCGTTGGAGTGGCCGGCAGCGGTGGGCGGAACTTATGCAAATTGGAATGAGAAGCTGAATGCGTTTGGATTTGGCGAGGAGAGCAAGAAGTTCGCGGCGGTAATCGGGTCGCCAACGGGGCACGAGCCGATGCTGGAGTACGAGGCAAATTATTCGAGCGAGCATGAAGAGCAGCTGAAGTTGGGCGTGACGGCGAAGGGGCGCGAGACGAAGATCGTGGCGATTGCGGGATCGATTCATGGCCAGGCGGAGGCGGAAGCGACGTATAAAAAGTTGATTGGTTCGTATGAAGCGCTGGAGAAAGAGTCGGCGACGTACTACGTGGAATATTTGAAGACGACGGTGAGAGTGGAATTACCGGACGAGCAGTTGCAAGCGGCGTACGACTGGTCGCGGGTGAGTCTGGTGCAGGGGCTCGTGGTAAATCCGACGATGGGAACGGGATTGGTGGCGGGATATAGAACGTCGGGTGAGAGTCAACGGCCGGGATTTGCGTGGTTTTTTGGTCGGGACGCGTTCTGGTCGACGCTGGCGCTGAACAGCGAAGGGGATTTCGCGAATGCGCGGACGGCGCTGGCGTTTGTGGCGCAGTTCCAGCGCGAAGATGGAAAGATTCCGCATGAGATTGCGCAGGGCGCGAGCTTCGTGAACTGGTTCAAGGACTATCCGTATGGATTTGCGTCTGCGGACGCGACACCGCTTTATATCATTGCGACAAACGATTATGTGAAAGCAAGCGGAGATGTGGAATTTGCGAAAGAAAAGTGGGTGAGCCTGCGGAAGGCTTATGAGTTTCTGAAATCGACCTACGACGAGAACGGCTTGCCACGGAATTTTGGGATTGGACACGGATGGGTGGAAGGCGGGCCGCTGCTGCCGGTGAAGAGTGAGTTTTACCAGAGTGGACTATGCGCGGAAGCTGTGAGGTCGCTATCGAATTTGGCGAAACTGACGGGGCGAAATGAGTTGAGCGAGACACTGCAGAAAGAAGCCGAGAAACAGCTGGCCCTTGTGGATCGGAAATTCTGGATGGAGGAGAAGAAGCGCTTTGCCTTTGCGATTGGCAATGACGACAAACAAGTTGAGGAGTCGAATATTCTGGCGGCGGCGCCGATGTGGTTTGGCTCGACCGCGGACATGCTCGCAGCACATATGCAGGACAATTTGCGGCAGCTGACGAATTTCGATCTGCAAACCGATTGGGGACCGCGAATCATTTCCAACCAGTCGCCGGTTTATAGCGGCGGGGGATATCACTATGGTTCCGTTTGGCCGCTGTTCACGGGATGGGCTTCTGTGGCGGAATACCGGCACCACCAAGAGTTTCCGGCTTATGAGAATCTGCGGGCGAATGCGCTGCTGGCGCTGGACGGATCGCCGGGGCACGTGACGGAAGTTTTGTCGGGAGATTACTACCAGCCGCTATCCACCGCTTCGCCGCATCAGATCTGGTCGGCGGCGATGGTGGTAAGTCCCGTGTTGCGCGGAATGTTCGGGCTGGAGCGCGACGTTTCGAACAAGACGCTGACGTTTACTCCGCATACGCCAGCGGACTGGGTGGACTACAAGATTGAAAATATTCAAGTGGGCAAGAGCGCGATTTCCATCGCGTACCACAAAATTCCAAGCGAATTCACACTGGAGATTACGCGGACGGGCGATGAATGCACGCTCGAATTTGAGCCAACGATGGCGGGGCCGGCGATGGAAGTGCGCGCCGAGGTGAATGGCCGGCAAACGCCGGTGGATTTCAAATTCTATCCGGAGCACCACCACATACAGCTGAAGATCCCGCTGCGAGAAGGCAAGAACGTGGTGCGCTTACGGGTTAAGAATGATTTTGGACTCGCCTATGCATTTCGGCTTCCGGAATTGGGAAGCAAAAGTTCAGACTTTCGCGTGCTTTCCCAGATGAGCGATCAATATTCGTCTGCATTGACAGTGGCTGGAAGCTCCGGAGCGAGCTACGACATGTCTGTGTGGAATGCGGAGGCGATTGCGTCGCTCGAGGGCGCCGAATTGGTGAAACTGCCAGACGGAACGGGCAAATTGCGGGTGCGGTTTGAGGCGAAAGATGGCGAGACATACGGGCGCAAGCAGATTACGATTTATTTTCGGCAGCCCAAGATGAGCGCCAAGGCAAAGCTGAAAGAGTAACCGGATTACGCGATGCCGAGCTTTTTCTGCATTTCTTCGAGGGAGACGCCTTTCGTCTCCGGATAAAAGAACAACACGACGAGGAATTGCACGACAGTCATGACCGAGAAAAAAACAAAGGGATAGCCGCCAGACTTGGCGGCGAGCGGCGGAAAGCCGAGTGAAATTATCCCCGCCATCAGCCAGTGAGAGAAGCTACCAAGGCTCTGGCCCTTGGCACGGATACGATTGGGAAAAACCTCTCCGATATAAACCCAGATGACGGCGCCCTGCGAAAACGCGAAAAACGCGATGTAAGTAACAAGCAGCCAGACGAGATATTCGTTGTGCTGGTGCGTGAGGAAAATCGCCGCGACACCGGCAAGACAAGCGGCCGTGCCGACTGCACCGATGAGGAGAAGTTTCTTGCGGCCGACTTTGTCGATGAGGGTCATGGCGATCATAGTGAAGACGAGGTTGGTGGCACCGATGGCGACGGACTGCAGGTCGGAGGAAACTTTATTGAAGCCGGCGTCGGCAAAAATCTGATTCAGATAATAGAGGATGGCGTTGATGCCGGCGAGCTGGTTGAACATGCCGATGGTGATAGCGAGAAAAACAGGAAGACGGTACTGGTGGCTCCACAAGGAATCGTGTTGATGGTGCTCGGCGTCGATGGAGGCGACAATTTCCTGAAGTTCGGTTTCGTAATCCTGTTCGCCGATGAGCCGAAGGACGTCGCGGGCTTCGTCGACGCGGTCTTTTTTGGCAAGCCAGCGCGGGCTGCGAGGAATACCGAAAAGCATCACGAGGAAAAAAATCGCAGGCAGCGCGGAAATACCAAGCTTCCAGCGCCATTCAGCTGCGCCGAAGCCCATGGTGCCGATGGTGTAATTCGAAAGATAGGCGAGCAAAATTCCGAAGACGACGTTGAATTGGAAAAAGCCGACGAGGCGGCCGCGCCATTTGGCCGGAGAGATTTCGGCGATGTACATGGGGCCAAGGACGGAAGAGCCTCCGATACCGAGGCCACCGATGAAACGAAAAAGAACGAGAGATGACCAGCTCCAAGCGAATGCGCACCCAAAGGCGGAAATAACATAGAGCACAGCCATGAAGCGGAGGCTATCGCGGCGGCCGATGGCGTCGCCGGGGATTCCTGCGGTGAGCGAGCCAACGATCGTGCCGATGAGTGCGGCAGTGACCGTGACGCCGAGTGCGAAGGGCGTCAGGTGAAAGAGTTCGGTGAGCGCCTGTGTTGTGCCGGAGATGACGACGGTATCGAAGCCGAAGAGAAGCCCGCCAAGAGCAGCAACAACTGTACTTTTGAGAAGAGAGGAATTCAGCATGAGGGTACCTGTGCAGATGAAGTCGTACGGGAGCAGGCTGAGCAAATCCGCTGCGATTGCGAGCAGCCGTTGCGCCGCGGGAGATTGTATTGGAATTGCAGGGGCAGGGGAAACTAAATTGGGTACCGATCGGCCGCGAGAGGATTGGGATTGGTGGGCCCGCCAGGATTTGAACCTGGGACCAACGGATTATGAGTCCGCTGCTCTAACCGCTGAGCTACAGGCCCGCCGCCTGCTTACGACTTGATTTTATAATGACGCGGGACAATTGCGCAGGACATTTGAAACTTCCAGAACACGCCACGTTTGTCGGAGGGATCCGAAACGGTTGCGTCAGGTTTGGCCGCGGATGAGGCGGATGGCATCAGGTTCACCGCTTCCGGGGCGGCGTGCGCCGTTCTCAGAAGCGTCTTCGCCCGCGGAATCGCCTTCACCGGGAGCGAGGAACAGATTCGTTTCGATTCCGTGCTGGCGCGTGTAGAGGTCGTAGTATCGTCCACCGAGTTTGTAGAGGGATTCATGCGTGCCGCGCTCGATGATGCGGCCACTTTCGACAACGAGAATTTGATCGGCGCGGCGAATGGTTGAGAGACGGTGGGCGATGACGAACGTGGAACGTCCGCGCATCAGGAAACGAAGACCTTCTTGAATTAGCGCCTCG